>NZ_BDBQ01000024.1 GCF_001613065.1 Nocardia miyunensis NBRC 108239
CTGCTGCCGGTGGTCGATCCGCTGCTGCCGCTGGTGGAACCGTTGGCAGAGCTGCTGCTGGGGCCGGTGCTGCCGCTGGCTCCCGTGCTGCTGGAACTGCTGCTGTCGCTACTCGAGCCGCGCGAACCGCTGGGTCCGCTACTGGAATCGCCGCTGCTGCCATCGCTGCCCGAACCGCTGCTGCCGGAGCTACCCGACGAACCGTTGGACGAATCGCTGGTCTGACTCGGTTCGGGCAGTACCAGAATGTTGTCGCTGGTGGAGGAGAAGGAGTCCGTGTAGTGCTGGGTGAATGCGTTCTGATACGGCTCGGTCTCCGCGGCGATGTCCGAGGCCGAGGTGCTGTATCCGGAGCCGCTGGTGGTCGGCGGGTTGGCCGTGGTCGGCATGCTGTTCTTGGTCTGCTGCAACCAGTGCGACGCGGAGACCAGAACATCACCGATCTTGTTCATGTCGGTGGTCAGCAGATCGGCCGCCTGGACGTACTTCTTCGTCGCGCTGACCGCCGCCGACGCGCCGGATCCGGTCCAGTCGTTCTCCGCCGACTCGATGCTGCTCTCGAGCGTGCTGAAGTCGCCGGCGAGATCCTTTGCGAGCCAATACCATACGCCCCCGGCATCGGCCACGTCCTGCGGCTTGATGCTCTGGCCGATGGAATACAGCTGCTGCCAGCTGAAACTGCTGCCCTGCTCCGGGGTGATGGACAGCGATTCCTTCGTGCCCGAGGAGGACGTGGTGGTCGAACTGCTGGGTATCGTCTGTGATTCCGCCGAACCGCTCGGCGATGTCGCGCCCGAGCCGTCGAACGAGATGTCCTCGAAGCTCTCGGTCGATTCGCCCTCGGAGCTCGCGTACTGCTTGCCGGCGGACACGAACGTGTTGCCCATATCGGTCAGGACGCTGCGATGCTGCTCCAGCACGCTCTTCAGCTCGTCCTGGAACTTCTCTCGGAATACCTCCGCGAGCTGCTCGCCGGACGACGTCTCGGCGATGGCCGGGCTCGCCTGCTTGTAGTTGGACCCGATCCAATTGATCACGCCGACAACCGCGTTCAGCATGGTCTCGACATGCTGGGCGCACTTCTCGGCGATTCCGGACTCCAGCATCAGCTGGCCATCGCTCGCCGAGGTACTCAGGTTCGACCAGCCGGTGTCGTCGGCGGTGCTCGAATCTGTTGCCACGGTCAAACTCCCACGTGCGGTTCGCGATTCGGGTTCAATCCAACTGCTCTCGCAGCTCCGCGAAGGCCTGCGCGGTCTCGTTCGACCTGGCGCGGTCGCCCGGATCGATGGAGATCGGAGCGAACAGTGCATTGGTCTGCTTTGCCACGTCGGTCACCGCCTGAAGCGACGCCTGGGTGATCGCGGCGGAGATCTCGTCGTAGTCGAGATCGCTTATGTCGGAAGAGAATTTGATGTCGATCGCTATTCCATCGGCGTTCACCGTCACGGTGACTCGGCGACGTTCGGCGGTGCCGGCGCCGGTCAACAGGGTGCGCTCCTGCTGGAGTCGGGTGATCTCACTCAGATCGGACCGGAACTGCTCGAGGCTCCGGTCGGTGCTCTCATCGCTCATCCGCGGCATTCCTCTCAGCGGTCGAATCTGCTCTTCGAGCCCGATCGATACTCGACCGCGTCCTCGAATTCGGTTGCCGCCGGGGCGATTCGGCGCTCGCTCGGTGGCGTCAGCGGAGCCGCGGGCGGGGGTGTCACCTCGTCCTGCAACCGAGGCAGGCCCTCGATCAGATCCGACAGCTGCGGCATCGCGGCTCGCGTCGCGCGCATCGGGGCGAGCAGCTCCTCGGTCTTGCGTTTCACATCCTCCGCCGCCTGCTGCGCCGCCTGCAGGGTGGCGCGGGCGATCTGGCTGTAGGTGAGATCGCCGACGTCCTCGGTGAAGCTGGTCTTGATGATGGAACCGGAAGCGTTCACCACCACGGTGATTCGCCCACGCTCCACGCTGGCCGAACCGGTCAGGGCATCACGCTGCCGACGCGTGGCGTTCGCCTGCTCCATGGCGCTGCGGAAGGAGTCGAGGAACTGGGCCGCGTCGGTGGTCAACCGATCATTTGGCTGGGACATGATGCCTCACAACATTTATGAGCGGATGGCCGCAGCAACGATACGGCGCACCAAGGCGAGTCGCCATAGCACTTGCTATGACAGTAATCCCGTTGTCGTGCATGTGATTCCGCTCGAGTCGTGTGCTCGCCATCACAGGCCCGACAGCGTCGTCATGGATTGCTCGATGCCCTCGGTCCGCAGCGGCAGATTCGTGTGATCGATCAGGTACTCGATCACCTCGGCCGCGTCCTGCTGTCCTTCGGCATCGGGCAGCAGGACCAGGAAGCGGCTCGGTTCCGAACTCTGTTCGCCCAGTACGGCAACCAGCTGACGGCTGCGCAGCCGCAGTACCAGCAGCGGCATCCCGGCGTCCTCCGGATCGGAGCTGTCCGGATCGAACGATGCCCGCACCGCCTGTTCCACCAGCGGCAGCGGAAGTTCCAGCCAGGCGATCGGCAGGCCGGAGCCGAGCGATGGCCATTCCTCGGCGTCGACCGGGACCAGCGTCGGTTCCGGCCATGGCAATCGTCGTTCCAGCTCCTCCAGCAAACGTCCCAGGAATGACAGAATCGTTGCCTCTGAATGAATTTCCGCTGCGGCCAGTGCACCGGGCGGCAGCGTCTCGGCGGCTACCGCCCGGACGAATGCCGGATGGAATTCCGCCACGGTGGGCTCGTAGCTGATCCGGTCGATCAGATCGTCGGCGGCGTGCCCGACCACGTCCTGGGAGGTCAGGTCCGGGGCGTAACGCGCGGAGGCGCAGAACATTTCGAGTAGCGTTTCGTACCACTCGTCGTCGAGCGAATCCTGTTCCAGAGGTTCGGGATTCACTTCTGATCCTCGTCACGCTGCGAATCCTGCGAATCGGTCTCCGGCATCCCCGCCAACTGTGCCCATGGATCGGCCTGCTCGTCGGCCGAACCCGAGGCGGATGCCGCACTCCGGGCCGGGCGGCGTTTCTTGCGGTCGGATCCCGAGGCCCCGGCCCCGCGTGCGCCCGCGGCACCGTGCATCCCCGGTTCGTAGCCCCCCTGCTGCGAGGCGGTCGCGCGCGACCGCGACGTGGACGGATCGGTCGACTGCCCGAGCTTGTCGCCCTGGAACGCACCCTTGGACGCGCCACCGGCCGGTCCCATCCCGGCCGCCCGGGATCCGAGCGGCGACCCGGATCCCGCTGTGCCACCGGGGCTTTCGGATCCCATCGAGCCGGAGGCCGCCAAGGGGGAGAACGGGCCGGTGGCCCCGGACCACGGGCCGGTGAGACCGGACGGGCCGCTCGAGGAATCCGTTCCGGAGTTGCCCGACGACGAGTCGGTGCCGGAGTCCGTGCCGCTCGCGCCGCTGGAGCTGGTGGAATAGGTCGAGCCGGTCGCGCTGCTGGAGTCCGTCGAGCCGGTCGCGCTGGAGGAGTCGCTGCCGGAGCTGTCGTTGCCGGAACCGGAGTCGCCGGAACTGCTGTTGGTTCCTTCGCTGGAGGTCCCGCTTCCGGTGGTGCCGCTTGTTGTTCCGTCGCTGGAAGTTCCGCTTCCGGTGGTGCCGCTCGTCGTTCCGTCGCCGGTAGTTCCGCTTCCGGTGGACCCGCCGGTGGTTCCGCCGCTTGTGGTTCCGCCGGTTGTCGCGCCGCTCGTGGTCCCGCCGGTGGTTCCGCCGCTTGTGGTTCCGCCGGTGGTTCCGCCGCCGGTGGTTCGGCCGCTTGTGGTTCCGCCGCTTGTGGTTCCGCCGGTTGTCCCGCCGCTTGTGGTTCCGCCGGTTGTCCCGCCGCTCGTGGTTCTCCCGGTGGTTCCGCCGCTGGAAGTTCCGCCGCCGTTGGAAGTCCCTCCGCCGCTGGACATTACGCTGCCGGAGGTCCCGTCGCCCGAGGTTCCGCTGCTCGTGTCGCCCCCGGTGCTGCTGTTGCTGCCGTCACTGCCCGAGCTGCTCCCGTCGCCGCCTGAGCTGCTGCCGGTGCTGCCGCCGCTGGTGCCGGTACTGCCGCTCGCGGAACCGGATGCACCGGAGGAGTCCGAGGACGTCGAGGCGGAGGTCGCCGGGTTGGAGGTATCGGCGTACTCCACCGAGGCGGAGGTATAGGTATATACGTAGGAGGTCGAGGTGGAAGTCGAGCTCGACGAACCGGAGCCCGAGCCCGAGGAGCTGGAGTCGCCGCCGATGGCCTCGATGAATTCCTCGCCGTAGGCGTCCTCACCGTTCTGGAATGCCGCGGCCGCGTCGACGATTTCGGACCCGTAAGTGGTGAAGATGGACTTGAACGACGCCAGCGCGCCGGTGGCCCCGAGCAGCGAATCCCGGGCTGCGATATATCCGGACGCGCCCTCGGAGAATTCCTTACCGATGCTGTCATTGCCCCACGGCTCACCAAGGCCGTTGATGCTGGCGCTCAGATTCGACAGGATCTTCGACACGTTGTTCGACAGATTCTCGAAATTCTTTCCCGCCGTACTCAGATCGTCGATATCGACTTCCAGCGGCTCCGAGGAATCGGACGACGCCATGGGATCTCCTGACTGCCTTTCGAAACGACCGGCGCGCCGCGGCGAGCACTGCGACGCATCACCAAAATTAATGGTCGCGAACGGAATTCGCGACTCCAGACGAATTATGTGGAATACCTGTGCGACACCTGTGCGGCACGGCTTCATTTCGCGGATCCTGGGGCGGTGATCGGCAGATCCTCGCCGATGTACGTCTTGCGCAGTGCCGCGCCGCCGAGCAGCGGGGTCCGCGATGAGGCCAGCACTCGATCCAGGGGCGCGGGGATCCGGTCCCGAGACAGCGCGCCGAACGGGGAGCTGATGATTTCCGATATCCGTCCGTCCGGATGTACGGCGGTCACGTTCCCGCGGTAGGTCTCACCGGCCAGGCTCAGGAGGGCGTCGATGTCTTCGGGATCCGGTGAGTTCCGTTGAGCGGCTGAATCATTCGTCAGCTGCCGCCCGGTGGTCAGCCATCGGTCGAATTTCTCGCGCTGCTGTTGGTCCTGCTGCCACTGTGCGTCATCGATTCGGCCGTTTCGCCGGTTGGAGTCGGATCGGAGGCGCCGCATGTTCTCGGACCGCTCACGCTCGTCGAGGAATCCCCTGATGCGTGCGGGGATGCGCGCCGCGTCGGTC
Organism: Nocardia miyunensis NBRC 108239; assembly: GCF_001613065.1. Classification (GTDB taxonomy): domain Bacteria; phylum Actinomycetota; class Actinomycetes; order Mycobacteriales; family Mycobacteriaceae; genus Nocardia; species Nocardia miyunensis. Next base: position 5,174 of record NZ_BDBQ01000024.1, read on the forward strand.
AGGTGCCAGATTCGGGCGAGGGTGGTGAGCAGCGGGTCGTGCGTGTCGTGCACGGGCTCCCAGTGCGCGGGCATGACCGGGCGTTGCTGCTCGGGTGTGGTCCGACGCTGCTGGTCCGGCGTGGTCGGGGCCGGTGTGGGGCCGTGGTGCCGGGGATCCGCGCCCGCTGGATCGCGGCGGTCGAGGACTCCGGCTGCTACGCCTGTGTCGTTTCCGGATCTTCCGGCGTACCCGGCGTATGCGGGGTGTCCGGGGTGAGGTCAGCCTGGTCGTCAGGTGCTCGGGTGTCCTCTTCGGGTTCGTCGAACAGGTTGTGCAGCACGTTGTCTTCGTCGCCGTCGAGTGGCCGGTCGTTGGTGGGCCGGGGTGCTGCGAGGCCGTAGGCTCCGGGGCCGCTCATGCCGATCGCGTTGAATTTGGGTAGGTGGGTGAGATCGACCGCGAGGATGCCGCCTCGGCGGGGGATGGTGGTGTCGGGCGGGTCGATGCGATCGGGGTCCGGGATCCAGTCGGAGGCGCCCGCCGGCTTGTATTCCGCGAGCCCGTCGGGAGCGGTCCAGTACACGGTGCCGTCCGGGGTCGTGCGGCGTCTGCCACCGGAGGTGAAGGTGTATTGGATTGTGCCGTCGGGGGTTTCGTGGTAGCGGGCGCCGTCGGGGGTGAGGCCGTATTCGGTGTTGTCGGGGTCGCGGCGGTATCGGGTGCCGTCGGGTTCGGTGCCGTATTCGGTGCCGTCGGCCTCGCGGCGGTATCGGGTGCCGCCGGAGTAGGTGCCGTATTCGACGCCGTCGAGTGCCTGGCGATGCTGGTTCGATTCGCCGATGTGGTCGTTGCCCCGGGGGTCGAGCCGGTATTCGATGCCGTCGAGCGGTATCGGGTAATTGGCGTGGTCGCCGTACGGGTCCTCCAGGAGAACGCGCACCGGGGTGCCGTTGTCGTCGTGTTCGATCGCCAGGACCGTGTAAGCGTGATTCGCGGACAGTCCCGGTACGCCACCGCCGAACGAGTGGGTTCCGACCGTTACGGTGGTGCCGCGGCGCAGTGCCCATTCGATCTGACGGCCGATCGACCGGGTCGCGGTCGAGGACCTGTTCGAGAGCAGTCGATCCTGGGGCATCCCACCGTACGTTTCGCTGAAATAGTCTGTGAGAGCCTGCTTTTCGAGTTCCCACTGCTGGGGGAAGCGCTGGTTCAGGTAGTTGCGGAAACCGCTCGGCGACCGGAGGTCGCCGGTGCGCAGGTATTCGCTCCATGCGGTGCTGAATCCGGCCGGGTCGTTCCTGTAGCGGGCCGCGAGGCGTGCTCGCGTGGAGTTGTGCAGGGCCAGGTGCCGGGTCTGCCAATCGTGGAAGGTGTCGGCGAGTTGGCGGGAGAATTCGATGTCGGCGGTGGGCATCTGATCGTTCGAGATGTCGGAGCGCACTCGGCTGCGTCCCATGTGGTCCGCGACCAGTTGGTGCAGGGTGTCGATGTCGAATCGGAACGGGTGGGCGATGTCGAAGTTTCTGATCCGGGTGACGGGTTGTGCGAACCAGTCGCGCTCGGCTCGGTGGAAGCCTTTGCCCAGACGTGCGGCGGCGGTGGTGAGCGGGGTTCCTTCGATGGCGTGGTATCCATCGCCGTCGCCGAACCGAAGCGCGTAGGCCTTCTCGATCATGGTGGCCCACAAGGGTTCTCCGGGCTGGTGACGGATGTAGTAGCCGGTGTCGGCGCCCGGGACGACGTAGATCGTCTTCTCGGTTCGTACCCATTCCAGCGCGGTGGCGCCGTCGGGTAGCTCGACCAGGAAGCGGACGCTGACGGTGCCGTCGCCGTGGTCGTGCAGCATGTCCACGATCGAATGCGGATCGTGTTCGGCGAGTGATTTCAGGTCGGCGAGCAGGGCGCAATCCCCGGCCGAACCTTGGCGTGTCTCTTCGGGTTTGGGTAGGCCGTCCGCTCCGAACAACGGGTCGTTGTGCCGTCCACGTATCTCGGGTAGTGCGGGCAGGGCGCCGCGGGAGTTGTCGACGCGGATCCATTCTGCGCGGCCGGGGTATTTGACCCATTGCCAGCCTCCGTTGCCGTGCTGGGCGACGAGGACGGCGTTGTATGGCATCTTCGCCGTGAGCCACTCGTTGCGGGTGTTCACCGCGAGGAATCGGATTTCTCCGCCCGTGACGTTCCAGCTGACCGTGCCGATATCTGTGCGGTTGGGTGCGGTTTCGAAGATGAAGTCCTGCACCAGATCTCGCAGGACGTAGCGGATTTGTCCGTTGGGCTCGGTGATCTCGAAGTATGCGGGCCGGCCGGTTTGCTCGATGAGCTGTGCCGGTACCTTCGTGCCGGCTGCGGGCAGTTGTTCGGGCCGACCGTTGTGGTCGACGAGAGTGAGGACGTCGGCGTTGCCGGCGGGGCGGGGGATCCGGATCGAGACGCCGGGCAGGGGGAGGAGTCGTTCGCGCTCGGCGAGGGTGAGCGCCTGTAGATACTGGTCCGGGCGTAGTCGCTGTGGTCCCGGGTCGCTTCGATCCAAACGTGTTCGCGTGATGTGGGTTTCGCCGCCGAGTTCGACGCCGAACTGCTGTTGCAAGTGCTGGCCGGGGTAGGTGTCCCCGTCCGCGGGCTCGAACTGCGTGGCGGCCTGCGCGTTGCGCAGTTCCTCGGCGATCGCCTCGTGGTTCCGGAACGATGTCAGCCGCGCGCCCGCGGCGAACTCCAGATCGCCGCGCGATACCCCGGCCGGGCCCGCCCGGGGTTGCAGCGGGCGCACCACGGGGCTGTTCGTCCGTACCAGCAGCTCATCGATGCTCAGCGACACGCAGTTGTTGCGGGGCGTAGTCGATTCCGATTCGAGGTGGGGGCTCGAGATATCGGCGACCTCGTGCGCGGACGCATCGATACTCGTTGCGGCCGTTGCGGATTCGCCGGTCTGTGCGGGCGTTCCGTCGACGGTGGCCTTGGCCTGCGGCGTGCTGCCGGTACCGGCAGGGTCGCTGTGGTGTCCGGTGACGAAGAGGGTGTCGAGGTTCAGGGGTGTGTGGCCGACGCGGTTCGTGGCGAGCTCGGCGATGCGCTCCGCATTGTGCCAACCCGCTTGCGAGGTACCGGTTCCCGCGATAACGGCGTGGTACATCGTGGGTATCTGCCGTTGGAGGAAGACGTCGAGCGCGGGGTTGTCCTTCAGCAATTCCGCTCTCAGCGGGTTGTTCTTCAGGAACGACAGGAACAGGTCCAGGAGCTCGCCCTCGGAGATCTCCGAGGGATCCACGCCTTCGGTGTATGTGCGCAGAGCCTCGAGGATCTCCGCGCCGAACTTGCGGCGGTCGATCGTTCGCCGATGTTCCACCAGACGACTGTCACCGTCCAGTTTCACCCATTCCCGGTGCATTTCCCGCAGCGATCCCCAGCTGCTGGTATCCCGGCCGGGCAGGGATGGCAGCAGATGTCCCGGGAGCATCGAGGTCGCGTGCGCGTCGGTGATCACCACGGTCGGGTCGCTCAGGAAACCGTTGTTCGTCCGTCGCCTGCCGGGGTCCGCGAGGGTATCGATCACCTCGTGCATCGGTCCTTCGACGAATTCCGCTGTGTCCGAGTCGATGTGGATCGAGGCCAGCCAGTGCCGCACGCTCACCGGTGTGTCGGCGATGGACGGCTCCCACACCATCCAGTCGGCGCGGCCGCCCGCGTCCCGGGTGTACACCAGGTTGGCGACGTGATGCTCCCAGTCCAGCCTGGCGACCGAGCCGTCCGGCCGCTTCTGCGAGATACCCAGGCCCTGGCCGTTCACGAGAATCTTGCGCGGCTGGGTGCCCAGCTGAAGCAGTGCCAGCGCGACATGGTGCGACCGTTCGAAGCAGCCGTCGTCGATGTATTCGTGGGCGAGGGCGTGTGTCCCGGTGGAGTACTCGAACGTCATGTGCGCGAGGTTGTCGAACCATTGTGTCGCCGTGTGCCATTCGACCGGCTCCGGCGTGCGGTTCGTGCCCCGGGGCGCGGCATCGGACTCGGCGAAGATGTGGTCGAGGTAATCCCGTTCGGCCGGAACCGATGTCGATAGATCCGCGAGCAGGTCGCGACCGCCGGTTTGCGTCGTGTACGCATCCCGGACCGCCCACAGCATGCGCGGATCGCGATTCAGCCGAGCCACCATCGCCAGCTGGGTATCGGTGGACGCGTGGCGAATCGCCTCCGCGTAATCCCGCACCTCGGGCAGATCCGCGGGCGTCTGTCCCGCCCGCACCGCGATGCGCGCCGGGATCGGTTCCTGCACTGGGGGTTCCTGCAGCAGCGTGGCCACACGGCGCAGCTGGGTCTCGGACAGACGCTGGTCCAGTACCGCCCGTTCGAGGGCCTGTTGCAGAGTCCGGCCGTGCTCGGCCTGGAACGCCTGTGCCAGCGACTGTGCCTCGCGCTGGGCGTCGGCGTGACGCAGGACGGTCAGCACCCGGGCGAAGTCGACCGGGCCACGGCTGTCCAGGAGTACGCCCAGCCGGTGCGCATAGGGATGATCGGTCACCGGCCCGAGATCGTCTGCCAGGGAGAGGTTCTCGGTCGATTCCTGGGTGGGGATGAACGCCCGGTCGAGTTCCTCGCGGGTTTCGGCGCCGGTGAATTCGTGGGCCAGGGCGTCTCGGGGCGCTCGCAGGTGGCTCAGGACCTCCTGGAGCAGCATCGGGGTGCTGCTCAGCGCGGGGTCGAAGACCTGCCAGGCGGCGATCTCGCCCTCGACGGTGTACACGAGGTTGCCGACGTACTGGTCGATGGGCACGTATCGCTGAGTGGATGCGTTGCGGCCCGAGGAGGCCGGTCGTGTGGTGGGAGCCCGCATACCCTCGGCGGTGATGACGAGTTTGCGGGGGTGGGTGCCCAGGTGTGTCAGGGCCACCGCGGTCAGCCGGGCGCGTTCGGGGGATCCGAGGCCGGTGCTGAAGGGAAGCGAGTCGAGCGCCCGGATCCAGTCCGCCGCAGTGTCTTCCAGGACCGGAGTCGGGTCGGCATCCCGGGTCGCGGGCGGCGGCCGGGCGAAGACGTGGTCGATGTAGTTCTGTTCGCCGGGGAGTGCGGTGCGCAGGTCCGTGAGCAGGTCTCGGCCTTGGGAGGCGGAGCGGTAGGCGGCTTCGACGGGCCGCACTGTGCGCAGATCGCGATCCAGCCGAGTGATCAGTACGAGTGCGGCGTGGGGCTGTCCGGAGTCGATCAGGTCCCGCACGGCATCGGCGTAGGCGCGCACCTGCGGGGCGTTGCCGAGGTGTGCGGGTACGGGGGATGGTGGCGCGGACGCGGGGATCGTCTCGGGTTCCCAGCCCAGCAGGTGCGCTATCCGGGATGCCTGCGCGTCGGACAGCCGACCCGTCTCGTTGGCTTGTTGCGCCGCCGCGGCCAATGGCGTTGTGTGGTCCACTCGGTAGACGCCCTCGAGGAAGGCGGGATCGCGCCGCACGGTCGCGTGCCGCAGCGCGTCCAGCAGTGCGGGGAAATTGATCGGATCGGTGCCGGACAGGGCCGTGGCGAGTTGCGCGGCGTATTCGTGATCGGAGTCCGTATCCCGATTTCCCTCGATGAAACCGTGGAAGCGGGTCGGCAGGTGCGAGCGCAGGAATCGAGCGAGTCCGGGGTTGTCGTCGAGCAGGCCGACCCGTGCCGGGTTGCCGCGCAATCGGGAATCCAGGATGGCGAGGATGTCGTTCTCGGCTGGTGGGGTGTTCTCGGTCTCGCGGGTGTGCAGGTAGTCCTGGATGGCGTTGCGGATCTGTCCGCCGAGGGTGCGGCGGGCCATGATGTTCAGGCTTTGCAGCAGGCGGGTGTCGGTGTCACCGTCGGTGAGTGTTCGATCCAGGTCCCGCAGCGTTTCGGGACGGTGCACATCGCCGGGGGTGCGGGGTGGCAGCAGACGTCCCGGGGCCAGGGCCATCGCGTGCGCGTCCGTGACGACCACGGTCTGATCGCGCAGATACCCCTGGTTCGTCCAGCGTAGCCACGCGCTGTCCTCGGCTTCGTCCGCTGCGCGGCGTGCGGCGAAGGTGTCGATGATCTGCTGGGTGGGGCCTTCGAGGTGGGTTGCCCGGTCTGGGTCGAGGTGGATTCTGGTGAGCCAGTCGCGGGTGGTCATCGGTTCGCGGGCGAGGGCGGGATCCCAGACCATCCATTCGGCGTGCCCGTCGGGGTCGCGGGTGTAGACGAGGTTGGCGACGTGGTGTAGCCAGTTGAGTGTTTTGGCCGAGCCGTCGGGCAGGGTTTGGTTGATGTGCAGGTCTTCGCCGTTGACGAGGATCTTGCGTGGCTGGGTGCCGAGTGAGATCAGTTCCAGCGCAACGTGATGCGCCAGCTGGACGCAGCCGGTGTCGAGGTAGCCGTGTGGCATCGGGTGGTCGCCGGACCAGTGTTCGAAGGACATGGTGTCGATGTGTTCGAACCATTGCCGGGCGGTATCCCACTCCACTGGTACCCGCTCGTCGTCGTCGGCCCAGGCCGCATCGCGTTGCGGTGATTCGGCGAAGATGTGGTCGAGGTAGTCCTTGTCCTCGGGCAGGGCGCTGCGCAGATCCGCGGCCAGGTCGCGGCCGCTGGTCCGGGCTCGGTAGGCGTCCTGGATCGCCCACAGCCGGCGCGGGTTGCGGTCGAGGTGTTCGACGAAGGTCAGCGCGTTGTCGATATCGCTCTCCGCCAGAAGCGATTTCACGTATTCGACGACCTGTGGCAGGTCTGCGGGTGACTGGCCCGGCCGGGTTGCCGTGCGGGGTGGTGTGATTCCGGCGGGTAGGTCCTTGCGGGGTTGCCAGCCCATCAGGCGGGCCATCCGGCGTTCCTGCGCCTCGGACAGGCGCCCCTGTTGAACCGCTTCGCGGACAACATCTTTCATCGAGCGTCCCGATGTGTCGCGGAACGTGCTGTCCAGCGGCCGCGCGTCTCGCTGGGTGTTCGCATGGGTCAGGATGGTCAGCACCCGGGCGAAGTCGATCGGTGAGTCGCCGGACAGCGCCGCGCTCAGGGACCGCGCGTAGGGATGCGCGGACGCGGTCTCGGATACGGCCGCTGCCGGTATGGTTTCGGCCGCGGAGCGGCTCGTGCCCTCGGCGGGGATATCCGAGATCGGCTGGTGCGGTGCGGACTCCGCGTCGAGGACGACCACGTCGTTCGCCTCGTCCGAGGTGAGACCGGCCGGCAAATCGTTGCGTGGTGCGCGGTCGGGTGCGTTCCGCGGCCCGGACCGGCCGGGTGCGGGGGTGACACCGATGTGTAGTTCGCTGGGGCGTGGTGCGCTGCCGTCGGATGTCGCGGCGCGCGTCCCGTCGGACCGGGTGCTCGCGTCGGCCGGTGTGTCCTGACTCGATGGGGTGAGCGTCGATCGTCCGAATGTCTCGGCCGGTGTCGACAGCGGCTGAGGTGGTGCGTTCTCGCCGCGGGGCGCGGTCGGGGTGCGGCCGGTGGCGCTCGGATGCGGCCAGGAGCCGTCGTGTGCCGCCGGGGCGGTGCCGGCGCGGTCGGTGTGGTGGATCGTGACCAGGGTCGTATCGAGTTGTGGCGCGGCGGCTTTCGCTGCTGCCCTGGTGGTGTGGAGGTGGATCTGTCGCAGTGCGCCGTTATCGGTGTCGGCGCGGTGGGCGGCGGTGAATGCGGCGAGGGCCGCGCCGAGTTGGTGGCGTCGGCGGAGACCGGATACCAACCGCGAGAAGGATTCTGCGCCGGCATGTCGTGTGCCGGTGCGCGGCTGGAACAACTGCGCTGGGGTGTGGGCCCCGGAAGTGGCGATGTGACCGGTCCACACGATCGTCGCCCGATCCGGCTGGGCGGCGGCGTTTTGCGAATACTGTTGTGCCGCTTGAATGATCATGTCATCGGTTGATCCGGTGTCCGGATGGGCGTACCAGTGCACCGCGGTGGCGGTATCGACCGGGCCGATGGCGATGGTAGCGGTGAGCTGTCGGCCGGTGGTGTCCTGATCGAATGCCAGCAGGTGGATCGAGGGTGCGGTGGCGCCGGTGCCGACGGTGACTTCGAGCCGCGCGGTGTAGAGATCGGCGAGGGTGTTCTTCAGGTTCTGTCGTTGACGACGGATGCCGGGTGGCAGGTCGGCAGCGTCGGCCAGTGCGTCGAGGCGCGCGATCTCGAGTTGGATCAGCTTGCGGTTCAGGACGTCTCGGACCGGGGCGGGGATGCCCTCGCCGTTACGCAGGGGGGCGTGGCCGTAGAGCAGTTGGGTTTGGAAGCCCGGTGAGAGGTCTTCGAATGACAGAGTGTTCCACCAGTCCCGGCCGTGGTCGTGCCACCAGGTCGCGCGCTCGTGGGCGGTGGCCTCGGCGCGGAGTGCGTCCGGGTGGGGTGGGGTGATGCGGTCGTAGGGGTCGCGCGGGGACGGCCGTGCGAAGGTCTGGTCCGTCGTCACCGGCCTGAGATAGTCCGCGTCGATTTCGCCGAGCCGGTGGTCCAGGTCGTCCTGTCGCTCGGCCAGGTTCAGGCGCTCGGTCCGCAGGATGCGTTGGACGTCGGGGTCCTGCGGGGCCGTCGCGCCCGGTGGGATGTGTGCGAGTTCCGTGCGGATCAGGGCCCGGTGCGCGGCGTCCAGCAGGATCTGCTGGTGGGTGATGTCGGTGCGCTGGAGGCCCAGCTGGTCGAACCGCTCGCGTGGCTCGTTCAGGTAGTCCAGCTGTTGGAAGTAGGGGCCGAGTACCAGGCCCTGCCTGCGTAGCCAGTCCAGTGCGAAGTCGTTGATCCGGGCATGTGGCAGGTAGTGCCCGCTGCGGTCGGTCATGGTGATCAGCCAGCCTTCGCGTACCTCGATCTCGCCCGCGCCCGTGACGGTGCGCCCGCCCAGGAACGAGGAGTGGTGCTGGACGCCGAGTTCCTGATCGCTCGCGTACAGGTTGCCGAATTCGTCCATCACGAAGATCGCCCGGCCCGGCTCGTCCTGGCGGGCGTTCACGGCCGAGCTGGTGTCGAAGGGGAGGCCGTCGCGGGCGCGGTACAGTCTGCCGTCCGGACCGACGAACAGCCGGTGCGCCTCGAGCTCCGCGGGGCTCATATGCCGGACCGGGGTGTGGTAGTGCAGGTGTTCGGCGGGGTTCAGGGACTTGGCGCCGGGGATCGCCGGAATGCTGGATTTGGTTGCGATCGGCCGGTTTTCGATGACGTACAGGTCCTCCAGCGGAGCCCCGTCGAGCAGCAGGATCTGCGGGGAGGCCAGTACCCGGTCGAACGGCGGCGGAATCTGCGGCCGCGGTATCGCCTCGCCCGGGGAGCTGAGCTGAGCGGGTTGGCGCGGGTTGTCGGTCGCCGCGAAGAGATTGCCCTCCGGGGTGATGCCGATCTCGTAGCGGCCGTCGGGGGTTCGACGGATGAATACGAACGGTTGATGTGGCCAGCCGCCGTCGGCCTCCACCAGCTCGCCGTCCGGTTCCACGATGGCTATGTTCATGTCGAATGCGTCGGCCGCAAGGTACAGCTGTGCCCGCACGACCTGGGGCTCCAAGGCCCGGTGGCCCGCCCGATTCGTGAGCATGAGCTGCTTGCGCTCGGGCAGCCACTGGTCGAAATTCTCCCGCCGCTGCTGTTCCCGCTGCCAGGCCGCATCATCTAGATTTCCCTGATTCCGCTGGTCGTCGGTCGCCCTGCGCTTCTCGTGATCGATCTCCACCTGGTAGGCCAGGTATTCGCCGATGGTCCCGCGGACGGCCGCGGCATCGCGCCGATTCAGGATCACGGCCAGGGTCGAGAACAGCGGATCCCTGCTCTCGTGCACCGGCGCCCAATGCTCCGGAATGAGCAGGCGATACGCGTCCGATGTGGGCGTGCTCGCCTCGCCGCGTGCGGCCGACGTCGAATGCTGTTGCGGGGCCGTGGTTTCAAGCTCGGCGACAATGACAGGCCCGGTGTCGGGGGCTGCTGTGGTGGCCGGTGCGGGCTCGGTGGCGGCGGCGCCGACGCGGGGCCGGATGTCGTGGGTGGCGGGTCCGGCGCGCGGCGAATCGGCGGTCTCGGGATGTGGCCGGGAGCCGTCGTCCGATATCTCTGCCGCCGGGGTCGTGCTCCGGTTCAGATGCACCCGGTCGGGGTCGATGCCGTTGATGCGGAACTGATTCAGCACTTCGGCGTGGAATTCGTCGTAGCTGCCGTCGCGGTGCAGGTCCAGTGCCGTGCCGATCGCGGTGGCCCGGCTCCCGCCGAAGCTGTCCCGCGCCGGTTCGACGCCCATGCCCACACCGGCCAGCACCTGTTCGGTACCGGGCGGCACGTCCCAGAGGAACAGCTCCGGATGACTGTGCTGCGCCGATCGCAGCCATGCGGTCACCCGATCCGCCGTGGGCTGATCGCGCATGTACATCACGATGCCGTCGGCCCGCTGCTCCAGCGGGCCGGCCGCCTTCGCGACGAACACCCCGGGGAAGCTGTCGGGGTCGTCGATGACCTCGTGGACGGCCCGGGCCATCACCGTGGGAAGTGCGGAGCCGACCGCATTGACGTAGATCTTGAATGAGATGTCCTCGGGGCTCGGCTGAATCGGACCGTCGGAGCCCATCCGGACGTACTGCACGAATGAAATGCCTTCGAACGCCCAGTGGTCGGCATTGTCCAGCGTCAGAACGCCAACGTCCTGCAGAATCGCCCGCTGGGCGAGTCCGGGCTCGCGGTCGGCCAGGATCTGCACCAGCTCGTCCCAGTAGTCGTCCGGGTCCGGGGCGGGGTCCGCGGCTCCCCGCTCGGCGTACAAGTTGTAGATGTCGTCTGCGGAACGCGCCATCTGGCGGTAGCCCCAGATATCACGCAGGAAGGCATCGAGATTTTCCCGCGACAGCGTCGGCGGGTGTACCCCGTTGCGCTGATAGGACTGCTCCCGCAACGCCATCAGGTCGTCGAACGACAGCTCCGGCCGCTCCGGCACCACCGTGGTGTACAGCTGATCCAGTGTGCGTGGCTCGTCGAACATGTCCGGGAAATCGCGGACGGCCTGCTCGAGCGCCGCGTCCGACCCGTGCCGGGTCGGCGGCACGGCCGGTCGTGCGTTCGGGAACAGGCTGCCGTAGAACCACGAACGGTTGCGGGAGCTGTCCGAGTCGGACTGCCGCGGTTGTGTTTCGCCGTCCCGGGACGTGGTGTGCTCGCCGTAGTCTGCGGCCGATTCGGCATCGTGCGCCGGGGCATCGGCACTGTCGTTGCGCGTCTCCGGCGGGCCGGTGATCATGGGGCCGGTGCTCGTCGGCTCGTCCGATGTGTGCGTGGTCGGTGGTTCGCCTCTGGTGAGGTTCCATTCGCCGGTGTGCGCCGGATCGGTATCGCCGATGGCGAAACGCGTACCGGTGCCGCGGATTTCGATGCTCTTGAATTTGTTCAGGTGTCCGATGTCGACGCTGAGCGTGCTGTCCGGACCGTAGCCGACGCCGTCGATGGTCCGCGGTACGTCCGGATTGCTTTTCCAAGGGTTTTGCAGGTGCAGCGTGGTTCGGCCGTTGTCGCCGGATCGCACATCGACCACCGAATACGAATGGCCGCCCGCCAGCCCCGGATATTTGGTGATGTTCTCCGAATCCTCGCCGAACTCGTGGGTGACCAGAACGACCGTATCGCCACGTTCCCGGATGAACCTGATGAAGCCTGTGACATGTCGTGCGGCGGCCTCGCTGGTGAATGATCCATCGGGATCGTAGGCGCGATTCAGATATTCCAGGACGGCATTCTTTTCGGCGGACCAACGCTCCCGTTCGTCGTCGGCCAGACGACCGTTCAGGAATTCATCGAACTCCGCGGCCGCGCGGGCGCCCGCCGAGGCGGAAACGGTGTTGTGCCACTGCGGTTCGAGCTCGCCGAGTCGTCGCGCGAATTGCGGGTCGGCATTCGGGCCCAGCCGCTCGGTGATCAGTTCGTGCAGGGTGTCGACGCCGAACCGCATCGGGTGCAGGAACGTCGTCAGATTGACATTGCGGACCGGCTGATGGATGGAGGTCGAACCGTCCGCTTCGTACGGCGGCAGCAACTCGGTCATCGCCACGACCGGGCTACCGCCGCGGATCATTTCGTAGTCGCCGCCTCGCCATGCGGCATAAGCCTTTTCGATGAGCGCGGTCCACAACGCGTGGTCCGTCGCCGCATAGAGCGTACGGCCGTCCGCGTCGGCCCACAGCTCTCTGGTGATCCGCCGCCAGCGCGGAATCTCCCGATCGTCGAAGAATCGTACGGCGATGGTGCCGTCCCGATATTCGTGCACCATATCCCGGATCGCCCGAGTGTTGTTCGCGCCCATATTCTTCAGCGGCGCGATGAGGAAGCAGTCGCCGAGTTCGCCCTGGGCCGCATCCCGTGCCACGGGCCCGCCGGGACCGAATACCGGACCGGTCGGCCGCTGTATCGTGAGTCCGAGCCCGCGCAGGGCGTTTTCGGAAATCCGGATATCGCGGTCGATCAGCGGGTTGCCCTGCGAGTCGACGCGCACGGGCACCGATTCGCCGGGGGAACGGTCGACCAGGGTGCCGTTGCGCATCCACCGCAGACCCGCGAGTGTGGCGGGCACCGTCCACTGATGCTCACCGTCACCGGGTGTCTCGGACACGGTCAGGTCGGACAGCAGGTCGCGGTGTACCAGGTGGCTGGCCGGATCGTCACCGGCCCGCACCGAGAACAGGCCCGAAACAGGGTCTTCGGCGCCGTGCAGCCGGTCGCGGGGCCGCACGCTCAGCAGTTCACCGTCGTGGTCCACGATGCTCAACCGATCCGGGGGCGTGCGGACCGTCGAGCGTGGCATCGGCTGAATCGGCATCGAGTCCGGGTCGAGCGGCGCGCCCAACGGCCGTATCGATACCGTCGCATCGGCCGGGATCACGGGCCGGAGCAGCGCATATGCCTTGTGCACCAGCGCCGCCCACATCGGCTCACCGTCGGTATGCGCCACATGTTCGGTTGATCCGGACGCGGCGTCGTGCAGCAGGGCCCGGTCGGTGCGAATCCACTGCGGCATGCCGTTGACGAAGAACCGCATGCCGACTGTCTCGTCCGGGTATTCGTGGATCATCTCCACCAGCGCCCGTGGATCGTGTTCGGCGATCTCGCCCAGGTTGTCCAGCAGTGCTGAACGGTCCGGCCGGATTCCGGGCCGGACATCGGATCGCCGGGGCGCCGGGCGCGAATTCACCTGTGCGAAAACCGGTCCCGCATGCATCCGCAGCGTCGCGGGCTGGTGTATGCCCAATGCCCGGACGGCGTGCGCCGGGAGTTCGATGCCGTCGCGGCCGAGGCGCAGGCCACCGGCATCGGCCGGTCCGGTCGGCAGCAGATCGCCGACTCCCAGCCGGGCCCCGGTGTCCAACAGCAACTGGGTGGGCCGCACGCCCTGCGCGTCACCCTTGGGCCTGCCGAGCAACAGACCCCTCGCGGGTCGGGTCCAGTCGAAATGGCGGATCAGCTGGGCGTGCACCGGATGGCTCGCACCGTCCGGATCCGAACCCAGCCGGATCGAATACCGGGTGCGCGAACCGTCGGAGCCGGGCGTCCGGTCCAGCAGCACCCAATCCTTCGGTCCGATCACCAGCGCGTGACCGTCCTGCGCGATCACCACCGTGTTCCGGGTCTGCTGGATCGTGCTCACCCGATCCGCCGTCAGGTCGTGCGGCACCGTCGAGGAGAATCTCCTGCGCGCGGCGTACGGGTCGCCCGCGCCCGCGGGCAGCTCCCTGGCGAACAGCTGGTGTTCCGCCTCGGTGAGTGTCCAATCGGCGAAATCGCCTGCCCGCGACCGCTGCTCATCGGCGACCGCCTGCTCGGTGTCCGGGGCCGGTGGGTCGGCGACCGTGCCGGTTCCGGTGGGGGTGATGCGGACGTCGCCGATAGTGCGGGCGTGTCCGGCGTTCGCGGTGGTGATCGCGTCGCGGTTGGTGCGGTGGATCGTGACCAGTGATGTATCGAGTTGCGGCGCAGCGGCTTTCGCTGCCGATCGGGTGGCGTGCAGGTGGACTTGCTGTAGTGCACCGGCATTCGTGTCGGCGCGGTGTGCTGCGGTGAATGTGGAGACCGCGGTGCCGAGCCGGTCGCTTCTGCGGAGACCGGAGAACAAAGAGAACGACTGTGCGACGGCATGCGGTCTGCCGCCGCGCCGGTGGTACAGTCCCGCGGCCGGGCGGGTGCTCGCAATGGCGTGGTCGGTCCAAACGATCGTCGCGTAGTCGGATCGGGTGCCGGTGATCAATGAATGCTGTTGTGCTGCTTGAACGATTGCGTCATCGGTTGCCGCGATATCCGGCTGTGCGTGCCAGTGCACGGTGGTGGCGGTGTCGACGGAGCCGATGGCGATCGTTGTGCTGAGGTGCTTTCCGGTGACGTCCTGTTCGTACGACAGCAGGTGTACCGGGGATGCGGTTGTGCCGGTGTGGCGGGCATTGATCGTGGTTTCGAGCTCCGCGGCGTACAACTCGACGAGCGTGTTCTGCAGGAACTGCCATTGGTGGTGGGTGCTCGCCGGGAGGTCGGCGGTTGTGGCGAGTGCCTTCAGGCGGGCTATTTCGAGCTGGATGTGCTTGCGGTTCAAGGTGTCACGCACCGCGGCGGGGATGCCTTCGCCGTTGCGCAGCGTGGCGTGGTCGGTGAGCAGCTGAGCTTGGAAGTCCGGTGCGAGGTCTTCGAAGTGCAGGGCGTTCCACCAGTCCTCGCCGTGGTCGCGCCACCAGGTCGCCGCCTGGTCGTCGATGGCGTGCAGAACGCCGGCGTGGGGCGGGACGATCCGGTCGCCGGTGTCGCGTCGGGCCGGTCGCGCGAAGGTCTGGTTCACCCACGTTTCGCGGAGCGTGCCCTCGTCGGTTTCGGTGCGCCACTGGTTCAGATCGTGCTGTCGCTGAAGCAGATTCGTGTGCTGGGCCTGCACGATGCTCTGGACGAGGGGGTTGCGCCGGAGTGCCGCGCGCAGTGGGCTGTGCGACTGGTCGAGTCTGCGTTCCGTGCGAACCACGGCGACGATCGCGGCGTCGAGGAGGATCTGCTGATGCGTGATCTCGGTGCGCTGGCGGTCCAGTTCGCCGAAACGCTCGCGCGGCTCGTCCTCGAAGTCCAGCCGTTGGAAGTCGGGGGCCAGTACCAGGCCCTGCTTGCGGAGCAAGTCCAGCGCGAAGTCGTTGATCTGCGCATGCGGCTCATAGTGACCGCTGCGGTCGGCCATCAGAACGAGCAGGCCGTCGCGCACCCCGATCTCACCGGCGGCGGCGACGGTGTGGCCCAGGAACGAGGAGTGATGCTGGACGCCGACCTCGTCGCCGCCCGCGTACAGGTTGCCGAACTCGTCCATCACGAATATCGCTCGGCCCGAGGTGGAATGGACCTCCCTGGTGTCGAACCGCGAGCCGTCCTCGGCTCGGTACAGTCGGCCGTCCGGGCCCACGAACAGCCGGTGCGCTTCGAGTTCCTCGGGGCTCATCCGCTTGACCGGGGTGTAGAAGTGCTGCGGAACGGCTTCGGGCAGTCGCGCATCCGGGATCGAGATGCTGGATCTGGTTGCGATCGGCCGATCTTCGGTGATGTATTTCTTGTTCAGGACCACGCCATCGAGCCGCAGAGTCTGCGGCGAGGCCAGCATCCGGGTCGACGGGGGTGGGATCCGATCCCGGGACAGGGTCGAACCCGGTGCGGGCGCCGACCTGCCGGCCGGCACCATGCTCAGCTCGGGCGCCGCGAACAGCTTTCCGTTTTCGGTGACACCGATCTGGTAGTGGCCGTCGGATGTGCGGCGTATGTAGACGATCGGGAAGCTCGGAATACGGGCGATCGTGTTCCAGGTCCCGTCCGGGTGCACGCTGACCACATTCATGCCGAGCGCGTCGGCGGCCAGCTTCAGTGGCGCGTCCCGCTTTCCTGGATCCGGTGAATTCAGGTAGGCGGCGGGATCGGCGGCTATCCGGCGGTACTCCGCCAGCTCTTCCTCGGACCTGCGCAGGTTCTCCCGTTGCCACGCAACCGATCTGCCCCGGTTCCGGAGGTACTCGATCTCTTCGCGATCCTCGGCGTGGCCGTCCTCGATATCGCGCAGGAATCTGGCGATGCCATCGTGGACCAGGGCGGCGCCCTGGAGTTGGAGTATCCGGGCGACGGTGGCGAACAGCGGATCGGTGTCGTCGTGAACCGTCACCCAGTCCGCTGGCATCGGCGGGCGTTGCTGGTGGTGCGTGGGGGTGACCGGGACATCTGTTTCGTGGACGTCGGCCGGATCGGGCAGAGTCGACGTACTACCTGCTCGGTGGGGGTCGGCCTGGGGGCTGCTCGCCTGATCCGCGGGTGCGCCGACGCGGATGTCGCGCGGGAATCGGGGGAGCGGGGTGTCGCGGGGGAGCAGCGGGCGGACCGTATTCCCCCCGGGGGTGTACAGGATGGCGTAAACCGTGGTCGGCTGCCGCTGTCCGGGCAGCGTGTGGGTGGGGTCGGCGGTGTCCTCGACGCGGATCAGGCCGCGGTCGTTGAACATTCGGTAGGCGTGCGCGCCGACGCCGTTCGCGTTGGGTGTGGCGTGTACCGCGACGACGAAGGCCTGCGCGCCGTGGCCGTGGATCTGCAGGTTCCGCACGATCGCACTCTGGTCCGGATATCCGTGGAGTCTGCCGCCCGCGGCTCGCTCGATTTCCCGGCGTGTGCGGCCGGGCAGCGGGCGGTTGTCCCGCGGAATACGAATTCTGCTGCCGCGCAGAGAATTTCGGATCGCCGTGAGAGTTGCCACGACGCAGTCGGTAGCCGTGAGTGGTGTCGGCAGAATCCGGGCTGTGCGGCCGGTGACCGCCGTGTGGGCGGTCGTGCCGTCGCCGCGGACGGTGTTCGAGGTTCGTGCCGGGGTAGTGGTTGTGACGTGGCGGTGCAGCCGCGAGCTGGGGCCGATGCGGGAATTGAAGCGCCGCAGTCGGTTCCAGGTGCCGCGGTCGCCCCGGGCAGGTGTGGTCGAGTCGCCGGAACGGGTCGGGGCGCTGCCGTCGGATGCGGGGATGGTGCGGCCTCGGCCGCGGGTGCTACGGGGTGCTGGGGCGTCTTCGGTGGGTTCCTCGACGACCACGGGCGATTCGGTCTCCACGACAGTCGTGATGTCTTCGGCCGGCTTCACATCCGTGGAGGATGTGATGTCTTTGGCCGATGCGATGTCTTCGGGTGCCGTGATGTCCTCGGACGATGCGATGTCCTCGGACGACGGGATGTCTTCGGGCGACAGAATGTCTTCGGACTGCTCGGTAGCCTTCGACCGGGCGAAGTACTCGGTCCGCGTGATGTTCCCGGACCGCGTGATGTCCTCGAAGTACGGGATGTCTTCGAGTCCCGCAATGTCCTGCACGACGTGACTCGGCGGACGGTTACCGATCATGGTCGTCGCGGGCAGGGTGTCCGTGGCCTCTGTGAATACCGGTGTGCCATCGGCCTGGTAGAGCACCGCGTAGGTACCCGCCAGCTCCCGTGGGACGTTCGGCGGGAAGAGCCGGGTGCCGGGGTCCGCGGAGTCATGAACCTCGATGGTGACGCCGTCCTGCCCGACGCGCAGCACGTACGCGTGCGCGCCGACACCATGGGCGTTGGTGTAGTCCCGGTAATCGTCCACCACCACGGCCACCGCACCCGGGCCGATCGCCCGCAGCCGCGTGGCGATCTCGTCGTGGTCGGCGAACCGCCGTAGCGGTGCACCGGCGTTGTCCGACAACACATCCGCGGGCATGCCGGTGATACCGGCGTGTGATTCCGACACCCGCGGCCGGGGGCGTCCGGTGAACTCGGCCGACACTTCCAGCGATGTGACCCCGCAGTTGGTCGTGTCCTGTTCCGCGGTCGCGTAGACGGGTGGATTCTCGTACGAGGGTGGACGTTCACCCAGTTCGCCATAGGCGGGAAGTTGTTCGAGCGCGGGGGCCACGGCTCGAGCCATCGGGATTGTGGCGGGTGCGGTGGCGTGGATTCCGGCCTCGGCGATCACCAGATCGCTGATACCGCGCTGGCGCATCATCGATTCCAGCCCGGTGACGTGCGATTGCCCGGTCTGTCCGGTGTCGGGATCGTAGATGCGGAAGTCGTCGGTGGTGCCGATGCGCTGCACCGCCAGCGCGCGGGATTCCTGCGGGTTCAGCATCCACACCCGCGCATCGCCCGCCAGATCCGTCAGCCGGACCGAATCACGAAGTTCGTGGCGGGCATCGCCGCCCAGGCTCAGTTCCGCCCAGCGGATCCACTGCGTCAGCGTGCGGTCCTCGCTGGCCGCGCACAGACCCGCGATCGCGTTGATCGCGTCCTGGCGTTGCGTGGATGTCAGTGTCGTGTAATCGAATTGGCTGTTTCCGGTGTGTCCGTGCACCAGCCAGTGCATCGCCAGCCAGCCACCGAACCGGCCGACGGTGTCGTTGCCGGGCAGAGCCCGCACGCGATGTTCGGGGTGGATCCACAGCGACCGCCTGCCCTCGCTGGTCACCTGCAGATACGGATTGCGCATTGTCGCGGCGGGATGCCAATTCTCTACCTGAGCGTAGGTCCGGCGTCCGTCGACCAACGCCGACGGTATCCCGCGAGATAGCCCTTGGAACAGTCGTCCGAGACCGAATCTCGACGAACCGGATCGCTGCCGATGCTCGTACGGGCCCACCGTCCCACGGAATTCGCGCGGTGTGGTCTGTGGCTGTTCCGGCGTTTGCTCCGGTGGCAGCTTCGTGTGCGGTTCGGTCGAACCGTCGTAGGTCGGAGTACCGAACTGATATCCCGCCGCTGCCGATCCGGTCGAGGGGCCGGCCTGGGTCTGTCCGGACTGCTCGAAGGAATCGGTGTGCTGGGCAGCTTCCGGGGTTGCGCCGCCGGGCCGGTTGCCGTCATCGCTCGTGCGGGCCCTCTGGGCGCCGATGCGGACGTTGCCGATGGTGCGGTCGTGTCCGGGGATGGTGATCGGCCGGCCTTGCGGGGTGATGAGGATGGCGTGCAGGGTGCTGAAGCCGGCGGGGATGTCGTCTGCGGTGAGGGGTACTTCGTCGCCGGTGACTGGGTCGCCGAGGACGATGGTTCCGTTGTTGTCGCGCAGGTAGTAGGCGTGTGCGCCGGCGCCGTGACGGTCGGTCGTGGTGAGGGTGGCGGCGATCATGGCGTAGGACCCGTGTCCGAGTTGCGGATGGTTCGTCAGGGTCTCGGCGAGCGCGGCGTGGTTGTCGAACTGCTGTAGTCGTGCGCCCTCGCCGGCGTAGTCCTCGTACTCCTCGGGGCTGATTCCGGCGAGTCCGACCGTGCCGGAGAGTCCAGCCAGGCCGCCGGGTCCGTGCGGGGGGCGCATGTGGGTGCTGTTGGTGCCCGCGGCGACTCGCTGCGCGGTGAGCGGGCCACAGATATTGATCGAGTGGGCGCGGGGGGCGGTCGTGGTGGTTGTGTCGGTGACGTGCTGCCGGCTGCCGTTCGTGACGGGTGCGAATGCGTGGGATCCGTCGCTCCCCACTGCGCCGATGATCCGGCCCGAGGTGGTGTGGTGCACCGTTACCGTGGACGAATCTACTTGTCGCAGTATGGATTCGGCTATCGGCTCCGCTGCGGACAGGTCGATCCTCTGGAGTGCGCCGTCGTTCGTGCCGGAGCGATGTGCGTGGATGAACGCGGATATCGCCGTGCTGGGCCGGTCGGGGGTCGGCCGGGCGGTCGCGGCAGGGCGGCCGGATCTGCTGGGCCCGGAGAACATCCGGAGGAACCGTGGCCTGGATGTGCGTGGTGCGCCGGATGCGGTGTTGCCGGACCGTGAGCGGGAGAACAGTCTGCGCAGGCTCGAGGATGGGCGTGTGCCGGGGGCATCGTCGTCCTCGGGTTCCGGCGTGGTGCTGTGGTCGATCCACAGGATCGTCGCGTGATCCGGTCGGGTACCGGTGGTTTCGATGTGCTGTTGTGCCGCTCGGGCCACGGCGTCGCCGATCTGGCGGGTCGGCGTGGCGGTGACTACCTGCCAGTGCACGGTGGCCGCGATGTGGACGGGTCCGAGCCCGATGGTCACGATGGCGTGTCCCCGCGGGTCCTGACCGATCGACAGTAGATATACCGGAGAGGCTTCGGTGCCGGTCACTTGTGCGGTGATCCGGGCTTCGAGGTCCGCGGCATACAGGCCGGTGAGTTCCTGTTCGAGGTCGTTCACCCAGCGTTGCCTGTGCGGGGGCCCGTCGATGAACAACAGGCTGGGGCGGCCGATTTCGAGCTCGATATGCCTGCGGTTCAGGGTGTCGCGGACCGCGGCTGGGATGCCCTCGCCGTTGCGCAGGCCGGGGAAATCGGTGAGCAGGGCTGCCTGGCTGGTCGCCGGCAGGTGGTGGAAGTGCAGGGTGTCCCACCAGGTGCGGCCGTGGTCGCGCCACCAGGCCGCTCGTTCCTGTGCGGCGGAGGGTGCTTGCGGGTGTGTGGGCGAGTCCGCATCGCGCAGGGCGTGGGGTGGGTGCGGTGGGTCGAGGGTGGCGCCGGTGTCGATGCGGGTGTCGTCGACCAGATCGTTCTCGAGATGTCCGTCGCTCAGGAGAAAACTCCAGTCGGCGAGTATGGACCGCTGACTCTCCAGATTGTGGAGTTCGGCGGAGACCAACTCGGACGCTCGCCGGGCGGCGCGGGGATTCAGGTGCGCGAGTGCGCCCCGCATGTTGCGGGCTGCTTGTTCCCTGGCGCTGCGCAGGATCTTCCGCCGGTTGATCTCGGTGTGCAGCGGGGCCAGTTCCGCGAACCGGTCCTCCGGCCGGTCCGTGGGGTCGATCGCGGGAAGTTCTGTCCTGGCGGCGAAGAGGCGTGCGGGTGCGGATGAGGCCGGTTCCACCGTGGCATGCAGGACAGTGGTGCGGTCGTCCCGCTCGATGCGCACGATTCGGTAGTGGGTGTCACGTGCCAGCAGCAGTTCATTCTGGCCTGGTAGCGCGCTGCTGCGGCCGATATAGACGCCCCGTGCGCCCGGAGGCACCGTCAGTTCCAGGCGGTAGTGGAAATATCGGTTCAGCTCGACCGATTCGGCGGTCAGTGAGGTGGACAGGTAACCGGGTTCGCGCTGGGGGACATCGAGGAGCAGTTCGGGATTTCGTCTTTTCAGCGGCTGACCGTCGCGGGCGATCAGGAAGTCGATGTCGGTCAGACCGCGCAGGGCGACGATCGCGGTGTCGCCCAGTCGCAGTTCGCGGTCGGCCGCGTGGTCCATCGCGGCGATGTGATGCGCGGCGATGTCCGCGGCGAAGGGCCGGTCGAAGTGCCTGCGGAAGTAGTGATCCAGTTCGCGCCACAGCCCTGCGTCGGCGCGCAGCTGTTTCCACCACGCCCACGCGCCGCGCTCGTCGGACAGCATGGTGTCCAGTGCTCGCAGTTCGCGGAGTTGTGTGGTGGTGAGGTGGGGGCTGGCGCGCAGTGTGGCCTGCCGGTCCTGGAACATGCGTGTGTGCGGTTTGGTCGCATGCGGCCACTGCAGGAGGTTCTCGGTCTCATGGCTCTCGCGCAAGCGGCGGATCAGGTCGGCGAGTTCTCGGTCGGAGGGCACTCGGTCGGAGGGCAGAGCCCGTATCAGGTTGCTGATCGCCGATGCCTTCGTGTACGCGTACAGCGCTGTGCGCACGTGCTGCGGCAGCTGATCCCAGAGGTGCAGCTCGTGGTCGCCGAATTCGGCGCCCAGGGAGTCGGTCTCGAACCGGCGTGCCGACGGGGGTTCGGTGGCGATGGCGTCGTCGGTGATCCGGTCGATGCGGGTTTCGTTCGGGTGTGTGGCGCTGCCGTCGGTGCGGGGGATCCCGGATGTCCGCACGGGTGTGCCGGGGTGTGTGCTCCGAGACGTGGTGTCGTCGAGTCCGTCTGTGCCCGAGGCGGTTTCGGTCGATGGCGCCGATCGGGGAGACGACCGCGTGGTGGAACCGATGCGCGGCTCGTCGACGGGCAGTGGCAGGGGTTCCACCGTGCCGTGCAGGACGATGAAGCCTTCGGGTTCCCGGACGACGTCGGTGATGCGGTACGTGGTGTCGCGTGCGAGCAGAAGTTCCTGGTGTTCGGGATGGATGCCGTCCTCGCCGATGGCCACGCCGCGCGTCCCCGGTGGTACCACCAGTTCGAGGTAGTAGGTCTCCCTGGAATCCAGCGTGACGCCGTCGGCGGCGACCGAGGCCGACAGGTAGCCGGGTTCGCGCTGCCGGGTCCCGATCAGCAGCTCGGGTTCCCCGAAGTCGAGGGTGTTGCCGCGGTCATCGATGGAGAGGAAGCCGATGCTCTCGAGGCTGCGGACGACGACGATCGGTTCGGTCAGCGGTATCGGGCGCGAGGTGGCCTGGTCCAGTAGTTCGATGTGGTGTCGGACGGCGTCCATGTCGTAGGGGCGGCCGAGGTAGCGGCGGTACGCGTCGTCGATCTTGTGGAAGTTCCCTGCCTTGTAGGTGATCCGATCCCAGTGCGTCTCGGGATCGGAGTGCGACAGGATCTGGTCGAGTCTCGACAGCAGCGACTGTTCGGCGGGAGTGCGCGAACTCTGTGCGCTGAGATTGCTCAGGAGCGTGCCCAGGTCGGCCAGGGTGGGGATGTTGCCGAGCCGGCTGGTCAGTGCGTCGACGACGGTCGCGCTGTCGCGGTCCGCTATGAGCGCGTCGGTGAGTTCGCCCCGGTCGCCTGGCTCTCGGAGCATCTTGTTGACCAGTGCGGTTCGTTCGTACGTGTGCAACGCGTTCCGCAGCGGTACGGGCAATTGGTTCCAGGTACTCAGCTGGAAGTAACTGAAGTTCGCTCCGGCACTGTCGAAAGTGAAGCGGCGCACCGCATCCCGTCCGATATCGCCCTGGTTGGTCACATCGTGATCGCCGCTGGGCAGCAACTGGATCGGGTATCCCCGGGCGGTGAAGAAGGCCGCTTCGATCCTGCCGATATCGCGTAGCGGCTGGGGTGGGAAGGGATATTCGGCTCCGAGTCCGCGATCGACGACGGTGAAACCGGTGCCGTTGTTGACGATCAGGTAGGTGTGTGCGCCGACACCGTATCCGTCGCGGGTGGTGTAGGTGTCGACGACGACCGCTATCGCCCCGGGGCCGTACCGCGCGAGTCTGTTCGCGATCTCGACGTGGTTGGCGAACTGACGCAGGCGGGTTCGCAGGACGTATTCGTATGCGGTGCGGGTGACGCCGGTCGGGCCGATGGGTATATCGATCGGCTGGACGACGGGGCTGTCGGTGCGGATGATCAGTTCGTCGACGGTGAGCGGTGCGCAGATGTTGATATCCGCGGCAAGGGCGTCCGGTCCGGTCAGGGCCGTTCCGGCGGATCCGAGCAACGTCGCGCCGACCAGCACTTCCGCGTCTGTTGTGGCGGTGCTTTCCTCGAGTTCGGTTGTAGGGGAAGTGATGTCGGGTGCGGGCAGCGGCTCGATGGTGTCGTCCGCGCGTTCACCGCTGGTCGGCCGGTCGGTGCTGCGTGAGCCGTCGTCCGGGCGCTCCTGGGTGTTGTCCCGGGCGGTGGATCGCGCGTCGGCGAGGTCCGATTCGCCTGTAGGACGGCTGGTTTCGCTCGTCCGTGCCGGGGCGCGTGCGCGGATACGGGTGTTGGGCGGGAAGCCGGGGGTGGGCTCGCCGCGTCGGCGCAGGGGGCTGCGCACCCTGCCGTTCGGGGCGTAGAGGACGGCGTGGTAGCTGGTGGCGGGGTTCTGCCCGGGGAGTGCGTGGGCGGGGTCGGTGCGGTCGCGGACGTAGGTGATGTTTCGTCCTCTGACCATCCGATAGATGTGTGTGGTGGTGGTGCCGTCGGGGGCGGTGTGCACGCTGACGACGAGTGCCTGTGCTCCCCGGCCGAGGAGTTCGATTTGCCGGGCGATTCGGTGATCGTCCTGGTAGCCGTGGAGTTCGCCGGCGGCGGCGTTTTCGAGTTCGCGCTGGGTGCGGACGGGCGTGGTTGCCGCGCGTTGCGATACGCGGATCGGGGCGCCGGGCAGGTCGTGGGCGATGTCGGTGAGCACGCCGAAGACGGCATCGGTGGTGTCGTGGGTGTGCGGGGTGGTGCCGTCGCTGTGGGGTGTGGCCGGGGTCTTGCGCTGCGATCGTTTCACCAACCGCCGGAAGATGTTTCGGCGTCCGGTACCGCTGGTGGCGGTGGCAGGTTGCTGTGTTGCCTGGGATGTCGTGTCGCGGTTCGCATCGGCGCTGCCGCGTAGGCGGGAGACGAAGTTTCGCAGGCGTCGCAGCGGGGTGTGTATGCCCCGGGAGGAATCGTGCGAGCCGTCGGCGCGGGTGTTGCCGCCGCCGGTCGTGCCGGGTGTTGTGCCGTCGGCCGGTTGGGGATCTGTTGTCGCGGTGGAATCTTCGCTGGTGTGGGTGCTGCCGTCGGTTATGGGGGCGGTGCTGCGGCGTCCGATGGTGCTGGGTGTCGTGCCGTCGGTGGGCTGGGGGTGCGATGCCTCGGTGGATTCTTCGATCCGCCGGATACCGATATCGCTGGTGTCGGGTGTGGTCGTCTCGGTTTGCCGGAGCTGGTTGCGGCGAACCGTGGACGAGCCGGGTTGCTCGGTGTGCGAGGTCTCCGGTGCGACGGCGGGTTGTCTCGTGCCGGAGCCGGTGGGCGTCTCGTCCCACCACCGGATGGTCTGGTTCGGCCGGGGGGTGTGCCAGGTCGCCGCGGGTGTATCCGAGGTGTCGGCCGGTGCTGAGGACTGGTCGGTGGCCGTGATCGGCTGGTCCGATTCGGGTTCTTGGAGTAGGTCCTCGATTCGGAGGCTGTGGACCGATACGTCGTCGTCGATGCGGAGTGCGGATCGAATGTTGCTGAGCCGTAGTGGTTGTGGGCCGAGGGAGGGCTCGATCGGATCGACGGTCCGGTAGTTCTCGGGAAGGATTTCGTCCTCGGCAGGCCGGGGGGCGTCGGTGTCGTCCTCGAATCGCAGGAGATCGCCTGCGGCCGAGTGCGACGGTTCTATCGCTCGAGGTTCGTGGTCGTCGGTGCTGTAGACCGATTCGTCGTCGGAGTCGACCGTTTGTTCGTTCGTCGGGGGTACGAGTCCGCTTGTGTTCGTGATTGTTTCGGACAGCGTCTCGTCGCCGTGATGTTCTTGCGGCAGTGACGCGGTGTCGGTGGACGGTTGTCCGGGGCGGGCGGCCGGGGGTTCGAGGCCCGTGCTGGGGGCCGGCCCGGCGCGGGTCGGGGCCGAGGTCAGGGGATCGCCGGGCAGATGCAGGTGTACGCGGTCGGGATCGATACCGTGGATGCGGAACTGGCGGTACACCTCGTCGGTGGTGAACTGTCCTGTGCTGCTTGTCGATTCGGGCGAGTGCGGCAGCAGTGAGATCGGCGCGATTACGGGTGCGTCGGTGCTGTAGACCGATTCGTCGCTGTCCGGGAGTGCGACTCGGCTCGGGTCCGTGGGTGCGGTGGCCGGTTCGCTCGGTTGCGTCTGCGTGAGCGTCGGCTGCGGGGATTCCTGGGACGACTCGTCCGGAGTCGTTTCGGTTTCGGTCTGCTCCTCGTGCGGTGCGACTTCCAGCGAGCTCTCCGTGGGCATCGGGGTATCGGTCTGCTGTTCGCTGGTGAATTGTTCGGTGCCGCTTGACGATTCCATCGGCTGCGGCAGTTCGATCGGTGCGGTTCCAGCTGCGTCCTTGCTGTGGATCGATTCGTCGTCGCTGTAGTCCGATTCGTCGCTGTCCGGGAGTGGGACTCGGCTCGGGTCCGTGGGTGATTCGGGATCTTTGCTCTCGGTCGATGTGGCAGGCGCTGTGGACGAGGATTCGGCGACGGGGGCGATCGGGGCGGGGTCGCTCAGACTCAGGAAGAAGTCGGGCGCTGGTTCTTCTGCGATGTTCGGGTCGGACGTGGCCTCGGCGAGTGCCGGAGATTGCGTCAGGTCGTCACCGGGCTCGACCGGGATGGCCTCGGACACAACAGGCTTCGCGATGTCGTCCGGCTGGATGGGTGTGGTGGTTTCGTCTGTTGGGGTGGATTCGGCGATGTCGTCCGGCTGGATCGATTCGATCGTGTCGTCCGGCTGGGCCAGTTTGGTGGTCTCGTCCGCGGGGGCGGATTTGGAGCTGTTGTCCGACTGTTTCGGTTCGGTGCCGTTGTCCGGTGAGGCGGGGTGTGAGCTGTCGGAGTCGTCGGGGGTGAGGTCGGTATCGTCGCTGGTGAGTGCGGCGTCGTCTTCCGCGTGGCCGGGGATGCGGACGATGGTGATCTCGGGTGAGTCGAGGATGTCCTGCAGGCTCGCTGTCACCTCGGTGTTGTCGGCGACGGCGATGAGTTCGCCGATGGCGGGGAGCCACATGTACCGTGCGCCGGACTCGCTGCCCAGCAGTGTGATCGTGAGGTTGCCCGAGCCGGATTTGCCGAGCGAGGTTTTGCCGGGTTCCTGGAAATTCGTGCCGAGCAGGCTCGCGAAGTCACTCCAGGGTCTGGCCGGTGCGAGTTGGAGTGGTTTCTGGCTCGTGGCGGGCTTTTTCGCTGGGGGTGCCGAATGTGAGATCGGTGCGCCGGTGGGTATCGCGAGGTGGTAGTGGTCGTGGTGGATGAGGAGCGTGGCGTGCGGCGGTGTGTCGGTTTCCGGGCCGATGATTCCTGTCGAGTACCGGTATTCCTGGCTTCGGACGCCCAGGACGATTCCTTTGCGGCGTAGTATCGCGCCGGCTGCGCGGGGGACGAGGTGGCCGGCTGCGGTCGCCCAGTTCCCGGATTCCTCGAGCTTTCGGACCTGCCGCTGGAACTCCTTCCGGAGTTGGCCGTCCTGTCTCGCCTTCAGCAGCAGCCCCAATTCGGCGATGCTGAGGTATCCGGCGCCGGGTGCTGCCGCGGCGGCGTCGATGACGGTGTTGAAGTCCGTGAAGTAGCTGTCGGGTCCCTTGTCGTTGTTTCTGATTTCCTGGGCGACCATGTAGCGCAGGGCCAGGATCCGGTTCTCCAGTTCGCCTCGTGTGCTGGGCGGGTTCCGGTGGTAGATGCGTTCGAAGGCGTAGAAGAAGCAGTTGCCGCCTCCGGCCATGGATTCCCAGACGTATCCGGCGGGTGCGGAGATCCCGCCCACATCGGTGCTTCGCTCGCCTCGGCCTCGGATGTCGTTCTCGGCGAACGTCAGAGCTCCGCTCGGTACATCGGAGGTGGATTTCCCGGTTCCGGGATCCTTCGGCGTGGAATCGTCGGTCGACTTGCCCTGTCCCGCATCGTCTTCGGGCTTGTTCGTCTCGGTCTTCGCGGTCTCCGGCTGCTTCGTCTCGGTCTGCTGCTCGGTGCCGGGCTGCTTCGTCGAATCATCCAGTCCCGCAGACTTATCGGTCTTGTCGGTTGTGGTCTTCGCGGTATCCGAGTTGTCCTCGACCGTAACGCTTCCGGTGAGATCCTCGGTGCTGCGTACCTCGACCTGAGCGATGACCGTGTAGTTCCCGCCGGGCCCGCGGATATCGATGCGCGCCACGCCGCGGTGCAGGTTGCTGGTCATTCCCGTGATGTCGGCGTTGGTCTTCGCGGGCCCGTACCGCAGGAGCTCGCGAGCGGCCGAGGCCGTGCCGCCGATCTGTTCGCGCATACCCTGTTCACCGGCGAGGGGGGCGGTCATGGTGGCGGTGGTGTTGTTGTCCGGGGTCATGCTGCTTCGGAGCGCGCCGGTCACGGTGGGCTCGACGGCAGTTTCACTGATGGACTGGGTGCCGTCCGTGGAAACATCGAAGCCGTGGCCCGCGATGGCGGTGCTGCTGTTGTCGATGACGAGGTCGTGCAGCGAGACCTTGGCCGAGACGTCGCCCGTCTTCGCGAAGAACGAACCCTGACTTGCCCCGTCGGGCAGGAAGCTCAGATAGCGGGCCGCGCCGGCGGGTTCCACGATCCTGAAACCGTTCGCGCGGACGGCCGTGTTCAATTGGGCGAACAGGGCTTCGGAGGAACGGCCGATCGGGGTGGTGGCGCGCAGGCCGGCATCGCGCAGCGCCGTGGCGAGTTCCTCGGCGCCACCGAAATACTGGATCTGGAAGGGTCTGCTCGGCACCCGGGGCTTCCCGGCGAGTCGTGGCTGCAGATCGGCGGGGATCTTGACCGCACCCGACTTGTCCGAAGGGAATATCTGGGGCTTGACGTTGGGGATGGCGCGGGTGGTGTTCTCGCCCTCCTTCAGTGTTTCGGAGGTGTGGAAGCGCAGATCGACGTCGGCGTTCAGCGATCTGGTCCTACTCCAGCTGTTGGGCCGCAGTGCGGACACGTTGGCCTGCGCCCAGCCGAAGAGGCGGTATCCGAGCAGTGCCAGCAACAGGAGATTGGGTAGGAGCTCTACTTTCGCCCGGACAGCGGCGCCGAAGGCGCCGATCACGCTGCGCACCAGGAAGTACAGCAGCACATCGCTGTTGGGCCGCGCGGCGGGCTTCCAGGTGACCGTGACGCTGTACTCGTAGGGGACATCGGGGAATGTGGTGGTGTTGTTGCCGGAATTCCAGGTGCGCTGATCCCGGGCGGAACTGAAGGTATTGCCAGTGGTCAGCACATTCTTCACAGCGATCGCGACAGCGATGCGCTGCTGTTCGCTGAGCTGGCCGCCGGGAGTGAGGGCGAACTGGTGGCTGCTGCTCTCGGACTGGCTGATGCTGGTCGCGCCCGGGACGTTCTCGACGCGGCCGGAAGGGTGGCCGGTGAGGGCCCGCAGGATCCGCATGATTGCCCCGAGCCGGGGAGCGTGCCGAGCACTGCCGCCGAGGCCGGTCGCGTGGGTGGTGACCGTGTCCAGGGTGGTCGAGCTGGGGTTGTCCTCCCGGCCGCGTACCGTGCCGAGTTTCCCGGCTACGGGGTGCGCGTGGAAAACGACCTCGATCGTGCCGGGATTGGCGACGGAACGGGTCTCGACACTGAATCCGATCTCTCCCCTATTCCCGTGGTTGACCAGGGTGCGCAGGGCGAGGGTGGTGGTGTGCTCGGTCAGGCGGGTCGCGATGGTGGCGTTGTAATTCGGCGAGCCGGGGGTGGTGACACCGGGCAGGGCCTGCTCGACGAGCGCGAGCGCGATGTTGTACAGGGCATCGCGGCCGCCCTCGAGGCGGACCCCGAGGGAGGAACCCAGACCGAGGTTGCCGGTTTCGAGGAAGGAACGGGGCGGGATGCGATCGAGCTTCCGTGTTTCGTCGATCTCCCCGCCTTCACCGCCCAGGGCGTTGCCTGCCTTGCTGTTCTTGACCAGTGCCATCAGGTCGGGGTGGTCTTTGAGGTCGTTGTGGTGCATGAGGAATTCGACGCCGTCGGGGATGTCGATGACGCGGGTGTCTTCGTGCTGGCCGATGTTGATGACTCCGGTGGCGGCGTTGCGGTGGCCGGTGCGGACCGTGACCACGTGCACGATGCGTCCGGAGAACCAGCTGACGCGGCCGCCGTAATCGGAGGTGACGCGCAGGTGGTCGACGCTGTCGGTGGCGTTGGAGGAGTCCGAGTGGGAGGACTGCTTCTGATAGCCGGCGGTGAGCATGCCGACATGGTCCGTCGTCTGGCCGCGGTAGCCCGTGACCGAGGGGCCCCCTTGCTGCCCCTGCTGGTCTTTTCGGCCGAAACCCGAGATATCGGTGGTCTCCAGCCAGTCTTCGCCGTCCATCGGCGGCGGTTCCGGAAGTACCTGGGTGTCGATGATGTAGCTGCGGATTTCGACGTCGGCTTCGATGGCGTCGGGTTCGATGCCGTCGGTGCTGCCATAGGTGTTGAGCGGGATGCGGTAGGAATCGCGGAGGAACATCGCGGCTCTGGCGAGCAGGTGGTGTGGTGAGGCGGCGTGGTGCAGGGCCTGGTAACCCAGGGACTCCGGATTCGTGATCGGCTCGCCGACGACCTTGCGTTTCGCCCACTGTGCCACGGTTGTGTCGGCTACGGCCTTGCCCACCTTCGACAGGTAGCCGGCCATCGTGGTCCCGTCCGAGGGAGTCTGCGGCGCGGGCGCGGGCCGGTTGTGCAGGGGGAGGAGTTCGTGGTTCTCACTGCGCGGTATGCGGAGGTTGAAGGGGTTCCAGCGGTTCCGGGTATGAGCCGGCTGCGGTACGGCGGGCATCTGAATCACGACGTCGCCCGGGACGGGCGTGGTGCTCGGTCCTGTCGTGGTGGCAACGGTGTTCTGCCCGGTTGTGCTGCTCTGAGCGGCAGCGGCGGGTTTCGCTCCGGCGGACTCGAGCATGCCCAGCACGGCCCGCTTGATTTCCTTGCTGCCGGAGACGTGCAGCGGACGGGCGGTCTCGGGCAGTTGCAGTACGTTCTTGTCGATGGTGACGCGTTGCCCGTCGGCCTCGGGGGCGAACTTGCGGGCGAGGCGTTGGGTGTCCTCGTTGGTGAGGTCGCGGGGACGTACCGGTTGGGGTGCGGGTGCTGTGGTGGGTTTTTCGGTGAGGTGATAGGTGGGGACGGCCAGGCGGACGTAGCCGTTACTGGTTTTCGGTGCGAGTGTGGTGCCCTTGTGGCTGATCTGCATCCTGTGGGTGGCGGGTACCCGGAACATTCCGGTGCCGTTCTTGCTGGGGCTGAAGAGGTAGATCTCCTGGGCGGTGACCGAACCGTGGTCGTCGGTGTCGGATTTCTGGCCCGTCTTGACCCACGACCCGTCGATGGCCTGCAGCCAGGTCCCGCCCGTGCTGTTGGCCGGATTCGTGGCGGAGGCTCGGGCGCCGACATTCCAGGCCACGGGGGTCCGGGTACTCTGCTGATCGCCGTTGGTGACGGTGTGGGTGTACGGCATCGTCTGGATCTTGCCCAGCATCCGCTCGTGGACGACCCCCACATGAGGGTTGGCCGGGTCGTCGTAGCGGCGCTTGGTGGTGAAATTGGCCGAGACCCGTTCGACCCCGGCTCGGGTTCGCAGTTGGAACCATTCGGGTGCGCCGTCCTCGATCGCCTCGTCCACCTTGGCGCGCTGGGCGAGCATGTTCTCGAGTTGGTCGAGTTTGCGCTGGTTGTTCAGTCGGTCTTCGTCGACGTTGGCCTGGGTGAGTTTGTCCAGCAGGCCCTTCTTGTGCCGGGGGTGCGGGAGGAAGTCGTGATCGTCGAGCCATTTTCGCAGGTCGTCGATCAGCGGTTGCATGCCGTTGACCTCCAGCGGGGTGGTCTCCAGTCCGAGCTGCCACAGGTGCAGGATCTTGGACGGCAAGTACAGCTTTCTGACCTTCTTGTTGTCCTCGGCGGCTTCGTCGGGAGCTTTCTCGCCGTCCTCGGGAGCTTTCTCGCCGTCGTCGACGGTTTCACCGAGGGCTTCCACCGAGGGCACCATCATCTCGATCTGATAGCCCACGCCCTTGGCCAGATCCGTGCCTGCCTTTGGTCCGGCGGGCAGGCCGTCGGCGCGGACGAGTTGCATCTGGAAAACCATCTCCGGCGTCACGTGCAGTGCGCCGTCACCGCTCTGCGCCAACCGCAGGGAGTGCGCGGTGCCGGCATTGCCGCCGGTGCCGAGGGTATTGCTGATCTGGGACGACACTCCGCCGGTGGGGCCGATGGCGCCGCCGCGCGGTGAGATTCCGGTGGTGGGGTCGGATTCGCCGGAACCCAGGCCGAACGGCAGCGACATGTTCACACCGAGCGAGTTGAGGATCGTGGAACTCGTATGCATCCGCAGCAGCCGCAAGACATAGGATTCCAGGACGGAATTCTTCATGGTGTGGCCGGTGATCGTGTCTCCGCCGATCATGTTGGTGATCTTGAAGCGTAGATAACCGATCGTGTCGCCCGAGGACGTGGTGAGGTTCGGCGTGTGCACCCAGCCGCCCCACGCCGTCGGCACGAGGCTACGGATGTTGGCCTCGCTGAAGAACTCCCGCAGTTGATCGCGGGATGCGTCGGACAGTTCGACGAACTGGTCGGCGAATCCGGCCAGCGTGTCGTTGTACATGCGGTCCGCGTTCAGGATTCGGATCGGCCCGCTGAGGGGAAGTTCGGTCTGGAGCCGGGCAACGGGCGCGGGTACGGCGGCGGGTTTCGCCGGATCGATCTGCGGTAGGGCGCCGCCGTAGACCACGTAGTCGGGGTGCCAGATCTGTACCGGGTGTCGCGGCTTTTCGGTGGTGAGGTCCTGCCAGGTGCCTCCCTTGCTGCGTCCCTGCCAGAGCCCTTCGTAATCGACGAGGGTGGAAGGGCCTTTACTGCGGATCTTGTTGATGGCCTGGTTCGCCGCGGAGAGCAGAACGCTGTACGCCAACTGGTTGACGGTCGTGTTCAGTTGAGGTGTGGGCGTCGTACTCTTCCACGCATTGATGATCTTTTCGATGGCGTGCGCCACCGCCCACGACGAGGATCGGAAGTTCGTGTTCGAACCGATATCCGGCGTTTCGACAGTGCCGTACGCCCAGCGCTGAATGCCCGTCACGGTCCCGTTGGGCCCCTCGGTCAGGCCGAGGTACTTCAGCGACAGCCGCAATGAGACCGGCTTCCACTCGCCCTTGTAGTACACGCGCAAGTCCATGCCGGACTCGGTCAGCAGGCTCGTCCAGTCGGCGGTCAGCAGACGCTGGGTCAACTCCTTGCCGACGTCTTCCCGGAACTTCTCGTCCGGGCCGTCGGTGCCCTCAACCAGACGGATGACCTCCCCTCGCAGCCACTTCACCACCTCGTCCGCGACCGGGAGGGTGTTGTGCAACCCCGCGCCGCCGTTCCGAACGGAACCGAAGTCCTTGACCACCTGACTGACCTTGTCCGGCGGGAGGACGTCGTCGTCGGTCTTCTTGGTGGTGTCGCTGTCGGTCTTCTTGGTGGTGTCGTCGTCGGCTTTCTTGGTGATGTCGCCACCGTCTTTCTCGGCGGTGGCATCGGTGGGGGTTTTGCTCACGGTGGGTGTGGGCGTATCGCCTTCGGTCGGGGTGACCGAGTCCTGCGAGGACGGGTCTGTCTTCTCGACGGTGGCGGGCTCGTCTGTCGTGGTTTCCTCGACGTCGGCAGGCTGGTCCGTCGGCTGCTCAGCCGCTTCGTGCTCTTCCTCGGACGTGGGGTCCTGTGCGGGCTCGGTGGTCGTGAGTTCTTGCGGGGACGTGACATCGTCGGTGGGGATGTCCTGGTCGTGCTGGCCGATCGTCGAATCCGTGTGTGCCAGTGGAGTTTCGGCAGGGGACCGGTCGGACTCCTCGTCGGAATCGTCACCGATGACGAATATCTCTGTTGCCTGGTCGGATTCGTCGTCCGATTCGTCGCCGACGGTGAATATCTCGGCCGTCGAGGATTGGTGTGCGGAGGGGGCCTGGTGCACCACGGTTGGTTCCGACACCGGCGCCAGTTCGAGGGTGGGTAGCGTGGCGTCGTCGTCGAGCCAGGGCGCGAGCCGTTCCGGACCGAGGGCGATGACCGTCCCGATCTGTCTGTGCTGCAGGAATTCCGGCAGGTCGGCCTCGGGCAGGGAGTACGTTGTCTGCTCGCCTCGGTCGTTGGTGTCCACGACGTCGACGGTGTTCTCGCCGGTGAACTCGACCATGGTGGTGAGGGCTTGGGTGCCGTCCGGGCTGGTGCGGGGTCGAGTGGCGAACAGCAGCCGGGTTCCGGTAGCGACCTGGTACTCGGACAGGAAGGCCGAGAGTTCACCGATGGTCATCAGCGCGATCGCGCGATCATCATGGGCGCCACGGGAATCCAGTAGTTGCCGCTCCACGCTGGCCTTCTGCCACGGGGTGGCGAACGTGCGCAGATGGTTGACGGCCTCGTACAGATTGTGCTGAGCCTGTTGGAGATCCACGGCGGTCTGCTCGAGGTCGGTTTCGGCTTGTTCGAGGTCCTCGGTGATGCGTCGCAGATGCTCTTCGGTTTCGGCGGTTCGCTCCGCGGTGTGGGCCTCGACCGCTGCGGTGTGCGCCTGCTGTGCTGTGGTGTGGACGGTTTCGGCTGTGGTGTGCGCGGTGTGGGCATCGGTGTGTGCTTCGACGGTGTCCTGGTAGCGGCGCACGAGCAGGGTGACGCGCGGGCTCGGTGCGCTGCTGCGGTAGTCCTCGGGGGAGATGTAATGCACTGCGGTGCCGGGTGTGCCGCCCTTGGCGCGGCCGCCGCGATCGAGTTTGCCGCTGCGCCCGCCGCGGGTGTCGACCTGATGGTTGACCCGGTCCGCATAGGCCGGGCCGCCGCTTATCCGTACCTGCAGCCCGCCCTTGACCGCGGCTTCCGCGAACGGAGTGGTGTCATCGCCGCGTTCGATCATCGTGGTGCCGATATCGATGGCCTCGTCGGTCGGGGTGATATTGACCCCGCGGCCCAGGTTCTTGTTACCGATGATGATCTTTCCGACCTGACCGCCGCCGGCGATGATTTTCCCGAGTGCGTCCTCGGCTTTCTGTTTACCGCCGTGTGAATGCATCCATTTCGCGTCGACCATGTGGAATTCGACCTCGACCCCCCGCGCTTCGGCCTCGCGCTGCAGAGCGGTCACCATTCGGGCGGCATCAGCGTTGTCCAGGGCCACCATCAACTGCGGCGCACCGGTCTGTTCCAGCTTCCCCGCGGCATTGGTGACGAACGCCCCGGGCGACCATTCCATCTCTCCGGTGACGGTGTTCCGGTTGTAATCCCCGTCGAAAGCGGCTTTGGCCATGAACGCGTGCTTCTGGTCACGATTATCGAAGTGCCGGTCCGGGAACTTGGCCAGCTGTGAATCGAAGAACCGTTCCACCTTCGTGATCGGCCCGGTCCCGTACTCGTCGTGCAGAACATTCTCCACACCCCGCGGATTTCCTTCCGACGCGGTCAATAGCGTGCCGGACAAGCCCGTGATCTTCAAATACCCGCCGGTGAACAACTGCTTCGGAGTGACACTGACCGCGTACTTCGGGTCGGCGGTGATATTACTGTCGTCCCCGCCACGGTTGTGCATGATCTCCAAATATTTGGTGAACCCGTGCCACCGGCTGGAGCTGAGCTTCTCCGGATCGTCCTGCACCTGATCATTGGTCCGGGAATTGATGAGTTTGATCTCACGGTCATCGGTGACCAGATAATCCGAATCCTCCTCCGGCCCCCACAACGCCTGCGCGGCATGCGCATACTCCTGCGCGTCCTCGGCACCGACCTTCGCACCGAGCATCGACTCGAATTTGCTCGCCCCCGTAGCAGTCAACTCCGAATCGAACAGTCCGGGTATTTCCGGATCCTTCCCGAAATCGGCGGGCTCGACACCATACTCGGCCACCGCACGCTGCAAAGTGTTCCAAATACCCTTCGCCTCCGCGATGAACTCCGCAGTCGGCGGCTCGTCGGACTGGCGGGCCAGAACATATTTGTTCTTCTCATCGACCGTGTGCGCATCGAGCTCGTCCATCGTCATGACACCCGGCGGGAACGGCTCGAACCGCTCGGTCACCCCATACGTTTCGGCCGCCGTGTCGATCAACCGCTTGTACTCGACGAACGTCGGCGCGTTCTCCAGCGCCGATCGGAGGTTTTCGATCTCCTCTTCCGGCATACCGGCCGATGTCAGCTTCTCGATGAACGAATTCGCTTCCTTCACCACCCGGAACCCGTAATCCTCGCCGGTACCGACGACGATCATCGGTTTCCCGTCCTGCATATCCGGGAACGGTTGGTCCGAATTCAGACGATAAACCCTGAGCTCGAGATCACGCCCGGCGATCAGTTGCTCGATTTCTTTCTGCATGTGATTCACCAGCAGATCACTGCTGGTAATGGTGTGGGCAATACCATCACGCAACGCGGTCCGCACCGACCGCAGCACGACGATCATTTCCTTGCCCTCCCCGGTATCCACCTGGGTCGGACCGAGTTCGAGCAGCAGATCCGCCATGAACTGCGTATACCGCGGCACCATTTGCGTCGCCCGCCGATTCAATTCGGCGACCGCGATATATCCCTCCCGCCTCGCGGCAGCATTCGCCCCCTCCTTCGAACCGCTCACGATCGTGGCGTCCAGCTCCTGGTCCGAGACCCGGGTCAACGGACCCGACTTCTCCTGCGGCCGCCCCGGCCCGGCTCGAAGCTCGTAATACTCCAGAATCGTGTGCGCCGCCGCTCGCGCCGCCTCCTCCCGCTCATGAGCAACCGCCTCGAAAGTGCCGTCCCTGCCGATCTGCCCGGATCGGTATGCCTCCCACCGCACAGCACCGGCCACCCGCGCCGCCGCAACGAGCCTGTCCAACACATCCGCGACCGTCGCGAGATGATCAGCCACCACACGCTCGTACGCCGTCCGGGCCGCGGCCACCGCATCCTGATGCACCTGATCGCCCGTGGTGTCACCGGGCTGGACGGTGTCGTCGGCGGTGTGGTCGGGCTGGACGGTGTTCTCGAGGGGGCCGGCGGCGATGAGGTCCTTCAGCGCCTGTTCGGCATCCTCGACCCGCTGTTTGGAATCACCGACCCGAGCGATCTGCACCCGACGCTCTTGTTCAGCACGGCTCTCCGCAACCGCAATGCGATCCAGGACCCCCATCAGGGTATCGGTGATAACCGTGGTGTCCTCGGTCCCAGTGGCCGAGGACACCACGACCGGCGGGCGCACCGAGATGTCTCCGCTACCGTGCACACCCGAAACCGTTGACGCCGACACGGTCTGCTCGGACTCGACCTCGTCGGTGCCCGGCTGTTTCCACTCAGTCTGTGTGGAGGAGTCGGGCTGCTTCGATGTGACCTCGTCGGCGCCAGGGTGTTTCGACTCGGCCTGCGTGGAGAGGTTCGGCTGCTTCGAATTGACCAGGCCGGTCGATTCGACCTGCGCCGCATCTTCGTCGACCTGCTCCGGCCGCACTCGCTCGACCGAATCATCCTGCCCCCCAACACGGCCGGTTTCGTCGGGTTCGGTGAACAGGCTGCCCAGGCCGAAGTCTCCCGAATCGTCGGAGACCGGAGTTTCCGTCGCGATCGGCTCGGTGCCCTCGGCCGGAATGACCGGGGCCGGGGTGCTGACTTCCTCGGTGAGGGTCTCGTCGACTGGCGTCTCGTGGCCGCCGGTGTCGTCGGTGGCTTGCTCGCCCGGGTCGCCGAGTGTGACCAGTTCGGGTTCTTCGACCTGCGCCGCATCGTCTTCGAGCTGTTCCGGCAAGGGGGGCTCGAGCGAATCATCCTGGCCTGCAGCCGGATCGGCTTCGTCGGGTTCGGTGAACAGGCTGCCCAGGCCGAAGTCTTCCGAATCGTCGGAGACCGGGGTACCCGCCGGAGTCGGCTCCGTGCCCTCGGCCGGGATGTCCGGGGTCGGGGTGCTGAGCCCCTCGGTGAGCATCTCCTCGGCCGGGGTTTGGTGGCGGGAGATGTCCTCGAGGGATTGCTCGCTTGCGTTGGCGGATGTGTCCGGTTGGGTTTTGCCGGTGTTTCCGGTACGCGGCTGCCGGTTTTGCCGACCGTCCTGCCGGGTCGGGGACGATGCGCGGGCTTCGTCGCCGGGAGTGCGGGGGGCATCCTGTGCCGGGGGCTCGACGGGCTGGGGCTCTTCGTGCTCGGTGCCGGCGGGATCCCGCTCGGCCGATTCGTCGAGCGAGGTGGCAGGCTGATTCGCCTGCGGGCGGTGGATGGTGATCGAGCCGACTTCCGGGTTGGCGACCATGGCCGGTATCCGGCGCGCGTCGGTGGTGTGTTCGCGGCGGTCGCCTCTGGCGTTGGTCTCCTGGACGTGGACGGTGCCGTTGCCGGTGTATTCGACTGTGCTGGTGAGGGATTCGTCCGGGCCGTCGTCGTAGAGGGAGTGGGCGGTGAATTCCAGCCGGGTTCCGGTGGGCACCTCGTTCTCGGACAGCCAGTTCGCGAGCCGGTCTCCGTCGTTGACGGTGAATTGGGTGGTGTCGGTGGATTCGGTTGCGGGCCGGAAGATTTCGTCCAGATCCGGGTTCTGGACGACGGTGTCGTCGTCAGGCGTGGACGTGTCGTCGTCAGGCGTGGACGTGTCGTGCGACGGCGGGCCGTTGCCGGGGTTGGTGCGGGTGCTCGCGGCTGCGGCGCGGTGGTCGTCGACGGCCTTTTGCAGGGTCGGTGAAGTATCTTCCCGCAGAACAGTTTCCGCGTCCTGCAGGGCCCTGTCGGCGTCGGCGAGTGTGCGGCGGGTTTCGGGGGTGGAGTTCTGCTGGTCGTCGTCGGCGGCTCGGCGGCGGCTCTCGGCCGCGCCCTTGTAGATGATGACCTGCCGGATGACGTCGTGGTGCTGGAAGGACGTTTCGAATTCTTCGGGTGAGTACCAGTGCTGGACGGTACCGGGGGTGCCGCCGGTTTCCCGGTCCCCCTTGCCGCTGCGCCCGATGCGACCATCGCCCTGGACGACCGAGGCCTCTCCGTAGGCGGCTCCGCCGATGAATTTGCCGGACAGGCCACCCTGTTTGATGGCGCGTTCGATCGTCTTGTAGTCGGTGCCGCGCATGCGGCCCTTGTTGACGAACACCAGGACGCCTTCGTCTCGGTTCTTGACGCCGAATTTCTCGATGATCTGGTTACCGGCGTCCTCGGCCGCGGCGCCACCACCGTGATCGTCGTCGAACTTCGCGTCCAAGACGTCATAATCCAGGGTGACCTGGTCCGCGACCTGCTCACCGGCCATGTCGCGGACCTTCTCGTAGACGAGTTTGTCGACCCAGTCGACCACACCCATTTCCGAGGTTTTCTTGTCCCGCCAGCCGTTCAGCTGGATCCGCTGTCCGTTCTCATCGATCCGGATGTCATCACCACGCAGATTCCAGTTGTCGAAACTGCCGACCACCTGATCGCGCCCGGACATGCGCAGGCGCGCAACTTGATCGGGCGTGACCGTGGCTGGGTCCAGGACCTTTCCGTCGTGCCCGAGGAGTTCGATCCGCGCGTCCTTCACGATGGCGTGAGCGATGTCCTCGAGCATTTCCTCATGGGTGTCGAATTCAAGATCGTCCAGGTGTTCGACCTGCGACTTGTAGTACGGGTCGATCTCGCGGACCGGGCCCTTGGTGACGCCCTGGTCGTAGAGCTTCTTCTCCGCGATCTTGGCGGTACCCGAATGGCCTTGCGTGTCGTGCAGCAGGGTCGTGCCGATCAGCTGAGCATCGGACATGTGCAGCGCTTCCTCGGGCAGATTCGCCCGCACCTGCAGGCCCGCCTCGAGATCGAGGAATTGGCTGACGCCCTGGTAGCGGGTTTCGGTGCCCTTCTTCGCATCGGCCATCAACTTGTCGCTGGTGTCCGCGGCGATCACCTTGATCTTGTTCGGATCCCCCGATTGGTCGCCGCGGCCCTCCAGGAAATTCCTGCCGCGCTTGACTCCCCACTTGGCGTGGGCTTTGTGGATGTACCTGTGCAGGTTCGGGTCGTCAGCAGTGAGCGGCTCTTCCCCTTCGACCCGGTTGAGCCGCTCGAGGGCCTCGTCGGTGACCTTCCCGGTCCAGAATCCCCGAGTGCGTTCGAGTTTCCCGAAATGCGCGGCCGTCAACGGGTCTTCGGACAGGGCCGCGGCCTTGTCCACGCGGTCGGAGATCTTCTTTATCAGCGCGGTCTCGTCCTCGGAAGCGAATTTACTGTCTCCCGGTGACAACACGGCGTCCTCATCGCCGAAGGTGTCGATCTCGTCGCCGATATGGAACCCTTCGGGGAACGGTTCGAACCTGTCGTCCAGTCCGTGATCCTCGGCGGCCTTGTTGAATGCGGTGCGTAGCTGGTCGAGGTTGGGCTTGGTCCCGTTGAGCCAGGTACGCAGCGCGGTGATCTCCTCTTTCGGCACACCCTGGTCCGCGAAGCTTTCCAGCGTATCGGAGATCTTTTTCAGCACAGCGTGTTTCATGTCGTGCATGGTGGCGACCACGATCTGCCCGTTGCCCGCACGCACAGCGGGCACGTCTTCGTCGGCGTTCATGCGGACCACGTCCACCTTCAGATCACCGATCGCCGAATCGCCGAATACGGCGAATTCCCTGATCATGTCCCCGACCTGATTGTCACCGCTGGTCGTGACATACACCCGGCGCCCGCGCCCGCCAGTGCGGGCGGTGGCCCACGCCTTGGCGATGGTCACCAGGGACTTACCCTCGCCGGTACGCAAATTGGACCAATGAGACAGGATCGCGTACAGCTGGGTGTCACGCAGGTCGCGGCCGTCCTCGCTGGTGGGGTATCCCGTTGCGCGGCGGATGTATTCACGGATACCGACGAATTGCTCCACGGGTGTGCCGTGATCGATCATCGCCTTGACCGCGTCATCGGAGATCTTCGGTATCACCTCATCCGAACGCCACAACTCATTGTCGAAGATGTTGGCGGCTTCGAGGAACGATTCCTGCGCGGCTTTCTGCTTGGCCGCGGCATTCGCCATTGCCTCGTCGAAGCCGAGATGACCTGCCCTGAACGCGGCGATATCGGCTTTGCCCGCCTGCTGCACGATCGTGAAACGCTCGTCGAGCACCTTCATGGCGGCCGTGTCGAAATCGTCCCTCGACTGCAAATATTCTGCGGTGTGCTGATCCAGCTGGGACCTCAGCTCGGCCACATGCGCCGCGGCCTGCGCTTCGGCTTCGCGGGAGGGCACGGTGTCCCGCAATTCTTGTTCCCGCGCACCGACCTTCGACTGGAAATCTCGCTCGACCGCCGCGAGCTCGTCATCCATCTTGGTTTTCAGCGCGGCGGCGCGGGTGATCGCCTCCGCGGCGGCCATCCGTTCGGCCACGATCTGCTGGCGGCTGCGCAGCAGACGCGTGAGGGTCGATCGCAGACCCCCGGCTCTGCCCGACCGAGCCGCGAGCCGGTCACGCTCGGCCTTCGTCGCGGCCATCGCCTGTTCGCGGGTGAACGTTCTGCGCTCGTTTTCGGCTGCCCGCAGCTCGTCGGCGTGCGCATCGCCCGAGGTGCGCAGGAGTGCTTCGCGTTCGATCATCTCCGAGCGCAAACGGTCTGCGCCCCGGTCGATTTCATGCTGGAGCTGTTGCAGGCGTTCCCGCTGTGGTTCGGTGCCGCGGCTTTCGGTGTCGTGGGCTCGGGTGTTCGCGTCCAGCTCGGTCCGGGTCTGCTGGACGTTGGCCCGCAGTGCGTCGATCCGGTCGTCGATGTTGTTGCCGCGCAGGTTTTCGTGTTCGGTGACTGCTTTGTTGTATGCCAGCTGGGTGTTCTCGCGGTTGGTGCGTGCGTGTTCGAGATCCTGACGTGTCGCGTTCAGGCGTGTTTCGGTGTCGTTGTGGACCTGGGCGGCGTGTTCTTCGGCGGCGATGATCGCGTCATCGGCCTCGGCCTTCGTCGTGGGCAGGTCGGAGTGATCGGTGCTGTCGGCATGTGTGGCTGGGTCGTGGGTGGTCGTGTCCGCGTGGTCTCGGGCGGAGTGTGTTGTGCCCGTGATGGGGCGGTGCTGTGATTCGGGGGGTGGTGTGGTGGGTTGCTGGTCGGCGGAGTCGTGTGTGGTGGGGGTGTCGGTGGGGGGTGCCCGGGTCCGGTGGGAGTCGATGAGTTGCTGTTCGACGGCGGCTTTCTGCCAGGGGGTGGCGAACTCGCGGAGGTTGTTGGTGGCGTCGTTGAGGTTGGTTTCGGCTTGTTCGAGGGTTGCGGTGGTTCGTGCCAGGTGTGTGGCGGCGTGTTCGAGGCTGGCGCGGGTTTGTTCGAGGGTCGCCGCGGTGTGTTCGAGGTTCGCGGTGGCGTGTTCGAGGTTCGCGGTGGTGTGTTCGAGGTGTGTGCTGGTTTCGTTGGTGGGGTTCTTTTCGTGTGCTTGGTTCGCGGCTTGGTGTTCTTCGGTCGCTGTTCGGTGTTCTTGGGTGGCTGCCCGGTGTTCTTCGGTTGCTGTGTTGTGTTTTTCGCTTGCGGTTATGTGTTCGTTTTCTGCTGTGGTGTGTTCGGTCTGGGCGTCGGTGTGTGTTTCGGCCGTGTTCTGGTAGCGCACGACCATGGTTTTGACGCGGGTGGTGGGTGCGGTGGAGCGGTAGTCTTCGGGTGAGATGTAGTGGACGGCTTCGCCGGGGGTGCCGCCGTCTTCGCGGCCTTTGGTGGGGTCGCCGCTGCGGGCGGCGCGGGTTTCGACTTGGTGGTTGACTCGGGTGGAGTAGGCGGGGCCGCCGCTGATTTTGACTTTGAGGCCGCCCTTGTCGACGGCGGCTTTTTCCGGTGTGATGTCGACGCCGCGGGAGAGGATTTTGTTGCCGATGGTGATTTTGCCGAGTTTGCCGCCGTTGTCGAGGATTTTCTGGAGTTCGTCTTGGGTTTTTTGTTTGCTGCCGTGGGAGTCGAGCCAGGCGGCGTCGATTTTCTGGAATTCGACGGTGATGCCGCGGGCGGCGGCTTCGCGTTCGAGGGCGTCGGCGAGGCGGGCGACGTCGGCGTTGTCCATGGCGACGGCGAGTTGGGGGGAGCCTTTCTGTTCCAGGACACCGGTTTCGGGGTTTTCGATGAAGGCTTCGTCGAGGATGTCCTTTGCCATTTGGGTGTGTTTGTCGTCGCGGTTGTCGAAGTGCCGGTCCTCGGGGCGGGAGAGCTTCGAGTCGAAGTAGCGTTCGACTCTGGTGATGGGTCCGGTGCCGTATTCCTCGTGGAGGATGTCCTCGACGCCGCGGGGGTTGCCTTCGGTGGCGGTGAGTAGTGTGCCGGAGGTGCCGGTGATGTCGAGGTGTCCGCCGGTGAAGAGTTGTTTGCCGGTGATGCTGATGGAGTATTCGGGGTCGCCGGTGATGTTGCTGTCGTCGCCGCCGTTGTTGTGTTTGACTTCCAGGTATTTGGTGAAGCCGTTCCAGCGGCTGGAGCTTTGTTTTTCGGGGTCGTCCATGAGCTGGTCGTTGGTTTTGGATTGGATGATTTTGATTTTGCGGTCGTTGCTGACGTGGTAGTCGCTGTTTTCTTCGGGTCCCCATTGGGCTTGTGCGGCGTGGGCGTATTCGAGGGCTTCTTCGTCGGTGATCTTGCGGCCGAGCATGTTCTCGAGTTTGGCGCGTCCGTGGCTGGTGAGCTCGGAGTCGAACATGCCGGGAATGTCGGGGTTCTTCCCGAAATCAGCGGGCTCCAAGACACTCTCGGTGGACGAGGTGGATTCCTGGTCGCTGGACCAGAGGGAATCCTGGTCCCCGGAGCGGGCAGACCCGGACCGGGTGGTGTGTGGTTGGTTGATGGCTTTCTGGAAGGTGCTCCAGATGTCTTTGGTTTTGGTGATGAATTCTGGTGAGGCGGTTTTGCCATTGCCGGGTGAGAGGACGTAGTGGGTTTGTTCGTCGATGAGTTGGGCGTCGATTTCGTCGACCGTGGCTTTGCCGCCGGGGAAGGGGTTGTAGCGGTCGTCGAGTCCGTGGTTTTCGGCGGCGGTGTCGAGGAGTTTCTTGTAGTCGGTGAAGGTGGCGGCTTGTTCCAACGATTCGTAGAGGCCGGTGAGGTCGGTGTCGGAGATTTTCGCGGTTTTGAGTTTGTCGATCATGGATTGGGCTTCTTTGACTGCGCGGAAGCCGTAGTCCTGGGCGGTGCCGGCGACGATGATCTTTTCCCCGTCTTCCAGGGTGGGGAAGGGTTGGTCGGAGTCGAGGTGGTAGATGCGGGTGTTGAAGCCGCGTTCGCCGATGAGGTGGAGGAATTCTTTCTGCATGTGGTTGACGAGGGGGTCGCTGCTGGTGATGGCGTGGGCGATGCCGTCGTCCAGGGCGACGCGGACCGAGCGCAGGACGACGGTCATTTCTTTGCCTTCGCCGGTGTCCATCTCGGAGAGGCCGTGTTCGAGGAGCAGGTCGGCCATGATCTGGGTGGGGCGGGGGACTCGGTGGTTGACTCGCCGGTTCAGCTCCGAGAGCGCGATGTTGGCTTCACGTTTCGCGGTGGCGTCGGCATCGGCCTTGGAGCCGGCGACGATCTTCGCGTCCAGGTCGGCGTCGCTGACTTTGGTCAACGGACCCGATTTGTGTTTGGGTTCGCCCGGTCCGGCCCGCAACTCGTAGTACTCGTGGCGTACTGCGCCGGCGGCGCGAGCTGCGTCTTGGCGTTCCTTGGCGACTGCCTCGAATGTTTCGTCTTTCCCGATCTTGCCGGCCTTGAACGCGTCCCAGCGTGCTGATCCTGCCACGCGTGAGGCCGCGACGAGTTCGTCGACCGCGTGCGCGAGTGTGGTTTCGTGCTCGGCGAGTGCTTGCTCGTACTCCGCCCGCGCCGCCGCCACATCCTCGTGCTCGGTGGGTGTAGCGGCCGGATCGTCGTCTCGGGTGGGTGTAGCGGCCGGATCGTCGTCGCGGGCGGGTGTGCTGCTGGCGTCGTCGTG
This sequence comes from Nocardia miyunensis NBRC 108239, assembly GCF_001613065.1. Taxonomy (GTDB): domain Bacteria; phylum Actinomycetota; class Actinomycetes; order Mycobacteriales; family Mycobacteriaceae; genus Nocardia; species Nocardia miyunensis. Next base: position 49,134 of record NZ_BDBQ01000024.1, read on the forward strand.
TTCGATGCGTGTAGCGGGCGGATCCTCGTCGCGCGCGGTCTCGTCGCTGGTGCGTGAGCCAGTGAGATCCTCGTCACGTCCCAGAGGCGCGTCGGTGGTGTGTGTGCTGTTCTCGTCCGCGGTGCGTGCATCCGAGGCGCGGTCGCGTTCGGAGACTTCGTCGGTGTGCGTCTGGTCCGCGGGGCGGGTGATGGCCTCGTCAGCGGTGTGTGCACTGCCGCTTCGCTTTTCGTCCGCCGCGCGTGTGCTGCCGCGTCCGGACCGCTCGCCAGTGGCACGCGTGCTGGTGCGCCCGGTGCTCTCGCGGGAGGTGTTCTCGTCGGTGTGGGTAATGCCGTCGTCGGTGCGGGTACCCGCGTCCTCGGTGTGGCCGGTTTGTGTGCCCGCGTCTTCGGTCTGGTCGGCTCGGATGAGGTCGTCGAGTTTTATCTCGGCGTCCGCGACGCGTTGTCTGGATTCCTCGACGCGAGTGATCTGTTCTTGGCGGTGTTGGGCGGCGCGGGTTTCGGTGTCGGTAATGCGCTGACGGGTCTGCTCGACGGTCTCGGTATCCAGGACCGAGGCTCGGGTGGCCGAGGCATCCGAATTCGTCGAGGCGTCCGAGGAATCGGTCTTCGCTGCGTCCTCGTCGCCGGAACGTGGTGTATCCGAGGCGCTTTCACCAGAGGTGACATCCCGGGCACCGGTCGCTTCCTCGGTGACCGGATCGGCGTTGTAGTCCAGGTGACGGAAATTATCCGAGCGTTGGACAGTACCCAGATCCAGATCGTTGTCCAGCAGTTCGGTGACCCGGCCGCGGTTCGAGCCGTAGGGGCCGGAGTGATCGGTGACGTAGTCGAGGACACCGCGACTGACCTCGACCGTGCCCGCGACATGGACCCCGAGCTTGTCGAACGATTCGTGGGTACGCACCGCACCCAGGTCCGGAGCGATGTAGGTATTGCCGTTGCGGTCGCCGACCAGCAGATGTCCCCGGGTGCGGGTCGGCCAGCTGGTCGCCGGACTGTCGGAGGTGTGCACGAGTTTGCCGGTGGAGGCGTTGTAGAGCTTGCCGTCGTGCGCGACAACACGGTACTGCTCAGCGGTTTTGGGAGTGAGATACCACGGTTCGGGAGAGCTGGTAGCCCGTCGGCCGCTGCTGTCCGCACCGTTCGCGCCGCGCTTGCTCCGCAGGGGCAGAGGCGTATCGGCGCGGCTGGTCTCCTCGCTGCGGGCAGGCACGTGGATGTCGGTGCCCTCGAAGGTGACCTCCCGGGCACCGGGCTCACGGGTCAGCAGGTCGCTGATGTACCGGAACAGGTGCCCGATCACCGGGATACGCAGGAACAGTTCCTTGGCGACCGAGCTGTAACCACGGCGCGGAGTGTTGTGGGTGGTCGTGCTGTGCCTGGCAACGTATCCGCCGGTGCGACGCGTGCTGTCCTTGCCGCCGGGTTTGCTGGTGGTGGTATGTGTGTCGTGTTGGGCGACAACGATTTCCGAATCAGGAGTGGTCCCGGTTCCGGTTCTCTTCCTGGCGCCGCCGGCATGGTCCGCGACGCGGATTTCGGTGATGTCGTGCTGGTCGATCAGGTCGCGAATACCGTGCGAGTCCAGGGTTTCGGGTCTGTCGCTACCGATTCGGGACACGGTGTACCGGCCCGAGTCGGCATGCGCTTGGACTTCGTGGGTGGCGTGGGTGTCATTGCCCAGGCGTGCGTGCCCGCCCTTGTTGTTGTCGGCCCAGGTGTCGAGGTCGTCGGTGGAGGACAAGCGGTGCCAGGTCGAACCCGCCGTGGCTTCGTCCCAGAGGATGCCGTGCTCATCGATCGGATCGGACGGGGTCGGATCGGGCTCGCCGGGTGTGCGGGAGGTGCCGTCGTGTGCGTTTCGGGTGCGGCGTTCGCGTGATTCGGGGGTGTCGCGGGCGTCGCGGGCCGGGGTGGTGTCCTCGGGAGTGTGGCTGGTGCGGGAGTTCGGATCGTTGTGGGTGCTTCCGATGGTGGTGGGGTCGGAGTGGGTTGCGGGTTCTATGGGGTCGTCGGGGACGCGGATGTGGGTGATGCCGTGTTTGTCCAGGAGGCCGTTGATGCCGTGTTCGTCGAGTTCGATCGGGGTGTTGTCGGTGCGGTTCTGGATGGTGAGCCAACCGTGTTCGTCGGTGGAGGCGGTGAGCACGATGTCGTCTTTGTTGCCCAGGTACGCGAACTCGTCAGTGGTTTCGGTGAGCTCTTCGAATTCGGTGCGGGAGATCGAATGTGATGTCCAGCCCTCGAGGGCGTGGGCCCAGTCACCGCTCAACTCATCGCTCGGCGTGGACTCCGAACTCCTGGCCGACCCGGATTCCGCTGCCTTGGACTTCTCCGATGACGTGGACTCGGAGGTCTTGGTCTTGGGATCGCTGGCTTCGGACGAGGTCTTCAGGTCCCCGTTTTTCCGTGTCCCGGTGTTGCCGGTCCGGTCGCTGTCCGGCGAATCCTTCTGCGCGGCTGGTGATTCGGATCGCTGCGGAGAAGTAGCGGCGGTGCGCTCGGAAGCGTTGCCGGTCTTGGATTCCGACAGTTCGGATTCGGCGGATTTGGATTCCGAGGGCTTGGGTTCCCCATTTTTGGATCCGGATTTGGAGTCGCTGTTCTTGCGTGACCCGGCGTCGATGCTCCGGTCGCCCTCTTGTGCGTCCTTCTGCGTGGCTCGAGATGTGGATCGCTGCGAAGACGACGCGTCCGCTCCCGATCGCTGCGTGACCCGCTCGGCGGTGCCCTCGGCTTTGGACAGTCCGTCACCGGACGTGGATCGCTGCCCGTCCGCGGCGGCTTCCTCGGACTGACTGCGGGCATTGAGCGAAGAACGGGACTGTGTGCCGGACTCGGTCGAGGCACCGGCCCGGCTCACGGATGACGCGTCACGCGACTGCGTGGTACTCGTCGGCGTGCTCGCGTCGGCAGTTCGCTGGGTAGACCCCGTCGTGGATGTGACCTGTTCGGACGTACCAGCTTTGGAAGAGGCCGACACCGAGCTCGTACCCGCCACCGTCGAATCCTGCGCCGAGGTAGAACTCTGCCGCGACGAACCGGTTGTCGACGTCTGAGTCAGGTTGCTCTGACCGCCCTGCGACCCCTGATCCGTCTCGGTCGTCGGTCGGCCCGAAGCCGTTGCGCTGCTGCCGGTTTCGGTGTAGGTGGTTTCGGCGTTGGCGGCACCGCTGGTTCGGGTGCTGCTGTCAGTGGTGCTGTGGTCGGCGGCGGTGTTGTTGCCGGTTCGGATGCTGTCGCTGGTTTGGGTGCCTCTGGTGGTGTTGCCGGAGGTGCTGGTGCCGGTGTCTTCGGTCCGATCACCGGTGTTTCCACTCGAGCTGGACTCGCCGTTCGAGACGCTCGTCGTGCTCGCGGTGTTCTCGGTCTGGGTGGCCGCGTCACTGGTGCTGCTGGTGTTGGTAGCGGTGCTACGGGCGATGTCGTTGCCGCTGGACTCGCCGCCGGTTTCGTTGGTGTGGGCGGCGGAGATCTTGCTGGTGCTGTCGGTGCTGGTTTGTGCCGGGGTGCTTGTCGAGGCGCGGGTGGTGTCGCTGTTGGTGCTGCGGTCGGTCGTGTCGGTGTTGGTCTTCCCGTTGGTACCGCTACCGGAGTTGCTGGCCTCGGCAGCGCTCGAGGTGCCGTCCGTTTTGGTCGCGCCGGCACGAGCGTTGCTGTCGGTCCGGGTGTTGGTGCCGGTCTGGGAGGTCTTGCCGTTGGTGCCGGCCTGAGTGTTGCTGTCGTTGGTGTTGGTGGCACGTGGGGCGCTGTCGTCGGAGCCGGTGTTGGCGCGGGCGGAGTTGTCGTTCTCGGAGGTGTCGCTTCCGGTGGTGCTGTTGGTACCCGTGGTGCGGGAGTCGGTTGTGGTGTTGGCCTGGTTGCCGTTGCCGTTGCCGTTGCCGTTGCCGTTGCCGTTGGAGGTGGTTTCGGTTCCGCTGCTGCTGGTGTCCGATGTTGTGCTCGTGTCGGATGTGGTGTCGTTGTTCGTGCTGCCGGTGTCGCCGTTGTTTCCGTTGGTAGTGCCGTTGGTGTCGCCGGTGTTCCCGTTGGTGTTGCCTCCGGTGCCGCCTGTGCCGCTTGTGCCGCTGCCGGTGTCATCTTGTGGCACAAGGGAGTTGGCTTGTTCGGCGGCTTTGGCGGCGGTGTCGGCCAGGGCACTGGTGTCGACTGTGCTGTCGCCGCCGCCGCTGGTGTTTTCGGTGGCGCGGTGTCCGCGCACGCCCCCGGACATGGCTCCGGCGATGCCGGCGCCCATACCGGCGGCGGACAACTCGAATTCGCCTCCGTTGAAAGCCATTCCGGCCACTGCGCCGCCGACCATGCCCCCGACGCCACCGGCGGCGCCTTCGAGAACGTTCTGGGTGATGGCGGTGGCCTTGCCGCCGATGGCTTTATCGAGGCTGTTGCCGACGGTCTTCTCGAACGTGGTGCCCACGCCGCGGGCGGCTAGGCCGCCGGCCGCGCCACCGGCGGCGCCCATGGCGACGTATTCGCCGAATTCGGTCCAGTCGAAGCTTTCTCGGTGTCCCTGGGCGATCTGGACCAGTTGCATCAGTCCGTCGACGACCGCTTCCAGCGCCGCGCCGACCACAGCGGCCTTGATTGCTTCTTGCAGGGCGCGTTTGAGGACTTGTCGTGCGATGGCGAGTGTGGTGCGGGTGGCAGCGATGGCCGCGGCTTCGACCGCGGGCGCGGCCGGGCCCGCCATCCAGGCGGTGGCCAGGTCGTAAGCCAGCCACGCCAAACCGACCAGGATCTGGACTTTGTCGAGTTGGATGGAGTCTCCGGCCTTGTCGGCGGACTGGCCCAGGCTTTTCATCGACTCGGCGGTCGCTTGCAGTGAGGAGTCGCTGGATTCGTCGGTCAGTGAGGACAGGGTGGAGATCATCGAGTCCCGGCCGGGGCCTGAGGCGTATGCCTTCTCGATGTCGGCGACTACGGATTCGACTTGGCTGACCAGATCGTTCGAGTCTCCGGAGATGACTTCGGCGAAGCTTTTCCAGTCCGCGGCAAGGGTGAACATCTTGTCTTCGTCACCCTTGGGCCACTCGGCCCCGGCCAGGTATGACACCCATTGCAGTCCGCTGGGCAGGTTAATGCTCATGAGGACCCACGGCCGTTACACGCCAGTAATGCTCCACGCACTCCGCGCCCGAGACACTGTGACAGTCGCCAAAACCGTTGGGCGTCACGTGTCCTCCACCAAAGGTCAACTCGCGTGCGGTGAACGATGAACTGCCGCTGCTGGAACCAGGGATATACGATATTCAAGCGGCAATGGACCGGCAACTCGAAGGAGTCCACTTACAATCAGTGAAACTGGTTATGGTGCAGGCGAATTTAACGTGATCACGGCCTGAGGAAAGTTGCCTGAAGTTCACTGTGATGTCGTGGTCGCGTCTCGATACCGTTCCTCCCGGCACGCCGGAGCAGGTCGCGACGTCCTGTCGAATCCCACTGAGCGGCTGGGTTATTCGTTGAGCGGTACTCCGGCAACTCGGCGGCGATCACTGATCGTGAGCCGAAACATCTTCCGCGACAAGCAAATAGAAAGTTAACTGCGGACTCGAGACCGATTGCCCGAAGTTCACCCTCTGTCGCGCCGACGTTCGAGCGTTGCGTCGTGCACAACCGGATGCCGAAAAACCTTGCGGCCGAGCCGATATCCTTCGCCGGGCAACGCATCCGGCGTGGCTCTCGGTGTGACTGTGCAGATTTGGGTGTCGGTGCCTTCCGGCAGCCTTCGCCCATGCCGTCCGTACTGCACGAGGTGGTGAAGGTCAGCGCACCGGATCCTGAACCGGGAAGCCGAGTTGTTCGGCCACGTGCCCGATGTTCTTGTAGTGCGTGACGAGGCCGAGTTCGTCCAGCCCGCACCGGAGCGCCGATGCGAGGCGGATGGCATCGAGGGTGCGAGGTTCGGGGTGACCCGCGAGAGTTCGATGCGGCTATTCTGACCTCGGTGGTTCGTGTACCGGCTCGTCGTCGGGTGACGACGTACTCGCGGTCGAGCATCCGTTCGAGATCAGTGTTTCGCCGAATGTCCTGTTCGAACTAGGGCGGCGCCGATTTCGACTGAGGGCTCGGTCCGCTGCGGCGGGATCGCGGGAGCCTCGGGTCACGGCGGTGATGCCCGGTGTGGCCCCGATTTTGTCCTGGTAGCGGCCTTGTCTACACTGGTCCAGTTGCCTGGGCCGGTCCATGTGCATTGTCGTATGTGCGTGGGGCCCGGATGACACGCACTTCATCCGGTTGGCAGAAAGCTTGCCGGACCAGCCGAATTGCTATAGGCCCACTATCCGCGTGCGCGGGTGCTGTATGGGAACCGTGGCGAGAAAGGTTAGCGGTCACGTATGACCATGACAGATCCGATCGCAGACTTCCTGACCCGTCTGCGCAACGCCAACTCGGCGTACCACGATCAGGTGCAGGCTCCGCACTCGAAGCTCAAGGCGAACATCGCCGAGATCCTCAAGCGCGAGGGCTACATCGCCGACTACCGGACCGAGGACGCGACCGTGGGTAAGACCCTGGTCGTCGACCTCAAGTACGGCCCCAGCCGTGAGCGCAGCCTGCAGGGCGTGCGCCGCGTGTCCAAGCCCGGTCTGCGTGTGTACGCGAAGTCCACCAATCTGCCCAAGGTCCTGGGCGGCCTCGGCGTGGCCATCATCTCCACGTCGACCGGCCTGCTGACCGACCGTCAGGCCAAGCAGCAAGGCGTGGGCGGCGAAGTCCTCGCCTACGTCTGGTAAGGGAGGTCAGGACAATGTCGCGTATTGGTAAGAGGCCAATTGCCATCCCCGCTGGCGTCGAGGTGACCATCGATGGTCAGAACGTCGCGGTCAAGGGGCCCAAGGGCACCCTGTCGCACGTCGTCGCCGAGCCCATCATCGTGAGCAAGGCCGAAAGCGGCGAGCTCGAGGTCGTCCGCCCGGACGACGAGCGCCGTAACCGTTCCCTGCACGGCCTGACCCGCACCCTGGTCTCGAACATGATCGAGGGTGTCACCAAGGGCTACGAGAAGAAGATGGAAATCTTCGGCGTCGGTTACCGCGTGCAGGCCAAGGGCTCGAATCTGGAGTTCGCCCTCGGCTACAGCCACCCGGTGCCGGTCGACGCGCCCGAGGGCATCACCTTCGCGGTGGAATCGCCCACCAAGTTCTCGGTGTCGGGTATCGACAAGCAGAAGGTCGGCCAGATCGCCGCGGTGATCCACGGCCTGCGCAAGCCCGACCCGTACAAGGGCAAGGGCATCCGCTACGCCGGTGAGGTCGTTCGCCGCAAGGTCGGAAAGACGGGTAAGTAAGCCATGGCCAACACACAAACCGAAGCTCAGAAGGCCGCGCGCAAGCCGCTCGGCAAGGATGCGTCGACCCGTCGCCGCACCGCCAAGGTTCGTCGCCACTTCCGGCTGCGCAAGAAGGTCGCCGGTACCACCGAGCGTCCGCGGCTGGTCGTCAACCGCTCCTCGCGGCATCTGCACGCGCAGCTGGTCGACGACTCGGCCGGCAAGACCATCGCCGCGGCCTCCTCGGTCGAGGCCGATGTGCGTGCCGTCGAGGGCGACAAGACCGCCAAGGGCCGCAAGGTTGGCGAGCTGCTCGCCGCCCGCGCCAAGGCCGCCGGTGTGGAGGCCGCGGTGTTCGACCGCGGTGGCCACGACTACCACGGCCGCATCGCCGCTCTGGCCGATGCCGCGCGCGAAGGTGGGTTGAAGTTCTGATGCGGATTCAGCCCGAGACCGGAATGACCATGAACGGAAGGAACGTCTGATGCCGGGACGTCAGCGGCGTGACGGCGGCAACGGACCCGCCGGACAGAACAGCGGCCCCGAGGGCGGCCGTCAGGAACGTGGCGGCGGTCGTGACCGTCGCGGTGATCGCGGTGGCCGCGACAATGCCGCCGAGAAGAACCAGCTCGAGCGCGTAGTCGCGATCAACCGCGTCTCCAAGGTCGTCAAGGGTGGTCGGCGCTTCAGCTTCACCGCCCTGGTGATCGTGGGCGACGGCAACGGACTGGTCGGCGTCGGCTACGGCAAGGCCAAGGAAGTTCCCGCGGCCATCCAGAAGGGTGTCGAGGAGGCTCGCAAGGGCTTCTTCCGCGTCCCGATGATCGGCTCCACCATCACCCACCCGGTGCAGGGTGAAGCGGCCGCCGGTGTGGTCATGCTGCGTCCGGCCTCGCCCGGTACCGGTGTGATCGCCGGTGGTGCGGCTCGCGCGGTGCTGGAGTGCGCCGGTATCCACGACATCCTGGCCAAGTCGCTCGGTAGCGACAACGCCATCAACGTCGTGCACGCCACCGTTGCGGCCCTGAAGATGCTGCAGCGTCCCGAAGAGGTGGCCGCCCGTCGCGGTCTGCCGATCGAGGACGTCGCTCCGGCGGGCATGCTGCGTGCACGTGCCGGACAGGGAGTCTAGACATGGCACAGCTGAAGATCACCCAGATCAAGAGCACAATCGGCGCGAAGGCGAACCAGCGTGATTCGCTGCGCACCCTCGGCCTGCGCAAGATCCGGCAGAGCGTGGTCCGCGAGGACAACCCGCAGAACCGTGGTCTGGTCAACGTCGTGCGCCACCTCGTTACCGTTGAGGAGGTAAACGCATGACCCCGATCAAGCTCCACCACCTGCGTCCGGCGCCGGGCTCGAAGACCGAGAAGACCCGCGTGGGTCGCGGTGAGGGCTCCAAGGGCAAGACCGCGGGCCGTGGTACCAAGGGTACGAAGGCTCGCAAGAACGTCCCGGCCCGTTTCGAGGGTGGCCAGATGCCGCTGCACATGCGGCTGCCGAAGCTCAAGGGCTTCACCAACCCGTTCCGCGTCGAATACCAGGTCGTGAACGTCGGCGATATCGCCCGGCTGTTCCCGCAGGGCGGCGAGATCGGCAAGGCCGAACTGGTCGCCGCCGGTGCCGTGCGCAAGAACGAATTGGTGAAGGTGCTGGGTCAGGGCGAGATCGGTGTGGCCGTTCAGGTCAGTGCCGACAAGTTCTCCGGCTCGGCCAAGGAGAAGATCACCGCGGCCGGTGGCACCGCCACCGAGCTGGGCTGACAGTAACCGGTGCGGCGGGGCGGTAGCGTGGCATATGACCACGTGAAAGCCTCGCGTACGTCGCAGTACTACACAGTGTCGCCGGACGGGTGAGAGCCCGTCCGGCGTCGCTGTTAGAGTTCAAGTGTTGTCTGCCAAGACTTGTCGAAACCCGGGCATGACCCCACATGTCGTTAGCCAGGAGGATCTGTGTTTTCCGCCTTCGTGTCGGCTTTCCGGACCCCGGACCTACGGCGGAAGATTCTCTTCACGCTGGGCCTGATCGCGCTGTACCGCATCGGTGCCGCGCTGCCGTCGCCCGGTGTCGACTACAAGGCAGTCAAGCACTGCGTCGACATCGTCAACGGTGGTGGTGACGCTGGTATCTACCAGCTGATCAACATGTTCTCCGGTGGTGCGCTGCTGCAACTGTCGATATTCGCGATCGGCATCATGCCGTACATCACCGCGAGCATCATCATCCAGTTGCTCCGGGTCGTCATTCCGCGCTTCGAGGAACTGCACAAAGAAGGCCAGTCCGGCCAGAACAAGATGACCCAGTACACCCGCTATCTCGCGGTGGCGCTGGCGGTTCTGCAGGCCACCGGCCTGGTGGCGCTGGCCGCGCGCAAGCAGCTGCTGCGCGGGTGCGATCAGGACATTCTTTCCGACAAGAGCATTTTCGGCATGATCATCATCGTGCTGGTGATGACGGCCGGTGCGTCCATGGTGATGTGGCTCGGCGAGCTGATCACCGAGCGCGGTATCGGAAACGGCATGTCGCTGCTGATCTTCGCCGGTATCGCCGCGCGGTTGCCCTCCCAGGGCAAGGGCATTCTGGACAGCCGCGGCGGCCTGATCTTCGGCGCTGTCCTCGTGGCGGCGCTGGTGGTGGTCGTCGGCGTCATCTTCGTCGAGCAGGGCCAACGCCGGATTCCGGTGCAATACGCCAAACGTGTCGTCGGTCGCAAGATGTACGGCGGCTCGTCGACCTATCTGCCGTTGAAGGTCAACCAGGCCGGCGTCATCCCGGTGATCTTCGCCTCGTCGCTGTTGTATCTGCCGAACCTGGTGTCGCAGCTGACGCAGGGGTCCTCGGGTGGCTCGGGCAGCTGGTGGCAGAAGATCATTCAGCAGTACCTGGTGAACCCGGGTAATCCGGTGTACGTCACGATCTACTTCGTACTGATCGTGTTCTTCACCTACTTCTATGTCGCGATCACCTTCAGCCCGGAGGAACGCGCGGACGAGATGAAGAAGTTCGGTGGCTTCATTCCCGGATATCGCCCGGGTAAGCCGACCGCGGACTATCTGACTCGGGTGCTGAGCCGAATCACCCTGCCGGGTTCGATCTATCTGGGTGCTGTGGCCGTGCTGCCGAACCTGTTTCTGGACATCGGCGCATCCGGTGGTGCTTCGAGTCAGTTGCCGTTCGGCGGTACGTCGATACTGATCGTCGTGAGTGTGGGCCTCGACACGGTCAAACAGATCGAGAGCCAGCTGATGAACAGAAATTACGAAGGGTTCCTCAAGTGAGACTCGTACTGCTCGGTCCGCCGGGTGCCGGTAAGGGCACGCAAGCTGAACTGCTGTCGGACAAGTTGGGTGTCCCGCACATTTCCACGGGGAACCTTTTCCGTGCGAACATCTCACAGCAGACCCCCCTCGGTCGCGAGGCGCAGCGGTATATCGACGCGGGCAATCTGGTGCCCAGCGACGTCACCAACCGCATGGTGGAATCCCGCATCTCCGAACCGGACGCGGTGAAGGGTTTCGTGCTCGACGGTTATCCGCGCACGGTCGATCAGGCCGAGGCGCTGGAGAAGATGCTCAAGGAGGCCGGACACGAGCTCAGCGCCGTGGTGAGCCTCGAGGTCGCGGAGGACGTCGTGGTGGAGCGCATGCTCGGCCGCGGCCGCTCGGATGACACCGAAGAGGTCATCCGCAACCGGATGCACGTGTACCAATCGGAGACCGCGCCGCTGCTCGAGCACTACGACGGCCTGGTCGTCACCGTGGACGGTGTCGGCGAGGTCGACGAGGTCAACGGGCGCGTGCTGCGGGCGCTGGGTCGCTGACGCGGATGGTCTTCGGCCGCAAGCACAAGAAGGTGGTGCCGTTCCGCACCTCCGGTGAGCTGGACGCGATGGCGGCGGCCGGGGCGGTCGTGGGCCGGGCCCTGGTCGCGGTGCGCGCTGCCGCGAAGCCGGGCGTTTCGACGTTGGAACTGGACGACGTCGCCGAGCAGGTCATTCGTGACGCCGGTGCGGTGCCCTCCTTCAAGGGCTATCACGGATTTCCGGGATCGATCTGCTCGTCGGTGAACGACCGTGTGGTGCACGGGATTCCGGCCGCCGACGAAATCCTCGCCGAGGGCGATCTGGTGTCGATCGACTGCGGCGCGATCCTGGACGGCTGGCACGGCGATTCGGCGTGGACGTTCGGCATCGGCGAGATCGTCGAGCCCGATCGTCTGCTCAGCGATGCCACGCGGCTGTCCATGGAGGCCGGGATCGAGGCGATGCTGCCCGGTAACCGGCTCACCGACATCTCGCATGCGATCGAGCTGGGCACTCGCGCGGCCGAACGTGAGCACGGCCGGTCCTACGGCATCGTGGACGGTTACGGCGGGCACGCCATCGGCCGGGAGATGCATATGGATCCGTTCCTGGCGAACGAGGGCGCGCCGGGTCGCGGGCCGAAACTGGTCGTCGGATCGGTGCTCGCGATCGAGCCGATGCTGACGCTGGGCACCACGCAGACGAAGGTGCTCGGCGACGATTGGACCGTCGTGACCACCGACGGGACTCGGGCGGCGCACTGGGAACACACCGTTGCCGTGACAGAGGACGGCCCGCGGATTCTGACGCCGCGTCCGGAGTAGCGCGTCGGGAAGCCGCGCTCGATGGGCCGTGACAGAGGACGGCCCGCGGATTCTGACGCCGCGTCCGGAGTAGCGCGTCGGGAAGCCGCGCTCGATGGGCCGTGACCGGGGATTTCGACTGTGAATTCGGAGTGACAAGCATCACAACGTACCCATTCCGCGAGGTAGGAGTGGGTACGTTGTCGTCCGGGTATGAATTGTGCGACGAACAAGTGTGGATCGGTCCCGCGGTGGGCACCCATTCGTGGTGACATCGGGCGGTGACTCGGGAGTGACCGGAGCGGTCGGCGACGCAGCCGAGCGCGCGATGCTCGGGCGGTACCTCCGGACGTACCGGCCGGGGCACGTGGACGCGCGGCGGCCGCTGCTCGGAGCCGGGGTGATCGCGGCCGGAATCGTGGTCGCGGTGATCGGGTTCGCCGTCGGATTGCCGGCGGTGGGTGTCCTGGGCATCGTGGTGTTGCTGGCGGGCGCGGCCCGGCTGCTGTGGGATCTTGGGTTGCTGGGATCGGCGCATCAGCGCGGCAGTCGGCTGGATCTGTATCAGCACGGGGTGGTGGCCTCGGACGGCGGGCAGGTCCGGGTGGTCCGGTACGACAGCACGACGGTCCGGCGAAAAATCGTGCATGCCGCCAAAGATCCTGCGGCAGAGGACGTTTCGTACCGCTACACGATCATGGACACGGACGGCGAGCCGGTGGTGCTGCGGCACGGCATCGAATGTCCGCGACAGTGGGGCGCGCAGATCGAACAGGGCATTCTGGACGCGCAGTTGCCGGTAGCCCAGGCGGCGCTGGATGCCGGGGCACGGCTGGAATTCGCGCCGATGTGGCTGACCTCGGCCGAACTGGGGGCGGGTTCGGAATCGGTGCCGTGGTCGCAGGTCGGGGATCTGGCCGTGGTCGGCGGCTGGTTGAGCGTGCGGGTGCGCGGGCGGGCGCAGCCGCTGGAATCGCTGCCGCTGTGCCTGATGCCGAACTACATGGTGTTCCGCGCGCTGGCCGAGCGGCTGCACGCGACATCCGCCGCCGGCTCGGCGGGCTGAGCCGAATCGGGTTCACGCTTCCAGGAGCAGGGTCACCGGTCCGTCGTTGACCAGCGCGACCTGCATGTGCGCGCCGAACCGTCCGGTGGCCACGGTGACGCCGAGCCCGCGCAGGGTTTCGGCGAACAACTCGACCAGGGGTTCGGCCACCGGACCGGGCGCGGCGGCGGACCAGGAGGGGCGGCGGCCCTTGGCGGTGTCGGCGTAGAGCGTGAACTGACTGACCACGAGGACGGGTGCGCCGAGATCCGCGACGGAACGTTCCCCGTCCAGGATGCGCAGCCGGAACAGCTTGTCGGCCAGGGCTTTCGCGGTCGCCTCGGTATCGGTGTGGGTGACACCGACCAGGGCCGCCAGACCGTGCGGTACGCCCGCGGCCGCCGGGTCGATGCTGCCGACCACCTCGTCGTCCACGATCACCTGCGCGGAACGCACGCGCTGCACCAGAATTCGCATGTCGCACATCATCACAGGTCGGTCGTGTTCCCAAATCTGGCCGGTCTCGATTTGCGTTTCGTCTACTCCTCGTTCATGTCGGCGCAACGGCGGATTCGCCGGTGGATGACATCGTCGATGATGCGTCAATGTGAGAGCGCGTCGAGGCGAGCGCGAGGAGAGGGGAACGGCGATGACGACCGTCAAGGTCGATCCGGAGCAGTTGCGCAGGGCGGCGGTCAAGACCGGCGAGGTGCGGGACCGGATCGGGAGTGTCATTACCACCCTCCAGTCGGCTCTGGCCGCGCGCGGCGAGCCCTGGGGTGACGATTCGCTGGGGCACCAGTTCGCGGATGGCGACAAGGGCTATCTCACCGCGAAGACGAACATGATCACCGGCGCGGGGCAGTTCGAGAAGACCTTCGACAGCTACTCGACGGGCCAGACCCAGAGCGCGGACAAGATCGAGAAGACCGAGCACGGCACCGCCGCCGTGTACGTCACCTTCAACGCCTGATGCCGGGTCGGTGACCTATGGCATATGAGTTCGACAGGGCCGAGCTGGAATCGATCGTCTCCGATGCGCGGGAACAGCTGCGCACCGTCGCCCGAATTCAGCAGCAGCGCGCCCAATTGATCGGTACCGCAACGGTTTCCAACAAGCGCGTCACCGTCAGCGTGAATGCCGACGGGATCGTGGTGGAGACCAAGTTCGGGCCGGGTATCGAGAACCTCGGCTTCTCGGCGATCGCCAAGGCGGTCACCGAGGCCGCGCAGCTGGCCGCCAAGGATCTGAACGAGAAGAATCGGGAGCTGATGACCCCGCTGCAGAGTCAGCGGGCCCGGCTGCCCAAACTCTCCGACCTGATCCAGGGCATGCCGGACCTGCGCGGTGAGCTGCCCACGCCGCCGGAACCCTCACTGAAACCGCCGAATTCGGCTGAGCGCAACCCACTTCCCGGCGCGGACGAAATGCAGTTCACCGACGTGGAGTCGTACGACCACGATCACGAAGTGCAGCCTCGGACCACGGAAGCCGGTTGGTGATCGCGGGATAGCCCCATGGCGATCGAATTCCCGTCCTGGCTGGAGTGGCTGGGCGCCGCGGTGGGCATGGAGTGGCCGCACGGCAACGAAGACGAGATGTGGGCCATGGCGGCCGATTGGCGCACCGCCGCAGCGGGATTGCGCGATATCGTCCACGACGTCGAGGCGGCCAAGAGCGCCACCCTGTCCGCCTACTCCGACGGCGACGGCTCGGACTCGATGGCCAAGGCATTCGACGCGATCCTGCGCGACTCGGGCAATGCCAAGAATTCGCTGCCGGATCTGGCCGACTTCTTCGATCAGGTCGCCGAATCGGTCGACGCCGGCGGCACGCAGATCCAGTACACCAAGCTGATGTTCTACACCACGCTGGTGGTGACGGCCGCGGAGATCGCCTCGGTGTGGATCTTCCCGCCGACCGCGCCGGCGGAGGAGGCCGGGATCATCGTCGCAACCCGGGTCGGGGTCCGGGTGATGATGCGCGAGGCGCTGGCGGCGATGGAGGAGAAGCTCGCCGGCCTGATCGGTGCTCGGATGGCGAAATTCCTGCTGCGGCACGTGATGGTCGGCGGATTGCTGGGTGCGTTGCAGGACTACGCGATTCAGCAGTTCCAGGTGTTCGAGGGGCATCGCAACGGCATCAATTGGGGGGAGACGATCGTCTCGGGTGTGGCCGGGGCGGCGGGCAGCGCGGTGGGCGGCCCCACGGCCGAGGCGCTGGACAAGGCGCTGGTGAAGTCTCTGGGCACCAAGGCGACCCGGATCGTGGCCGGAACCGTTTCCGGCGTGGTCAATTCCGCGGGCGCGGTCGCCGCGATGGTGCCCACGCAGTTCGCGGTGGACCTGGCGACCAAGGGGTGGGACACCGCGGTCGAGGATCTGAAGAACACCCACGTGGATTGGCGGATGTTCACCGCGGGGGCTGCGGGCGGCATGCTGTCGGGCGCGAATCATGCTGTGGCGGACCGGTATTACACGAAAAGCAGTTTCTGGAAGACGCCCGCGGGCGTTCCGGAGATGCGGATCGGGTCGGCGCGGGACATGGACATCGTGGGCGACGGCAGTACGCCACTGGCGGTCGGCGATTCGGGTTCGCGCGGTGAGCACGTGGTGGCCCCCGCCGAGGAGAACGGTGGCGGGGGCGTTCAGCACGACGTCCAGCAGACGCCGAACAACCGTGCGGCAGTGGTGGATTCGCCGCGCGACACGCAGGTTCGCGCGGCCGGGGCCGCGGATTCCGTCGAGGGTAACCATCAGCCGGGTGGTGGGAACCAGGCCACGGGTACACGTTCGGAGCAGACGACCACGCAGTCTCCGGGCGCGACTGCCGAAACACCCCGTGCCGGTGTGCATTCCGATGCGAACGGGGTTCGTCCGGAGGGGGCGGGCGGCGATGTTTCCGAGGCGGGCGGGCGATCCGGTGGTGACGTGGTCTCGAACGGCGAGACCGGCACCGTGCCGCGTTCGGAGGATGACCCGAACGTAATCGCCGGTGCGCGAACGGAATCCGATGCGGCGGTCACCCCGGCGGTCCAGGCCGGTGAAAACGCGACGACGTCGGCTCCCATGGCGGCGGATACCGCGTCTTCGGCGGGCGCGTCGGTGCGGGCGGACGC
>NZ_BDBQ01000025.1 GCF_001613065.1 Nocardia miyunensis NBRC 108239
GAATCGGGTGTGCAGGCGTCGCGGTCCGACGAGGCCGCGCCCGCCGGTCGGTCCTCCGAGCTCGAGGCCGGGAAAGATGTTGCGGCGCAACCTGTTTCCGAACGATCACGGGCCGCGACCGGCCCGGCGCGGGACGATCGGGCGCGCGCGGGCGATGCGGAATCGGGCGATCACAGCCCGTCGGCGCGGGCGCGTGCCGGTGCGACGCGTACCGCCGACCGAGCGCATCATGACGCCGATACCGCACGGCCACAGGATGATTCGTCCACCGGGCGGGCTGGTGGCAAGGACTCGGCTCCGCCCGAGCGGTCCCCTCGGCAGATCGCCGAGGCGCAGGATCGCGCCGCGGCCGAACAGCATCGGCAGCGTGCGCGGATCGACGAGTCGCAGCGGCGCGTGGACGAGGCGCGGCAGGCTCTCCAGCGGGCGCAGGAGGCACACGATGCCGCGCACCCCGACCACATTTCGGAAGACGACTCGACCGCTCGTCCGCACAGCGATCCGGATGCCGCCCGGGACGAATATCAAGCGGCGCTGGCCGAGCACGCCGAGATCCTGCACGCGGCGACCGACGAACTGGTCGCCGCCGCGCACACCGCCCATGCCGAGGGGGTGCGCGGCGAGCCGCTGACCGAGGCGTACCGGGCGGCGGGCAAGGCGGCGCTGGCGTACTACCACGCCAGGACCGGCCCGGATACGCCCGAACACCTCCAGCTGAAGGATGCCGCGCCGGATGCGTTGCGCCACGAGCTGGAATCGGGTTCGGAAGCCGACAAGCTCGCCGCGGTGATCGAGGCGATCCGGCAGGCATCCCCGGACCGCGATATCGTGCTGCGCGAAACGCAGGTCATGGCGACTCTCGCGATCCGCGACGGCGCGATCAACATGGATGCGGGCGAGGGCAAGTCGCTGGTGTTCCTGGCCGGCGCCACGATCGATGCGATGGAGCACGGTGCGGTCCAGGTGCTCACCACGCGCGACAACCTGGCTAATCGTGAGGTCGATCGGTATCTGAAGACGCTGGGCGACATGGGTTTCGACATCGTGCGGATGAATCCGGACCACGCCTACACCGAACCCGTCGAGGGCAGGCCCACGATCTACATCGGCACCATGGAGGATGTCGGGTTCGGTCATCTGCGCGGCAATATTCCGCCCGGAAGGCACGTCGCCATCGATGAGATCGATGAGGCGCTCGTCCATGCGAACACCACCTACATCCTCTCGGAGGGCGCGGGCGAGAGTGCGCCTCCGCACGTGGTGGACGAGGTGGTCGGGGCGCGCGACATGCTGAACGACAGCCTGGCCAAGGACGACGCGGGCCACAGCGCGCTGACCGAGGCCGATTTCGGCAGGCAGCCCGGCCAGAAGGGCGGGCCCGCGGCACTGACCGAACAGGGGCGCGCCAAGCTCGAGGAGTCGTTGGGCCGGGAGCTGTCCGAGCAGGAGGTTCGCCGGTTGAACATGGCCGCCGCGGCCAGGTGGGAATACCGGAACAAGGACCATTTCATCGTCGACGACGGCCGCGTGCTGATCATCGATCAGACCACCCACAAGGTGATGTTCGATCCCGAGACCTCGACCGAGAGCCGCTGGAACGGCGGCCTGGCACAGGCCATCGAGGCCGAGCACGGGCTGCGGATTCGCGACGACCCGGGCAGCACGAACGAACTGGGCGCGAAGGAACTGATCAACGACCACTACGAGGCCAAGACCGGCGCCTCGGGCACGGCGACCGGGGTGTCCGGACGGCTGCACGACGACTACGGAATCGGTGTCACGGAGATCCCGCGGAACGAGGCATCCAAGCTGATCCACGGCGCCGACGACGTCTCGCCCGACGAAGCCACGAAGCTGGACCGGATCGCCGCGGACATCGTCAGCAACCACGAGTCGGGCCGGCCGCAGCTGGTGCTGGCGCATCGCAACAGTCTCGTCGGCGAATTGTCCGCTCGCGTAACGGAACTCACGAACGGCACCGAGGTCGAACACGTGGCGGTCGATGCCAACTGGGTGGCCGAGCAGGGGGTCCACGCCGAGGCGCGGTTGCAGGAGATCTTCGACGAGGCGGGTAAAGAGGGCAA
Organism: Nocardia miyunensis NBRC 108239; assembly: GCF_001613065.1. Taxonomy (GTDB): domain Bacteria; phylum Actinomycetota; class Actinomycetes; order Mycobacteriales; family Mycobacteriaceae; genus Nocardia; species Nocardia miyunensis. The sequence goes on from NZ_BDBQ01000025.1 coordinate 2,085, forward strand.
GATCCTCATCATCAACATGCAGGGTGCTCGCGGCGTGGACATCCCGATCGGGAAGGAGATGAACGCGCGGGGCGGCCTGCACGTCATCGTGACCGGCCACTCCAGCACCTCGCACGACATCGACATCCAGGCCGAGAACCGGGCCGCGCGGGCCGGGCAGCGGGGCAGCGTGCAGTACTACACCTCGCCCGAGGACGAGCTCTATGCCCTGAGCGCGAATCCGGACGTGCAGCATGTGGTTGTCCGGTACTCGCGGGCGGCCTCCGGTGACGTCGAGACCGGGACCGGCGAGGTGGAGAGCGTCACCGGCGAGGGAGACGCCGAGGCCGCCGCACCGGTCAACGACACGCGCGTCGCGGCCGAGCAGGAACTTCGCGACATGGTCGAGCCCTTGCAGAAGGCCGCCGCGGTGCGGATGGGCCTGACCCGCGCACCGCCGGACGAGGGCGCCACACCCGCGCACGACAAGCCGGATACCGGGACCACCGAACGGCCGCCCGAGACGCCGCCCCCGGCCACCACCGACACCGCTGCGCCTCGTGCGGCGGCGGGGTCGGTTGACAATGGTTCCGCGACGAAAGCCCCTGTCGCAGAGGAAGTTTCGACGTCCACCTCGGGAACCACCGGACACGGGACGCTCGCACGCGGAGTCGTTCCCGTCGGCGATGCGAATGCGCCCGCCGACGGGGAGCAGCTCACCGCTCCCGAAGCTCAGCTGCCGCAGGCGGATACGCCGGTCGCTGATCCCTCGCAGATGCAGGCCCCGGGCCCGGCGTCTGCCGCGGATCCCGGGACTCAGGGAGCGCCCGCGGAGACATCGACCGCCGATCCGGTCCGAGCGGAGCAAGCGGCCGGTCCGGTGCCCGTGGGCGATCCTGCTGTCGCCGAGCCGGACTCGGCGACGCCGGTGGCTGAGGCGCCGGTGGCGGAGGCGCCCGTGGCTGAGGCGCAGGTGACCGAAGCGCCGGTGACCGAAGCGCCTGTGGCTGAAGCGCCGGTGATCGAGGCGCCTGTGGCTGAGGTGCCTGTGGCTGAGGTGCCTGTGGCTGAGGTGCCGGTGGCTGAAGCGCCTGTGGCTGAGGTGCCTGTGGCTGAGGTGCCTGTGGCTGAGGTGCCTGTGGCTGAGGTGCCTGTGGCTGAGGTGCCTGTGGCTGAAGCGCCTGTGGCTGAAGCGCCTGTGGCTGAAGCGCCTGTGGCTGAGGTGCCGGTGGCTGAAGCGCCTGTAGCCGATGCGTCTGTAACTGCGGCGCCTGTGGCCGATTCGCTTGCCGCCCCGGCTGTTTCGCGGATATCGGGTGAGACCGGTGAGGGCACGCCCGACGCCGGTGCTTTCGGCGATCGTAGCTCCGACCGCCCGGGTTCGGCTGCTGGGCAGGATCGTTCGGCAGTGCGTCCCGGCGAGTTCGCGCCGGAGCGGCAGGACACCGGAAAGGGCGCGGCGACAACGGATTCGGGCGCTGTGCCGATGATATTCGCGACCTCGGATCCGGGTGCCGTACCGGTGAGCGCCGCGAACTCGGATACGAGCACTGTGCCGGTGACGTTCGCGGCGTCCGACAACCCGGCCGGGGCACCCTCGAGCGCAGCGCCCGCGCCGCGTTCGAGACGCGTACCGAACTCCGATGGCTCTCGCGCGCAATCCGATTCGCCTCGGCGTTCCGATGCGGGCACACCGCTGGCGGCGAGCAGTCCAGCGCCACAACGCGATGCGAACCGCGGTAGATGTGCGCCGCTGGCCCTGAAGCTGATTCGAGAGCTGACGGGCGGCAGGTTCATCCGGCCGTTCGGTCGTGAGGTCGGCGCCGAGGGGGTGACCACCTCGGAGCTCGAGCGGGCCGCGGGCGGACGGCTTCGCCGGTTCACCGGAGGCCACCGCGATATCGCGGCCTGGCTGCGCGTGAAGGGGAACGGCGCAGTCGCGCTGGTCGTCGACGAATACGCCGATCAGCCGGCGAACCGGGCCCGCGGTTCGGAAAGGGTCGGCGCGCACGCCTACGTGCTGGTGAACGAGAACGGCAAGATCGTCGTCCGGGATCCCTCCACCGGCACAGTGCAGGGCTATCCGCCGACAGTGCCGGTGGAGCTGCGCAGTGTCCACGCGGTCCTGTACGACAAGCAGGGCCGGCCGATGCATCCGCTGCGGCGGATCCGCGCCGGCATCCATTGGCGTGCGGCGCAGCCGCGGTCCGCACGTCG
>NZ_BDBQ01000026.1 GCF_001613065.1 Nocardia miyunensis NBRC 108239
CGGTGGAGCTGGAGCGGCTGGTGGCGGCCCGCGACGCCGCCGAGCGCTCGCGGGTCGCCGCCCGCGCCGCCCTCGACGCCGCGCTGCGGGGTGTCAACCGGCTCGGCCTCGGCCCGGAGGGACCGGCACGCAGCGGTGTGGTCGGCATCTCGCCGCAGGAGCTGCGTCCGCGCAGGCTGCCGGGTGAGCCGACCGACCCGGACCATCCGGATTACGTTCGGACGCTGGGCGAGACGCTCGAATACCTGCGCGGTCGCACCAAGCGCGCCGCCTTGGCCGCCGCCTGGCAGCACGCCGTCGACGAGCTGGCTACGGCGGCCGAGCGGCTGCGACAGGCCGATGCCGCGGCCGCGCGGGCCGGACAGGATCTCACCGACGCCATCCGCGGCGACGTCGGCGTGCGACCGGACAGCATGGCCGCCCGGCACGCTGTGGCCGAGCAGCTGACCCGGGACCACGCCCGCGCGATCACACGGCTGGCCGCCGCCCAGGAGAATCTGGATGTCGCCCGCGACCGGATAGACCGCGCGGGGCCGGGCGTCGAACCGCCACGCACTCCCACCGGCATCCGCCTGTCCGATGCGGAGCTGCGCCCCGGCCGCGTACCCGGCGAGCCGACCGACCCGCGCGACCCCGGATACCAGCGGACGCTGGACGAGACCATCGAATATCTGATGGGCCGCACCAAACGTGCGGATCTCGCCGATCAATGGTCGCGGGATGTTCGATCGCTCGAGCTTGCCGCGCACGAATTCCACACCGCCCGTGCGGAAGCCGATCGGCTCGGCGCCGCGCTCGCCGAGGCTCGGCGCCGGGCGGCGCAGCAGGCGGCGCTGCCGAACCGCCCGGCGATCGACCCCGCCGCCGAGGTGCGCCACGCGATCGACGACTTCCCGGAGGTGTTCGACCGGCCCCGCACCCTGACCGAGTTGCACGAGAGGTTGCGACCGGGGACATCGTTCAGCGGCATGCTGGCGGTGCGGGAACTGTCGTACCGCCGCAACGGCCTCGTACCGCCGGCGTTGTCGCGGGAGAACCTGGATTCGTTCCTGCGGTACATCTGGGACAACCGCGACGCGGTGAACTCGTTCCACGATGTCTACAACCGGTATTCGGGCCGTGCCGGCGAAGTGGTCGAGGATCCCCGTGGTTTCCTGAACGCTCTGGCACGGATTCTCCGTGACCGGGGTCAGAACGCGCGGATAGCCATGCTCCAGGGCATCGGCGTCCTGGAGCCGGACACCGCGGGCGACTGGGCGCCCGAGGACATCGGGTTCGCGCAGTACTACCGCCACGACCAGCCGATGAACTCGAGGGACATCGGGTATCGCGTCTACGTGAATGCCAGGGGAGCGGCGGCTGCGGACCTGGCCGCGGGCATCGTGCACGAGATCGTGGACGACCCCCGGAGTTTCCCGGGAGTCCACTCCATGAAGATATCCGGGCCGCGGGATCTGCGGGCGGACGGCATCGTGATCTATGTTCGCGATCTGGACGCCGTGCACCGGGTGACCGAGTGGCTCGAGACATTCCGGTACGGTCGCCCCGATGCTTTCGGCTGGGAAGTGCCCGCCGCGACCGACCAGGTACTGCCCGGCGTCGGCATCGGCGCCGACCCGCCCCCGGGGGCCTTCGGCGCCGAATCCAGTTTCGGAAAGCTGCGCAGCGAACTCATCCTGGAGCAACTCGATGCCCATCGGCACGGCGAATTCGCCGAATTCCATGCGGCGGTTCTGAATCGGTTTGCCGAGGCGAGTGTGGATCCGGATGATCCGCACCGGCATTCGGGCGGCACGGAGCAGGGACCAGCAGCTGTCGAGTCGTCGGAATCGGAACCGGAGGCCGGTCAGCCGGGGCAGGCGCCGACTCCCGGTGGCGAGGGCGCGGCGGTACCCGAATGGTCCGCGCGCGGGCCCGAATACGAGTACGTGCCCACCGACCCGGCAGTGCGGGCGCGGGTGGGGGAACTCGGACAGCAGATCGGGCGGGAGCGGGAGCGGCGCGCCGCGTTGGTCGAGCAGATCCGCGCGACTGCCGCCGAACTCGGGATCGATGTCGCGCAGCATCCAGAAGGTGAACTCCCGCAGGCTGTTTCGGATGAATTGAATCGACGGCAGGCGGGCTGGGAGGCGGTCGAGCGGCGGGGTGATGTGGCGGGGGCCATCGCACCGGCCGAGATGGAACGCTATTTGAAGCAGGAGGTGCCGGAGGCCGATCGCAATGTCGCGGAGATCAAATCGCACCGCACGCGATTCGACGGGCTGTTCCGGACGTACCGGGAGCTCGTGCAGGCCGAGGTCGATGCGCAGCGAGAGGCGGGCGAGCTCGTCGCCGGGGAACTGATCGCGGCCGAAGGCGGCGAGCTGCGGGGCGGTGTGGGCGTGCTGCCCGGCGATCCGGCGCGAGTACTGGTCGCCGGTAACCGACCGCAACGCACGGTGAGTCCCGAACTGCACCAACAACTTCGCGGCCAGGGCGTGGTACTGGAGTACAAACGCATCCGGATCGAGCTCGACTCCGCAGGCGACCCCCATGTCCGGATGCTGGACTTGGAACGCACGCTCGGCGACGAATCGCCGGGAGGTTCGCAGGGTTCCCGCCCGCCGGGTGCCGGGCCTGGCGGGGCCAAGCCGCCGTCGGAACGGACCGCCTACCTCACACCGGAACAGCTGGCGCTGCACAGCCGCAAGCTCGCCGAGCGGGCCGCCGCCGTCGCGCGGCGTGAGGAACTGCGTGACCAGCGCGACCTGCTGGCCGAGCAGTTGCTCGTCGATCCGCGTGACGAGTGGGCAGCGCTGCGGCCGGAGAATCTCGACCACACCCTCGACGACCTGCGCTCCTCGCCGTCCGGTTCGCGCGCCCGGCGGACGGCGGAAATCACCGCGCTGCAACGATTGTCGCAGGACTACCAGGAGGCCGTCGACGAGATCGCCTGGCTCGACGCCGAATTGGCCGCGCTGGAGGCCGCCCCAGACCCGGATTCGTTGCGTCCCCCCGGCTGGACCCGAGCCGGTGCGCAGCAGGAGCAGCGGCCGCTCACCGCGCCCGTGCGCCGGGCGCTGCGTGCCCTCGCCCGCGCCCGCAACGCCCGCATACTGGCCTGGGAGCGGGCGCTGTCCCGAGTCCGGGAGCTCGGCATCGACCCCGATCAGGTGCGCCGCGAAGCGCTGCGAAACCGGCTCACCGCGGCGGCGGACCTGGCCGAGCAGCAGCATCGGCACGATCTGGGGCAGCCGGGCCTGCGCGGGCAGAGCCTGGCCGAATTGCGGTTGCGGGCCGGTGAACTCGGCATCGAACCCGGCACGGCCGCCGCCCCCGAGCTGCGCCGGCGCATCCTGGCCGCCGAGGCGG
>NZ_BDBQ01000027.1 GCF_001613065.1 Nocardia miyunensis NBRC 108239
GCCGGGGACGGCGGCGGCGACACCGGTATCGACCACACAGGGCGCGGGTGCGTGTGCGGGGCTGTCGGGCACGGTGGTCACCGATCGTGCCGGGGACACCACCACAGTGCCCGGGGTGATCGCCTCCTTCGAAGTCGCCTACTACACCCAGCGCTCGGCAGCGGCGGCGATGCGGGTGCTGGCCCCCGAGTCCGGAATCACCACCGAGTCGCTGGCCGCCGGGATCGCCACCATCCCGGTCGGCACCGTGTTTTGTCTCGCGGTCACCCCGCTGAGCCTGAACGCGGCGAATGTCCATCTCGTCGAGGTGCATCCGGACCACAAGCGCGTGGATTACTTGCAGGTGATCAACGTCGTCTCGGGCAGCCCCGGCGGCGGGCTGCTGATCAGCCATGTCCAGGAACAGGGCTGAAACCCGTGCACACCATCGAGCGAAATCCACGGCCCACCACAGTATTTGGCCTCACAACTACAGGCAGGAGCCCGCACCGATGACCCCTCCCGAGGTTCACCTGAGCATCGACGCCGACGATGGGGTACGCCTGGCCGCTACCCGGTTGGGGCGAGCCTCAGCGGCGGTGACGCTGGTGTATGTGCACCCGCTGCTACGTGAGCGCCGGTTTTGGGAAGCGGTCACCATCGGTGTGCATGAGCATCTGTGTGGCGCGGTCAGTCAGATCACCTACGACCAGCGCGGGCACGGTGACTCCCAGGCGCCGCACCGCAGTGAGGTCACCACCGTGGCCCGCCTCGCCCGGGACCTGGACACTGTGCTGGCGCACGCGTCGGGGGCGGTGGTACTGATCGCGCATGGTGAAGGCGCGCAGCTCGTGCACGCCTACGCCACCACCCACCGCGAGAAGGCACAAGCGTTGGCCGGGTTGGTGTTCCTCAACGCCTCGACCGATCCCCCTGTGCTGCAACGGTATCTACGCCGCTGGCCACAGCGCCTGCTCCGGCTCCGGCGACACCGGGGGCTGGGCGCGGTCACCGCGGCGGGTGAGGCCGTGCTGGGCTACCGCCTCGTCCACCCCGACGGCCACCGCCGCGGGCTGGGCTCTGCTGAGCGGAGGGTGCGCGTGGATGTCCTGGCCGCGTATGCCGGGGGATTCGGGTTTTTCACCGGGGTCGCCATGGGCCTGCGGCACATCCCCTCGGCGGTGCTCGCCGGGGAACACGATCCGCTGGTGCCGCCGCAGCGTGCGGTCCGGCTGGCGGACGCGTTGTGGGCCGACTACGACGTCGTGGCCGGTGCCGGGCACGAGCTTCCCCGCACCCATCCCGCCCGCGTCACCGACACCATCACTTGCACCCTCGACCACGTCCTGCGCACCCACCTCGATCAATCCACCGGGTCCACCCATACCCCGGACACCGAGCCTCGGAGGTCCTGAGGTGATCTCGAACCTTGTCCCCGTGCCATGACTCCTACCACCGCGCACACCGTCCCCGCCGGTTCGGGTCCGCTGCTGATCGCGGTGACCGGACTCGCGCCCGGGACCGGGGTCACGACCACAGCGCTCGCGCTCGCCCGCGTCTGGCCGGGGCCGGAACCGGCGGTGCTGGTCGAGGCTGATCCAGCGGGTGGGCAGCTCGCCGAGCTGGTCGACGGCGACCCCTACCGTGGCCTGGCGAGCGTGTCCTGGGCCGCGCGTGCCGGTGGTGGTCCTGTGCGGGCCGCTGAGCACCTGCAAACTCTTCCCGGGGATGTCGGGTTCCTGGCCGCGCCGCCAGGCCCCGATCCTCTGCGTACGGCGTGGGTGACGATGTTGCTGACCGGCTGCCACCACGATCGCCGCCTGGACGAGCTGGCGGCCTGGCGGGAGCTGGGGGCCACGGTGATCGCCGACTGCGGCGCACCCGGCCCGGACTCCGCGCTTTCACCACTGCTGTCCGGTGCGGACGCGTGCCTGGTGCTCGTGCACGGTGGCCTCGTCGAGGCGTACCGCACCGGCGAGCAGATCCGCGAGCTCGCCGGCCACGCCCGCCGCCCCGGAGTGCTGCTGCTGGGCGCGGACCTCGACAGCCACGTCGCGAGCGCCGTGGATGTCCCGGTACTGGCCTCTGTGCCGCACACACCGCATTCCGCGACCGCGCTGCTACGCAGGAACTGGCCGCCACAGCGCCGCAACCGCCTGCTGCACGCGGTCCGCGCTATCGCCCGCACCGTCGACACCCAGCTCCGACCACCCGCACCGGCCTCTCCGAGTGCCGTCGCGACCAACCCGCCTGCACACACCTGGGCTCGGCGTCGTGGCCGCGTTCGGGGTCTGCGCCGCGCACCGGTGCAACCCTCGGTCTATCGGCTCGAGCTGCCTGCTGGGCTACGCCCGGGAACAATCCCGGCTTCCCAGGCCGAGCCAGGGCCCCGGACGCCACCGGCCCCTCCCACGCAGCCCGGCCCCGCTGTCGGCACCGAGCCCACTGGCACCGCTGCACCCACGAAACCCGTTGTTGCGCCGCGTGCCTCGCGTCCCGTGCCGCCGTCTGCTTCCTCACTCGATGCTGCTCCGCCACCGGGTACCAGCGCCTCGCCGGACAGCGCGTCGCCGAGCCTGCCCGCGCGCCGCGGCGAGCCTGGTTTGGCGATCCGGATCTTTGGGCCGACCCGGATTCTGTGGCGCGGTGGCGAGGGTGCGGACAGTGGTGCGGCGGGGGTGGAGATCACCGAGCGGGTGCAACCCCGGAGTCGGGAGCTGCTGACGGTGCTTGCCTTGCACCCCAAGGGGTTGGGGCGAGCCCAGCTGCTCGAGGCGCTGTGGGGTGAGCAGCCGCCCGAGCGGCCCAGCCATGCGTTGTCGAACCTGCTCAGCCGTTTGCGGACCGCTATCGCCACAGCCACCGACGCCTCCCACGCTGCCGCGCTGCTGACCGACGAACGCATGCGCTACCGCCTCAACCCGGCGACGGTCAGGGTCGACTACTGGGAATTCACCGCCGCGGTGAGCACCCGTCGCACAGCCCGTGGCGAGCGGGACCGTGTCGCCGCGTCTCAGCGGATCATCGACCTGGCCACCACGCCCCTGGCGACCGACCTGTCGCGCCCCTGGCTGGATCCGCTCCGCGAAGCCGCCCGGCGGGATGCTCTCAACGCGTTGGGATGGCTGGCCTCCCACACCGTCACCGTGGACCCTCGCACCACTCTGGGCATGCTGGAAACCGCCGCCGAAACCGACCCCTACAACGAAACACTCTGGCAAGACATTCTTCGCCTGCACGCGCGCCTGGGCGAATACGACGCGCTCGCCCGCACCTTTTCCCTCCTGAGTAAAAAACTCGCCGAAATCGACACCACACCCAGCCGGGAAACACGAGCGCTGCTGGACCATCTCCGAAACACCGCGAGATGACCCACCACGCGACCATGCTGCCCGGCGCGTACCCCTCGCACCAGCCCGAGGCTGCCGCCTCCGCGACCGTGTTTGCCGACAGCATCCGCCATCCGAAAATTCGATGCCATTCCTTCTGTGGTTATCATGCACCGCATTATTTCCTGCCGGTGAGAATTACCGCCGGATCGAATGTTCGATATACTGGAAATAGTGGGATTTCTTCGTGGTGGCCTGCTTTCTCTCCTGCCCTGTCGGCTCGCCTGGAAATGTAGTCGAGAAATATGTGGCGCGGGCCGGGGGATATGTCTTTGCGGCGGTCTGGTCACGAATTCATCGACGCCTCGACATTCCCTGTATCGGGGTGCTCGATCCGTGGGGTGTTCCGTGGGTTGTTCCGTGGGTTGGTCAAATCACCCCACCCTGCCGCCGAGAACTACCTGCTGGCAGGGGGTGCAGGGGCGCTGGGGCGACCCAGGATCATGTCCCCGAAGCAGTACAGGGACATGATCCGGCGGCCGTGCCCCACGGTGTTGACCCGGTATCCGTACGTCAAGTCCGTCCCGTCGATATCCATATGTATCGTCCCCTCATATCCTCCGATCACATTCTTTTCTTTTTATTACTCTTCTATCGGCGGCGCTCTAGCAACACCCATCCGGGAATGTTTGTTGCATTTCGATCCGGAATTGCGCTGCTTTTTCAGGTGGACTTGCCGAAATTTCCGGAAAAAAGGCTATTTTTGGGGTTGCATTCACGGGAAGAGTCGAGCTAGCGTCGAATCGTGCCCGGAAATTACCGGGAATTCACGAATTCCGAATGCTGATTTCGCCACACGTACGCCGTTACGGCTGTGTCGGCGCGCACCGGAATACGCTGCTGAAATAGGAGAAATTGATGACTTCCCCCACCGCATCCATACCCGCTTCGGGTGTCCGTCTGGGTTCGGGCGAACTGCGCAGCATGGTGGCCCGCGTGCTGGCGGACAACCCGACCACGGAATACGGTCCGCGTGAGATTTCGAAGATCCTGGGACGTTCGTCCGGTGCGATCGGCAAAGCGCTGAAAACGCTGACCGGGGCCGGTCACGCTGAGCTGACCCAACCGAAACCCGTGCGCTACCGGGCCACCGCCACCACGGCCAGCGCTGCGGCTGGAACTGCCACCCCTGCCCCAGTAGCCCCGGCATCCGCCCCGAAGGCACCGAAAGCCCCGAAGCCTGCGAAAGCGCCGAAGGCTGCGAAGGCACCGACACCCCCGAAAGCGCCGAAGGTTGCGGTACCGGCTGTGACGGGTGCAACGGTGACGCGTCCGAACGGGCAGGAATACCACCTGCGGGAACTGGCAGGCCGTGCGGATGTGGAAGTGCTGCGCACGATGCGTGCGGCCGAAGTCCCGGTACTGCTGTACGGCCCGCCCGGAACCGGCAAGACGAGTCTGATCGAAGCGGCATACGGGGATTTGCTGACCGTGCAAGGCGATTGCGACACCACCGTTGCCGACCTCGTCGGCGAGTACGCCCAAAACCCTGATGGCACTTTCAGTTTCATTCATGGCCCATTGGTCCGGGCGATGACCGAAGGCCGAGTCCTTTTCATCGATGACGCCACCCTGATCCCGCCCACGGTGCTGTCGGTGGTGTATCCGGCGATGGACGGGCGCAAAGAGATCGTCATCAAAGCCCATAAGGGCGAGGTCATTACGGCTGTGCCCGGTTTTTTCATCGTCGCGGGACACAACCCCAGCGTGCATGGTGCGATCCTGTCCGACGCGCTGGCCTCCCGTTTCAGCTTCCAGGTCGAAGTGATCTCGGACTACGACCTCGCCGCTGGACTCGGGGTGGACAAGCGCGCGGTCACCGTGGCTCGGGACTTGGCCAAGCGCGTGGAAAAGGGCGAGATCGGCTGGGCTCCCCAACTTCGGGAGTTGTTGGCTTTCAGCAAGATTGCTGCCGCTGTGGGAGCGGAAACGGCTGCGGCGAACGTGATCGGTACCGCCCCGGAAGAAGATCGCGCGATCGTCATCGAAGTCATCAAATCCGCATTCGGCACCGTCTATAAGCCCCTGTCGCTGGGTGCCCGCATCAAGTCCAAGTCCTGACTCGTCCCCGGTGCACCGGGGACTCCGGTGCACCGCCCCAACCCGAAGGGATCTCCCTGCTATGACCGCCCCGCACGTGGTTACCGCCACCACCGCCCCGCCGGTTGCCCTGCCCGCCCGCTCCGGGTGGAAGTCCCTGTCCGAGTCGATGACCAGCGAAACCCCCGAGATCGCTGACCGTGACGATCTGACCGTGATTATCGCCCCCGGTGCCGCTGGTGGCGCGCTGGCGATGTTCGTTCCCGCTATCGCCACGATCGCCATCGAAGGCACCAACCTGGGCATCGACCCGGATACCGCGCGCCCGTGGCGTCCTGCCGATCGGTACCGCTACGCCCCGACCTGGGGCGCGCTGACCCACGAATGCGCGCACGCCGCGCATACCCGATGGGAGCCTCGCCCGGACACCGATCCCGAGATCGCCCGTGCGGCAGACCTGCTGGAAGAGTCCCGTATCGAGGCTGCTCAGGTGCGCCGACGCCCCGCCGATCGGCATTGGCTGCGCGCGAGTACCCGCGAGTTGGTGTTCGCCGACACCCCCGGCGGCGAGCTCGCCGTCGCTCAGATCGCCCCGACTCGTTACGCTGCCGCCCACGCTGCGGCGCTGATGCTGGCGCGTATCGATGCCGGTGTGCTCGAAGTCGCTGAGTGTGCGCGGGCGGCTGCGGCGATCGAGGATGTGCTCGGCCGTGACATTCTGCGGCAGTTGCGGACGCTGTGGCGCATCGCGCACCGGCTCTCGGACACCAACACCACGGGCATGCTCGAACTCGGGCGGCGCTGGGTCGACCTGGTCGACCCAGCGCCGCACACCACCCCGCAACCGGGCTCCCCGCTGGGGGAGGCCATCGTCGGCACACTCGGCGACATCGCGAAAAGCGTGGCCGACCAGACACCGCCGCCCGACCCCGCGCAAGAGGCCGAGGACGCCGCGCGGAAAGAGGCCGATGCTGCCCAGCGCGCGGACAGGGCAGCCAAGCGCGTATTCGGCAAACGGTCCGTTGGACGCGCCACCCGCGCGCCGCGTGATGGCGAACGTTCCGCTGCGCGGGTTCTGGCGCGTGCGCTGAACACGGCCAGCCAGCGCGATCGCACCACGGTCAAAACGACCTCGGCGCTGCCCCCGGGGCGGTTGCGGATGCGCGGGGTGATGGCGCGCGATGCCCAGCGCGCGGCCGGGGCGATCCCGACCGCCGAACCGTTCACCCGCACCACCCGCAAACCGGTGCCCGTGCCGCCGCTGCGAGTCGGGATCGCCTGCGACGTGTCCGGATCGATGCGGGAGTACACCGCGGATGTGGCCTCGGCGGCATGGATCATCGCCGCCGCCGCCGAGCTGGCCTCGATGCCCGCGCAGACCGCCACGCTGACGTTCGGCCGCGAGGTCATCCCGGTCACGTACCCGGACACCGCCCCGAAGAAAGTCACCGAGTTCGAGGCGCGGGACAACTACGAGGCCATCGATGTGGCCGTGGCTGCCCTGGACGGCGCACTGGGACTCTCCCGGCCCGAACACACCCGCCTGTTGGTGATCATCTCCGACGGATTTTTCCGGCCCCAGCCCAGCGTTGCCGCTCAGCACCGGATCGATCGGTTGCGCGCCAGCGGATGCGCAGTGCTGTGGCTGTCCCCCGATGAGCACTGCGCGCCGATGAAAGGCGTGACCGAGCACGTGCTCGCCGATCCGACTCTCACCGCCGCCACCATCGCCCGCGCTGCTGTCGCGGCCGTACGCAGCGCATAACCACCCCGTCCCCGGGGTGCGGGTGTGCCACACCCGCACCCCGGGGCGCGAAGCGACGTGCTGAGAAACCCCAATTACCCAACCACACAACATAATTCGAAAGGAAGATGTCATGCCACTGGTACGACAGGACTCCGAAGGCTTGTACGTCGTCGTCGGCGGATGGATCGCCCGCCCGCTGACCGCCGAAACCACCCACCCCGCGCGCTGGGATATCGGCGCACCGGAACCCGATTCGCCGTGGGCGATATGCCCAACGCCCGCCACTACGGGGGACCGCTCGCCCGCGTGGGCGGCGAGGGCTGGTTCATCGATCAGGCCGCACCGCCCCGGCGAGCCACACGCGCGGGCATAGCGGCCCGCCCCGAACCTCCCACAACCCACAACCCCAACCCAAGGAGTCACCCATGAACCACCCCATCCCCCTCCCGTCCCACGACGATCTCGATCTGCGGATCGAGGCCACGTGCGACACCTGCGACAATAGTGAGAGCTTCCAGGTCAACGAGGCCAAGTACACCGCGTGGCTCGGACGGCGAATGCCGATCCAGGACGCCCTCGCGCACCTGTCCGACCCCGAGCGCGAGTTCGTGAAGTCCCGTACCTGCCCGGATTGCTGGACGAAGATGTTCGGCCCCAACCCCTTTACGCGCTGACCACCCCACCGACCGGCAGTCAGCTGCCCGCGAATCACTCAGCACCGCAAACACTTTCGACAATCCGGAAGGACTTCGCCATGACAGACAACGACACGGCAACCATCCCCGAGACCGATACCCTCACCGCTGGTGAGGAGTGCCTGATCCGGGCGGGGGATGAGTTCGCATTCGCTGACCGGCCCGACCTGCGAGTCACGGTGGCCAGGATCTCCACCGACCACGGCATTTTCGTGTGTTCTGTGCGGACACCGGCAGGCGAGTACGGGTTCGCCCGCCCCTGGCACCTGGTGCCCGCCGAGGGAGCCACCGAACACTGGCATCAGCGGATGCGCGAGCTGTACGCAGCCCAGCGCGCCCACGCGAGCGATCTCGTGCGGAGACGCCATCACGAACTGGCCGACCAAGCCGAGGCCATCGCCCGGCAGTTCATTGCCCTGGCCTGCGCCGTGCGCCAGGGAGGGCTCCCCGATCCCGACCCGGCGACATTCGCCGCCGAGGACTTCCTCCACGCCGTACAGGACTTGCGGGACCTGCGCGGCGATCTGGTCTACGCGCAGGTGCTCGCCGCTGATGACCCCGCGCCCCCGGACCATGAGCACGAGCCCCAGGACGTGACTGCCGACTGATCACACTCGGGCCTCATCGGCCACCACCGCGTGAGCCGCGCGGTGGTGGCATCGTCTCGACGATGCACCCGGCTCGGATCGGCTTTCCCGGAAAGCGGAAACCTGGACGAGTCGAAATAGTCTCGTCGAATTAGCCTCGTGAATTCCGGTCGAAGGCACGAGAAGAATTCGACCGCAATTTATTTTTTTGCGAGCATCACTTGACAATGACGGGGGTATCGAGCGCCAATGGTGGCGGGAACAATGCCGAATTCCCCGGGGGATTCATTTATTGCGGCGTGTTCCCGTCCCGGCCGGGACATGACCACTATCCACGTATGTCGAATTGTGAGAAAGAAACCGATATGTCCGCACGCAGAAAGGACGCACGAGGTCCCGGCTCACGAACGCCGCAGGCTCCGGGCGGGTCTGTTCGCGACAGCGACCTCGGCATCCATCACACGAAAGGCTCATCGATGACACACCCCCACCGCACCTATCGCACCGAGGCTCTCACGGGCTGGCCGACCCCGGCCACGGAGATCCTGACCGAACGCGGTCGCCGCGCGCACGAGTTCTACCCCGACGACCAGCCCGCACGGGAGGCATTCCTTGCCCGCGTCACGCGGGCGATCGCGCTGGTTCAGATCCTCGATCAGGTGCTGCACGGCTATCGGGGCGATGTCGACCGCGCGGTCACCGCCGGAGCCGCTGACGGCCTCGGCTGGTGGGACGCGCACTGCGGCCCCCGCACCGAGCAGGAACAAGTGATCGCCGAGTGGGCCTTCGCGTACGTCGATCAGGACACCACCGCCGACCTCCTCGAGGACCTGCGAATCCTGCTGGTCACCTCCGTGGGCTTCGACGTCCGCGACACCACCCGCGACGCCATCAACCGCCCTCTGTGAGCTGTGAATACCTCTGTGTCCCGCGATCGTTTCCGACACTCCACGCCATCCCGGAAGCACTCCGCCATGATCGCTGACAACCCCACCAACGCCCCGAAAACCATCTCCGCCATTCCCGGCGACGAGTTCGGTGCCGCCGTGGGCGCGGCGCTCACGGTCGAGGATGACCGGCCCGACCCTGACCAGCGCGCCCACGCGGAGGCTCTGATGCGGCAACGCCACCACGATGTGGCCGACCGGGCCGAGGGCCTGGCCCGGCAGCTGAGCACTCTGGCCGAGGCCATGCGTTGCGGGCACCTGCCCGACCACGACCCGGTCGAATTCCCTGCCCGGGAATTCGACGAGGCCGTGGGCGAGTTGCGGGGCCTGCGCCTCGAGTTGACCGAGGCGGAACTGATCCCCGACGATCACCTGACCCCGCGCCCTCGCGGGTCGCTGCCTACCGAGCAGCACCCCGGCCTGGCCACCACCGCGGCTCACGCGGTGGTGGCATCGTCTCGATGACGCACCCGGCTCGGATCGGCTTTCTCCGGAAAAGGAGAACCTGGACGAGCCGAATTAGTCTCGTCGAATTAGCCTCGCGAATTCCGGTCGACGGACGAGAAGAATTCGACAGCAATTTATTTTTTGCGCGCACCACTTGACAATGACGGGGTATCGAGCGCCAATGGTGGCGGGAACAATGCCGAATTCCCCGGGGATTCGTTTTCTGCGGCGTGTTTCCGTCCCGGCCGGGACCTGACCGATATCCATTGCACCCTGAATTGTCAGGAAGGAACCAGTATGTCCGCACGGACAAAGAACACCCGCGCTACCACGCGCCCGGCAACGGGCACCAGCGACGCCACACCCGCCCCCGCCACACCCATGGCCGATATGCCGGTGCTGGGCAACGACAACGAACGGAATCTGTGGGCCGCGCTGGAAGCCCACCCCGGATCCACCACCGCCGCGTTGGCCGATTCGGCAGGAATGTCGGGCGGAACCGCGCGGCGCATCCTGACTACCTGGGCCACCGCCGGTACCGTCCGACGCGACCGCGACCCGGACAAGCCCCGTGCCGCTGCACACTGGTCCCGCACCGGCGTCACCGCCAGCGCCGCCACCGATCCGGCCGATGTCGCCGACACGACCGAATCCGATGTGCTCGAGCCCGAGACGGTTTCCCAGCCCGAGGGCGATGACCGCACCGCCACACCGGAACTCGCCGACGCGGTGCCCGAGCCGGATCAGGTGCCCGATACCGGCGAGGCCACCGGCACCGACCAGCCCGCGCCCGACGCCACCGGTTCGCCCGCAGCGGTGACCCCCGGGGACTCGTCGGCCGGGCCCGATGCGGCGGCGGACGCGGACAAGCCGGTAACGGTGCCGTTGGCAGCGGGTGCGTTGCGGGGAATGGTCGAGGACTTCCTGGTCGAGAACCCGGGCGGTGATTTCAGCCCGCACGAAATCGGGAAGGCGTTGTCGCGGTCCAGCGGTGCCGTGCACAAGGCGCTGGTCAAGCTCACCGAGTTGGGCACGGCCCGCCAGACCAGCGAGCACCCCAGGAAGTTCGCCCTCGCCGCCACCTCCTGACCGCCCACGGGTGCGCCGAGACCAGCGAGCCGCGTGTTCGCCACCGTTCCCGGTCCCGGCGCACCCGGGGCGCACCTGCCTTGTTCGATTCGTCTCTTGTCACCGAAAGGTCAAATCTCATGCACGAGAACACTTCTCACCAGGTCGTCGAGGCTGTGGTCGCGGCAGCGTTGCACCGTGTGTTCGCCAGCGCGCCGCACGCAGCGGACAGTCTCGAAATGTGGCTCGAGGTCACCGCCGAAGCGGTCGCGCAGTTGCGTGACCCCGTCGAGGCTCCGCAGTGGATGCCGGTGTTCTTGGTCTTCCGCAAGCAGCGCACCGAGGCCCGCTTCTACCTCGACACGGCCTTGGTGCACATCACCAGCGGGCCACTGACCGGGACCATCCACGCCGATCTTGACGCGGCGGCCGTGGCGGTCGTGAACGACTACCACGGCTACTACATCACCTTGCTGGACTCGCTGCCGACGTGGCGGTTCCCGCACAACCCGGACCCGAAGGCCACCCCACGCGCCGCCTAGCGGGCGGGTACTGCCCCGCCGCGACACCCCCGGGCAGGACCGCGCAGATCACTGTGTGGCCCTGCCCGGGGGCCGTTACCGCCCCGGACAAGCGGGCAATGCCCCCGCCCGAAACACGGTCCCCAGGAAAGGGATTCATGCGCACCATTGGATTTTGCAAGGGCTGCCGGAAATTCAAGACTGTCACCATCACCCCGCAGAACTTGATAGTGAACCGCCTCGAGGGTACCTGCGACGACTGCACGCGCGCCGCACGAACGCATCCTGACACCCCCGCACCCCGCCCCCGCACACCCCGCAGCGACTGAATTCCCCCGCACCGCGCACAGGGCCGCCAGCACGCAATCGTGCTGGCGGCCCTGTGCGTTGCCCGGAAACCGGGGGATGCGGCGACCGTCGGCCGTCGGGTCCGAGTGTAGGTTCTCGCCTCATAGTTCACGCCGAGCTGGGGCGTCGTGCGGATTCGTCGGTCCTTCTCGCCGTTCGTTCGTCCCGGCTTTCTCACCAAGAGTTCGCTTTCCTCGGCCGATGAGCTCGCCGCCCTGCGAGCGTCGAAGCGCGCGCGGCTTCGTGCCGAAAAAGGTTGAACGGCAACGCCGTCCCCCTTGGCCGCGCATACTTCTTAACGTGGCTGACGTGGGGACCCTGGACAAGATGGTCCGGCGGGCAGGACTATCCGGCCAGCCGGGCCTTGGACTCATAAGCGTCATCGTCCTCGGGCTGCTGGAGACTCTGGTCTTCAGCATCGGTCTCGGGTCGGAAGCAAAGGCAGCCCTCACTGTCGCGGTCGCTCCGTTGGCTGTTCTGCTCGCATACCTCGCCATCCACAACAGCAGGTTCTGGGATCGACTGGTCCCCGAACCAGACATCGCGGAGAAAGTGCGGCGGCAGCTCGAGAACAGACCGTTGGCGCCGGATGAGGATGAGCGTGTCTACGAAAGAGCAGCGCGCCTGACCAAGGACGCTGGTACCTGGCCCGACGTCGCACAACGCCTGGACGCCGCGAACGCCTTCAGGGCCCTGATCTGGCCGGTGGCGCTCGGCTGTCTCACGGTCACCGCGCTACTCGTCATCCGCCCCAGCGCGGTCACGATCGCGATTCTTGCTATCCTCGTGGTTCTATTTGCCTTGCTGCTCAACAGCTTTCGTGGTACGAAACTCGAACACCTCAATGCCCTGTACCGCAGTGCCCTGAGCATCCTCGCCACCCCGAACTATTACTACTGCTACATCTCCAGCCGAAAGCTCGACCAACTGGTGGGCACATTCGACGTCGAGTCCACAGCAGCAGCGACAGGTGAGGAAGGCCCACAATACGGACCCCCGGGCCTGCGACGGCGGGCCGATGCTGGACCACAACTCGTTGCCCGCCTACAACTAGCGACCCGCAAGCTCGACAGCCAGCCGGGCGGACTGCCGGACCTCACCGAGGCGATCCAGTCCGACGATCACCTCGAGCCAGGCGCGTATCGACACAGCGGGCGATACAAGGCGGTTCGGTATGATGACCGATTCGTCTACCTACAAACCGAGCTTCCCGACACTGTCCTCGAGGTCACCTGCTCGGCCAGCCACTTCAGCTTCAGTGCCGCCGCGGACGGACGCCTGCACATGCACTCCGGCAACGTCGACTTCCTCACCGGCAGAGCGCAACCAGAGTTCCAGGCGATTATCTATCTGACCGACATTCGGAAACCACGGCTGGTCGGTACGCCGCTCTATCTCGCGCTGCCGCTCGAGTCGCGGCTTTCCCTATGAGGCAGAGATGAACGAACAACTGACCACGATCACCGAGCGCGACCGACCGGAATCGTTCATCGGCCGCGTTGTCGAGATCAACTCCTTGCGCTACCGCATCGGCCCAATCATCGGCGAGGGTGTTGAGAAGATCGTCTTCGAACTGGAGGACCTCGAGGACGGCGGGCGAGAAAGAGTCCTCAAGGTCCACCGAAAGCGTAGCGACGCTGCGTATCTCGACCAACTCCGCGAAATCAACGATGTGATGGCCGGCATAGAGCGTGACATGGGGCTTCGGGTGATAGTAAGAGAGCTGCATTTCCTCGGGGACTGGCCGGTCGAGCTCCAAACGCGCATCTTCGGCGTGGAATTCGGCCATGCAGGGCTGCGACTGCGCTCTGGGTCGTCTCAGGTGGACGAAGCTTTCCGACAGATCGAGGAGGATCGGTCGTCTCTGGTGCGTGCGGCTTTCCGGCGCGCCGTGGACCGGTTCAACATCTTCGACTACGAGGCGACTTTGCAGATTGTCGAGCCGGTGCTGGAGACCCATCCGATGCACCCCGACCTGCTGTTCGTCAGCGTCATGGCAACCGCGCGGATGGGGCACTCGGTCCGAGCCGGCCAGCTCGCCAACCAGTGGCTGGAGACCGGATCGAACCCGGATCATCTCGTGCATATGGTCAAGGCCCTGATGGGGACACCGAACACCGCAATCACCTGGTGCTACAAGGCCGTTCGCGTTGTCGACGACACGCTGAAGGTGTGGGAGTTGCTCTGCGAGCTGGAGATCACCCGCTTCGGCCGCGTCGAGCCAGCCGAGCGGGCACGTGCAGAGTTCGCATCGGCCGGTGCGGCACCCGATGTGCTCGCAGGCATCGACGCCCAACTTGAGCGACTCCGTGCTGTGTCGGCGCTGCTCGAGCACTTCAACGATCCCGCGGCAATGGACACACTCGAGTTCGCCGAGGCAGCCCGAACGATGTGGCCCTATCACGTTGGGGTGAATCGCTTGCTCGGCTTATCACGGTACAGCGCAGAACAGTGGCAAGCATGTATCGATCCACTTCGTATGGTCTACCTCTACGAACCCCACGACCCGGAGATCGTCTTCGCACTGGGCAGCGCCCTGCACCACCAAGGTCGGATCGACACGCCGACGAATTCTCGCAAATCTTTCGAATCCGAACCGAAGACGAAGAATCGGTGAGAATTCGAAGTCTTTAGCGAGAACCCACACCGAGGCGAGTGCGGTTATGTGGTGTGGTCGATTTGGTTGGTCAGCCAGTGCAGGGCTTGCCCGGTGGCGGCGGTGTAGCCGTTCTGTATGCCCGAGGCGGTCGAGCGGGCCGCGTCGCCGCCTCGGCGAGCCAGATCGGTCAGCGCGGTGCTGGTGTCGGGGGTGGTGGCAGAGGTGAAGGCGTTGGCGAGCCTGGACAGGTGTGTACCGGCGTCGCCGATCAGGGCCGAGGCCGCGGTGGTGGCGAGATCGGTCGCAAGGGGGATGAACCCCGATAGCGCGAGTGCGGCACCGGCGAGGTCGCCGGTGGTGAGTTTTTGTACTGCGCCCCAGGCGATCTCTTGGGCTCGGCCGATGTCGGCGGCGATGTGCCCGATGTCGAGGTTGGCCAGAATACTGACGATCTGCGCGGCCACGGCGGTCCAGCCGGAAGTATCCAGGGGCGCGGCGAGTGTCAGAGCCTGCGCGACCAAGTGCAGATCGATCTCCGAGACCGTGGTCACCAGCGGGGCGAACTGGTTGTTGAGGTCGCCGGAGACCCGGTGGAGTTCGGGGATGTTGCCGGTGGCGATCAGTCCGGGCAGTTGTGCGAGATCGTTTACGATCGCGGGTACGTCGGCGGCGAACCCGCTCAGCCCCGCAAGGACGGTGACCACCTGATCGATGATTTGCGACGGGTCCAGCTCGCTGGTCGAGTCTTCTGCTGTCGTGGCGGACTCAGGGCCCTGGTCGGTAGCTGAATCTGTTGGCGGGGTGGAGGCTTGGGTGGGGGTGGCGGAGTCGTTACTGGTTGCTGGTGTGGTGGTGAAGGCGCGTCCGAGTGCGGTGAGTGCGGGTGCGGCTTGCGGCGAGGTCGAGCAGGTCAGGTCCGTGGTGGCGCACAGAGTGCGGACTCGGCCGGCGAGGGCACCGAAGTCGCGGTTGCGAGGACCGGCGATGCCCTGGCCGGGCTGGGCGGTCCCGAGTTGCGGGGTGCCCGAGTTGCGGTGCGGGTCGGAGATCAGCGTGACCGCGAGGATCCGCGACGCGGGTAGCGGGCCGTGGCCGGTGCCGATGGCCGCGGCGAGGTCCCCGACGATGCTCGCGCCCCGGGCGTATCCGGCCAGCACGACTCGTGTCGACGAGCACAGACTGGCCAGGGCGGACGAGAGTGCTTGCGTGTCACTGGTTTCCGAGTTTGTGGATGGGCTGTAGGAGGTGGTGGCGGTGAGTGTGCGGATCTCGATGTCCGAGCCGTAGCGTGTGCGCAGGCCCTGCCCGATCCGGGAGAGTATCGCGGCGGGCTGGCTCGAATTGGCGGCGGTGGTGGTGTCCTGGGCGCCTGAGACGAATATCGCTGTCCGGGAAGGGCAACTCGTCGGGGTGGGGGCGGCGGTCGCGGGGCCGACGCCGAACAGGACCAGCGCGGCCACGGTCGCGGCGCACAGCAGGGCGCGCGCGGAACGGCGGGTGTGGTGGTGTGTATGCGGGGGGATGTGCATGGCGGTGGGATCTCCTGCGGTGTCGGGGAATACGAGTAGCGAGGTTTCAGCGCGCTCGCGAGGGGCTGGTGGACCGTGGGCGATGGCCTGGTTCCGACACGCAGCAAGCCTGGAATTCTCCACGGCGTAGCGCCGCGGCGAGATCGGCGTAACAAGGGCGAGGCCGAGATGATCAGTCACGAGAATCTCCCTGCGATGATGTGTAGGTTCTCGTCCTACTTGGCATATGGGCGCGAGCTGAACTGGGGATTCTTTGGTGCTTCTCAACGGATTGGCATGGGTTTTTCTCATCGAAGTGGCACTTTCTTCGCTCGTGGCGCAGTGGACTGCGAATGCGTCGGCGCCAGGCTTGTCGTTGAACGTCCTTGACCTGCGGCGATATCTGAGGTCGGCGGCGACGCGCCAGTCGAACGCCAAATAGGTGAGAAGATGTCAAGAAGCATGAGGACCTACATGATGAATGTCGTTCACTGGGGCGGGTTGCGAGGTAGTAGTCATCGCCGGGATATCGGTAGTTGCTGACCTGGACAGGACTTCCGAAATCGGGTGCGTGCACGATTTTTCCGGCCCCCAAATACAGGGCTACGTGGTGTACTCCGTCGCTGCGGTTGGCGTAGAAGATGAGGTCGCCGGGTTGGAGTTGGCTTTCCGGGATGCGGGGCCCGACGTTGACTTGGTCGTAGGTGGTGCGAGGCAGGGAGATTCCGGCGTGGGCGTAGGCGGCCTGGACCAGGCCAGAACAGTCCCAGCCGCCGCTGGCGGGTCCGTTGCCTCCCCACACGTAAGGTTGCCCCAATTGCGCGCACGCGAACGAGATCGCCTGTGCGGCAACAGTGCTGGCGGCTTGGATGGTGCGGCAGTCGCCGCTGCCGGAGGTGGTGTCGAGCCGGTAGCGGGCCGCTTGGCCCAGGACCTGGTTCACGTAGGCGTCGGAGTGGTTGTAGGTGAAGATCGCCGCGTGCAGGTCTCGGGCGGCGCCGGAGTCGCACAGGTAGTAGGCGGCGGCGTTGATCGCGTCCGACGCGTCGTACCGCGAGGGCGGGGTGGCTCCACCGGCGGGTAACGGGTGCCGGGCGATGACGGCGTCGAAGGTGGACTGTTCGAATTGCATGAGTCCGCCTGCCCCGGCGAAGTTCTCGCCCGTGGACACTCCGGGCAGGGTTGAGCGGCCGTGGTCGGTTTCGACTTTCCCGATCGCGGCGAGGGTCGACCAGTCCAGTCCGGGGCAGTCTCCCGCCGCACGCTGGTAGAGCACCAGCAGATCCGGCGGGATGTCCGCCCGCGCGGCTGGGCTCGGTGTGCTCCCGCCCCCGGGTGTAGGGCTGGGCATCGGGGGTCGGTAACCGCCGAGGGCGGCGACGGTGCCGACGACGGCCGCAATTAGGACCATCAGGAACACGACCGCGGCCGAGCCCCCGGCGAGTGTTTTGACCGGCATCGGGGCTCACCGCAGGTCCGGCAGGATCAGCCGAGTCGGTGGTGGCGCGGGCAGGTCCACGAATCCGGCGATCGTGGCGGGCGAGGCGTGCTCGGCCTCGGCGGTGCCCGGTGCCGGGGTGCGGGTGGGCCAGGCGGTGCTCAGCTCGTGCAGGTGCACCCGGACGGGGCCGGTGGTGTCCAGGGGGAGCCAGACGCGGTCGGCGGGGCTGGGATGCGCCGAGCCCGGGTTCAGCAGGTCGGCGGCGGCGGTGGCGACGGGCACGGTGGCGGGGTCCGGGAGCCGCGCCCAGGTTTCGCGCACGACCTGGCGGGCGGTGCGTTCGCGGCGGCCGGTGGGCACCCAGAACAGGACGGGGGTGGTGACGCCGGTGGAGCGGGCCAGCTCGGCGTAGCCGAGGAGTTTGGCTGCGACGCGGGGCAGGCTGGTGCTGCCGAGGTCGAACTCCAGGAAGAAATCGAGGCGGGTTCCGGTGCGGGTGTAGCGGCCGAAGGCGTCGGGTCTGGCCAGGTCACCCCAGAGGCGGCGGCAGCGGTTCTCGGACCACCATTCGAGCACCGCGGCGTCGGGGTGGTGGCGGGCGGTGGTGGTGAGGGTGGTGAAGAATTCGGCGATTCCGATGGTGTGCGCGAGGTGCAGGCTGTGGGCTACGGCCAGGGTGCGGTGGTGGCGGTAGCCCAGCTCGCGGACCTCGACCCCGGCTTCGGCGGCCAGTACGGCGGCCCCGGCCGGGGCCAGGACCCAGTGCGCGGGTGCGCTGCCCTGGACCCGTAGCGGCCGGAACCGGTCCAGGACCCCGGCGCGGTGCAACGCGGCCAGGCGGCGGCGGGCGATCCCGACGGTCGGGAAGGCCAGGTCGGTGAGTTGGGTGGTGGTCAGCACGCGGTGCTCGTGCAGCATCCGCAGGATCCAGCGGTCGCGGTCGGTCAACCGCGCGGCCAACGCGCCGGCCTCTGGTGGCCGGGTGGGGCGGGGAGCACGCAGATCGGCTTGCCGATCGGGACGAGTGATCATCGCAGAGGGGCCTTTCAGGACAGGAGGCGAATCCCGAAGAGCAGGCAGGAGGCCCGCCCGGCGGCGCTGCGATATGCGCGCCACCGGTGAGGGTTGCCTCGGGTGGTCAGGACAGGCGGGGGTCGCTGGCCGGGGGTGGAGTGCGGGGGTCGAGTTCGGGGCGGTCGTTGGGGGCCGGGGCGGGGCCGGTGTGGCGGGCGCGGACGGCGGCGGTGATCTCGCGGGCGCGTCCGGGGATGGCCGGGGACAGGGGGCGGGTGGCGAGGGTGAACGGGCGTGCTTGCTGGCCGTGTACGAGGAGCCTTGCCGCGGCGTGGTAGGCGTCCAGGTGGGTCAGGTCGTGTTCGGACAGCCACGGTGTGGTGTGGCGGGCCAGCTCGCGGGCATCGTCGGGACTGCACGCGAAGATCACCTTGTTGCGGGCGTTGGCGGAGATCCCGTCCCGCAACTCCCTCGGTAGTTGGCCCAAGTTCTGATGCGCGAGTAGGAGGGACAGGCGCAGGCCGCGAGCCTCGGCGAGCATGTCCTCCACCGGCGTACTGAGGTTCAGGAAGTTGTGCGCCTCATCCAAGATCAAGGACGCGTCGGCGCGGTCGGCTGCGGGGCGGCGAGCGCGGGCGGTGGCGGCATGCCAGGTCCGCGCGACCAGCAGGGATCCGACCAGGCGGCTGGTCTCTTCCCCGAGGGAGCCTTTCGGCAGGCGGGCCAGGCAGATCCCGCCGTCGTCGAGGACGTCGCTGAACTCGATGGTGGAGGGTCCGGCGGCGATCGCGGCGCGCGGGAACGGCCGCAGCAGCACCGCCCGGAGTTTGTTCAGCAGGGGGCCGATGACCTGGGCGCGTCCGGCTTCGGACAGGGCCTCGTAGCTGTCCCAGAACCCGCGCAGGACCGGGTCGGTGGTGGTGCGGGTGACCCGAGCCCGGAAGGCGGGTTCGGTGAGCAGTCGGGGCAGGTCCGCGAGGGTGGCGGTGCCGGGTTGGGCGCACAAGGTGAGCAGGCTCGCGCGCATCACGTCGTCGGTGCGCGGTCCCCACCATTGGGCGAAAATCCTGCGGAAGATCGTCACCAGGTTGTCCACGGCCAAATCCATACGGGCCCGGCCGATATGACCGATGTCCAAGGGATTGACGCACGGGGGTGGGGTGGGGGAGTCCGCGTCGAACAGCACGACCTTGTCGGCGAGCCTGCGGGGTAGCCGGGCCAGGACATCGGTGCACAAGTCCCCTTTGGGGTCCACCACGATGACCCCGCGTCCGGCCTCGGCGTCGTCGAGGATCAGCTGCGCCAGGAGCGTGGATTTGCCTACCCCGGTCGGGCCGAGAATGTGGACGTGGTGGCGGGCGTCGGCGACTCGGACCGCGACCGCACGACCGCTGGGCGAGTCGGCCACACCCAGGGGTTTGGTGTGCGGCCCGGAGATCGGGATCTCCGGCGCCGGAGACAAGGCACGAGCCCCGGCGCGTTGCAGGGCGGGCAGGCTCGGGTCGAAGGGCAGGTGCGCGATCGCGGCCAGCTCGGGCGCCGACAGGACATCACCACGCCCGAGGTACCGCTCACGCAGCGCCCGAGCCAGCCACACCCGCCGACGCCGACGGTAGAAGTTCAGATCGGTGCAGGCTCCGAACACCGTCGCCAGCGCATCCGCGCGCCCGCGCGCCACCGCCCGCTCGCGCCGCACCTGCTCGGGATCGCCGTCGTGTGGCAGCGGGACCGATACCGCGTACCGGACGAGGGTCTCCCAGTGCGGGCCCCGAGCCTTGGCGGCGGCGGCCCGCGCGGCGGCGGTGTACTCCATCGCGCTCTGCCGGTCACCAGCCCCGGTCGAGGCACCCGGTCGCGGGGACCGGGCGGCGACCGGGCCGGGGGCGATCAGGTTCAACACCTCACGCACCAACGCGAAGACCAGCCCGGTGCGGGTGCCGGTGGCCGTGTTGCTGCGGGTGGCGCGCTGGACGCGGCGGCCGGTGACCGGGCGGGCCAGGATCTGCACGCAGGCGGCGTGGCCGGGCGCGAGATCGTCGGCGGCGGTGATCAGGTCCCGCACGAGATCCCCGCTGTAGTCGGTTCGCAACGGCAGCGCCTCGGGACGGCCCAACCGCAGCGCGCCACCGACCAACAGCCGGCGAGTCCCGGCTGTCGAGTCGGGAACGGGTGCCTCGGCAGTCGCGGTGTGGGCGTGCGCGCCGGGCCACGCCGAGGCCACGGCCCGCTCGACCAAGCCCGGCGGGATGCACTCGGGCACCCAGAGCCGGATCGCGGCCCCGGTCTCGGGGGTCATGCTGTATTCGAGTGCCAGATGAGGTTGCCCGAACAAGGCCCGTTTCCAGGCCGGGCGGAGCTGTCCGATCAGGTGCGACCACAGCGTGAGCGCGCCCTTGACCTGAACCTCGGGCGGGGTCAGCACCGTGATCAGCCGCGCATGAGCGGCCAGCCGACGCCGCCGCACCCACACCAGCACCCGCGCCGCGGCGAGCACCCCCGCGACCAGCACCACCGCCGAAACCATCGCAGCAGGAGAACCGAGCGTGTGCCGCGCGGCTGCGGCCACCCCGTGCAGAGCCGCACCGGGGGTGAGGAGAAACCGGGCCAGCCACCCGTGTGGGGAGGGCGCGGGCGCGATCATGCCGCCTGCCCGGGGTACTCGCCCACCCACGCGCCCGAGGCCCGCAACGCCTCCAGGTCACCCGGACGATGGCTCAGTGTCCGTGAACCCGAGCGGGTTTCACGCTTTTGCAGGATGATCACGTCTTCGTGGGCGATCAGATGCAGCGGGAGTCCGCCGCGGCGGTTCTTGACGATGAAGTCCCTCTGCCAGAAGGAGCTGCGGGCGATCAGGTCGCCCTCGGCCAAACGCCCCAGCAGCGCCACGCACCGCTCCACGGGAACCAGTCCGGCCAGGGTGCCGCACGTGGCCAGATAGGCGGGCAGGTTGACCAACTCGGCATGCTGCCGCCACGGGCGCGCGGTGATGACCACGTACCCGCCAGGAGCCAGCATCTCGCCCGCGCTGGACAGGATGCGAGTGAACCCGCTCAACAGGCGCCCGAGGCTGACGTTGGCCAACTGCCCTCGATCCAGCAGCGCCCCGTACCGGTGGTTGTACTTGCGCACCCTCTGCCCGGGGCCCATGTGGACCCGGCCGTGGGTGGAGTCGCCGTAGGGCGGGCTGATGATCACCAGATCCACCCGACCCCGCAGTTCGTCCGGTAGCAGGGCTCCGAGGGCGCGGGCATCGCCGGTGTACACCTGCGCGTCGGTGTCGATCCCGGCCTCGCGGGCCAGGGCGATGTTGTCGCGGGCCACCTTCGCCCATCGCTGCTCGTATTCGACCCCGACCGCGCGGCGGTCCAGATGCACCGCTTCGACGAGGGTGGTGCCGATGCCGCACATCGGGTCCAGCACCAGGTCCCCGGGCCGGGTGTACGCCTGCACGGCGTGACGGACGATCTCGGGCAGCATCTTGGCCGGATGCGCCGCGCTGTCGGGGTGATACCGGCCGCGCCGCTGCACCGCCGGAGCGTTCTGCGCGGTCGCCCACACCGACACCCCGGGCACGCGCCCGGACCCGGCATCGGTGGTGGTGTTGTCGTTGTCGAGAGTCATCGAATGTCCTTCGCGATATCGGAGGGGCGGTTGCGGTACCCGCGCGGATGTCCGGGCGGGCTCGGAGGCGGGCCGGAGGGTCACGACTGCGGCTCTGCCGCGAGATCGGTGCGGGGCGTATTCGCTCAGGCCGCCCGGGGCTGGTCGATCGGGGCCGGTGCACGCCTGGTCGTGCCGGGCTCGACGGTGTCGCGGGTGTTGTCGGCGGCCACGCGCAGGTGCCGCCGGTCCCGGCGGGCGGCGTGATCGGCGTCGACCTCGGCCTGCCATTCGGAGAACCGGCGACCGGACAGCCGTTTGAGGTGGCCGGGAATTCGATTGGCCGGGACACCCACCAGCCGGGGGCCCAGGACCGCGAGCAGATCGCTGGCTTCCTGTGATGCCCATCCGGCGGCGGCGATCGCGTCGTCGTCGGGAAACACATCCGCTACGCGATCCACCGCCGGGTCCAGAGCCGCGTCCTGTGTGCCGCCGTAGGAGTAAACCCACAGCATGTTCTCGGGCGGGTCCGGCTCGACGAGGCGACGGAACCGGGCGACTTCCTTGGTGTACGCGTAGAAATTCACGTCGGGCCGGGCGCGGCAGATCCGCAGCCACGCCAGCAGATAGGCGTCGGAGAAGAAGTCGCCCGCGTCGTGGATCCTGATCCAGCCGCCGTGGAATTTCGCGGCACCCAGCTCGGCGACCATGGCGGCTTCCCAGCCGGGCAGGTCGTCGAGCACGAACATCAGGTTTCCCTGATGTTTGGCGCGCACGACCGGCCACATGTAGGTGCCGGTCAGGGCGTAGCACGCCTGCGCGCAGACTCCGGCGCTGGGGCAGGTGTTGTATGTACGGCCATCCGGCAAACGACCGGCCCATGCGGGCAGAGACCAGTTCCACACCCCGATCTGCCGCATTTCGCGGTTCTGTGTGAGCAACCGCGCAGGACGGCCACCCTTTCCGGACACGGGCACGGGCTGTGATGCAGACATGGGTATCCCCTTCGATCAGTGAGGCGGTGACAACGGAATTGGCGCGCGATGTGCCGCGCGAGTGCTCAGGCGGCGGACGAGGTGGAGCCCAGCTCGCGTTCCCGCGCAAATCCCTGGGGTTCGGACGAACTCCCGTAACTCCGGGGCCGCAGGAACACGTACACGTCGGTGTGCACGACGGTGTGCACCGTGGCGGTGGCGTCCTCGGGTGCGGGTGTGCCGGGACAGTGCGGGCCGACGGCGTCACCGGTCAACGGGACGGCGATAACGTGCTGGAGGTACAGCAGATCCACGGCTTGGGCGGCGGCCACGACGGCAGCGGCGGGATCAGCCAGCACACCCGTAGCGCTGTGGGTGCAGCGGGCGAGCACCACCAGCAGCCCGCCCTCGCTCAGCTGCGCGAGAGCGAGCCCGGCGACCCGGTCCGCCGCCGCCACCGGGTCGGGGTGCGGGGCGAGCAGGCTCGCCACGACCAGGTCGGCCGAGCGGTCCGTGCCGGGGATTCCGAACTCGATCCCGCCCTCGCGGCCCCGGTCGCTGATCGCGGCCAACGCTGCTGAACTGTCCGGCGGCATCAGCGCCAGCCGCCCCCGCGTGACAGGCGCGGGCGAGGGCACCAGCAGGACCCGGTCCCCGGGCGCGGAGAATTCGTCCACGGCGCGCGAGAGGATCGGTCCGGGCCATTGGTTATCGGGATCGATCGGCGTGCTCCCAGCGGCCCACACGGTGGAGGGGATCACCACCGTGGCGGTGCTGCGCGGGGATCGGGCAGTGCGGCGATACGAAGGCTGCGCGGTCATACCGGGGTACTCCTGACGGGGGGTTCGAGAGAATTGGTCTTTCTACTTACTTAATTCCACGAGACCCCCCATTTCGGGACACCGCTTACCCGAAAAATCCAAAAATATTCCGAGCGCGACACAGCTCCGGGAATGGCTAGCGGAAAGTGTCAGCCGCCGGAGAACCCCGCCGAAAAGAATGTGAAAAATTTTTCTGACCGGCCCCTCGGGTGCGGTGTGGCGTGCGGGGGACAGTGCCCCCGGCGTACCCCCGCTGATACCCCATGCCTGGTAGACAGCATATTTGTGTGGGCGGTGGTGGAGTCGTCCGGGTCGGGTCTGGCGTTCGTGTACGGCGGGGTCGGGGGTATCGCGGAGGTATGTTCGAGGTATTTCCGAGGTACGTCTGGGGTATTTTCGGGGTAATTCGGGGGTAAGTGTCTGGTGCCCTTGCGCGGTCGGAAAGTCTCGCCTTTTCACCGAGCAAGGAGTTCATGGTGATGGATTCACAAGACAGCGATTGCGGGCGCGAGGATTCATGGCGCTGGCAACGGTTCGAAGACAAATCACCGTTGCAGGTGGCGTGGTCGGCATTCGACCGGATCGCCCGCGAGCCGGTGCTCACCGACTCCTGGCCGGTGCCGGGGCCGGGGGTGCGCTCATGGGGGGAACTGCGCGAGCAACTGCTGGATCCGTCCCGCGCGTTCGGCATGGTCGACGCCATCTGGCGATGGCTGATCGACCGAGCACGCCAACGCTGGCACGAGCGCGGTGGGCAGGCGGTGACGGCGTGCGTGGGGCTCGCGGTGCCGATGCTGGTCGAGCTCGCCGGCCGATTCACCGCCTCGGGCAGCGAGCCCCGCGGCGAGCTGGAGTCCGAGATCCTGACCGGGTTCATCGAACAGGTCCACGCGATCGACCTCGATCCGCCGCACCTGTGGTCCCGGCTGTGGTCCGCGATGGCGCACCTGGCCCGTTCCTGGGCACGGACGCAATCGAGCGCACCCCGCGCGACCGACCTGGACGACCAGGACCTGGCCTCCTCACCCGTGCAACTGGTGCAGGCCCCGCCAGGGCACCCGGAGCTGTTGCTGGCCGACGCGGTCGCCGACGGGGTCATCACCGCAGACGCGGCCGAGCTGATCGCGCTGACCCGATGGGAGTCGCGGTCGATGATCTCCGTCGCCGACCAGCCTCGCGGCGCAGCCTCGTACGAGAACGTCCGCAAACAACGCTGGCGTGCCGAAAACAAACTCGTGCCCTGGCTGATCGAACGCCTCGCGGACCCGGACTCAGCAGCGGCCAGCGCCCCCGAAACCCGCACCACACCGGCTGACGTGGTGGCAGGACAGCGGGAGGTGCGGCGATGCGCATGACCCGACTCCCCGACACCATGTCCGCCGTCCTGGGCCGCATCCGGCTCGCACGGGTCCGACGTCCGGTCCTGGCCATCGCGTGGGCGGTGGTGGCCGTGCTGGCGGTGCTGGTGTTCGTGGCCGGTCCCGCCGCAGCGGCGACACCCCCGGTACAGGTCGCCTCGTCCCTGGATGAAGTTCTCGATCATGCGCGCAATTGGCTGATCGGCATCCTGAGTGCGGTGGCCACGGTCTGCCTGACCGTCGCGGGCGTGAGATACGTGATCGCCTCGGGCGACCCGGGCGAGCTGGAAAAGGCCAAGGCCGCATTCCGCGCGGCCTGCCTCGGCTACGTCGTGGCGATGCTCGCCCCGGTGATCGTCGCCATCCTCAAATCGATCGTGGCGGCCTGATCATGACTCCCCACACCATCACCAGGCCCACCGCTACTGGGCCCGCCGCCGCACCTCACCCGGGGCGGTGGAGGCTGCGCGCCGTCGCGATGGCCGTGCTAGTTCTCGCGGTGGCTGTGCTGGCAGCGTGCACCGCCAGCGACGCGGGCGCGCAGCCACCGAGCCCGCCGCCGTCTCCGGCAGCGATCGAGACCCCGCCCGTGCCGCCCGCGGACCCCATCCGGCCCTCCGCCCCGCAGTCGGTCTCACCCACACCCACTCCCAAGTCGCCGGGCACGGTCAGCCCGGCCCCGGTGACCCCGACCCCGGCCACTCCGGGACCGGACACCCCGAACCCGGCCGCGCCGAATCCCGCGTATCCGGGTGGAGTCAACCCGAATCCGGTGACCCCGCAGATCCCGGACTCGGTGACCCCGACCCCGGCCTACCCGGACGACACCGACCCGAACACGCCGAGCACGCCGGACTCCTCGGGGGACGGGCAGACCAATTGCGGGCTGACGAACATCTCGGGGTGCGTGGAGAAAGCGATCAATGGATTCTTCGCCAGTCTGGTCGCCTCGGCGCTGAACCCGCTGCTGGACGTGTTGTCCCGCACCCTGCTCACCACCCCCAACCCGGCCGATCTCCCGCAGATCGGGGAGTTGTGGAACTCGTCCTGGGCGCTGGTGCTGGCGATGTATGCGCTGGTGGTGATGGCCTCGGGTGTGCTGCTGATGGTCCACGAGACCGCGCAGACGCGGTGGTCGGCCCGCGAGCTGGTCCCGCGCCTGGCGATCGGGTTCGGTGCCGGTGCGCTCAGCATGCTGATCGCCACCGCCGCAATCAGATTCGCCAACACCCTGGCCCAAGCGGTGGGCGGTCACGGGGTCGACCCGAACACGACCGGCGCGGCACTGCGGCAACTGGTCGAACTCGACACGACCCAATCCACGACGTTCCTGATCATGCTCCAGCTCGCGCTCGTGGTGATCGTGGTGATCTTGCTGGTCTCGTATGCGGTGCGCGTCGCGATCACCATCGTCCTGGTTGTCGGAGCTCCATTGGCGCTGATGTGTCACGCCTTGCCCGGGGTCGAGGCGATCGCGCGGTGGTGGTGGCGCTCGTTCGGGGCCTGCTTGGCGATTCAGGTGGTGCAGTCGCTGGTGCTGGTCACCGTCGTGCGGGTGTTCCTGACTCCAGGGGGATGGAACATCTTCGGCCCGAACGCCAATGGTCTGGTGGACCTGATCATGGGGATCGCGCTGATGGGAGTGCTGGCCAAGACCCCGTACTGGCTGCTGTCCACGTTGAAGATCGGCCAGAGTCGCACTCTGGCCGGATCGGTCATCCGCAGCTATCTCACCTACAAGACCCTCGGCCTGCTCAAAGGTGCAGGCGCACCGAAGGCCAAGCCGAGCGAGAAACCCAAGCCGACCCGCCGCCGCCCGCTCAAGCGGCCCGCCCAGCCCAAGACGGCGGACCCGTACGCGCGGGTGCGCGCCACCCGCGACGGGCAGCTCATGCTGCCCCTGGAAGGGGTACGCCGAGTCCCCCGCAAACCCTCGCCCCCAGCCTCCCCGGCCACGGCACCCAAGCCCGCGGCGACTCGGGCGCCGCAGGGCCGTCAGCTCGCGTTCGACTTCCGTCCGCCGGACCCGTACCGGGGGATCCGCGCCGGATGCGACGGTCAATACCGGCTGCCGATCCCGGTGACCCGCGCACGCCCAGCCTCCGCCCCGGCCCCGGCCCCGGCGCCGCCCGCCTCGTCACCGTCACGAACTCGGACCTCGCCCCGTGAGCGCGGCAAGCAGTTGGCGTTCGAGTTCACCCCACCGGACCCGTATGCGCGTCTGCGGCCGTTGCGGAACGGTCAGTACCCGCTGCCGATCCGCGTCGCTCGTGTCCGGCCCGCCCCGGCCTCGAGCACGCCACCCCCACCCCCGGCACCGGCCCCGGCATCGGGGTCCTCGCAGGGGCGGCAGCTTCATCTGCCGTTGCCGGATCTGCCCGTGCGCCGCCGTGCACCTAAAGGAGGCTCTCGATGACGACCCCCGTGCGTATTCCCGCCGATGTCGAGCGGGGCGACAAGTTGCTCGGCCCGTTCACCGCGCGGCAGGTCGCTGTTCTGGCGGTCACCGTGCTGGGCTTGTATGCGGCCTGGAACCTCACCCGGACGGTGATCGCCCCTCCGGTGTTCCTGGTCGGTGCGGGACTGATCGGCACCCTGGTCACGGTCGCGGTCCTGGTCCGCCGCGATGGCCTCTCGGCCGACCAACTCGCCTGGGCCGCGATCGGCCAGCGGCCCCGGCACCTGGTACCCGCCCCCGAAGGGGCCGACCGCATCCCGGCCGCGCCCCGCTGGATCACCCACCGCGCCGCACGGGGCCAGCCGCGCCCACCGGCCCCCGCCGGGTTGTCGGCGCAGGCGCTGCGCCTGCCGCAGACGGTCACAGCCGGTGGAGGCGAGATCGGTTTCGTCGACCTCGTAACCGATGGACTGGCGATCATCGCCGCCGCCAGCACCATCAACCTGTCGCTGAGGACAGCGACCGAGCAGGACAGCCTCGTCGCCCAGCTCACCGGCTGGCTCCACACACTGCGCCAACCCGTCCAGATCCTCATCCGCTCCGCCCGCCTGGACATCACCGGCCACCTGAGCCGCCTCGACACCGCCTCGGCGGACATGTCACCCGACCTCGCCGCCGCCGCCCACGACCACGCCGGGCACCTCGCCCACCTGGCCGCGAACGAAAACCTGATCCACCACCAGATCCTGCTGGTGTGGCGCGAACCGACCACAACCCCCACCGGCGGACTGTCGCCGACCGCGACACTGAGCGGTCTGTTGCCCGGCCGCCGCCGGGCCCGCGTCCGCCTGTCCGCTGCCGCGCGACGCGCGGCCGAATCCCGGCTGCTGCGCCGTCTGAGCGAAGCCACCGACCTGCTGGCCCCGCTCGGAGTCAGCGTGACCGCCCTGGACGAACAGCAAGCGGGCGCTGTACTGGCCAGCTGCACCAACCCCGGCAGCCTCGTACCCGCCACCGCCGACACCGCCGACCGCGATGCGATCATCACCACCGACCCCACCCAATACCCCGACCCCGACGTCGCCGACACCCTGCCCGACACCCCGGCAGCGGGCATCGTCCCGGAGTCGCTGTCGATCGCAACCCGGCACCTCGAAGTCGGCTCGGACTGGATCGCCACCCTCGCCGTGACCGGATACCCCCGCGAGATCACCGCCGGATGGCTCGGCCCGTTGCTGTCGCACCCCGGGCGGGTCGATGTCGCCGTGCACGTCGACCCGATCGACCCGGTCACCGCCGCGACCCGGCTCAAGCACCAGTTCGCCCGGCTCGAGTCCTCCCGCATGCACGACACCACCCACGGACGGCCCGCCGACCCGCAGGTCGAGGTCGCCGTCGAAGACGCCGCCGACCTGGCAGCAAGGGTCGCGCGCGCCGAGGCACGCCTGTACCGGGTCGGGATCTACCTGACCGTGCACGCCGACTCGCAAGACGAACTCGCCGACGAGGTCGCCGCGGTGCGGGCGCTGGCCGCGAGCCTGCTGATGGACACCTGCACCCTGGCCTACCGCACGGCCCAAGCCTGGACCAGCACACTGCCGATCGGCCTGGATCTGATCGTGATGCGCCGCACCTTCGACACCGGTGCCCTCGCCGCGGCATTCCCCTTCGACTCGCCACAACTGCCGACCCTCGACCCGATCGCGGCCAGCCGACCCACAGGAGTGCTCTACGGACGCGACGCCGCCGGAGGCTTAGCGTTCGTCGACCGATTCTCCGCCGACGCCCACAACCACAACATGGTCGTCCTGGGCCGCAGTGGGGCCGGGAAATCGTATTTGATCAAGACCGAGATCCTGCGTTCGCTGTATCGCGGTATCGAGCAGATCGTGATCGATCCCGAGGACGAATACCGGGCGTTGGCCGAAGCGGTGGGCGGTGTCCACATTCCCCTCGGCGAGCCCGGGGTGCGGCTCAACCCGTTCGACCTGGACATCCACACCCGCCCCGACGGCCGCCGCACCGCCCCACGCGACGCATTGAACCGTCGAAAACTGTTCCTGCACACCCTCATCCGAGTCCTGGCCGGGGAACCCACACCCGCCCAACGCGCCGCCCTGGACACCGCCCTGACCGCCACCTACACCGCCGCCGGGATCAGCCCAGACCCCGCCACCTGGACCCGGCCAGCGCCGACCCTGAGCATGCTGGCCGAACAACTCACCCACCTCGCCACCCCAGCCGCCGACGAGCTCGCCACCGCGCTGCACCCCTACGTCGGCAACGGCACCCACGCTGGACTGATCGACGGCCCCACCACCACCCCGGACGGCCCGATGATCGTGTACTCCCTGCGCCAAGTCCCCGACGAACTCCGCACGATCGCGACCCTGCTGGTCCTGGACGCGACCTGGCGGCGCGTCAGCGACCCGGCAACCCGGCGACCCCGGATGGTCACCGTCGACGAGGCATGGCTGCTCATGCGCCAACCCGCCGGAGCCGCATACCTCTACCGGGCAGCGAAAAGCTTCCGCAAGTATTGGGCGGGGCTCAGCGTGGCCACCCAGGACTGCGCCGACATGCTCTCCACCGACCTGGGCCGCGCCATCGTCGCCAACGCCGCCACCCAAATCCTGCTCCGCCAAGCCGTCTCCGCCGCCGACGAAATCGCCACCGCCTTCCAGCTCTCGGACGGAGAGAGACAATTCCTACTCACCGCCGCCCAAGGCAGCGGCCTCCTGGCTGTCGGCGGCACCGACCGTGCCGTGTTCGCCTCTCTCGCCTCACCCGCCGAACACGCCTTGATGACGACTGATCCGAGCGAACTCACTGCCTTCGACGAGGACAGCGACGATGTCGATATCGAAGTCGATCTCAGCGGGCTGCCGTCGCTGCGACCATTCACCGACCCCGCCAACGACAACGCCGACGACGCAGACCGCGACACCGCCAACGACACCGATACCGAGAGGGACGTGTTCATCGACGTACCGGACGCGGCATGAGCCAGATCCTTGCCATCAGGACAGACGTCCGTCTATCGCCGACTCAACGACGCCATGCCCGACGCGTAACAAACGAAGGAAGCCCAGCCATGACTTCACGAAAAGGGCGTCACAAGAAAAGGCAATCCGAAATCAGCTATCACCGGGTTGTAGTACGCGGTTCTCGCCACGACCCACCAGACGCTCGCAAACTGGCTGCGGTGATCGTCAGCCTGGCCGAATCATTTGCGTCCATCGATGACGAAATGAACTCGACCACACCTGACGAGACAATAATCTCGATCGACGACGATCCGCCAGAAGGACATTTGAAGGTGGCATAGAAATATCGACAGATTTGATAAAATAAAATATCTGTCTGATATAACGGCAGATAGCGACACTCTTGTTTCCGTACGAATAGATCCGCTCGACATCCCGAGGTCGGGTGATGCTTCCGTGCAGTCGAGACCGCTGTTTGCGACCGAAAAAGAAGGAGTGCTTCATGGCCAGTGCTTACGCGGAACTCGACGACGAGTGGTCTCCGGAAGAAGTCGCCGCCACAACTGCCCACACCGTGTCGACGACGGCGGTGGAACCGGGAACCCGGGCAGTCATCTACTTGCGAGTGTCCTCGTCCGGTCAAGTCAAGACCGACTACGATCCCGAAGGTATCTCCATTCCCGCCCAGCGCGTCAAGTGCCAGAACAAGGCGGAACAACTCGGCCTGACCATCGTGGACGAATACATCGAGCCGGGACGCACGGCGACCGAAATGTCGAAACGAGTTGCTTTCCAGCAGATGCTGTCCCGTGTACGCACCGCCCGCGATGTCGACTACGTCATCGTCTACAAGCTGTCCCGCATGGCGCGTAACCGTCTCGATGACGCTGTTGTCATGGCGGATCTCCGCAAACGTGGCGTCACGCTCGTGTCGGCCACCGAGAATATCGACGACTCACCCGTTGGTCAGCTCATGCACGGCATCCTGGCCACCTTCAACGAATACCAATCGCGCGAATCCGGAGCCGACATCGCCTACAAGATGGGGCAGAAGGTCCGCAACGGAGGCACCATCGGCCGCGCCCGCCTGGGCTACCTGAACGTGATCGACCGATTCGACGGCCGCGAGATCCGCACCATCGCCGTCGACCCGGAACGCGCGCCGCTGGTGAAGCTCGCCTTCGAGTTGTACGCCACCAACGCCTACACCCTCGACGAGTTGTCCGAAGAACTCTACGACCGTGGCCTTCGGACCCGGCCCACCCTGAAACATCCCGCCAAACAAGTATCGATCAACAAGCTGTCCCAGATGCTGCGGGACCGCTACTACCTCGGTTACGTGCACTACGACGACGAGGAAATCCGGGGCCGCCACGAGCCCCTGATCGACGAAGACCTGTTCGAACGGGTTCAAGACGTCATCGACTCGCGCACCACAGCCCGCGAGCGTCGGCGGGTGCATCACCACTACCTGAAGGGGTCGCTGTTCTGCCAGCGCTGTAAACGAGTCGGCATCACTCAGCGCATGATCGTCCAGCACGTCGTCAAGTCCCGGGGCACCGAATACACCTACTTCTTCTGCCGCAACAGACAGAACGGCACCTGCGACGCACCGCACATCAACGTCGCGCTCGTCGAAGACGCGGTCGAAGCCCACTACGCCACTGTTCGCTTCAGCCCGCAGTTCATCCTGGAAGTCCGCGCGCACATCGGCAGTGTGGTCGAGGAGCAGGACGTCGCCGAGCGGCTACTGCACAAGCAACTCGCTGCCGAACTGCAAGTACTGGACACCCGCGAAGACAATCTGATCGAGTTGGCCGCCGACGCCACCACACCGCAGCCCAAGATCAAAGCCAAACTTCGCGAGATCGCCCGCGACCGCCAACGCCTGACCCAGCGGATGACCACCACAACCGAGAACCTGTCCGACAGCGCCAGACTCATCGAGATGGCACTCGAACTACTCGAAGACCCACAAGCGTTATATCGCCGATGCAACGATCAACAGCGTCGGATGCTGAACCAGACCATCTTCCACGCCCTGTACATCGACGACGAACAGATCACCGACCACAGCATGCGCGAACCATTCAGCCGTCTCCACGCCATCCAACACGCCCGGCGAACCAACCAACCCGCCCCCGCCGACCCGAACGCCCAGCCCCCAGAAACCAGCAACGCCACCCCTTCACAAGGAAGCGGTGGCGTTGACGTCCTGCTGCACGGCATTACTTTGGGGCCGTGTTCTAGTAAGACCCCCAAGGTGGAGCTAAGGGGACTCGAACCCCTGACCCCCACACTGCCAGTGTGGTGCGCTACCAGCTGCGCCATAGCCCCGTGGTGTGCTTCCGGGTGTTCCCCTTCGGCTTGAACGAAGTTACACCACGCGGGTAATTGCTACCAAATCGCCTGGATAACGGGGTGGTGGAACGGGTGTTCGAAAGGTAGAGTCGAACACATGTTCGATAGCGGAGAGCTTCGGGGGATGACTGATGAGGGGCTGCTCGACGCGGTGCGGCGGGCGCATGGGGCGGCGGCGTTCGCGCAGGCTGCCGAGGTGCTGGCCGTGCGGGAGTTGTATCGGCGGCGGGCGGAGCAAGGGGTGGAGTTCGCCGCGGCTGAGGCGTCGATGGCGGTGCAGATCTCCGAGGCGGTTGCGGCGGGGCTGATCGATATCGGGATCGGGCTCGATCGGCTGCCGCGGATTCGGGAGGCGTTCGTCTCGGGGCGGATCGATCTGGCGCGGGCGCAGGTTCTGGTGGAGAACGTGCGGGATCTGCCGGAGGAGTTGCTCGCCGATATCGAGCCGACGCTGATCGAGGTAGCGGAGCGGCTCCCGCCCGCGCGGCTGCGGCAGACGGTGCGGCGTTGGGTGGCCAGGCTCGATCCCGCGGGGGAGCGTCGTCGGCGCGAGCGGCGCGAGGGCGATCGTGATGTGCGCATCAAGGCCGTGCAGGACGGTATGGCGGTCTTCGACGGTCTATTGCCCGCGGTGGGCGCGCAGACGGTCGCGATGCGTTTGCGCGAGATGAGTCTGCAAGTGTGCCAGGCCGATCCGCGCACGATGCCGCAGCGGCGAGCCGATGCGCTGGTGGCGCTGGCCGATGGCTCACAGCGCCTGCGTTGCGCCTGCGGCCGCGGGAAAGGCTGCACCGCACCGGAATCCGAGCCGTCACGTCGGCCGTTGATCCAGATCGGCGTGCCCGCCGAGACGCTCCTGGGCGAGGGGGATGCCCCGGCTCACCTGTCGGGCTATGGCCCGATCGATGCGGCGCTGGTCCGCCGGATCGCGGAATACGCTCGGTTCCAAGTGATTCCGGAGCGAATCGAGGATCCGACCAGCCCGGAGGAGTCCGCTCGGCCCGATCCGGCGCAGTGGCAGGAGCGGGATGTTCGCGCGCTCGACGGGATGTGCCGTTTTCCGGGGTGCACCATGCCGTCGTCGGAATCGCTACTGGACCACAGTGTTCCGTTCGATGCCGCGCGCCGGGGGACGGTCCTGGCGAACCTCGCCGTGTTGTGTACACGTCATCATCGTCTGAAGGCGGCGGCGGATCGGGGCGAGACGTCGTGGCGGATCCACCGCGTCGATGCCGATCGGCTACGCTGGAAGAGTCCCACCGGCGATGAGCACACCACCCTCCGCGAGGGTGAGCGATATCTGTTTCCGCGCACCGATATCGAGGCGTTCGATGCCCTATGGCCCTGTCCCGCAAGTGTTTCCGCACCACCGCACCCGTCCACCGTCGACCTGACCTATCCGATCGAACATGGCGCGTTCGTCCGTCCGGAGCTGGCATCCATGACGCCCGAGAACGAGCCGCCAGGCTGCCTTGTTATTGAAAATCCAAGTCGCTGAGGGGGATTCACTGATGCTCGCCTTGCAGCCGGACGTCCGTCCGGTAGCGATCCACAGGACACCGCACATGTCGCATCCGGACCGCCCGCCGGCGCCGACCGTCATCGACGTCGCCGTGGAACGCGAACGAATCGCAGCGCTCGACAAGCTCCGCCGTCGCCTGGAATCCGAACTAGACCGGACTCCCGCGGGATCCGGCTACGCCGCGATGGCCGGGCAACTGCGCGAGACCGTCAACTCCATCGCCGATGCGCGCAACCGGGTCTACGAGGCGCTGATCGATGAGGATCCCTGACCCGGAGCGTGTCCGCGGGGTCCATGGACACCGCCCGGGCGGCTGGGGTTGCCGTCCGGGCGGTTCGGCGCCGAATACGGCTATTTCGAAAGGCTGGTCACCCAGGTCGAGCTACCGAGGTCCACGTTCGTGCTGCCCTGGAGCACGGTCGGGGTTTGCACCTGTCCGACGGCGCCCTTGAGAGCCGTCATCGCCGTCTCGGCGTGGTCGCGTGCCTCGTCGACGCGGTCGCCCTTGGCGATGCACTGCTGCACGTCCTCCGAGGCGCCCGCATCCTTGGCGATCGCTGCCAGCTGATCGTTGCTGAGGCTGCCCCCCTGCTCGCTGGGCTGTTTGGTGGTGAACAGCGCCTGATGGAATTTCGAGAACGCCGGGCCGTCACCCGCCGAGGCGACACAGTCGCTGGCCGCGATGGCGCGGGTCGAATAGTCCTTGGTGCCCGACTCCGAATCCAGGAAGTTCACCATCCGATACCGCACGGCGAGGTTGCCCGCATCGATCTCCTTGGCGATCTGCTGCCCGTAATAGTGTTCGAGCGATCCGCAATTCGGGCACAGCGGATCCTCGTACATATCGATCGTCTTCGCCGGATTGGTTTTACCGAGCACGATCGCGCCGTCCGAGTCGAGCAGCGCGCTCACTGCCGGATCGTGCACCGGGCCGTACCCGTCTTCCTGGACCTTCTGACTATTGCTGCTGCTCGAATGCATCGCATACGCCACGATCGCCACGATGATCACGACTGCGACGCCGCCGAGAATGTAGGCGGTGCGGCTGGACATCGGTCGCGGCTGATATGTCGACCCGGGGGAGGAGTTCACGGTCTCCACTCTGCCAAAGCGGCCGCGTCGGCCGGAACCCGACGTGGCCGCTTCCTCGGCCCCTTCCTGGGACGGTTCGTCGGCGAGCCATCGATCCGAGTACCTGCCAGGTTTCGCAGGTTATCCCGCTGCGGTGATATCTGTTGTTTCCCAGTGCCCGCGCGCCTGGCGGGTGTCAGGACAGGCGATCTGTATCGAGGGCGCAGAGTTTCGAGCGGATCGGCGAGGCGGCGACGTAGCCGGTGATGGTGCTCCAGTGCGTCAGCCTGGCGACCGCTGCGGTGGAGGACGATCATCGTCTGACTGGCCACTCGTTCGTTCAACGGAGACTGCGCTGTGTGGGCGGACAGGCTCGGGAGCAGGTCGGAGTGTCGGCCACAGCGCAGTGCGGCGTAGATGTGGTCGAGTTCGGCGACCATTCGCTCGTCGTCCAGCGTGGGTCCGATCGGTGTCGGGCGTTGCCGGGAAGACAGGCCGGGCTTGGTATTACCCCGGGCCCGACCTGTCCGGGCAAGCCGACTTCGGCTGCCCGCCGTTCCGTGACACCGTCGCCGGACGTGTCGCGGATCGGGTGGGGCAGCTCTCGAACCCGTTGCGGGGGTTCATATTTTGCGGGCGACCCCGGCGTAGAACTGGACTTGATTGTCCATTTTGTCCGGTGGCGCGATGGCGGGTCGCCATTTGTGCGGGGTGGTCAGGGCGGGTTCGACCCATTCCAGGCCGGTGAAGAAGCGGGCGAATTCGTCTCGGGTGCGGATCTGGCCCGGCATGCCGGATTCGTGGTAGATCCGTTCGACTTCCGCCATCTCGGGGCCGAAATCCGGTGTGGCGTGGGTCATTACCAGATAGGAGCCGGGGGCGAGCGCCGAGAGGAGATGACCGACGATCTCATAGGGGGAGTGTTCATCCTCCACGAAATGCATCACGGCGATCAGCGACAATGCGATCGGCAGGGTCGGGTCGAGGGTTTCGAGCAGTTCGGGCGCGGTGAGGATCGAGTCCGGCTTCCGGACG
Organism: Nocardia miyunensis NBRC 108239; assembly: GCF_001613065.1. Classification (GTDB taxonomy): domain Bacteria; phylum Actinomycetota; class Actinomycetes; order Mycobacteriales; family Mycobacteriaceae; genus Nocardia; species Nocardia miyunensis. Next base: position 36,458 of record NZ_BDBQ01000027.1, read on the forward strand.
TCGGCGTGCACATATGTGGTGCGGCCCTGCGGAGTACTGGTCATCAATGCCCGAGCGTGGGCGAGGACCAGTGCGTCGTTGTCCACGTAGACCACCCGCGCCGCCGGATCGATCCGCTGCACGACCTGATGCAGATTCGGTTCGGTGGGAATGCCGGTCCCGATGTCCAGGAATTGCCGAATGCCCTGTCCCGCGCAGAATTCCGCGGCTCGCAACATGAAACTGCGATTCTGCCGCGCGGTCACCCGTACATGCGGATGGACCTGTTCCGAACGTGTACCGGCGCGGCGATCCGCCTCGTAGTTGTCGTGCCCGCCGAGCCAGTAGTCATAGACCCGTGCGGTGTGCGCGAGTTGAGGATTGAGCTCCGGGAACTCCACAATCAAGAACTGTAACTCGAAATCCATTTGGTACACCACCATTCCGCCGGAGGGAGTTCGCGATGCCCGGTTCGAGCGTGATCACCTCGCACACTCTGATCGACGATGTCCTGCAACGCTATTCGGATTCGAACTACCCGCGCGCGATTCCACACGTGCAGTGCGGATCTACTCAGCGGATACCGGTCGGTTTGCGTAGCCCGTTGAGGACGATGTCGAGCAATCCGTCGAGGTGATCGGATTCGGCGGGCTGGCGGGAGAGGGCGAGGAAGATCAGCGCGCCGATCAGTGCGTCGGCGGCGGCGAGATGGTCCGCGTCGGGGCGTAGTTCGGCGTCGGAGGCCAGTCGCTCGCGCAGGTGTTCGCGTAGCGGACCGGTGAAGTGGGTGTACAGGCGCGTCGCGGCGGTGTCGTCCACGGCCGCCGCGCCGGTGAGGGCGCGGGAGAGGGTGCGGCCGATGGGGGAGGCGATTTGCTCACGGAATGCCATGAGCCATTCGCGCAATGCCACGGCGATATCGGATCCGCTCGGTTCGGGTAGGGGCGGGGTCGGGATGAAACCGTCCAGGACCGCGTCGACCACTACCGCGGCCTTCGACGACCACCAGCGGTAGATCGTCTGTTTCCCGACGCCGGCGCGGCGGGCGATGCCGTCGAGTGACAGCCGGTCGTAACTGTCGGTTCGCAGGATGTCGCGCGTCGCCTCGAGGATTGCCCGGCGGGACGCCTCGTTGCGTTTGGGGCCGCGGCGGGACTGGGTCATGGCCGCAAGCGTACGAGGCGTGTAGTCTCCGCTAAAAGCGAGACGATTCGTATTGCATTTAGCTAGGGAGTGCGATGAGCGAGGTTCTGGTGGTCATCGGCGCCGGTGGTATGGGTGAGGCCATCGTGCGTCGCCTCGGTGCGGGTCGGCAGGTGGTACTGGCCGATTTCGACGAGCGGATTCTCGACCGCGTCACCGCCGCCCTGGACGGTGACGGGTATCGGGTTCATCCGTGGAAAGTCGATGTGTCCCAGCGTGATTCGGTGGCGGCGCTGGCGGGGCAGGCCAGCGAGCTGGGCTCGGTGACCGCAGTCGCGCATACGGCCGGGCTGTCTCCGGTGCAGGCATCGACCGCGGCGATTCTGGCGGTCGACATGGTCGGTGTGGCCTTCGTACTGGATGAGTTCGCGAAGGTCGTCGCGCCGGGTGGGGCCGGTGTGGTGATCGCGAGCATGGCCGGGACGTTCGCCACCGGGCACGTGCCCGCAGAGGTCGAGGCCGCGTTGGCGACGACTGCCGCCGAAGAGCTGATCGACCTGCCGTTCCTGGCCGGGCCCGGCCTCGCGGATCCGGGCGCCGCCTACAGCATCGCCAAACGGGCGAATCAGGTGCGGGTGCAGGCCGCGAGCCTGGCCTGGGGGCGGCGCGGGGCTCGGGTGAACAGCATCAGTCCGGGCGTCATCAGCACCGTGATGGGACGTCGGGAGCTGGCGGGGGAGTCCGGCGCCGGGATGCGGGCGATGGTCGAGGCGTCGGGAACCGGGCGGCTGGGCACCGCCGGTGACATCGCGGCGGCAGCGGCGTTCCTGCTCGGTCCCGATGCCTCGTTCATCACCGGCACCGATCTCCTCGTCGACGGCGGCGTCGTGGCCGCAACCCGGCACGGCGGATCGTGATCTGCCGAATGCGTTGTCCGCGTTGAGGAATCGCCATGCATGACGAAAGTTGAGCTGGTCGATCGGGTGCGACGCCGAGTCCCGGAATACTCGTTACTTGCCGGTAGGTATCGGTGCGGAGATATCCTGTGCCGCAGACTCGACATATCCGCTACGCCCGCGAGGTGAACTGGTCCGATGCCGACATCTGCTGTGACTCAACATCTGCGGGACGATCTCCGGGAATACGCGCGACTGGCCGATGCGCGATACGACGCGTCGCGCGTCGAGCCGGTACTCGATGTACTGGCCGATGTGGCCCCGGACGCGCTGATGGCGGTGCGGACGACGAACGAGCCGGTCGGCGAACGTGAAGTCAACGTGCGGTTCATGCACTTCACCGCCGACCCGACGGTCGCGCTGCGGGAGGCGGGCCTGCTCGAGTTCACCGGGCATCCCCTCGAACAGGTACTGGCCGCGGTGGCCGATGCGGTGCCGGTGCAGTTCGGCGTCGACGTCGCGGTGGGCACCGGCGTGCAGAAGGTCTGGCTCGCCCTCGGCGAAATGCTCGACGTGCCAACGATATCGGCGCTGCCGGGTATGCCCGAGGCGGTGCGGGCGAACGCCGAACACCTGACCCGCTGGGGCGGCGGGAAATTCCTTCTGGTGGCGGTGGATTTCCTCGGCCGGACCCTGAATCTGTACTCGCAACTGCTGGCTCCCGGTCAGCTGCCGCCCGAGGACATCGGCGCGATCCTGCGTGAGCTCGACTTCGCCCCGGCGAGCGATGCCGAGCTCGCCGCGCTGGGTGCGCACGCCTACACGATCTATCGCACGTTCTCCTGGTCCGATCCCGGCGTCCGGCGAATCTGCTTCCCGCGCAGGTTCTCTCGGGAAACATTTCCGGGACATCTGGATCCGGTGCTGGAGCGTTTCGTGCGGGGCGCGCCGCTGGTCGGCGATGGTGCGCACGCCTTCACCTTCTACGCCGCCTACAAACCCGACGGCCGGTACTACAAGGTGCAGGCCGACTACAACCCGCGCAGCAGCGATCTGCGGCTGCCGGGCGACGTCGCTATCCCGCCCACGCACTGAAGATCCCGCCGAACTGGTTGACCTACAGTGTATTTCGGCCACTGGACCGAATTCGCCAGCAGGATGACGAGTACGGTGCGCGATACACGAAGCGAATCACGGTGCCGGTGATGCTGGTGAACGGCAGTGCGGATCGATTGTGCGTACGGTGCGGCGAAGGCGGCCCTGGCCGCGTGGACCGCGGGTCTGTCCGCGCAGGTCGGTCCGAAAGGTCTGACCGCCAACGCCATTGCCCCGGCCTGTATCGCCGAGACCGCCTACTTCCTCGCCTCGCCCGGTGCGCGCCAGTGTCAGATCGCCTGCGGACGTCTCGCTCAGTGGTATCGGGCCGGGACGTCGGCGGGTGCAGGTGCGATCGTGTGGCGGGTAGGACTGGCGGGACGAAAGGTCATCACGATGAGTGGCGGAACAGATTCACCGCGGGATCCGAACCTGGCGATGGCCGCGCTCATGGGACCTGGGGGACCGTTCGAACTCGTCGAGGAGTCGGTGCTCGGCGCGCGAATGCCGGTGATGCGACATCGTGGACGTGCGGTGGGGGAGTTGTTGACCGCGTCGCTGCGGTGGGGTGAGCGGGATTACCTGGTGACCGCCGACCGCAGGGTCTCCTATGCCGAGCACGCGGCGGCGGTCGCGGCGCTGGCGGTCGCGCTGCGCGACGACTTCGGCGTCGGGAAGGGCGATCGCGTCGCGATCTACGCGGCCAATGCGCCGGAGTGGGTGATCGCCTTCTGGGCCACGCAGGTGCTCGGTGCGATCACCGTGTGCATGAACGGCTGGTGGGTGGAGCGGGAAGTCGCGTTCGGCATCGAGCACAGTCGTCCCGCGGTGGTGGTCGCCGATGCCAAGCGGGCCGCGGTCCTCGCCGCGGCCGATACCGGTGTCCCGGTGCTCACGATGGCCGAGGACCTGCCCGCGATCTTCGCCCGCAATGCCGGATTTCCGTTGCCGCATACCGAGATCGACGAGGACGACCCCGCGGCCATCGTGTACACCAGCGGCACGAGCGGTCGGCCCAAGGGCGCACTGCACTCGCAGCGGAACATTCTGGCCGTCGCCGACTACCACCGGTTCAACGACGCGGCGCTCGCCGCATTCACCGGGCAGTCCTACGATCCTGATGCGCCCAGTTCGCTGCGATACCTGCTCACCTCACCGCTGTTCCACATCGCGAGTCTGCACAATCTGGTCGTTCCGCGACTGGCCACCGGTAGCGCGGTCGTGATGTATCAGGGCGCTTTCGATGTGGCCGAGGTGCTGCGCCTGATCGAACGCGAGCGCGTCACGAATTGGGGTGCGGTGCCCGCGATGGCCGCACGCCTGGTCGAATACGGCGACTTCGACGCCTATGATCTGTCCTCGCTCACCGCCTTCGCCCTGGCCTCCGCGCCGTCCTCGATCGCCTTCAAAGAACGTCTGCGAGAACAGGTTCCGTTCGCCCGAGAGGCCCTGGTGGACAGTTACGGGCTGACCGAGTGCAGTACCGCGGTCGCGGTCGCGACTCCTGCCGAGCTCGAGCGGTTTCCGGGGACCCTGGGACGTCCGATCATCGGCGTGAACCTGGAAATCCGTGACCCGGACGGGAATCGGGTACTCGACGGCGTCGAGGGCGAGGTCTGCGTGCGGAGTCCCTATGTGATGCTCGGCTATTGGGAGGATCGGTCGGCCACCGATGCGGCGATAACACCCGAACGATGGCTTCGGACAGGCGATTTCGGCATCGTCGAGAACGGTCTGCTGCGTCTGGTCGGGCGACGTTCGGATCTGATCCTGCGCGGCGGCGAGAACGTCTACCCCACCGAGATCGAACAATGCCTGGACGAGCACCCCGACGTCCTGGAATGCGTCGTGATCGGCACCCCGCACGAGGATCTCGGTGAAGAGGTCTCCGCCGTCGTGGTCCTTCGCCCCGATGCCTCGGTGACCGAGGACGAGCTGCGTGGCTACGCCGCCGAGCGGCTGTCGTATTTCAAGGTGCCCAGCCGCTGGCGCTTCACCTGGAAACCGTTACCGCGCAACGCAACCGGAAAAGTGATTCGCCACGGCCTCGAGGTCTGAGCCGGTGCTCACGACCGGGCCGGAGCGCTGCCGTCCGCATCGTCCGGTCCGGTCCGGCGCGGATCGCGCAGGTCCACCAGCAGCAACTCGCAGCCCCGGCGGATATCCGATTCCGCCTGGGACAGCGAGATCTGGCCGTTGAGACAGGATTGCACCACGCCGAACCACAGCTGAATCAGCAGGCGCACCGAGGTCGTCTCCACCTCGGTCGGCTGCGCGATACCGGCCGCGTCCAGCAGCATCTGCCGGAACAGCCGATCCACCCGGCCCGCGTCGGGCACCAGGTCGTGATTGGCGGTGGCGGTCGACATGACCATGGCCGTGGACAGCGCCGGTTGGCGCAGCAGCCCGCGGGTGGCCCGGACCAGTACCCGGCGCATCGCCTCCTGCGGTGAGTCGTGGGCGGGCGTGCGGGCGGACTTGCCCGCCAGCCGTTCGAGCTGGTCGACCATCACCGCCGCGAACAGGTGCGTCTTGGACGGGAAATACCGATACAGCGTGCCGATCGCGACACCGGCCCGTTTGGCCACGTCGTGCATCTGCACGCGGGCCAGTTCCTTCTCCGAGGCCAGTTCGGCTGCCGCGGTGAGCATGCGGACGTGGCGTGCGCGCTGTTCCTGAGAACTCGGCTCGGCGGCGTCGCGCGCTTCGGCGATTCTCGGCACTTTCGATCCCTTCGGTCCGGCCGGGCGGCGGATCCGATCGTGATCGTCGCATCCGGGCCGAGGAGCCCACAACCGCGAACCCGTGCCGCATTCGCCTCTCGGCGACCGGCCCCGCTGCGCGGGCGCGGTCTTCTTGGCCGGTGACTTCGCCGACGCGGCTTTCTTCCCCGGGGATTTCGCGGCGGGCCGCTTCGCCGACGCGCCGATGAGACGGTCGGCGTGTTCGAGGATCCGGTCGAGGCCGTATTCGAAATTGCGATCGTCGGGTGCGCCGTTGTGGCGGCCCTCGGCGCTCGCGGCGGCCAGGAGGGGAGTGGCGTCGGGTGAGATGCTGAAGTTCTCGTAGTAGGCGTTGGCCTCGGTGTCGGATTCCTTGTGTCCGCGCTGGTGAGAAGCGCGGCCGGACTGCCTGGCGAGTACCGTATCCGCCGGCGCGGCGTACTCGTCGAGCAGTGGTTCGGTGGTGTGAGTCCGTCAGTACTGGGTGGACCCGAGATCGACCGCGATCTGCGCGGCGGTGACGAAGCGCGCGTCGTCGCTGACGAGCCAGGACACCGTCGCGGCGATGTCCTCGGGGTCGGCGATCCCTTCCGGCAGGAACGACGTGATCATGTGCGTCAGTTGGGGATTCGTCTCGAAGACCCGGCCCAGCCCGGCCACCATGTCGCCGCCGCCCATCGGCGTGTTGACCGCGCCCGGATGGAGGCTGTTGACGCGGATGGAGTGCCTGCCGAATTCGGCGGCCAGCGCACGAGCCATACCGGTCACCGCATGCTTGCTGGCCGTGTAGTGAACCATGAAGGGCTGCATCTTGATTCCGGCCGCGGAGCTGATCAGCACGATCGATCCGCCGCGACCGCCGTCGATGATGTGCTGCGCGCCCGCGACGACGGTGTTCCAGGTACCGGTGACGTTGATATCCATGACATCCCGGAACGACTCCGGAGTGATCTCGTCCCACGTCTCGGGAATGCAGATGCCCGCGTTCGCCACGATGGCATCGAGTCGGCCGAAGGTTTCCACTCCCGCCTGTACCGCCTTGCGCAGGCCGTCCAGATCGCGCGTGTCGGCCTGGGCGGTGACGATGCGTCGGCCGGTCTCCTCGACCAGGCGGGCTGTTTCGGCCAGATCGTCCGGCGTCGCGGAGTCGTACGGCACCGCGGGCGGCAGCGGACCGGCCAGGTCGACGGCGATGATGTCGGCTCCCTCGCTCGCCAGACGCACCGCGTGCGCACGTCCCTGCCCTCGCGCTGCTCCGGTGATGAAAGCCACCTTGCCGTTCAATCGGCCGGTCACATGCCCTCCTGCTGTTCTCGGGTCGCGACCCGTGTGGCCCGGACCGCGGCGTCTCGCCCGCGGGTTTGCGGATCGGAAGCCTCCGGACCGGAATGTGGTCGGCAATATCGTAAGCGTAACGGTAATTGTCCGGTAGAGCCCACGGTAGCTCGTGCGGTCGGCCGAATTCGGCGGAACCTGCTGCCCGGCCCAGCTGTTCGATATTACCGTTTATATTACTGGAGTATTAACTGTCCAACTTCGTGAGCCGTGTCGCATGCCGGGCGAAGACTGGTGAGGAGCGCGCGGATGTCGCAGGTCGTCGGTTTCGTGGAGGCAGGCCGGTTGCGCGACCGGTACTTTCACGTTCCGGAACCGGACGTGCGCCGAGGCTTATTCGGGGTCCAGATTGTTGTTCAGCCGGGTCAATAGCTCTGTGAGAGTTCGGATCTCGGCGGCGGTGAACCCGGCGACGGCTCGGGTGTCGAGTTCGGCCAACTGCTGACGCGCGGCTGTCAGCTGCCCGGTGGCCTCGTCGGCCAGCGTGATCGTCCGGCTGCGGGCATCGCTGGGGTTCGGCGTGCGGCGGATCAGCCCGTCCCGTTCCATCCGGGTGAGTAGCTGGGCCATGGAGGGCTGTTCGATGCCGGTGGCCTCTGCGAGGTCCTTCTGGGTCAGTTCCGCGCCGTCGCGGAGTAGTGCCAGGACCGGGACCTGGGCGTATCGCAGTCCGAGGGGGCGGAGCGCGGCGTCTCCGTCGCGTGCGAGCGTGCGCGCCGCCCGGTTGATCAGCCGGGCCAGCCCCGGCATCGAGGTGTTCGCCATGCCGCCAGTTTACATAGGATCCTATCCTGTGGTACATAGGATCCTATGAATATTGATATTTCGACAGCACGGGCACGAGTCGTCATCGCGGGGGCCGGGCCGACCGGTCTCATGCTCGCCGCCGAATTGCGGCTCGGCGGAATCGAAGTCGTCGTGGTGGAATGCCGCCCGGCGGGAACCGTCGGTGAGTCGCGGGCACCCGGCATCAATGCCCGGAGCCTCGAGATCTTCGCGCAGCGCGGGCTGGCCGAGGAGTTCGGGAGTCGCGGCAAGACCCTGCCCGGCGTCCTGTTCTCCGGCCTGCCGATGGCCCCGCACCGGTTCGATCCGGACTGGCCCGCCGCGCTGATCCTGCCGCAGCACCAGACCGAGCGGATTCTGGCCGCCCGCGCGGCCGAACTCGGCGTCCGGATCGCGTGGTCCACCGCCGTGACGGGCCTGCGCGAGGACGACGACGGGGTCGAGGTCCTGCTCGACGGTCCGGCCGGTCCGGCCTCGATCCGCGCCGACTATCTCGTCGGCTGCGACGGCGGGCACAGCGTGGTGCGCAAGCTGTGCGGCATCCCGTTTCCGGGCGACGAGCCGGTCTCGTTCTGGGTGGTCGGCGATGTCCGGCTGGACTCCCCGCCGGATGGCAACGGCGTCTTCGGCCGCAACGAACGCATCGGCACCTATCAGATCTCGCGGGCCGAACCGGAGTGGTTCCGCCTGAGCCTGATGCGCGCGACGCCCCCGGCCGATCGGTCGGCGCCGGTCACGCTGGACGAGTTGCGCGAGGTCATGCGCGACGGACTGGGCACGGATCACGGTCTGCGCGAAGCGCGTTGGGCCTCACACTTCTCCGACGGCTTCCGTCAGGTCACCGAGTACCGCAGGGGGCGGGTCTTCCTCGCGGGCGATGCGGCCCACACGCACTCCCCGATCGGTGGGCAGGGATTGAATCTCGGGATCCAGGACGCGGTGAATCTGGGCTGGAAACTCGCCGCGGTACTCGGGCGCGGCGCGGACGACTCGCTGCTGGACACCTACCACGCCGAACGGCACCCGATCGCGGCGGCGGTGTTGCGCCTGACCAAAGCTCAGACCGCGCTGATCAAACCCGGAACGCAGAACGACGCACTACGCGACGTCGTCGCCGACATGCTCACCGTGCCCGAAGTGTGCCTGCGCCTCAGCGGAATTCTGAGCAGACTGGATTTGCGCTATCCCCTGGGCGAGGCCCATCCGCTGCTGGGACGCCGAGCGCCCGACCTGGCTCTCACCACCGACAACGGCGACGCGCACCTGTTCGACCTGCTGCGCCGGGCGCGTCCCGTGCTGATCGATCTGGGGGCCGATGGATTGTCCGAGGCCTTCGCGCCGTGGGCGGACCGTGTTGATCTCGTCGACGCCAGGCTCGGGCTCGCGGAGTCTCGCGGCCGGTGGCATCTGCCCGTCTTCGGCGACGTCTCCGCGGTCGACGCACTGCTCGTTCGCCCGGACGGCTACGTCGCGTGGGTCAACCCCGCCGCGCGGCCGGTCAATCGTGACGACCTCGTCGGCGCGCTCGCCCGATGGCTCGGCGCGGCCCGAACATGCTACGCAGCAACGACATTCGGCACCGCCGTGCGAGGGTGATCGGAGCGAGGGAAATTCTGCCCATCGTGTGCGCGGTGTCGGTTTCGGCCCGGACCGTTGCCATTGACACGTGACTAGACAGATGTCTACATTGGGCGGGCGGCGGCGGTGTGCGACTGCTTGATGGCGGGGCGCTGCCGGAGGTCGGGTTTGTATGTGGCGGCTCGGTGAAGCCGGGCATCGGGATGGTTGAGGTGTCGCGTCGAGCTGTGGCGCGGCATTCACTGGATTCCGAACTCTGGACGTGACGGACCAAGATAGATACAGTATGCCGTACTGTATAGCATAGGGTGCGGACGCCGTTCCCGAGTGGTGTGGCCCTAGTGTTCAGAGGTTGTGAGGTATGGCGAAACCCGTCATCGTCGGCGCGGTCCGGACCGCGATCGGACGATCTTTCAAGGGGGCGCTGGCGAATGTGCCCGCCGAGACATTGGCGACCACCGTGCTGCCCGAGGCGGTGCGCCGGGCCGGGATCGACCCGGCGGTGGTCGACGACGTCATTCTGGCCGAGTTGAATTACGGCGGTGGCGATCTGGCCCGGTACGCGGCTGTGGCCTGTGGGATGGAGAGTGTTCCCGGGCAGGCGGTGAATCGGCATTGCACCGGCAGCCTGACCGCGATCGCCAATGGCGCGGCGCACATCTTGTCGGATATGGAACGGGTGATCGTCGCGGGCGGTGTGCAGTCGCTGTCGACCTCGCCGCTGATGAAGTGGCGCGTGCCGGGTAAGGCCGAACTGGAGTTCATCGAGCCGTGGATGCCGCCCTCGCATCCCGAGACGCCCGATGCGCCGACCCTGGATATGGCGATCACCGTCGGGTGGAATACCGCGAAGAAGGCCGGGATCAGCCGCGAGGAGATGGATGCGTGGGCGTTGCGTTCGCATCAGCGCGCGGTGGCGGCGATCGATGCGGGCAAGTTCACCGAGGAGATCGTGCCGATCAAGGTGCAGCAGCTCGACGGCTCGGTCGTCGATTTCGCGGTGGATGAATTCCCCAGGCGCGGAACGACTCTGGAGCGTCTGGCGGCGCTGCCGGTGCTGCATCCGGAGATCGAGGGATTCTCCATCACGGCGGGCAACAGCAGCGGTATCAACGATGCCGCCGCCGCGGTGACGGTGGTCGGTGACGATTTCGCGGCCGCCGAGAAGCTCGAGGTGCTGGGCACCGTGCGGGCCTGGGCCAATGCCGCGGTGACCCCGGCGGACAACGGGCTGGCCGCGGGCAAGGTGATCGGCAAGGTGCTCGCGCGTGCGGGTCTGAAGGTCTCGGATGTGGCGTTGTGGGAGATCAACGAGGCCTTCGCCTCGGTGCCGATCGCGGCGTGCCGGGAACACGGTATCGATGCGGAGCTGGTGAATTTCTCCGGCAGCGGATGCAGTCTGGGACATCCGATTTCGGCCTCGGGCGCGCGCATGGTGACCACGCTGCTGTACGAGCTGCGGCGGCGCGGCGGCGGCATCGGGGTGGCCGCGATGTGCGCGGGCGGTGGCCAGGGTGGCGCGCTCGTGGTGGAGGTCTGAGATGTCCGATGAAGTGTTGCGGGAACGTCGCGGGCGCACGCTGGTGATCACGATCAACCGGCCGCAGGCGCGCAATGCGATCAACAGCGCGGTCAGTCAGGGTTTGGCCGACGCGATCGACGAACTCGACGAGAGTCCGGAGCTTTCGGTGGCCGTGCTGACCGGTGCGGGCGGAAACTTCTGCGCGGGAATGGATTTGAAGGCGTTCACCGCCGGTGAGGTGGTGATCGTGCCCGGTCGCGGACTCGGTTTCACCGAACGGCCGCCGGTCAAGCCGATCATCGCGGCGGTCGAGGGGTACGCGCTGGCCGGTGGCACCGAACTGGTGCTCGCGACCGATCTGATCGTCGCCTCGCGGACCGCGAAATTCGGTATCCCGGAAGTCAAACGGGGACTGGTCGCCGCCGGTGGCGGTCTGCTGCGGTTGCAGCATCGCATCCCGTATCAGAAGGCGATGGAGCTGGCGCTGACCGGTGAGAGCTTCACCGCCGAGGCGGCGGCGGGCTACGGCCTGGTGAACGAGTTGACCGAACCCGGTGCGGCACTGGAGAAGTCGCTGGCGCTGGCCGAGCGGATCACTGTGAACGGGCCGCTGGCGGTGGCCAAGACCAAGGAGGTCCTGGTCAAGTCGAGCGACTGGTCCACCGAGGAGATGTGGCGCAAGCAGCTCGAACTCGTCATTCCGGTATTCCAGTCCAAGGACGCGCAGGAGGGCGCCACGGCGTTCGCCGAGAAGCGCGAGCCGAAATGGACTGGAACCTAGCCAATGGTGACCGGCGGCGTCGGTGGATTGGGTGGGATCGCGAAACTGGATCCGGGGCCCGACGGCGAACATCAACGGTGAGGTGGTGCGAATCGACGGGGCACAGCGGTTCCAGCCGCGATGAGCGCTGGCGGACTGCCGATTTCGTGGGCGTGGGCGCGGTAGCGCTCCGGAGTCGTTCGCGGAGAATCGAATCCCTCCTGAACCCGGGGGTGGTGTCCGGGGTTATGGTCGAAAGTCCCTTATCGAAGGGCCGAAGAGCCTCAGGTGTTCGGTAGGCCCTTTCGTACCAGTGAATGTTGGGCATACTTGAATCCGGCCGTCGTGTGAGCACAGTGTGAAACACGTTCTGTCATAGAAATTTTCAGCTTCGCCAGAGCTGAGGTCGGGTTCGGGACGGATGTCGCGCGTCCTGGTTCGGGGTGTTCGAAACAGTGGGGTTCGATTGTGGCTAACGCATTGTGCGAACGGCGCGACAGCGCTGACGCGGTGACCGTCTCCACGACGGATTCCTCGGCGCTACCGGAGTCGGCCGTGACCCTGACCGAGAATGCCCCCGAGGTGTTCGGCGTTGCGCCGGAACGGGTTCGACCGTTCGAGGGTGCGGCGCAGCCGCAATCGCCTCCGGTCGGCGACGAGTTGGACGCCCTGGTCGGCGCAGCGGCGCGGGGCGAGCGTCCGGCTCTGGCCCGCGTGCTGGAGATCGTTCGTCCGCCGGTGGTGCGGTACTGCCGGGCGCGGGTCGGCTACGCGGAGCGGGGGCAGATCTGTGCGGACGACGTCGCGCAGGAGGTGTGCCTGGCCGTGGTCACGGCCTTGCCGCGCTATCGGGATCTGGGCCGTCCGTTCATGGCCTTCGTCTACGGGATCGCCGCGCACAAGGTGGCCGATGCGCGTCGCGGCGTCGCTCGGGACAAGTCCTGCGCGACCGGCGAGGTTCCCGAGGTCGCCTGCACCGATCAGGGGCCCGAGCAGCGTGCCATCGAGTCCGAGGAGACCCGGTGGATGAACGCTCTGCTGGCTACGCTCCCGGAGCGGACGCGCGAGATTCTCATCCTGCGCCTGGTGGTCGGCCTGTCGGCGGAGGAGACCGCGACCACCGTGGGCAGTACGCCCGGTGCGGTGCGGGTCGCGCAGCACCGGGCGCTGGCCAAGCTCAGGGCGCTCGCGCAGGCCGAGGGGATGTCCCGCTGAATCAGGACAGCACGGCGATGGAACCGACCACCGCGGGCAGGATCAGCAGTGCGGCGACGGCGATATTGGTGTGGCGATGCAGGTCCAGGAAGGCGGCGAATTCGCGCAGGAAGGCCGTGAGGACGAAGTAGCGGGCGGTCCGGCCGCCGACCACCCGGGCGCGCAGACCGAGCCGACGGCTCAGCATCGCGGCCCGGAGCACGTGGAAATCGCTGGTGACGACGACCATTCGGCGACCATCGCGCAGCAGGCCGCGCTCGCGGGCGACGGTGGCGGAGTAGCGCAGGTTCTCCTCGGTGGTCCGCGATTCGCGCTCGCGGACGATCCGGTCTGCCGGAACTCCCTGTGCTACAAGGTAATCGGCCATCGCGTCGGCCTCGGGAACGCTCTCGTCGGGCCCTCGTCCGCCGGAGGTGATCACGATCGGATCCGCTCCCGCCGCGACCTCGGCGCGGTACGCCCGCACCGCGCGATCCAGCCGCGAGGCCAGCAGCGGCGTCACGCGCGCACCGTCCAGCCCGCAGCCGAGGACGACGAGAACCTCGCCGCCGACCGACCGGGATCGCCGCGCGTACAGCACCGCGTAGGCGGTGTACCCCATCAGTTGGGCGATGAGAAACGCGCCGAGCACCACGATCGCCCCGGCGACCGTCGACAACCAGTCCGTCCCGGGTTCGACCATGTCCCGCAACGCCATCGACAGCACGAGCAGGCCCAGCCCGACCACCCCGGCCAGCGCGGTAGCCACTCGCATCCCCTCGCGGCGCACGACCATGACCCCGTTGGCCAGCAGCCCGAGCCCGGCTATCAGCAGGAATACCCGCGACAACACGAGAAACAGGCCGAACCCCAGCACATCGGCGATCCCGTGATCCACCTCGCCGAGCGAGGAAAGCGCACACGGAACCAACGCAGCGATGCCGACGAGGAAAACGAATCCCCTTGTCGAGACCGGGATTTCGGCGGAATCCTGCTCGGCGTCGGGAATTTCGTCCGATTCGGTGGAACACGCTCCGGCTCGATCGTCCTCGCGGACAGCCGAAGTCGCTCGGTCCGGCGTCATCGCGCGGGAACCGGCAGCGCCGTGATCGAGGATGTGCTCGCACGACCGGGACTGCTCACCGCCGGTGAGCGGGGAACGGCTGGCCGCCGCGACCTGCGTCGCGGTACCGGACAGCGGCCCGGTGTACTCGGTGGTTTCGCAGCCGGACGGCGAAGCGGACGTCCGGATCGGCTCTGCGCGGGAGGCCGTGAGGACGTGACTCATCCGGACCTCCCACGCCGAGCGGTAGCGGGGCACCCGGCCGATCCGGGTGCCGATGCGTCCACTCTCATCGGCCGACCTGGACGTGGGACATGTGCGAGTTGAGAACCCGCTGCGAACGCGCCGAGGGCGGGTGATCAGGTCACGCGGTAGGCGACGTAGCGCACACGGCGTGCCTCGCGCACGTAGGAGGCGATGTACAGCGACCGCTCGAATTCGGGGCGGATGGCGGATTCGAGAGTGATCGTGGCGCGGAAATAGTAGTCCGCGGGATCGACCGGTTCACCGCCCAAGAGCGCTTCCAGCACCTCGGCGGACCGCTGCGCAGGCCGACGGCGTGCAGGTAGAGCAGGTCCCCGTCGGCCGCCTGCGCGGTGTATCGGCCGTCGACCTCGATCGTGCCGTCGGGGCGCACGAGCTGCCAGTCCGCGCCGCCGGGCAGGATCCGGCCCTCGAACGCGCCGCGGACGGTCCCGCCGACGATCGGGATGACGCGCCGATGCCCGGCCCGGGTGTGCCCGTGATCCTCGAGCGGACCCAGGTCGGCCTCGGCCTCGAACGCCCACTCGAGGGACGGGACAGGTGGCGTCGTCATCGCGTCCACACCGGCAGCGAGATACCCGAGGCGGCCGGGCCCGAATGTGAGATCTCCTGGTGCGCAACGACTGTCGCGGAGGAGTCGAATGCGGGCTCGCCGGTTCCCGGATTGCGGGCGTAACGCGGATGCGCCCCGGAGCTCACCTGGATCCCGACGCGATGTCCGGCCGCGAAGCTGTGGAACGCCGGCCACAGATGCACCGGAACCTCACGGAATCCGTCCGCGTCCGGTTCGGGATCGGTGGCGGCGGTGCCGATCGAGCCGACCCTGCGGATGCCGTCGCAGACGGTGATCGCCCGCCCGTCCGGGTGCACATCGGTGATGCGCACGAAGACGTCGTAACTCGGTGCGCTGGAACGGATTCGGATGTGCGCGACCGGCTCTCCGGCGATCTCCAGCGGGGCCGTGAGCGGGTCGGAGCGGAAGACCGCGACATCCGCGCGACGCTCGTGCTCGGTGTTGTCCGTGGGCCCTTTGCCGGGCGCCAGGCTCGGTCCGCCCACCGCCGGAGTCGGGTTCTGCGGATCGTATGTGTAGCGGGTCGCGCCGCCCGCCGCTGCTTCGGTGGACAGTCCGCCGCCCGCGTGCAGCAGCCAGTCCTGCGCGGCGGTGCCCTCCGGCGGCCACACCTCGAATTCGTGCCAGGTCTTCGCGCCGGTCTCGAACGCGCGCACCGGAGCTCGTCCGGATGCTTCGTCCCCGAACGCCTCTCGGAGAAATTCGATCGTATCCCGGTGTGCCGGAGCGGCTTTCCCGCGCGACATATGCCCCCACGGGCCGACGGTCAGGCGCGGCGGATTGCCCGCCTCGACCAGCTGCCGATAATTGCGCAGCTGCCACGGCAGGAAGATGTCGTACCACCCGGTCACCATCAGCACCGGCGCGGTGACATCGGGCACCGAGGCGGTGTGCGACTGGGACCTCCAGTACTCGTCGGTGAGTCGCTCGTGCCGGACCCAGTCCTGGTACCAGTGGATCGGATGTCCTGTGGCGGTGCTGTCGCCTCGGTTCAGGGGGAGTGCGTCGAATGCCTTGTCCAGCTTGCGATCCGGCAGGACGATGCCCAGCAGCGCCAGCCCGCCGCGGTCCATCAGATCCATCATGCGGCTCCAGCCCAGGGCGTTGCGCAGGGAGAAAGCGCCGTTGTCCCAGGTGATTTCGCCGAAATCCGGCATGGTGATCTGCAGGACCAAAGCTTCGGGGGCGTTGTCCGGATCCTCGCGCTGCATCCGGCCCGCGACGGCCCACTGCGTATAACCCATATAGCTCTCACCGAACGTCGCCAGATGTCCGGTGAACCAGGGCTGCTTGCGCACCCACCGGTGCGTGTCCATGCCATCGCGCTGCTCGTCGACCTGCGGGGTGAACCGGCCCTGCGAACCCCAAGTGCCACGGCAACTCTGGAAGAACACGGTGAATCCCTCGTAGGCGAGTGCGCGGGCCGTGCCGCCGAGCACGCCGCGCCGCCCGTACGGCCCGCGGATCACGATCGTCGGCAGGGATGCGTCGGCATCGACGGGCCGATACAGATCGCCGAGCAGTTCGACGCCGTCCCGCATCGGCACGCGCAGATCCCGCACGGTATCGATGTCGTGGGCGCCGAGTGCGACGCCACCTCGCGCACGCGCGTCCACCGCGCGGGTGAGCCGCTGTCGCAGCGTGGTCATACTGTGCCTCCTTCGCGGCAGGTGAGGGGCTGCCGCCTACGCGCCCTGCTCGCACCGCGTGCCCGACCGCTCATTGCCACCTTCTTGCAGCATCGGGGGCTGGGACCAGAACTTCCGGCCCTGTCGTCGCACCCCGAACACGCCATGAAGGTTATCGTCCGAATCTGCGTGCGGGTGATGTGAGAGACGACGGAAGGTGTGCCATGGAGATTGGGGTCGGTCTTGATCGGGGCCTGAGTTTGTCCTGGGATCAGTACCGTGAGCTGGGTAGGCATGCCGCCCGGCAGGGGTATCGGAGTGTGTGGACCAATGCCTCGATCGGCCGCGAGGCGACGCACATCTGCGCGCAGTGGTCGACCGCGACCGCGGATCTGGTGCCCGGCGGCATCGGGACCGGCATCTCGGTCGTCCCGATCGGCTACTGGTCGGTGCCCGCGCTGGCATCCTGCGCGGCGACGGTCGGCGAGATCAGCGGCGGCAGATTCGTGCTCGGGATCGGCTCCGGCGCGCTGCACTCGCCGGATTTCCGGCGGTCGCTGGGACTGCCGGATAATCTGCGGCCGCTCGGCACGATGCGCGAATGGCTCGTGACGCTGCGCGCGCTGCTGGCCGGTGAGACGGTCGAGCACGAGGGGCGCGCGGTGAATCTGCACGGTGTCGCGCTCGGGGCGACGCCGCCGAAAGTGCCTGTGGCACTTGGTGCTCTGGGCCCGAACATGCTCGCCCTGGCGGGTGAGGCCGCGGATGCCGCGTCGTTCAACTGGTGCACCGCCGAGCAGGTCGCCGCCAATCGGGAGATCGTCGTGCAGGGTGCGCGGGCGGCCGGTCGCGATCCGGGCGAGGTGTCCATGATCGAGTACATCCGGATCTGCGTGGACGAGGACGAGGATCTCGCCCGCCGCGGTCTGGTTGGGGCCCTGATCGGATACGCGCTGGCAGCGCCCGGGGCGAACAAATCTCTCGGCTATCGCGGGCACTTCGGCCGGATGGGTTTCGACGACGCGCTGACCGAACTGGAGGAACGTCGCGATCGCGGAGCCTCGCCGGACGAGCTGATCGAGGCGTTCCCGGTGGAGCTTGCCCGGCAGGTGGGCTATTTCGGGCCGGCATCGGGGGCCGCGGCCGGATTCGGCCGTCTGGCAAAGGGTTTGGACACCGCGATCGTCCGGGTCGTGGCGGCTCGGCCGGGCGAGGAATCCATCGCCGCGGTCCTGGACGCGTGCCGCCCGTCGGAGATCCCGCTCGCATGAGATTGAGATTCTCCTATTTGAGAATATGCATGCTGAATTTGGTAATCAGTCTCTAGACTGAGTCCGTGGTTGAGAAGTATCGGGTCGTCCAGTGGACGACCGGCAATGTCGGGAAGGCCTCGGTCCGGGCCGTCGTCGCGAATCCGACGCTGGAACTGGTCGGCTGCTACGCGTGGTCGCCGGACAAGGCCGGACGCGACGTCGGCGAGCTGTGCGGGATCGACCCGCTCGGCGTCACCGCGACCGATGACGTCGACGCACTGCTGGCGCTGAAACCGGACTGCGTGATCTACAACCCGATGTGGATCGACGTGGCGGAACTGGTCCGCATCCTGTCCGCCGGGGTCAACGTCGTCGCGACCGCGTCGTTCATCACCGGCCACAATCAGGGCGAGGGCCGGGACCGGATTCTCGAGGCGTGCCGCCGCGGCGGTGCGACGATGTTCGGTTCCGGTATCAGCCCCGGATTCGTGAACCTGCTGGCGATCGTCTCGGCGGGCATCTGCGATCGCGTGGACAAGGTGACCGTCAGCGAAGCCGCCGACACCACCTTCTACGATTCGCCCGCCACCGAGCGCCCGGTCGGATTCGGTCAGCCCATCGACAATCCGGATCTGCCCGCGATGACCGCGCAGGGTACCGGCGTCTTCGGCGAGGCGGTGTGGATGATCGCCGACGCGCTCGGCGTGGAACTCGACGAGGTGCGCTGCGACCCCGAATATGCCCGGACCACAGCCGATCTCGTGATGGACTCCTGGACCATCCCGGCCGGTTGCGTCGCGGGTGTGTTCGCCAGCTGGAAGGGTATCGCCGGCGGCCGGACGCTGATCGATGTGAACGTCCGGTGGCGCAAAGGCCAGACGCTGGAACCGAATTGGACCATCGACGATATGGGTTGGGTACTCCAGGTGGACGGGCGTCCGACGGTGAAGAACGTCGTCACCTTCCTGCCGCCGCCCGATTTCCAGGGCGAGACGCTGGCCGATTTCATGGAGCTGGGGCACATCATGACCGCCATGCCGGTGATCAACGCGGTGCCCGCTGTCGTCGCGGCGGATCCCGGCATCGCCACCTACAACGATCTGCCGCTCATCCGCGCACATGGCGTCGTACCTGCCTGATCGGTTGTGCGGCAACGAGATTCAGTAAGTCTCGTCACCGCTGGCCACATCGAGCACGCCGTCCAGCTCGCTTACCGAGGCGATGAGTTCCTGACACTCCCGCGGGACCGGTTCGTCCGGCGCGGGTGCGTGTATTCGCCGCGTATTTCCTCGTGTTCGGGTGTGCTCCGAGGGCCGGAACCGCGTCACCATCCTCGAGCATGCCGCGGACTCCCGACTTGACTCTCCGAGGCTTTCACGACGGCCGTGCGGAGTTCGCTGCGACCTGGTGAGACAGAACTTGCTGCACGCCTGCGTGTTTCGACTCCGGCGGGCGTCGCGTGGTGCTGCCTGCCTGCGGTGACTTCGTGGTCGGTGAGCCCGTGGGAGGCTGCGGGACCGGCTCATCCGCGACCGCATGAGGTCAGTCGGGGAGCAGGGGGACCGAGAGCCCTTCGCCGCGGTGTAGCAGGGCCGCGCGGGTGACCGTCCCCGCACCGAAGCGGTCGCGGAGTTGGTCGAGGGTGGTGTCCAGGGTGTTGTCGGGGCGGGGGTCGAAAGGGAGGGTGAGTTGCATGGTGCGGGCGTCGTCGAGGTTGGTCAGGGACAGGCCGATCAGGGTGAGGCCGCGTTCTCGGATCGTGGGCATGGCGGTGGACAGGAGGGTGTGTGCCGCGTGGTCGATGACGCGGCCGTGGTCGGTGGCCGCGGGGAGGGAATGCGAGCGGGTGGCTCGGCTGAAATCGTCGAATCGCAAGCGCAGCACCACTGTTCGGCACACTCGGTCGGCCGCGCGCAGACGGTGGCCGAGGCGGTCGGCGAGTCCGGACAGGTAGGCCTCGATCTCTTCGGGGGTGCGGGTGCGTCGGCCCAGGGCTCGTTGTGCCCCGATGGAACGGCGTCGGCGGCCGGTGTCGACGCGGCGCGGGTCGCGGGCCCACGACAGCGCGTACAGATGGCGGCCCGCCGCGGGACCGAGCAGACCGGACAGACCCTTCTCGCCGAGTTCGGCGAGCTGCCCGATCCGGGTGATCCCGTGCTCGTGCAACGTGCGCGCGGTGACTTCGCCCACGCCCCAGAGTCTTTCGACCGGCAGCGGATGCAGGAAATCCAGTTCGCCGCCGGGCGGCACTTCCAGCAGGCCGTCCGGTTTGGAGACCGCGCTGGCGACCTTGGCCAGGAATTTGGTGCGTGCCACGCCCACCGAGATCGGCAGGCCGACCTCCGTGCGGACGCGCTCGCGCAGGGTACGGGCGATCTCGACCGGACTCCCGGCGAGCCGCAGCAACCCGCCGACGTCCAGGAACGCCTCATCGATCGAGATGCCCTCCACCTCGGGTGTGGTATCCCGGAAGATCTCGAACACCTCCCGGCTCGCCCGCGCGTACGCCGACATCCGCGGCGGCACCACGATCGAGTGCGGACACAGCCGCAACGCCTGACGCCCGTTCATCGGCGTGCGTATCCCGTGCGCCTTCGCCTCGTAACTGGCCGCCAGAACCACCCCGCCACCCACGATCACGGGCTTTCCGCGCAACCGCCGATCATCCCGCTGCTCGACCGAGGCATAGAACGAATCCAGATCCGCATGCAGGATCGACGCCCGCACAGCACCACCCCCGGGCGGCACCCCCGAACCATCCGAAGCTCCTGACACGAACATATGTTCGCATGGGGGTCCGACAACAAAATCGGAGCGAGAGGTACCGCGGTGGTTCGACGCGTCGGTGACCGATGTTAAGAATGGCTCATGAGTGAGAACGTGTACTTCAAGATATCGGCCGACGGCAAGGACCTCGGCCGGGTCGTCTTCCGGCTCTTCGACGATGTGGTGCCCAAGACCGCGCGCAACTTCCGTGAGCTGGCCACCGGGCAGCACGGGTTCGGTTACAAGGGTGCGCCCTTCCACCGCGTCATCCCGGAGTTCATGCTCCAGGGCGGCGACTTCACCAACGGCAACGGCACCGGCGGCAAGAGCATCTACGGCGAGAAGTTCGCCGATGAGAACTTCCAGATCAAGCACGACAAGCCGTTCCTGCTGAGCATGGCGAACGCCGGGCCGGGCACCAACGGCTCACAGTTCTTCATCACCACGGTCGTCACGCCGTGGCTGGACGGCAAGCATGTCGTCTTCGGCGAGGTCGTCGAGGGTTCGGAGGTCGTCAAGGCGGTCGAGGCCCTGGGCAGCCGCTCGGGCGCGACGTCCGCGAAGATCGTCATCGAGGACAGCGGCATCGCCTGACCAGCCCGGCATCCGGCGGCGGCTCGGCGTGAGGTTCACGCCGAGCCGCGCCGGAACGAGCAACCGGTCACGTGCCGAGCGGCTATCGCGGCTCGCTCGATCCGCTCGTCGTATCGGCGCGGGCGGAACTCGGGGATGATCCACCCTCGAGAAGCGAGGTCACCGTCGCACGGTGGCCGGTGAGGGTCTCCAGGTCGGATTCGATGCGCCGCAACGTTGCTCGCATCGCCGCGACGATGTCGGGACACAATTCGAGCCGTGGACGCGAGCCGCTGGCACAGGGCAGCAGTTGCGCCACGGTTCGCGAATTGAATCCGGCGTCGAGCAGTGCCCGGATCTGGCGGACTCGCAGCAGGGACGTCTCGCTGTAGTCGCGGTAGCCGTTGCCGGTGCGTTCGGGTTCGAGCAGGCCCTGCTCCTCGTAGTAGCGCAGTGCGCGCGTCGTCGTGCCCGAGCGGCGGGCGAGTTCACCGATCCGCATGCCGCGTCCTTCTCGGTCCGGAATCCGTCTTGACCTTCACGCCGACGTCAACGCTTAGGTTCGCCGCATGATTTCTCGAGCACAGCGTCGGCAGTTGTTGGACCGGGTGGACGTCGTCGACAGCGGTACCGGTCCGGTGGTCGCACTCGCCCATGGCGCCGGTGGCGGCGTCCGTGAGAACTTCACACCACTCATCGACACCATCGCGGATCGGCGGTTCGTCGGACCGTACTATCCCGGCGCCGGTGGAACACCGAGGGCGACCGAGCCGCTGTCGATCGATCGACTCGCCGACACCGTGGTCGCGGCCGCCGCGGAGGCCGGGGCCGAACGATTTCCGATCGTCGGTCTCTCGCTGGGGTCCGCTGTCGCCGTGACCGCGGCCATCCGGCATCCCGAGCACGTCAGCGCGCTGGTACTCACCGTCGGGCTGGTGTATCCGGACGCGCAGGCACGGGCGCTGGTCCGGGTGTGGCGGCAGCTGGCCGAGCGCGGCGATTTCGACACCCTGGCCGAACTGCTCTGCTACGCCAGCTCACCCGGAACGCTCGCGAGTCTGTCCGAGGACGAGCACGCGGCGGCGGTCCGGCAGATCCGCGCCGACCATCCCATCGGCAGCGCCGATCATGTGGAGTTGGTGAGCCGCACCGATATTCGGCCGCTGCTCGCCGCGGTGGACGTGCCGACCCTGGTCATCGTGAGCGGCGAGGACCGGGTCGTGCTGCCGGATACCGTGCGTGAGCTGGCTTCCGGCATCGCCGGCGCCGAGTTGGTCGAATATCCGTCGGCCGGTCATATCTTCACCCCCGCGGAGGCCGGGCCGTGGGCCGCGGAGGTGTCGGCCTTCCTGGACCGTCTGCCGCGATGACGAAGATGTCCGCACCGCGAACGACCACGACCGGTGCGCTGTACGGGCGATTGGCGGTGCTGGGCTCGGCGCTGTTCGTCTACCTGACCGCCGAGCTGTTCCCGATCGGCGCGTTGGGCGATCTCGCCGTCGGTTTGCGCGTCGCTCCCGCCACCGCGGGCCTTCTGCTCACCGCGTACGCGATCGCCGCCGGGGCGGCGACGCTGCCCGCGGTGTGGGCCTCCCGGCGGCTGGACCGGCGCAGCGCCCTCACCGTATCGCTTGTGCTGCTTTCCTTCTCGCAGCTCGTGTTCGGTCTTGCGCCGAACTTCACGGTGGCGGCGCTGGCCCGCGGGGTGGCCGCGGCGGCGCACGGCCTCGTGTGGTCGCAGATCCCCGTGGTCGCGGCCCGGTACGCGCCGGAGGGAGAGCGCGGCCGGGCAACGGCGGTGGTTTTCGCGGGTTCCTCGGTCGGCCTGATCGCCGGTGCGCCGATCGCCACCGGGTTGGCACACGAAATGGGTTGGCGCGCAGCCTCGATCGTGCTCGCCGGTGTGGCGGGCGCGATCGCGGTCCTGCTGCGGGTCGCGCTACCCGAGACGCCCCCACCGCCGCGAGAGGTACGCACCCGCGGAACCCTCCGCGCCGGAACGGTTCTCGTGGTCTGTCTCGTCACGATCGCACTCGTCGTGGGCCACTACGTGAGCTATACCTATCTGGCGTTGCTGGTCGCGCCGGCCGGGTTGAGCGGATCGCTGCTGGTGGCCGTTCTGGCCGGGTACGGCATCGCGGGCTTGCTCGGTGTGAGTCTGGTCGGTCACATGCTCGACGCCCATCCGCGTCGTACGGCTCTCACCGTGGCCATGACGCTGACGTGCGCGGTGACAGCGCTCGGCATCGCACACGTCGGCTGGATCGTTTTCGTCCTCGTGATGTTGTGGGGCACCGCCGCGGCGGCGTTGCCGGTAATCCTGCAACACGCCGTGCTGCGCACGGCTCCGGACGCCCCGGAGATCCCGTCCGGCGCCTACGTCGTGTCCTATCAGCTCGGCATCACCGGCGGCTCCGCACTCGGCGCCGCTCTGCTGAGCCGTACCCCGGCGGCATCCCTGCCGTTGTGGTCGGGTATCGCGCTGGCCGCCGGAACCATCCTGATCAGCACCGCCCCAGCCGTTTTCGGGTCTCGGCACTCTTCTCGCACGGATCCCGCGCCGGCTCGCCCGACCTGCTGATCGCCGAGGCATATCCCCTTCGCGGTCGAGCGACTACCGTCCTGATGGTCGACCGACTCGAAGGGATGGCATGAGCCTCGAGGAACAGTGGGATCGGATTCGCGACGTCGTGTCGCGGGGCCTGTGGCAGGGAGTTCCCTGATCGGCGTTGCCGTGCGGTTTCGTGCGTGCCGGCCTCGACCGCAAGGACGCAGTGCGAGAGGGCGTCGTTGAGGGACCGGGAAGGCGGACGGGAGTCGCCGCGGGTCGTCGTCGAGCCGCCGATCCGGATGCGCTGGACGTGTGGCGAGAACCGTTTCAGCGCAGCGTGACCCGCGCGCCCGCGGCTTCCAATGCGACCTTGGCCGCCTCGGCCGAACCGCGGTCCAGCCGTTCGCCGATCGGCGCGGGTGCGGACTCCACCAGATCCTTGGCCTCCTTCAGGCCCAGTCCCGTGATGATCTGCCGGACGGCCTTGATCACCTGAATCTTTTTGTCCCCGAAGGATTCCAGGATCACGTCGAACTCGTCGGGCTCCTCGGCGGCCTCCGCGGGTGCGGGCGCGCCGGGCCCCGCCGGAGCCGGCGCCTGGGTGGCCGCGGAGACGCCGAACTCCTCCTCGAACGCATGCGTGAATTCCGAAAGTTCCAGCAGCGTCATACTTTTGAAGACTGCGAGTAATTCGGCGACACTCATCTCGGCCATGATTTTCCCCTTGCAACGCTGACCATGGCGGCACCTCCATGATAGGCGTGTCCGCCCGCTCGGCCAGTGGTTCGGGACGTCCGGCGTCGAGTCGTGCCGCATCCGTGATGATCGAATCCCCTGTCCGGGTGGGGGACTGGGCGTGGCGAAGGGGTTATCCGGTCGCCGCGGCACGGCGGGCGGCGGCATTGACCCGCCCCAGGACCGAGTGCAACTCCTCGAGGTCTTCGACAGTCACGCCGAGACGTTCCACGACGGCGGGCGGAATCTGCTCCGCGCGGGTGCGCAGCGCCCGGCCTGCCGCGGTCAGGTCGATGACCAGGGCGCGCTCGTTGTGGGTATCGCGGCGGCGGCTGATGTATCCGGCGGATTCGAGACGTTTGAGTAGCGGGGACAGCGTCGGCGAATCGAGTTGGACCAGTTCGCCGATCTCCTTGACCGAGAGCGGCGCCTCACCCCACAGGGCGAGCATGACCAGATACTGCGGGTGGGTGAGGCCCATTGGCTCGAGCAGGGGACGATAGATACCCAGAACCGCACGGTTCGCCAGTGCCAGCGCGAAGCAGACCTGACGGTCCAGGCGCAGTGGATCATCGATGCGGGATGTCACAACTCTGCCTCTCCTCAGGTAGGTCTAACTGCACTAACTATTAGTACACGAATCGTAGGTGTGTGGAACTGGTGGTGCAACCATAATCACAGTTGAGCAGGCATATAATCCTGTATGCGAGGATGTGTAGACGCTGATTTTGTGTTAATAGTTAGTGCACGATCTTTTAGTAGACGAAGGAGAGGGCGATGAGCGACCGGACGCCGAACCCGCTGCAACGGTTGCGCTACATCTGCGGCGCCACGCTGCCCGAGTCGATGTCGGAATGGGTGCTGAACGATCTCACCGGCCCCGGCGCGGCCCGCCGCTACCTGCTGCGCCTGATGATTCCGCTGGCGGTGGTACTGAGCCTGTTCCTGCTGGTCCCGGGTCCGCTGTGGATGGGCGGGGCGATGATGGCGCTGATCTTCCTGCCGCTGATGTTCTTCGCGATCGCGCTCACCTACGTCTACCGCCGCTACCGGCTGGCCAAGCACGGTCTGGACCCGACGCTGGCCGACGCGACCGCACGCACTCGCGCGGCACGAGAACGCGAAGCCTACGAACGCAGCCACGGTCGCGGCTGACGCTCGTTTCGGCCGGTAGGTGAGAAGATTTCCGGCATGAGTGAGAGTCTTCGGTTCGTCTCCACTGCCGGTGAACTCGACGCATTACCGTTGATGTCGGTCATCATGGCCGCCAAACCGGCACGATCGGTCTTCCAGAAATGGCTCGACAAGCAGGGCGGGCCGC
The DNA here is from genome assembly GCF_001613065.1 of Nocardia miyunensis NBRC 108239. GTDB lineage: Bacteria > Actinomycetota > Actinomycetes > Mycobacteriales > Mycobacteriaceae > Nocardia > Nocardia miyunensis. Next base: position 62,197 of record NZ_BDBQ01000027.1, read on the forward strand.
CGACCTGGGTACGCACGATGAGCAGCGACCGCTACACCTGCGAGGAGTTGAGCGTCGGTCCGTTCCCGCTCTCGGCGCCGCGGCAGTTCCGGTTCATCGTGCTCTACGACCCGTCCGTGGACGGTCACCCGAACGAGTGGGAACCGCCGCATCTCGAGTGAGGTCCGCGTGGTGGCCGGGTGAGGCCGTCGGGGCGAGGGTCGCTACCGTGTGGGGCGCACGGGCGTCGAATGCTGGAGTGGATGTGTCGTTGCCGACGATCGAGAAACCGACGATCCCGTCCGCGGCGCGCTCGAAGCCGCCGCGTCGCGCGATTCCGATTTCCGTGTGCTGGGCCGTCGCGGTGGTCGGCGTGATCGCGGGCGGGTACTACCTCGACCTGGTGCTGCGCGAGCCGCGCTCGATGCTGCACCTCACCGATCTCGGTGTGTACCAGATCGCGGGACATCGTGTCTCCCAAGGGATCTCGCTATACGACACACCGCTGCTCGGACATACCCGCGGGGTGATGGAATTCGTCTACACGCCGTTTGCGGCCCTGCTGTTCGTGCCGCTGGCCGGGCTGGCCGGTGTGGTGCGGTCCTGGGTCGCGGGATTGGGCAATGCCGCGATGGTCGTCGTCTCGGCGTGGGCGGCGCTGTCGATCCTGGGCTATCGGCGCGATCTGCGGATGGCGGCGCTGGGCGTGCCGATCGCCGGGCTGGCCATGTGGTGTGAGCCGATCCGGCAGACCACGGCGTTCGGGCAGGTCAACATCCTGCTGCTGATGCTCGTGCTGGTAGATGCGGCGCTGCCGGATTCCGCGCGATGCAAGGGCGTGCTGACCGGCGTCGCGGCCGGAATCAAGCTGACGCCCCTGTTCTTCGTGCTGTATCTGCTGGTCACCGGGCGGTATCGGGCGGCGGGGATGTCGGTCGGCGGATTCGCCGCGACCGTGCTGGTCGGTGCGCTGGTCATGCCGCGCGATTCGATGACGTTCTGGAGCGGTGCGTTCGCCGATCCCGCGCGGGTGGGGGTGCCGCAGAACAACTCCAACGAGTCGTTGCGCGGACTGCTCGCGCGCACCGTGGGCGTCGCGGGGATCCATCAGGTGTTGTGGCTCGTCGCGGCGGCGGCGATTGCCGTGATCTGCCTGGCGCTGGCCCGGCGGCTGTCCCGGGCGGGCGACGAGTTGGCCGCCGTCGCGCTGTGCGGACTGACCATGACGACGGTTTCCCCGTACAGCTGGGTGCATCACTGGGTCTTCCTCGCCCCGGCGCTGATCGTGCTGGCCGATCTGGCGATCCGGCGGCCGGGCGTGGTGACCGCGCCGATCGCGGTGGCGACGGCGGTGATCGCCTCGGGCGGGGTGCTGCCGCTGCTGGATGTGCGAGCGAGCAGCGTCTTCGATTATCACCAGCATTCGACGCTGTATCACAACGCGTACATCTGGCTCACCCTCGCGCTGTTCGCGGGCGCGGCCGGGTATCTGGGGTCCGGTGACCGGATGTCGCGGGAGGTCGTGTCCGCCGACACGCTGTGATCGGTTCGGCTGGAAGTCGTTGTGCGGGCGTCCCGCGACGGCCGTGCGGAATGTACGGCCGGTGCCGGAGCGTTCCATCCGGTGAGTCCCTCCGGTTACCGATCCTCGAAAGGCGGCGACGTATGCCCCTCGCCCTGTCCATCCTCGATCTCGCGTCCATCGCACCCGGTCGGACCGCGCGGGACAGCTTCGACAACAGCGTGGCCCTGGCCCGCGCCGCCGAGCGCAGCGGGTACCGGCGGGTCTGGTATGCCGAGCATCACAACATGGGTTCGATCGCGTCGAGTGCGACGAGTGTGCTGATCGGGCACGTCGCGGGGCAGACCGAGAGCATCCGGCTCGGCGCGGGCGGGATCATGCTGCCCAATCATTCGCCGCTGGTGATCGCCGAGCAGTTCGGCACCCTGGAGACGTTGTATCCGGGCCGGATCGATCTGGGCCTGGGGCGTGCGCCCGGCAGCGATCAGAAGACGATGTTCGCGCTGCGCCGCGACCACTCCTCGGCCGACACCTTTCCGCAGGACGTACTGGAATTGCAGGGCTATCTGACCGGGGATTCGCGCATACCGGGCGTGCAGGCGGTGCCGCGCGCGGAAGATGCTGTGCCGCTGTACATTCTGGGCTCCTCGCTGTTCGGCGCGCAGCTGGCCGCGCAACTGGGGTTGCCGTACGCGTTCGCCTCGCACTTCGCCCCCGACGCGCTGCACCGCGCGGTCGAGGTCTATCGCGAGCATTTCCGGCCCTCGGAGCAGCTTGCGGAACCATATGTGATGGCCGGGGTGAACGTCTTCGCCGCCGAAACATACGAGGACGCGGCGCAGCAGCGGGCGGTCGCCTACCGGGCCCGCGCGCGGATGATGATCCGGCGTGGCGCGGGCGACGTCGCGTTCACCGATGAGGAGATCGACGCCTTCCTGACCAGCCCCAACGGCCGCCAGCTGTCGGAGATGACCAAGTACACCGCGGTCGGCCTGCCCGAGGACGTCCGCACCTACCTGAACGAATTCGCCACCTCCATCGGCGCGGACGAACTCATCCTCGTCCACCACGCCACCGAGATCGCCGACCGCATCCGCTCGGTCGAACTCACCGGCGCCGCCGTGGCCGCGGCCACCCACTGATCCCGATCGGCCGCTGTGTCCCGTTGGGCCACATGCCGATTGCCGGCACGCCGGTCGGACCTTCCGCCGTGGCCGTAGCGGTGGGGGCAGCCGAGTCCGTCGACACTGCGGCCGGATCGGAGCGTTGCGGTTGGACAGCCGTGGGTGCCCGGACCGGTTGACGGTCTGCGACCGAGGGGAGTCGAGGTTCGGTCGCCGCGACGGATGGTGACAGTGCGGGAGTCGGGCGCACCCAGGTCGCGGCCGCCTGTGCCCGGACGGCGATCGCCATGGGCACAGGCGTGGTCGGGTGGGTGTCCGCCGCGACCGAATCCGAACTGCTCACCGGTCTGCTGGCCGTCGCCGAGGCGCTCGGGGTCGCCGAACCCGGCGATTCGGTGGGTTCCGCGCGGCGATTGGCCGCGGTGCTGGCGGAACGGCCGGATGAGGATCTGCTGATCTTCCATGCCGTCGACGATCCGGAGACCGTGCCTCCCGGCCGGGCTGTCTGTGCGGGTGCTGATCATCGGAAGATCCAGCGCCGCAGCGTAATTGGTGAGCAAGTACTCGTCGAGTCGTGCGCCCGCGCGGAATCTGTGACGGCTGGGGGAGAGCGGGAGCAGGGCGTCGGGGCGGTCCAGCGGGATGGTGTGGCCGCAGTGGGGGATCAGGCGGGCGGGGCGTGTCGAGCGGACTTGCGCGCAACTTCGCTCGGCGTGGGGTGGTCGATGAAGTCGGTCAGCAGTGGGAGCAGGGCGTCGGGGCGGTCCAGCGGGATGATGTGGCCGCAGTCGGGGATCAGGTGGGAACTCAGGTCGTCGGTGATGGGACGGAGTTGGCTCGCCAGGGCATTGCCGACCGGGTGTGCGCCGATCGCGAGGGTCGGCACGGTCAGCCGGGTTGCGGCGACGGCCGCGCGGATCTGCTCGGCGGTTTCGGGCATCGCGCGATAGTAGGAGAACGCGCATCGCAGCGATTCGGCGCCGGTGTACGCCTCGACGAAGACGTCCCGGATCGTCGCGGGGACGCCACGGCCTCGGGTTCCGGTGCGCAGGAACCAGTCGATGTACGCGGATTCGTTCCCGGCCAGCGCCTGCTCGGCCAGGCCGGGGACCGCGTGGAAGCCGAACCACCAGGGCGGGCCGCCGGTCAGGAACGCTTCCGCGCCCGGCAGGGTGCCCAGGAGCGATTCCATGAGTACCAGCCGGTCGACCGGGCCGGATTTCCGCAGGGCCAGCAGGAAGGCCGCGGGGACGGCGGCGTCGATCGCGACCACCGCGGCCCGCGGCTCGCCGAGTGCGGCCAGCAGTGCGGCCGCGTCGTCGGCCAGGGTTTCCGCGTCGTAGCCGTCGGTCGCGTGGGTGCTCGCACCGAGGCCGCGCAGATCCGGTGCGATCACCCGATGTCGTTGTGCCAGTGGGCCGATCACCTCGCGCCACAGCTGCCAGGTGTGCGGGAATCCATGCAGCAGCAGGACCGCGGGGCCGCGCCCGGCGACCGCGACGGCGATCTCGATGCCGTTGGCCGCGACCCGTCGTTCGGTGATTTCGATCTGCTCCCTGGACATTCGAGCCTCCTGGTCACTAATGGTTACCATGTGACCATAGGTAGGATGGTGGGTACGGCCAAGAAGGCACTTTCGACACAGGTGGTGAGCTCCAGGTGACTGCCCCGACCGGCCCGCGCGGCGATCTGTTCGACCCCGGCTGCCCCACCCGGCGGCTACTGGACCGGCTGGGCACCAAATGGGTCTCGATGGTGGTCAAGCTGCTCGCCGAGGCCGCGCCCGAGGAGGTCCGCTTCGCCGAACTGCGGCGGCGCATGCCCGGTGTCTCGCAGAAGATGCTGTCGGTGACGCTGCGCGATCTGACCCGCGACGGCCTGGTCGCGCGGCGGGTCGAACCCACCGTGCCGCCCCGGGTGCACTACCGGCTGACCGAGCTGGGCGTATCGCTCGAGGCGCCGCTGTCCGCGCTGCGTTCCTGGGCGCAGGACCACATGGCCGAGATCGATGCGGCCCGTCGTGCGTCGGAGGTGTGAGCGGCGCGCGCGGGGGTAATTTTCATCGAAGCGCCCCGCCCGGAGGCGTCCGCACGGCAGGATCTACACGGCGTGGCGAGCGTGGCCGGGTGAACCGACCCGCGGGCACGGCGGCGCTTTCGCAGTGTTGCGAGCCGGGCGTACAGGAGGAGCCGATGCGACGACGCATCTCGAAAGCCGATGTGTGGCATCACATCATGTCCGGGCTGATCATGCTGGGGGGCACCCTCGGCGCGGCCGAGGTCTACGGCGAATACCTGCGCGAACGCCAACAGTCCGCCGCGCCGGAGCCGCAGTGGGACTGGTCGATCCCGAATCGGTGGTACGACCAGGCACGCCACCCCGGCAGCGCCTGAGCGCACTTCCTCCCCGTGCGCGCCGGTCGGCTCGGGACACGCTGATCGGGGGTGTGTCGCCGGTCGCATCGGCGGGTGTTGCATGCTGGGGCGATGCGGGTGCTGGTGGTCGAGGACGAACCGCGATTGGCGCAGACGTTGCGACGCGGGCTGGAGCTGGAGGGATTCCTGGTCCAACTGGCCGCGACCGGCACCGACGGACTCTGGTGGGCCACCGAGAACGACTTCGACGTCATCGTGCTGGACATCATGCTGCCCGGTCTGAGCGGGTACGAGGTGCTGCGCCGGGTGCGCGCGCAGGACGTACGGACCCCGGTGCTGATGCTGACCGCCAAGGACGGCGACTACGACCAGGTCGACGCCCTGGATCTGGGCGCGGACGACTATCTGACCAAACCCTTCTCGTTCGTCGTGCTGATCGCCCGGTTGCGCGCGCTGCTGCGCCGGCGCGCCCCGCAGCAGCCCACGCAGTTGTGGGCCGGTGATCTGGTGCTCGATCCCGCCCGGCGCTCGGTGCACCGCGGCGATACCGCACTGACCCTCACCCCGCGCGAGTTCGGGCTGCTGGAATTCTTGTTGCGGCACAAGGGAAATGTGCTGGCCAAGGGCGAAATCCTGCGCAACGTCTGGGATGTGCATTACGACGGCCCGGAGAACGTGGTCGAGGTCTACGTGGGATATCTGCGCAAGAAGATCGATACGCCCTTCGGCCGCAGCAGTATCGAGACCTTACGCGGAGTCGGATACCGCCTGATCGATCCCGGCGGGACCGGCGACGGACAGCTCGATCACGAAACGGGCACCGCCCCAAGGTGATTCACCGATCGTCACCGAACCTTCGTGTGCCGCTACGATTTCCGTGACGATGGCCAGCCCGAGTCCGGATCCGCCGCTGCTGCGGGCCCGGTCGTCGTCCAGGCGCACGAATCGGCCGAAGACCCGTTCGCGGTCATCCGGCGCGATGCCGGGCCCGTCGTCGTCGACGATGATGCGGGCGCGCGAGCCGTCGCTCTCCAGCCCGATCGCGACCCGGGCCCGGGCGTGCGCGGCGGCGTTGTCGGCGATATTGCGTAGTGCCCGAGCCAATCTCGGCCGGTCGCCGATCACCCGGACCGGCACGATCGCGGTGTGCACCCACACATCGCCGCGCAGCCGCAACGTGGCCGCCTCTGCGGCGGCCAGATCATCCAGATCCACGTCGCCGGTGCGCAATTCGAGGCCGTGCTCGTCGGCGGCGGCCAGGGTCAGCAGGTTCTCCACCAGCTGGCGCATCCGCTCGGTCTCCGGCAGCAGCGCACCCTCGATGAGATCGCGGTCCAGCGCCTGGGGGCGATCCCGGGCCAGTTCCAGGGCCGCGGTGACGGTGGCCAGCGGGCTGCGCAGCTCGTGCGAGGCGTCGCCGACGAAACGTTGCTGGGCCCGATGCCCGGCCTCGACCCGGGCGAGCATCTCGTTCATCGTCTCGGCCAGACGGGCGATCTCGTCGCGGGCCACCGGCACCGGCACCCGCTGCGACAGGGCCGCGGCCCCGATCCGCGCGACCTGCGATCGGATCGCCTCGACCGATCGCAGTGAGCGTCCGACCAGCAGATATGTCGCGGCCGCGGCGGCGAGGACGACCACCGGTCCCGCCATCGCCAGGAGTACCGCGACCTCGGTCATCGCGTGTTCGACCGATTCGGTGTCCACTGCCACCAGGATCGTGTAGTCGCCGCGCGGGGTGTTCACGGTGCGTGCCGCGATCCGCAGATCCTCGTCGTAATCGCTGGTCGGGGGCAGTCCGACGGCGTGGGTTCCGATCGAGCCGGGGGTGGCGGCCAGGGGTGTGCTGAGTTTCTGGGCCGACCGCCAGGCGATCCCGCCGTCCGGGCCGATCACCTGCACCGCCACCACCTGGCCCTCGACGGCGAGCAGTCCGTCCGGGACTCGATGGCCGTGGCTGTGGCGCAGCTCGTCGGCGATCTGCGTGGCTCGGGTGTCGGCGGAGGCGTCCAGCTGGTGGATCAACGATCGGTGCAGCAGTCCGAGCATCGCCCCGGCCGCGATCAGCAGCACCACGCCGACCACCAGTGCGGCAGTCACGGCCGACCGGATCCGCACGCCCCATCGCGAGGGGCGCAGCCAGCCGGGGATCCGATTCACCTGCTCATCATGCGATATCGCGGTCGTTCCGGCACGCACGGTTCACCGGTGGTTCGCGGGCGCGTCGCGTGCGCGGTCCGGACGAGGAATGTTTGTCTTGTCGAATTTCCTTGTGCACCACCGGTTATTCACCGAAGTCCGGTGTCCTGGTAAGCAAGACTCGGCGGCGGAGGTGGGGAGGACGGTGCATGACGCTCGAGCTGCCACCCGAACTGCGCTGGCTCGGCTGGATCGCGGGCACCGCCTGGCCCGACGGCGACGAGGACGCCATGTGGGCCCTGTCGGACGCGTGGAAGGCCGCCGCGCGGGCGCTGTCCGCGCTGGAACCCGATGTCGAGACGGCGAAATCCGATACCGAGAAGGCCTATCCCGCCGGTGCGGGCGCGGACAGCATGGGCGCGAAGTTCGACGACCTGATCTCCGGTGAGCATTCGGTCAAGACGCTCGCCGAGATGTTGCAGGAGGTGTCCGACTCGACCTTCGACATGGGCACCCAGTTGCAGGCGACCAAGCTCACCATCATCCTGTCGCTGGCCTGGCTGGCCGCCGAGATCATCTGGGCGTGGATGTTCCCGCCGACCGCCCCGGCGGTGGAGGCCGGCGCCATCGCGACCACCCGTTCGATGCTGAAGATCGTCGAAGACTACGTGCAGAACTTCATCGAGCGGCTGGCTCAGCGGCTGGGCGCGTCGGCGATGAAGCAGCGCTACTACTTCAAGGAACTGCTCAGCGGCGGCAAGCTGATCATGCCGAGCGCCAAGGGATTCGGCGTGTATTCGGTCAAGCTGCTCGAGGGGGCGGCGACCTCGGCGCTGATGGACGGCGCGGTGCAGGTCGGTCAGATCGCGGCGGGTAAGCGGCACAGCTTCGACTGGAAGGAATTCGGCGTCTCGATGGCGGCGTCGGCCGCCGGTTCGATACCCGGTCGTGAGGTCGCCCGCTACCTGGGCTTCGGGATGGACAAGTACCTGGGCAACTCGCTGGCCAAGATGAACATCCCGCTCGGCAAGGGCATCGCCTACCCGGCCGGGGCGGTGTTGCGCGGGGCGAGCATCGGCGCGGTCTCGGGCGCGACGAGCACGCTGTTCGGAAATATGGTCGCCGCGGCCGCGTACGGGCCGGGCGCGTTCGGCTCACCGATGGGCTGGGTGGGCGGCATCTCGCGCGGTGCGATCGTCGGCGCGGCGCGCGGCACGTTCGTCAAGCGGACCACACCCACCACCGACGACCTGCGGTACTCGGTCTGGATGAAGAACCAGGCGACGAACAAGGTCGATCGGGTGGATCCCCCGAAGGCTGCCACGACCGGCAGCACGACGGCGGGCGGCGACGCCACGACCTCGGGAGGCAATACCCGGCCCAACGGGGCGCAGTCCAACACGACCTCGGGCAGCACGAATCCGATCAACGCGACCAGTCGCCCTGGGCAGCAGAACAATTCGGGAACGAACGGCGGCGGCACGGATGGCATCCAGCTGCAGCCCATGGGTTCGAGCCGGGGCGGCGGCAGCTCGCAGCTGGTCACGACGTCAGGTCTGCGGGGGGACGGAGCGGTACAGGACGGTTCGACCGCGGTCCGTCCGGGCGGCGTCAACAGCTCGCAGGCGGGCGGGAGTTCCGGCCTGCGGGGGAACGGTGGAATGCAGCGCAGCTACTCGCTCGACGGCGGCCCGCGGGGGAACAGCGGGTTGCCGCGCGGCTTCTCGACCGACGGCGGCCTGCGGGGGTCCGGCCTGGGCGGAAGCGATCAGTCGACTCCGATCCGCCCGACGGGACTGAGACCGGACGGCGACTCGTCCCTGGTGGCCGGTTCGTCGGGCGGTGCGAAGTCGGGCCTGACTTCCGGACTCGGTGGCGGCAGGTCGGACCGCGGGCTCGGTGGCGGTGATGGCAAGTCCCCGGATCTGGGTCTCGGCGGCGGTAATGGCAAGTCCCCTGATTTGGGCCTCGGCGGCGGTAAGGGGAAGGCCCCCGATCTGGGGCTCGGCGGTAGCGGCAAGTCCGAGCTGGCTGCCGGTCTCGGTGGCGGGAAGTCGGAGTCGGGCCTCGGCGGGGGAAGTAGTAAGTCCGAGCTGGCTCCCGGGCTCGGTGGCGGCAAGTCCGATACGGGTCTCGGTGTGGGGGGTGCGAAGCCGGGGCTGACTTCCGGAGCCGGTGGTCAGAGATCCAGCGGGTTCATGGCGAACGAGGCGTCGGGTTCGGGTGGTGGGCGGTTGTCCGCGCGTGGGGGTCTCGTCGGGGACGGCACCTCGAACAACACCGGTGTGCGCGGACGGTCGACCGGCACGGATGCCGGCCAGGGCGGCGGCCGGTCCTTGTCCGCGCCTCCGCAGATCCGGGGCGGCAACGCGCCGCTGCGACCGGTCACCGAGAGCGAACATGGTTCTGGCGCAAGCCGTTCCGATGGATCGTCGCTCGGTGAGCTCTTCCGGATGGGTCCGGAGGGCGACCTGTTCCGCACGGGTCGCGATGACGCGTCGGTCACGTCGGGTAGCGATGCGGGCGGGTACTTCCGGATGGGTCCGGAAGGCGATCTGTTCCGCACCGGCGATGATTCGGTGATTCAGCCCGGTGGCGGGGGCGGGCGCGAGAATTCGCCGTCGCCGCGTGGCGGTGGGGACGACGAGTCGATCGAGTCGGGCTTCCGGCCGAACTTCGACGAGACGATGTTCCCCGGTGGCGGTTCCGCACCGGCCTCGCTGGGCGGTGGGCGCGACAACGACTCGATCGGGCCGGTCAGCGACAACTTCCGTGGCGGGACTTTCCGTGGCGGGTCCGCGCCCGGATCGTTGCGCGGCGGTGACGATCAGGTGTTCCGGCCACCGTCCGAGGAGTCGATTTACGGCGGGTCGGCACCGGCCTCGCTGGGCGGTCGCGGCGGCAACTCGCTCGGGTCGTTCGAAGGCGAGGGTGGCCTCTTCCGCGGTGGTGGGTCCGCACCCGTCTCGCCGGGTGGCGGTCGCGGCAACGAGTTCGGCCCGGTCGGAGGCGGGTTCCGTGGTGGCGACGATCAGGTGTTCCGGCCGAACTCCGAGCAGCAGTCGCCGCCGCGTGCGGGTCTGAGCGGCGGAGCGGGGCAGACGTCGAAGAGGCCGCCGACCTCGTGGGAGTCGTCGGTGGACGGCGGGTGGCAGTCGCCGTCGCGCGGTTCGCAGCGCGGTGGTTCGGAGGAGTCCGGCGGGCCGATGGTACGCGGCGGTTCGGACAGCGAGTCGGATTACCTGCCGTCCTACTACGGCAGGTCCCGTAGCGGTTCGGATGACGAGTCGGACAACATCCCGTCCTATTACGGCAGGTCGCGCAGTGGTTCGGATGACGAGTCGGACTACATTCCCTCCGCGTACCGCGACACCGCCGACGACGGGGAGTTCGCGCAGTTCACCGGCGGCTCCGGCCGGTTGGGCGGCGGGCGTTTCGGCGACGGCGACGAGATCTTGTTCCGGCCGTCCACCGGCGGGTCGGATGAGCAGGTGTTCCGGCCGTACGTCGGGGACGACGGTTCGATCTACTACGGAAGGCCGGGGCGCGGCGGCGGCAGCAGTTTCGAGGACATCCCGCAGCTGTTCGGTCCGAGGGGAGTCGTTCGCGGCGGCTGGGACGAAACGTCCGCGCAACCGTCCGAGACCGGACGCGGCCACCAGAGCATCCGATCGGCGCCCGGTGCATTGGGCGGAGATGGCCCGGTGGTCCCGCGTCCTGGTCGTGGCGGCGGTTCGGGTGATGATCCGTCCGGCGCGTTGGGCCCGACCGGCAGGAGATGGAGTTTCGGCAGCGACGACTCCGACGGTCTGGTCACCTTCCAGCCGGGTGGCAACAGAAGCGGCGGTTTCGGCCTGCGACCCGGTCGATACAGTTTCGGCGACTTCGAGCCCGGTCCCAGCGTCCGGCGGCCGGGCGGTTTCCGGCCCGGCACGGGCGAGGAGGATTCGCTCTTCTCCTCGGGAAGTATGCGTGGTCACGGCAGCGACGACGATCCGCTCGGTGCGCCGCCGAACCGAAGCAGGGGTGAGGACACCGCGCTCAGCCACCCTCTGCAACGTTCGTCGTCGGCTCCCGCCGTCGTCGATCGGCCGCCGCGGCCACCGGCTCCTCCGGCCGCCAGCGGTGCATCGCCCGCAGCGCCCAAGCCCAAGGGCCCGAAGGCCCGCGACGACGACTTCCTCGGCAAGTCGACGGATATGAAGGCCAAGACTCGCCCGAAGCGCGAACCCGAATGGCGGGAGCTGCCGGGACCGTACGAGGCTCCGACCGCGCCGGACGCGGCGGAGTGGCTGGACGGGGCCAGCGGTCCCACAGGCGCGTCGGGTCCGGATGGAGCCACGGGTCCGGGTGTGTCCGGACCGGGCGCCTCGGGTCCCGGCGCGACGGGCTCGGGCGCCTCGGGTTCGAGCGATAATCCCTTCGGGGACAACCCATTCGGCGATAACCCCTTCGGGGACAACCCAGGGGGCGACAACCCCTTCGGGGACAACCCGGAGGGAACCGACTCCGGCGGCGGCTCGTCCGGCCCTTCGAACGTGGATGTCGCCTTCACGCTCAAATGACGATGGCGTGACGATCAAGGGTCGCATCGACGTCGTACCGGATTTCCTTGTGCGACATGCCGTATTCACCGTCGTGCGATGAGCTTGACGGGCATAGCCCAACGGTGGAGGTGTCATGGTCAACGAGCGATTGGCGGCCGACGTGGCCACGATGCTCGAGGGACTGCAGGACCAGATGCGCGGTATCGCCGACCTGCAGCAGCGACGTTCCGAACTGACGGCGACGGCGTCGATCGGGGAGGACCGCGTCCAGGTGACGGTCAATGCCGACGGCATGGTGGTGGAAACCAAGTTCGGCAGTGAGGTCTCGGACCTGAGCTACGAGGAGCTCGCCGAATACGTGACCGCCGCGGCCCAGGCGGCGATGCAGGGTGTGCAGAATCGCAGTCGCGAACTCATGCGACCGCTGATCGAGCGGAGATCCCGACTGCCCAAACTCTCCGAAATCATCGAGGGCGCACCGGATCTGGAGGACATCCTGCCGCCCGCGCCACCCCCCTCGACGGAGCCGCCGCATCTGCGGGGCTCGGCCGAGGACGACCACGAACAACGACCCCTGATCGCCGATACGGACCACTGAGGGCGGAACGATGACCAGTGTCGAGATCAATCCCGAGCAATTGCGGACGGCCGCATCGGATTGCGATCGGATCCACAGCAGCGTCCTGAGCACCCTGAAGACGCTGCGAACCGCGGTCGACGCCGAACAGGCCCCCTGGGGCAACGACTCGTTCGGCAAGAAGTTCGCCGACGGGGACAAGGGATATATCGCGGTCAGCAAGAACCTGCTCGAGGGCATCAACGATCTGGCCACCACATTCGGCACCTTCGCCTCCGGTCAGCGCGAGGCCGCCGACGAACTGAGCAACGCCGATACGGGCCACTCGAACGGCTGACGCCGCCGTGCCCTCGCCGGGGTTATCGTGGGGGCATGGGCGTCATCGGCGAAATGTTCCCGGGTAGGAAGTTGACCGACGAGGGCAGCGAGGACAGCAACGGCCAGCCGCACCGGCCGCGTCTGGAGCTGGACTTGGACGGCGGTGTGGTGCGCTTGTCCGCCCCCGCGCGGCCGCGGTCAGCCGAGCAGGGCGTGGGCGACGGCGAAGCCGAGTAGGGCCGCGCCCAGACCGGATATCACGCTGACGGTGACGTTCATCGTCGCGTAGAAGTACGCGCGCTGTTCGAGCAGCCGCAACGTCTCGAAGCTGAACGTGCTGTACGTGGTCAGCGCACCGCAGAAACCGGTGCCGAGCAGTGCCACCACCGGAATGCCGGCGGCCGCGCCGGTGAGCGCGCCCAGGATCAGGCAGCCGGTCAGATTGACCGTGAGGGTGCCCCACGGAAACGGGCTGTCGTGGCGCGCGCCGATCGCGCGATCGGTGAGGTAGCGAGCCGGTGCGCCCAGCATGGCGCCGAGGAAGATCAGGATCGGTGTCATCGGTTCAGGCCTGCTCCTCATCGGTGCCGCCTGGGTGAATCTGTTTGCGTAACAACACTGTTCGTGTCAACGTGACGGCCGCCAAGACGGCCGCCATGGCCGCGATCAGGGTACCGGCCAGATATCCGAAGGCCACGTATACGGTCCCGGGCTCGAGTAGATTGCGGGTTTCCACGGCATAGGTCGAGAAGGTGGTGAACCCGCCCAGGAATCCCACTCCGAGGAAGGGCCGCACCAGCCGATGCCCGGTCCAGACCTCGGTGATCAGCACCATCAGCACACCGATGGCGAAACAGCCGACGACATTCGTCAGAAAGGTTCCCCACGGAAAATGGCCGGGCCGGGTGGGCAGCAGCCGTGCCATACCGTAACGGGCCTCGGCGCCGATCCCGCCGCCGAGAGCCACGACGATCAGCACGATCCCGTGCTCGCGAAACCAGCCGGGGCGCGGATCGGTCGCACCGGCTTCGGTGGCGACACCGTCGGGAAGACGCACTTCGGGCACGACAGACTCCTACTCGAACATGAAAGCACTGGTCAAGTAGGGACTGTTGGCGGCGCGAGACCGCGGTTGTTCCGATGTGGCGGAAGTGGCGAGCCCCACCGCCACATCGGTAAAGAATAACCGGGCTCGATCGCTCATCGGCACAGTGTGGTGATCTTCACTCGAACCATCAAATGGCTAATTTTGGGCTATCTATTCGACGCCCAGGGCGACTTCGGTCGATTTGATCAGCACCTTGACCGGGGTGCCATCGGCCAAGCCGAGATCCTCCGCCGCATCGCGGGTGATCGAGGAGGTGACGACATCTCCGCCGCCGAGCCGGATCTTCACGACCGCCATCGCCTCGCCCAGGGTGATCGAGACGACCGTTCCGTCGAGCTGATTGCGTGTGCTGAGTCGCATGGGTCACAGCATACGCACGGCGAACGTGCTTACCCGTGCCGAAACTGAGAGAAAACAAAGGAAAGCCACAGGCTCCGCTCAACCGGGCGACGCATTCTGGTTGAAGTAGACGGAACCGGCGAGGGCGAGGTGCGCGATGGTCGAAATCGAGGTCACGGGGACGACGGTGAAGGTTCACGTACTCGGCGCACACCGATTCCTGTCGCTGCGCGAGCAGGTCACCTTCGATCTGTCGAACATCACCGAGGTCGCGCCCGCCGAGGTCGATCTGCGTCCGCCGTGGGTGCGCGCGCCGGGCACCTTCTTCCCCGGCATCATCGCGGCCGGGATCTTCCGCGGTAAGCACCGCAAGGAATTCTGGGACACGCTCTTCGACGGACGCGGGGTGCGGATCGAGTTGTCCGGGACCGATTTCACCCGGCTCGTTCTGGACGTCGCGGATCCCGATACGGTGTGTCGGCAGCTGACCAGGGCCGCCGCGGCCTGATCCTCATCCGGCGGCGATCAGATGCTGCTGGATGAACTTGGCCAGTTGCGGTCGCAGCAGCTGTGATCCCCAACCGCCCCACTGGGTGATGAACGCGTGGTCCACCCAGGGCAGCTCCAGCATCTGCACTCGGACTCCGGCCGCATCGAGCGCGGTGGCCAGGTGTTCGGACTGGTCCGCCGGAACCAGATGGTCGCTGCCGCCCTGCACCAGCAGGGTGGGCGGCAGGCCCGGGGTGACATGTTCGGTCGGTGAGGCGGCGAGGTAGCGGTCCCGGTACCGGTCCACGCTGCCGCCGGTGTAGCGGTCGAGCATGGTGCGTATCGAGTAGGGCATCCGCGTATCATCCAGTGCCGCAGGAAGATTCGTCAGCGGGTAGAGCGCGATCACCGAGCGCACCGGAGTCTCGGACACGTGACAGGTCGGCGGGAACTGCCGATCGCCGACCGTGTACGCGGCCATCAGCGCGAGATTCCCGCCCGCCGAATCCCCCGCGACCGAGATGTTCGACCGCGCGATGCCGAATTCCCCGGCATGTTCGCGGACCCACCCCAGAGCGCATTTGACGTCGCCGGTGGCCTGCTGCCAGCGGGGCGGTGGGGAGAGCCGGTAATCGATGGAGAAGACGGTGACGCCCTGGGTCGCCAGCCAGCTGAACCAACTGTTGCTCTCACCACGGTCGCCGCTGATGAATCCGCCGCCGTGCACGAACACGATCGCCGGAGCGCCCGCCGCGGGCTGGGTCGGGCGATAGGCGTCCAGGTGTAGCTGCTGTCCGTCGATGGTGGCGAAAGTCGTTGTCCGCGTTGGTGTTCGGTGTGGCCCCTGATCGGAGAAGGAGAGCCACGACACCGAGGAGCCGTGCGTGCTCGCGGTGCGCCACGCGGTCAGCCAGGGGACCAGCACGACCGTGAGCGCCAGCGCGGCCCCGATCACCCCGGCCGCCAGCCGCCAGACTCTGCGGCTGTGCCAGGACACGATGGCGATCACCACGCACAGGAAACAGGCCACCGCGAACCACACCGTCGCGGTCGACAACGCCAACCCGCCGGCCCCCACCACCTCCTGGATCGGCTCGACCGGAATCCGGGGCGCGAAGAAGATCAGTCCGCAGACGATCACCGCCACGCACAGCAGCCAGGCCGCGCCCGAGGCGAGGCGCGGCACGATTGGGCGTTTTCGCGCCCGATGCGCCGCTGGTCGTCCGGCCCCGGGGGCCTGAGCGGTATTCGGCATGACTGTATCGACCTCCGCGTGGTGGGTCCCAGCTAAGCAGACCGGCGCGGGTGACGCTGAATTGAGCCGATCGAATGCGAACGCCGGGCGGGGTGGGCCCCGGAGCGGACGATGTGCCCGCCCGGCGGGGGGAATGCCCGTATCCGGTTACCCGCAAATAGTGGGCGATAAGGAGTCGGGGTGCAAATGCGGCGCGCGGGACGTCGGCGTGGCGGGGTCCGCGATCGGCCCCGAATTCGCTACAGTGCTCGCATTTGCCACGTCGTAGCCATGAATTGCGTCACCAGCGAGGTCGTTGCCAGTAGTCCGGTTCCACCGCAAGGTTCGAGGAGGCGTGCTGTGCTCGGGTCGGTAGCTGCGGACGGATGGCCGGCATGCGGATGAAGGAGCGCCGGGCCGCGATCGGCTTCACCGCCTTCGCCCTGGCAGCCCTGCTGGTGACCGTGATGATGTGGAATACGCTCTCGCGCACCATCTACGGCCCGACCGACAGTTATTCCGCGACCTTCACCGATGTGCTCGGGCTGCGTCCCGGCGACGATGTGCGGATCGCGGGGGTCCGGGTCGGCAAGGTCGATGCCATCGGCACGGTGCGTGATCCCGCGAGCCGTAAATATGTGGCCTCGGTGCGTTTCCGGGTGCAGCGCAACCAGCATCTCTATCACGACACCAAAGCCCTTGTGCGATACGAGAATTTGATCGGTCAGCGATATGTCGCACTGGAGCCCGGGACCAAGGGCGCACCCACGCCGCTCCAGGCCGGTGGCTCGATTCCGCTGGCGCAGACCGAACCGTCGTTCGATATCTCCGAGCTGCTCAACGGATTCGAACCGCTGTTCCAAACCCTGCAGCCCGAGCAGGTCAACGATCTGACCGATACGTTGATTCAGGCGTTGCAGGGGAGCGGGGTCTCGCTGAGCGCGTTCATCACCCAGGCGGCGGGCTTGGCGGGAGATTTCCAGCGCCGCGACGCCATCCTCGCCGATGTCATCGCCAATCTGTCGGCGGTGATGAAGAGCCTGGCCGCGCGCGGCGACCAGCTGGAAACCCTGATCACCCAGACGCGCGCACTGGTCGGTGGCCTGTATCAGCAGGGGAAATCGTTGCTCGCCTCGACCGAGCAGATCGGGATCGCGACGAATTCGATGGAACAGTTGGTGACCCGGATCCAGCCGCAGATCGCCCTGGTCCAGGATTCCGCACACGACGCGCTGACGATGCTGCTCGCCCACGGCGCACAACTGGATCAGACGGCGATCGATCTGCCCAGGATGCTCTCGGACCTCGGCGGCGCCACCCAGGACGGCGCCTACGCGTCGGCCTATGTGTGCAGCCTGGACGTCTCGCTGTACGGCATTCTGCTGCCGCGCGGAATTCTGACCCGGATCGGCCCCAACTCCCATTCGGCGGTGTGCCGCCCCTGAGCCGGACCGATCCGGCGTGACCGATTCGGTCCGGCTCAGGGAGCTGTCAGCTCTGCAGGCCGGCCTCGATTTCCAGGTTGAGCGTGATCTTGTCGCCGATCACCGCGCCGCCCTCGGGCAACGGCATATCGATCGTTATATCGAAATCGCGGCGGTTGATGACCGCCTTGGCCTCGAATCCGGCGACCGGCCCCGCGCCCATGCCCGGACTACTGCCGAAGAATTCGACCTCGAGGGTGATCGGTTTGGTGACGCCCCGGATGGTGAATTCGCCGTCGACGTCGAATTCACCCTGCTGGATCCGGAACTCGGAGGTGGTGAACGTCGCGACCGGGAATTCCTCGGCCTTGAAGAAGTCGGCCGAGCGCAGATGGGCGTCGCGCTGCTCGTTGTCGGTGGTGATTGAAGCGACCTGGATCTGCGCTTCGGCGTGTGCGGTGCCGTCTTCGCTGACGACCAGCTTGCCGGAGAAATCGCTGAAACGGCCGCGGACCTTGCTCACCATCAGATGTCGCACGGTGAAGCCGAGATTGGAATGAGCCGGGTCGATGACCCAGGTTCCCGCGGACAATGCGTTGGATGTGCCGGTGGTCATGAGGTTCTCCTATCGGTTCGCGTCCGATGGCCTGCTGCATGAATGCCGACATAGTCTAAATTGCCCGGGCCCGCGAGCAGCGGTTATTCGCCGCGCGCGGGTTCAGTGGGGTTTGCGCTGCCACGCGCGGCGAAGCGGCTAGGTACGGGCGCGCACGAACTTGTAGATGACCAGGATGATGACCGCGCCGATGATCGCGCCGATGAAGGTGTGTTCGACCGGTTGGCGGAAGCTGAGCTTGTGGGGGGCGAACACCAAGCTACCCAGGGTGCCGCCGACGAAACCGCCGACGATGCCCAACACGATGGTGAGGATCCAGCCGAAGTTCTCCTTGCCGGGAACGATCAGGCGAGCGATTGCACCGGCGATGAGACCGATGATGATCATCCAGACGATGCTCATGATGTCGACTCCTGAAGTGAACTACTGGACGGGTGTTCTCAAGGTAGCAAGTCTGGAACGGGCGTAGGGCGATTCGGACCACCGAACCGCGGTGTCGGGTACGCTCGAGCCGAGGGAGAGTGGGGCAACCGTGCAGGGTCTTCTCGTCGACAGCTCCGAACAGCGCCTGCTTCGCGACAGTGTCGCGCAGATCGCGTCGAAATACGGGGCCGAATACTTTCTGGAGCGTTCGCGCGCCGGTGCGAAGCTCGGTGAACTGTGGGCCGATCTGGGGTCCGCGGGAATGCTGGGTGTACATCTGCCGGTCGAGTACGGCGGTGGCGGCGCGGGTCTGACCGAATTGTCGATCGTCGTGGAAGAGCTTGCCGCGCACGGCATCCCGCTGCTGCTCACGGTCATCTCACCGGCCATCTGCGGATCCATCCTGGCCGCGCACGGCTCGCCGGAACTCAAGGCCGCATGGCTGCCCGGCCTGGCCGAGGGCGTCCGCAAGATGGCCTTCGCGCTCACCGAACCCGATTCGGGATCCAACAGCCACGCGCTGCGCACCTTCGCCCGCGCCGACGAGGACGGCTGGATCGTCTCGGGCGGAAAGTATTTCATCTCCGCCGCGGACGAGGCCGACGCGCTGCTGGTCGTCGCACGTGCGATCGATGTGCCGGATGCGCGGCGAAACCCGTTGTCGCTGTTCGTCGTTCCCGCCGAAGCGAAAGGCGTTACGCTGCAACCGCTGCCGACCGCGGTGGTCTCGCCGGATCGGCAGTTCACGGTCTTCCTGGACGAGGTCCGGCTGGGGCCGCAGGCTCTGATCGGCTTGCCCGGCAAGGGATTACCGCAGGTGTTCGCCGGATTGAATCCCGAACGCATTCTGGCCTCGGCGATCAGCTGCGGCATCGGCCGCTACGCGGTTGCCAAGGCCGTGGACTACGCCAAGGAACGCCGGGTGTGGTCGGTGCCGATCGGTGCGCACCAAGGCATTTCGCATCCGCTGGCCGAATGTCACATCGAGGTCGAGATGGCCCGGCTGGCCACCCGGGCGGCCGCACAGCAGTTCGATTCGGGCCACGATGCGGCGGCCGCGGCGAATATGGCCAAATTCGCCGCCGCGGAGGCGTCGCTGCGGGCGCTGGACCAGGCCATCCAGGTGCACGGCGGGAACGGGCTCACCCCGGAGTACGGCCTGGCCGAGATGTGGTTCACCGCGCGGCTCATGCGCACCGCGCCGGTGAGCCGGGAGATGGTGCTCAATTACATCGGCGAGCACACCCTGGGCCTGCCCTCGTCCTACCGGACGCCACGGCGCCCGCCCGCGGATCACGCGGATCCGTTGCCGGAACCGCAGATTCGCTGACGGCCGCCGCGCGGGCGCAGCTACACCGCGGCGGGTGTGTGCTTGGCCGCGCTGCGCACCTGGAACGCCTCAACGATCTCCATGATGCCCATGAACAGCAGCCACCAGCCGGTCAGCAGGGTCAGTGCGGTGATCGAGTGGATCGGCCACACCACCAGGACCACGCCGCCGATCAGCAGCAGGATGCCGAAGACGATCGTCCAGCCCTTACCGGGCGTGCCCGAGGGCGACTCGGTGCCGCCGATCAGCACCGCCATGCCACGGAACAGCCAGCTGACCGCGATCCACAGGGCCAGCAGCACCAGCGAATCGCCGATGTGCCGGAAGCAGAACACGGCCAGGATGAACGACAGGATGCCGCTGACGATCGAGAGCACCCGCCATCCGGCGGCCACGTGCGGGCCCATTGCCGCGACGAGTTGCAGCACACCGGAGAACACCAGATAGAAACCGAACAGGATGCCGGCGACGACAAGTGTCGGCCCCGGCCAGATCAGGATCATGAGGCCGATGACCACCGACAGGATGCCGATGACCAGCAGCGACTGCCACGCACCGCGAGCCAGGATATGCAGCGGACCCTCGGTTACTCCCTCTTTGCTGGTTGTCATGGGGGCAGGATAAGTCCGGGTGGACCACTAGCGGGCCATTAGCTGAACTCGAATAGATTACGAATGCCCGAAGCGGCGCGCGATTCGCTACACGCGGACGGTGCTCCGGCCCCGGTGGGCGCGGGCGAACTGCCCCGGCGACTGGCCCCGCCAGGACCGGAAGGCCGAGGTGAACGCCGAGACGCTGGAATAACCCAGGCGTTCCGCGGCGTGCTCGACGGTGAGCCCGGCGATCAGCATCTCCTCGGCGAGCAGCCCGACGGTCTCGTTGCTGACCTCACGGAACGTGGTGCCCTCACTCGCCAGCCGTCGGCGCAGCGTCCGCACGCTGACGTCCAGGTCCGCGGCGATATGCGCCTGATCGGCCACACCGCCGTGCCGGATCAGCAACTCGCGCACCTGACCGCTGAGCCCCGTACGGTTGCGGCGCTGCTGGATCAGATCGGCGCATTGTCGTTCGTAATAGCGCGCGGTAACCGGATTCGATTGCGGCATAGGCTGATCCAGGGCGCTGGTATTGCCGATCAGGACCGACCGCTCGGTACCGAAAACGATCTTGTCGACGCCGAGCAAGGTCCCGAACATCTCGTAGATCGGGTGCGGCTCCACCGCGATCTCCGCGCGAACCATGGGCAGCCGGGAGCCCAGCACGTCCTGGACCACCGTCGCGATGGCCGCGAGGTCGCGCTCGAGGACGAATCGGTGCAGGTCGGCCGGTACTGCGCTGTCATCGCGGATGAACCAGAACTCCTGGCCGTGATCCTCGAGGGTGTGCTGGGCGAAGGTGAACGACAGATCGGCGTACTGCATTGCGATCTCCGCGGCCCGGCGCAGGGTGTGGCTGCTCATCGCGGCGAAGCCCAGAACGCCGAAATTCGGTGCGTGACAGGCGAGTCCGGCCATCAGCCCCATACCCGGCTCGTCATCGAGCGCGCCGACGACGTTGCGGGTCAGTGCGATCTCCTGGGCGAGGGTGATCTCCGTGCCGGGATCCTGCAACTGGTTCTCGGAAATGCCGCTTCCGGACAGCAGGGACGATACCGACAGACCGCGCGATACGGCGTATTCCACCAGCAACGCCGCACCGCTGATGGACCGCAAGCGGCCGGACTCCTCCGACGTTCTCGCATCGTTCACCTGCGAATCCTCGCAGAATCACCGGCGATTCGTGGCGAAATGCGGTGCGCCCGTACACTTTACTCGTCGGTAAGTTTGCTGGCGGCGTCCCATATTCGGTCATTCCTGGCCCAATCCGCGCTGGTTGAACGTTCGTGATAGCCATACGGTTTCTCTTAAGCCGCATCACGCTCGGGCAACCCCTTCGACCCGGTCGTTTGCTCAATCGGCCCGTGAGCTGTGTGTTCGCGGTGCGGTAACCCATCCCATCGCGACCGGAGTGAACCACGAATGTTGTCGATTCCCTCGAATGCCGCCAGGGACTCCTGGATCACCGTGACCGCACCCGCAGACGGGAGAATTCTGGGTACGTTGCCGATGCACACACCCGACCTGGTGCGCGCGAACGTGGACCGCCTGCGTGAGGCGCAGAGCCAGTGGCGCGCGATGGGCGTCGTGGGCCGGGTGCACTGGCTCACCACGTTCCGGGACTGGTTACTCGACAACGAGGATCCGATCGCCGCACTGCTGGCGGCCGAGACGGGACGTTCGGCCGCGGCGGCGCATCGGGAGTTCCGGCTCGGCATCGATGCGCTCGACTATCACCGCACCCGCGGTGCGGACTTCCTGACCCCGCCGCACACGCGCACCGGCCGGACGCCGGACACGGCGCTGTGCCTGGCCGTCGCCCATCGCCCGTGCGCGGTCGTCGGGGTGATCTCCAGCTGGATCGCGCCGATGGCCGCGCCGCTGCTGGATGTGATTCCGGCGCTGCTGGCCGGATCGGCGGTGGTGGTCAAGCCGTCCTCGGTGACGCCGCTGACGATGCGCGCGCTGGTCACCGGCTTGCTCGATCTGGGTGCGCCGCCGGTCTTCGAATTCGTCGCCGGATACGAGGCCGGTGCGGCGGTCGTCGATGTCGTCGACGCCGTGCACTTCGGCGGATCGCCGGAAACCGGCAAGCTGGTCGCCCTGCGCGCGGCCGCCCGGCTCATCCCGTGCCGCCTGGACATCGGCGGAAAATCGGCGGCGGTGGTGTTGGCCGGTGCCGATATCGGTCGCGCCGCCGCCGGTATCGCGCTGGGCGGGCTCGCGGGATCGGGACAGAGTTGCGCGAGTATCGAGCGGGTGTTCGCCGAATCGGCGATCTACGACGCGTTTCTGGATCGGCTGGTCGAGGAGGTCTGCGCCTTCGGCGCGCACGATCCGGACGACACCACCGCGGAGGTCATGACCTCGGCGGCGCATGTGGAGAATGTCCGGGCGCAGATCGCCGACGCCCTGGCCAAGGGCGCGCGGGTGCGGGTCGGCGGGAACGGTGACGGGCGCGTCGTGCAGCCGACCGTGCTCGCGGACGCCGATCCGGCGATGGCAGTGCTGAGCCAGCAGACGCTCGGGCCGATTCTGCCCGTGGTCCGCGTCGCCGACGCCGAGCAGGCCATCGCACTGGCCAACGACCCGTTCGCGCCGTGCGCGAGCGTGTGGACCGCCGATGATGCCGCCGCCGACGAGGTGGCCGCGCGGCTCACCGCCGCGCGAATCGCGATCAACGACGTCTCGGTGCATCTGGCCACCGCATTCCGCATCTAACAAGTTGTCCTGCAATGCAATTCGAGGTCACCATCGCCACGGCCGGAGCGCTCGCGTTGCTGTTGTCGATCGTGCGCCCGCCGCGGCGGATGACGCCCGGCCGCAGCGTGGCCGAGATCCGCGCGCGTCTCGATGCCGAGTCCGCGGGCCCGATTCTGGAGTTGCTGTCCGGACACGGTGCGCCTGGTCATCCGCTCGAGGCGTCCGAGGCGCATCGCGTCATGCGGGAACATCTGGACTGCGCCGCCGCCTCCTGCCCGCGCAAGGCGGCCGCCTTCGGGGTACTGGTCGAGGCGGGGCATGTGAAACCGCGGGCCGCCGCACTGGTCGACGGGCACATCGAATCCGGGCGGCATCCCGAACCTGTTGCGGTGGGTCTGTAGGAAGTCGTTGTCGCGCAGCGTAATCGGACGTGCTGCTCGGGTCCGTCGGCGGTCGGTCGGGCGGGCGGGGCTAGGGTGGGAAATCGACGGATACCCGTCCATTCACTCCCGCCTAGTGCGAAGGAACGACAGTAATGGATCTGAGTCTGCACTACTGGAACTTCTCGACGCCGTCGGATCCGGCGCGGATCGCGCCCACCCTCGCCCGTACCGCGCAGATCGCCGAGCAGGCAGGTTTCGCGGAGTTCACGGTGATGGACCACTACTTTCAGATGGAGCTGCGCGGCACCGCCGACGAGCCGATGCTCGAGGCGTACACCACCCTGGGGTATGTCGCGGCACTGACCGAGCGGATGCGGCTGGCCGTGCTGGTGACCGGTGTGATGTACCGGTACCCGGGCCTGCTCGCCAAGATCGTGTCCACCCTGGACGTGCTGTCCGGCGGCCGCGCGCAGCTGGGCATCGGCGCGTCCTGGTACGAGCGGGAGCAGCTCGGCCTGGGCGTGCCGGTCGTGCCGATGGCCGAACGGTTCGAGCGGATGGAGGAGACGCTGCAGATCTGCCTGCAGATGTGGAGCGACAACAACGGCCCCTACAAGGGCGCGCACTACGAGCTCGCCGAAACGCTGTGCGTCCCCGCGCCGCTGACCCGGCCGCGGCCGCCGATCCTGATCGGCGGCGGTGGCGAGAAGAAGACGTTGCTGCAGGTGGCGCGGTACGCCGACGCGTGCAATCTGTTCGGCACCAGCATCGAGGACGTCGGGCACAAGCTCGATGTGCTGCGCGGGCACTGCGAGGCCGAGGACCGCGACTACGCGACCATCCGCAAGACCCTCACCTCCTTCACCTCCCCGGCCGGCGATCCGGATGCCTTCCTGGCCGAGGCGGAACGCTATGCGGCCCTGAGGATTACGCAGATCGACGTGATGCCCGATGGCGACCCGATCGAATACACCGAGAAGGCCGCCGCCGTTATCGAGCGGCTGAGCGGTATCTGACCGCTGTGTCTTCGGCCTCCGCTCCGCTCCGGCGGGTTTGCGGCGCCCCAAGGCTCGCCGCCCGGCCCCGTGTCGGGCACTCGTTCCTCGCACCCGCCACGCGTCCGGGCGGCGAGCCGCGCCGCAAACCAGTTGTCGACGATTTGCGGGGTTGATGTAACGAGGTGTGGCGGGGCGTTTCTGTGCCTGGGGTGGCATGGAATCGCGCCGCACACCTGGAGTCGATGTCGGGACCAGCTGATGCCGGAGTGGGGAGTGCGCCTGACCGACGCCGTGTCTATCGGTTCACTCCGGTGGGCACGGCGTTGTCGTGTTTCCGGCTGGGCGCGCCGCTCTTGACCTTATACCCCCAGGGGGTATATTTTCCTGTGTGGAGCGCGGTACGTCCGTGCCGCGCCGATGGCGGAGGCGAGGTGGCGGATGCATGCGTTAGAACATGCGCTGGCTCTGACCGGGTCGATGACCTGGGAGATTCTGTGGGCGCTGATTCTCGGGTTCGCGCTGTCCGCGGTGGTGCAGGCGGTGGTGCGCAAATCGACGATCGTGCGGTTGCTCGGCGATGATCGGCCGCGCACGCTGGCCGTCGCGTCGGTGCTGGGTGCGGCGTCGTCCTCGTGCTCGTACGCCGCGGTCGCGCTGGCGCGGTCGCTGTTTCGCAAGGGGGCGAATTTCACCGCCGCGATGGCGTTCGAGATCGGCTCGACCAATCTGGTGGTGGAACTGGGCATCATCCTGGCGCTGCTGCTGGGGTGGCAGTTCACCGCGGCGGAATTCATCGGCGGGCCGATCATGATCGTGCTGGTGGCGGTGCTGTTCCGGCTGTTCGTGCGGTCCCGGCTGGTCGAGGCGGCGCGGACGCAGTCCGAGCGCGGGCTGGCCGGATCGATGGAAGGCCATGCGGCCATGGACATGTCGGTTTCGGGCAGCGGCTCGTTCCTGCGGCGGCTGGCGTCCGCGCGCGGGCTGACCGCGGTGTCGCACGTGTTCGTGATGGAGTGGGCGGCGATCCTGCGCGATCTGATCATCGGGCTGCTGATCGCCGGTGCGATCGGCGCATGGGTGCCGGATACCTTCTGGCAGAGCTTCTTCCTGAGCGATCATCCGCTGCTCTCGGCGATCTGGGGGCCGATCGTGGGGCCGCTGGTGGCGATCGCCTCGTTCGTCTGCTCGATCGGAAACGTGCCGCTGGCCGCGGTGCTGTGGAACGGCGGCATCAGCTTCGGCGGTGTGACCGCGTTCATCTTCGCCGATCTGCTGATCCTGCCGATCCTGAACATCTACCGCAAGTACTACGGCACCCGCATGATGCTCACCGTGCTCGGCGTGTTCTACCTCGCCATGGTCGGTGCGGGATACCTGGTCGAAATCCTCTTCGGGGCAACGGGACTCGTGCCAGGGCAGCGCAATGCCATGGTCATGGCGGAGGGCATCCGCTGGAACTACACCACCTGGCTCAACATCGCATTCCTGTTGCTCGCGGCGGTTCTGCTGATCCGCTTCGTACGCACCGGCGGAATCCCGATGCTGCGCATGATGGGCGGCTCACCCGACGCCGAACACGATCACGAACACGGACATTCGGCATCCGATCACGGTGGGCATGCCGGACACTCGGATCACGGTGTGGCCGGCGGGCCGGCCGACGCAGCCGGATGTGATGGGAATGGTCGGGGTCGGGCCGATCGTGCCGCGCCGCGCGGTACCGGACACGACCGGCACGTCGACTCGGATCATAGTGGCCATCAAGGGTATTGAGCAGCTTTGGTCCGTGCCGAAGGTGCGCCGCTCGTGATCCGGAATCCCTGCGCGCCGCAGTGGGCGGCGGTCGGAATCTGCTGGGTGTTCGCGCGGGGCTCGGCATCGCATCAGTGGCACGGTGGTCTCGTGCTGCGGTGTCGGCGAGTCGCGGCGTGGCGCTCAGCTCATGAGCTGAGCCGGAATGGATGTCATGCTGGTGCGTGATGACGTAATTGCTCGACGGTTCGGGAGAAGCGGCCGCGGTGTTCCCGGGCGACGGCGAGGGCGTCGGCGGCGGTGTCCACGTCGGTGAGCGTGGGGAGGCGTCGGACTCGGCATCCACAGCGGCCCAATGCTTCTCGGGTCAGATCGCCGGTGCGGTCGGTCGACATGGGGACCTCGGCGAGGGTTCGGGCGGGGCGGGGATCGGTCAGGCCAAGGGCCCACCAGCCGCCGTCGGAGGCCGGGCCCAGGACGGTGTCGCCGCATTCGAGCAGGAGCGTCGCCGACACCGCGAGCAGGGCCGGGCCCGCCTGCGGGGTGTCCATGCCGATCTGGAGTACCGGCAGGCCCGCTCGGGCGGCGTCGGCGTGCGCATTGGCCAGACGCTGGCCGAAGGTGTCGCCGCGTTGCGGCACGAGGTCGAATTCGCCCAGGGCCGTGGCTAATTCGTCGGACTGTTCGGCTCGGGTGAGGTCGCCCGTCCAGGCGACCATACGGTGCTGCGTGCCGCTGTGCCGTACGGCCCGCAGCGTGTCCAGGAGTGCGGCGGCGGCGATCTGCGCCGCCTCCCGCGGTGAGAAGTACGGTGTGAGACGGGTTTTCGCGAAACCGGCGATGGGCGCCTTGGCGATCACCAGCAGCGTCGCGGGAATGGCCTGCGATACTGAAGAGGCGGTCATCGCACACTCCAGAAGTCCGCGACGGCCCGCACGGTGCCGCGGACCGAGCCCGACACCTTGGATACGCCATGGGTTCTCGGTCGATAACTGATATCGCGTTCGACGATCCGCCATCCCGCCGCACCCGCGCGAATCAGCAGCGCCAGTGGATATCCCGAGCGCGGATGCAGTGGGCCCAGCGCGAGCAGGCGGTCGCGGCGGGCCACCCGCATGGCCGCGATATCGTGCACCGGCAGACCGTGCCGCCGTCGCAGCAACGTGGCGATCAGCAGATTGCCCAGCCGGGCGTGCCAGGGCCACGCACCCGCCTGCACCGGTCGCCGACGGCCCACGACCATATCCACGTGGTCATCGAATTCGCCAAGCAGACAAGGTAATTCGGCCGCGTTCATGGATCCGTCGCCGTCGAGCACCGCGACCAGGGCGGTCTCGGCCGCGCGCACGCCCGCATCGACCGCCGAGCCGTATCCGGGTACGGGCTCGCTGACCACATTCGCGCCACCGGCCCGCGCGACCGCCGCGGTGTCGTCGGTGGAGGCGTTGTCGACCACGATCACCCGGTACCCGTCCGGCACGGCCGCCAGCACGCTGGGTAGCGCCCCGGCCTCGTTGTGGCACGGGATGACGACGGTGACGTCTCGGGCGCTGAGTGCATCGCTCACATCTGGCACCGTAGGCCCGTGACCACCGTTTTCGTCTCAGGGAACCGGTGACGAAAGTGTGACGGGATGCGGCGGGGACGGTGCTGCGCCCGGGTTCGGTGTGCGGCGCGGCCTAGGGTGAACGCTGTGCAGCAGGTAATCCCCGCGAGGGTCCGGCACGTCCCGGGCGTCCGCGCCGACGTGGCCTGCGCCGTCACGGCGGCGGTGCTGGTGGCCGCGGCCTTCGCGGTGCCGCAGATCCGCGGTCGGCAGTGGTCGGAGCACTTGTATGCCGCCGCCGCGCCGATCTTCGGGATCTGGGAACCGCACATCGGCTGGGGGACCGGCCCGGCGATCCTCATCGCCGTCCTGGTCGTGCTGACCGGACCGGAACTTGCCCGCAGATTGCCATGGCGGCCGATGCTGCTGCTGACCTGGGTTGGTTCCGTCGCGTGGATCTTCTCGCTGGCCATGATCGACGGCTGGCAGGTCGGTTTCGCCGGGCGGCTGGCCCGGCACGAGGAGTATGTCTACGAGGCCGGTCGGGTCACCGACGTCGGTGCGATGCTGCGCGGATTCTCCGGTCGCATACTGGATTTCCAGCCCGACTCGTGGGCGACGCATGTCTCCGGGCATCCGGCCGGCGCCCTGCTGACGTTCGTGCTGATGGACCGGATCGGCCTGCGCGGTGGGGCGTGGGCGGCCTGGCTGGTGGTGCTCGCCGGGGCAGGCGCGGCCGTGGCGGTGGCGGTAACTCTGCGTGCGCTGGGTGCGGAGGATCGGGCCAGGGCGGCGATGCCCTACCTGATTCTCGCGCCCGCCGCGGTCTGGCTCGGCGTCTCGGCCGACGCGCTGTTCGCCGGGGTGACCGCATGGGCCGTGGCGCTGCTGGCCATCGCGACCCGTCGCGGGCCGGGCTGGGCAGGTATCGCCCTGGCATCGGGTCTGCTGTTCGGTTACGGGCTGTTTCTGAACTACGGCCTGACGCTCATGGTGATCCCGGCCGCCGCGGTCCTGTGCGCGCGAGGTATGCGCGCGGCTCTGCCCGCGGTCGCCGCGCTCATCGGCGTCGCGCTGGTGGTTGCCGCCTTCACCGCTGCCGGATTCTGGTGGCTCGACGGCTATCACCTTGTGGTGCAACGCTATTACCAGGGCATCGCCTCCGAACGCCCGTATTCCTACTGGATCTGGGGCAACCTCGCCGCCACCGTCTGCTCGGTCGGCCTGGCCGCCGCGGCGGCACTACATCGTGTCGTGCGCGGCGTGCTACCCGGGGTCGGCGTGCCCGCGAGCGAGATCTCGGTGCGCGGCAGGGCCTGGCGGGCCTGGTTGCGATGGCAGAGCGGGGTGGATCCCGCTGCTCTGCTGGCCGCGGCGGGGGTGCTGGCTATCGTGGCCGCCGATCTGAGCGGGCTCAGTAAGGCCGAGACCGAACGGATCTGGTTGCCGTTCGATATGTGGGTGCTCGCCGGGACGGCGTTGTTGCCGGTGCGGCAGGCTCGGATCTGGCTGACCTTGCAGGCCGTTGCGGCGCTTTCGCTCAACCATCTGCTGATGACGAACTGGTGATTTCGATGCGCATTCTGGTGGCCGATGACGATGCGGTGGTCCGGGAGGTGGTGCGCCGCTATCTCGAACGCGACGGATTCACCGTGGTGGAGACCGCCGACGGTCCGGCGACGGCGGAAGTGCTGGGGCGCAACGAGATCGCGCTGGCCGTCCTGGACGTGATGATGCCCCCGCCGGACGGTATCGAGCTGTGCCGGGCGGTTCGCGCCGGACCGCATCCGGATACGCCGATCATCCTGCTGACCGCACTCGGCGAGGAGGAGGATCGCGTCCTGGGCTTGCAGGCCGGCGCGGACGATTACATCGTGAAGCCGTTCAGCCCGAGGGAATTGGCGCTGCGGGTGGCCTCGGTACTGCGGCGCGCCCAGCGGACGGCGGTCCCGGCCGAACAGCCCACGCTGCGCAGCGGCGCGATCGAGTTGCGGCCGGATGCGCAGGCGGTGCTGGTCGAGGACCGCCGGGTGGATCTGACCGCCCGCGAATTTGATCTGCTGGCCTTCCTGCTCGCCCATCCGCAGCAGGTGTTCGGGCGGGCGGATCTGCTCGAGCAGGTGTGGGGCTGGACCTTCGGCGATCAGTCGACCGTCACCGTGCACATCAAACGTCTGCGCGCGAAACTCGGTGCCGCACATCGCATCGAGACCGTCTGGGGCCGCGGCTACGCGTGGGGCCGCCCGGGAGACGAGGACGGAGAACACTGATGCCCACCGATATTCTCGGCCTGATCGGCTACGCCCTGGCCGGATCGCTGCCGGTGACCGCGCTGGGCGCACTCGCTATGCGCCTGACCCACAATCGCAGTCTCACCGGCAGTATGGTTCTGCTGGTTCTGATTCCGACACTGGCCACCCTGGTCGGGGTCGTCGCGGTCAGCGGGATGATGTTCACCGACGAACTGCGCCGCATCGCGGTGGTACTGGCCGTGGTCACCATCGTCGCGGTGCCGGCGGCCGTCGTGCTGGGCCGGGCGCAGGCCCGCAAGACGGTGTGGGAGCGGCAGATGCGGGAACAGGAACGTGCCGCCGAACGCTCCCGCCGAGAACTGGTCGCCTGGGTGAGCCATGACCTGCGCACCCCGTTGGCCGGTATCCGGGCCATGGGCGAGGCGTTGGTCGACGGTGTGATCGATCAGCCCGAGAATGTCGAGCGCTATGCGAACCGCATTGTCCTGGAAACGAATCGGCTCTCCACGATGGTGGACGACCTGTTCGAGATGTCCAAGATCAACTCCGGAGCTCTGCGCCTGCAACTCGAACCGGTGGATCTGCGTGAACTCGTCGACGAGGTCGCCGCCGCCAATCAGCCGACCGCCGAACGCGCCGGAGTGAGTCTGACCGCGCGGCAACCCGATTCGGAGATCATGGTGTCCGCCAGCGATCGTGCCCTGACCCGGGTCCTGACCAACCTGGTCGCCAACGCGATCGAGCACACCCCGCCCGGCGGCCGCATCGACATCTGCTCCGGCACCCACGACGGCCAGGCCTGGACCCACGTCATCGACACCGGCCCCGGCATCGCCCCGGAGGATCTGCCCCGCATCTTCGAGGTCGCCTACCGCGGCACGGCCGCCCGTTCCGCCACCGATATCGGCAGCAACAGCGGCATGGGCCTGGCCATCGCGTCCGGGCTGATCCAGGCTCATCACGGCGAAATCAGCGCGCACAACCAGGATGTCGGTTGCCGCTTCGAAATCCGCCTGCCCCTGCTCCCCGAGGCCGTTCCTCCGCCGCACCGAGACTTCGGCGAGTCGGCGGGCACCGGTCACGCGTCGAAACGACAGTCGAGCGCCAGGTGACTTCCGGGCGTACCGTGAGTTACCAATGCGCACACTGAATGACAGCCGCAGGACCGAATAGCTGGTACAGTCCAGTCGCGGACCGGGCCAGTTCGGCATGCCGATCGAAGGGCCTGAAAACTCGTTGCGCCCGATAATCGCTGCGCGCTAGGGTGTGGATCATCCCCGCGCACCTGCGGGGCGGCAGCGCGCTTGCGGGCCGAGAATTGGAACGATGCACGGGGGGTCGTCATATTCCCGCAACAGTGGTTGTGGTGTGCCAGATCTCGGTGTCACGCGAGCTGATCCGTGAAGCCGGTCCTGGCCTCGGGTTCGGGCCAGCTTCGTCACCGTCGGAAGTCGACAATGAAACGTCTCATGCCGCTCGCAGCCGCTTCGGCCGTCACGGTCGGGATGGCGGCGGTCGCGTGCTCGTCCGGGACGCCCGGTTCGCCCGTTGCCGCCCCGACGTCGGCGCCGATCACCGGACCAGCGGGAACGGCGACGGTTCCGGGCGACAAGTCGCCGCTCGGGGACGATCAGCTGTTCGATCCGTGCACGATTCCGGCGCAGGTGATCTCGAATTTCGGGCTGTCGCCGCGATCGGGGAAGCCGTCGCTGAATCCACCGCTCGAGCGTTGGGCCGATTCCATCTTTCCGAATATCCCGTCGTAGAAGGACCGACCGATGGCAGACGACAGCGAATTCGACACCCTCACCAAGGCCGCGAAGGGCAACTACATCCGGTTGGAACCGCAAGCCGCACAAGACTGCGCCAAGCTGTGCGGTGAGCTGATCACCGAGCTCAACAGCGCGATCAACAACGCCAAGTCGCTCGCCGACGTCAAAGGCTTCGGCAACATCAAGAACGCGACCGACCTCGCCCAGCGCTACGACGACCGCGCGACCGGCGGCGACTCCTCGCTGCAGCACTCGCTGACGAAGCACCGCGAGGTCGTCAGCGACATGATGGAGACCTTCATCGCTGCCGGCCGTGCGTACCTGAAGAATGAGAACGCCTCTGCCGCAGACCTTTCCAAATATGATTCGACGGTGAACGGTTTCCGGCCGAAGTCGTAGGATTCCAGCCGTCCTTGTCCCGTGGAGGTGATCAATGGGTGACGAAGCTCCGAACAATCCGAAGTCGTACAACCTGAACGATTTCAAGCCGGAGAACGAGAGCGTCGGCAAGAACACCGTGCTGGGCACCGACACCTCGATCGACACCGAGACCGGCCAGATCGCATGGGAGACCTACGGTAAGGACCTGGACACCCTTGTGAAGTACCGCGATTCGATCAATTCCGGATCGGTGCGAGATATGGCGAAGAATTGGCGCGCTCATGGCAGCTCGCTGGGCTCGCTCGCCGGCCAATTCTCGAACGAAGTGAAATCGAAGATCATCGATTCCTGGGATTCGGATGGCGGTAGCACCGCGTCGACGGCGGTACAGCGCTACGCCGATCAACTGTCGCAGCTCGCCACGGTCATCAACGCGGTCGCGAACAGTCTGGATTTCTCGGCGGATTTCCTCGACATCACCCGTAACAACATTCCGAACGACAAGGGCGTGCTGATCGACGGGAAGTCGATCGTGACGAGTTCCGGCCAGTACGACGACGACAAGACCCGCGCGCATCTGAGGAACTTGCTCACACAGCGGGCCAACGACGTCATGAACGAGGTCTTCGTTCCCGGCGGGAAATCCGCGGACGCGGCCATGCCGACATTCCCGCTCCCGCAATCGGTGACGCAAGGGCTCCCGGACCCAACCGGAAAGCGCAACGGCACTCCCGGCCCCGGTCCTTCCCTTGCCCTCCCTGGTCCCGGTCCGGCGAGCCCGAGTACGCCGTCATTGTCGCCGTCGGACTACGCCAAGCAGCAGAAGGAGTACACCAAGCAGCAGGAACAGCAGCGGAAGGAACAAGAGCAGCAACAGCAGCAGCAGGAACAACAGCAGCGACAACAAGAGCAACAGCAACAGACTCAGCAGGTCGAGCAGATGCTGGAGCAGGGGCTGCAACAGGGAGTGCAGGCTGCTCAGCAGATCGGACAGCAGTTCACGCAGAAGCCGGCCCTGACCGACGCGGAGAAGCTCGCCGACAGCCTGGAAGATCCCGCTGTGGCGGGGCTCGCTGCCTCGGCGCTGAACGGGCTGGGTGGTGCGACCGCTGGGGGTGGCGGCGCCGGTGGCAAAGGTTTCAACGCTCAGTCGCTGTTGGCGAGTGAGTCGGCGGCGTCGTCCAAATTGTTCCCGCGCGCGACCACGACCTCCGCGCTCGGCGAAAATATCACCGGACAGGTGAAGGCCGGACTCGCCACCAGCAGTAGCGGGATGGGAATGCCGGGCATGGGTCCCATGGGAGCCGCACAACGCGGCAATCAGAACGAGAAGGAGAAGAAGCGCGCCGAATTCCTGGATTCGGAGGAGTGGCTCGAGCAGGCCATGGGCGATGCCCCGATGACTTCGAAGCCGGTCGTCGAAGGATGATCGTTCATCGGGGGCGGCTGACGTCGCTCGAGCTCGTGGTGCTGTGGGAGCTGATGTCGAGCGACAGGCTGCCGTTCCCGCTCACGCACTGGCCGACTCAGCAGTACGAGGATGACTACATCCGCGCGAAAAGGGAAACGGCAGAACGGCTTTTGGGAATTCTGCCGCTCGACGCGCAACAGCTGTGGGAGGCCGCGGTCAACCCGGATATCGTCATCTGGGCGGCGGGCGAGGCGCCCGACGACGAGACGGACCTGTCGGCGGTGACGCGCGTCGTCGGATTGCGGCGCGAGGGTTATGCGGTGGTCCTGGTCCAGCAGCCCGGCGAGAGTATCGAGCGCGGCGGTGACGTCGAGGTCTACCAGACCGACGTCGTCGGGCTGGCGAACGCCGTGATCGGCCAACTGCCGAAGGTCGGGCGCGGTAAGCAGGGGGAAGTCGCGATCCTCCCGGAGCAGCCGGACGGAATGGACCACAGCTCCAGCTCCTCGCCGGTGCTCGATTCGAACGACTCGGAGCGTCAGCGCTCCGCCCGCTGGCGCAACGCGAAGGCGACCCAGCTCGGCGAGCTGAAAGTCGAGCCGGGCAGTGGGGCGCACTGGATCCAGGACCGCAGTGGCTATCTCGTACGCTGGCGCGATCTCGCCGACGACGGCCGCTACCTGATCGAACCCAAGCCGAACCCGGTAGCGACTCCGGTGGACGACAACGCATTCGAGACATTCGTCAACCGGCGTGTCGCCGAACTGGTCCGGCGGATCCGGGAGAACCGGCCCGCCGAACGCGACTTCCGAGTCTCCTGAGTATGCGGACGCGGAAGTAGCGAGATGTTCGACGAGATGACGCGTGACACGCTCGAGTTCTTGCTCGAGACGCAGTTCTACGAAAAACGCCTTCCCGGCCTCGGCGCGGTCGT
The DNA here is from genome assembly GCF_001613065.1 of Nocardia miyunensis NBRC 108239. Taxonomy (GTDB): domain Bacteria; phylum Actinomycetota; class Actinomycetes; order Mycobacteriales; family Mycobacteriaceae; genus Nocardia; species Nocardia miyunensis. The sequence goes on from NZ_BDBQ01000027.1 coordinate 96,469, forward strand.
CGAAGTGGGCGATCAGCGATGGGAGCTCGCGCTCGGCGTCTCGGACGTGACCACCGGCGAACCGTTCCGGATCGGCGACCACCATCGCATCGGATGTGTCACGAAATCGTTCACCGCGACGGCTGTCCTGCAGCAGATCGACAGTGGCCGAGTCGGTTTCGACGACACGCTCGAACCGTTCGTCCCGGGAATCCCGAACGGTGAGCGCATCACGATCAAGCAGCTCCTGAACATGACATCCGGTGTCGCCAACTTCGTCGGCGCACCGGACTGGCTGCCGACGCAGGAGGACCTGTCGTTCGACAGCGTCGACGCGGACTGGCCGCAAGAGCGGAAGGTCGACCTGATGCGAAGCGGGCCAGCGGCTTTCGAACCCGGGGCCAGGGCCGATTACTGCGACAGCAACTACATTCTGCTCGGTCTCGTGCTCGAGCAGGTGACCGGCAAGCCCGCCGCCGACGTGATCAACGGCGACGTCGTCGCGGCGGTGCCCGGTTTGACGAGCACCGAATTCCCCTCGGTCGCAAAGCTTCCCGACCCGCATCCGACGATCTACGCACTCATGCCCGACGGCCGCACGCTGCGCGAGCTCGGCGATATGAACCCCAATGTCCTGTGGACGACCGGTGCGATGACCTCGACGTTCGACGACCTCCTGATCTGGGTGCGCGAGCTTGCCGACAGCACGCTGCTGTCGGCGGAGCTGCAGCGTGAGCGATTGACGCCGACGCACCTGGACCGCCGACGGGCCTTTCATCGGTACGGGCTCGGGGTGCAGCGCCTCGGCGCACTGCTCGGCCACAACAGCATCATGCCCGGTTCGTCGTGCGCGGTGTACCGCTATCCTGCCGAGGACGCGTCGTTCGCGGTCGTGACCAACGCGTCGGCGAACATCGACGCGATCAGCATGGAGATCGCCCTCGAACTCGTGCGGGCGCTCTACCCGAGGTTCGTCGATGGCTGAGCCGGCCCGCGCGCCAGCCGACCCGATCGCGATCGTCGGCATCGGATGCCGGTATCCGGGCGGTATCGCCTCGGCGGCCGATCTCTGGTCGTTCGCCGCCGAAGGGCGCAGTGCCACTTCACCATTCCCGACCGATCGAGGGTGGGATCGGGGCCGGCTCCCGGCCTCGGTCAACTCCCGGCGCGGGAATTTTCTCGACGCGGCGGACGCGTTCGACGCGGCGTTATTCGGCATCAGTCCGCGCGAGGCGTTGGCGATGGACCCGCAGCAACGGCTGCTGCTGGAAACATCGTGGGAAGCCTTGGAACGCAGCGGCATCGATCCGTTGTCGCTCGCCGACTCCGAAACCGGGGTCTATTTCGGCGTCGCCGCGCTGGACTACGGCGGTCGGGTCGCCTCCGACCGCATGGGCCTGGCGGGGCACCTAGCCACGGGAACCGCGCCCGCCGTCGCGTCCGGGCGGGTCGCGTACTCGCTCGGGCTGGCGGGCCCGGCGATCACCGTGGACACGGCATGCTCCTCGTCGCTCGTCGCGATACACCTTGCGGCGCAGGCATTGCGGACCGGTGACTGCACGCTCGCGCTGGCAGGCGGTGCGACTGTGTTGAGTTCGCCGAATGCTATCGTCGGCTTGGCCGAACTGGGCGCGCTCGCCGAAGATGGCCGGTGCAAGCCGTTCTCGGCCGCCGCCGACGGGTTCGGGATCGGTGAGGGCGTGGGCGTGCTGGTCCTGGAACGACTTTCGGAGGCTCGTCGGCACGATCATCCGGTGCTTGCCCTGCTTCGCGGATCGGCGACCGGTCAGGACGGCGCTTCGCGCGGACTGACGGTACCGAGCGGCCCCGCGCAGGAGCGGGTCATCCGCAAGGCACTCGCCGACGCCGGGCTCACCCCTGCCGACATCGATGTCGTGGAGGCGCACGGTACCGGAACAACGGTCGGCGACCCGATCGAGGCGACCGCCCTGATCGCGACCTACGGCGAAACACGCTCGGCCGCAATGCCATTGCTGGTCGGGTCGGTGAAATCGAATATCGGTCACGCGCAGGCCGCGGCGGGCGTCGCCGGGGTGATCGAGATGGTCGAGGCGATGCGACGCGGGACGGTCCCGCCGACGCTGCATGCCGATCGGTTGACCACCGCGGTCGACTGGTCGACCGGTGCGGTGCGGGTGGTGGCCGAGCCGACCGCATGGCCGTCGCGGGCCCACGTTCGTCGCGCGGGTGTCTCGGCGTTCGGCATCAGCGGCACCAACGCTCATGTGATCCTGGAACAGGCGCCGACCGGACCCGCGACAGCGGTGCGGCGACGGCCGGCTGTCGCGGTTCCGCTCGAGCTGTCGGCGAAGACGGGACGAGCGTTGGCGGAGCAGGCTTCCCGGCTGCTGTCGGTGCTGGACAACGAGCCGGCGGACATCGCGTGGTCGCTGGCGAACGGCCGAGCCGGGCTCGCCTGCCGAGCCGTCGTCGTCGGCGCGGGCAGCGACGAACTGCGTGCGGGTCTGACCGCGGTCGCCGAGGGCCGAGCCGCCGAGAACGTCGTCACGACCGGCAGACCGACCGGTGGCACGGTATTCGTGTTCCCCGGTCAGGGGTCGCAGTGGGCCGGGATGGCGGCCGAACTGCTGGACACCGCACCGGCATTCGCCGAGCACATCGACAAATGTGCTGCCGTGTTCGCCGAGTTGGTCGACTGGTCGCTGCTCGACGTGCTGCGGCACGAGTCGCGTGCGCCCGGGCTCGAAAGAGTCGATGTGGTGCAGCCGGTGCTGTTCGCCGTCATGACTTCGCTGGCTCGGCTGTGGCAGTCGATCGGTGTCGAACCGGCTGCGGTGGTTGGTCATTCGCAGGGCGAGATCGCGGCCGCCTACGTCGCCGGGGCGCTGTCGCTGGCCGAGGCCGCACGTCTCGTCGTCGTCCGCAGTCGCGCGCTCCTCGGGCTCGCGGGCCAGGGCGGCATGGTGTCGGTGCCGCAACCGGTCGACGATGTAGGCGCACTGCTCGAAAAGTGGTCCGGCCGACTGGGTGTCGCGGTGATCAACGGCCCGCGTTCGACGGTGGTGTCCGGTGAGGCAGCCGCGATAGCGGAATTGATCGCCCACAGCGACGTCAACGGCCTTCGCGCCAAACGGATTCCGGTGGACTACGCCGCGCACTCGGCACAGGTCGACTCGATCGGCGCCGAGTTGCGCTCGGCGCTCGCCGGAATCGAAACCGCCGCTCCCGAACGAGGAGGACAGCCGCCGAAGCCTGCGGGGCCGGGGAGCGTTGTTCCGATATTCTCGACGGTCACCGGCGGCCCGCTGGACCCGATCTCGATGGACGCCGCGTATTGGTTCGAAAATCTCAGGCAGCCGGTGCGATTCGAGTCGGCGGTGCGAGCCGCCTATGAGCACGGATATCGCAGTTTCGTCGAGGTGAGCCCGCACCCGGTGCTGACCGTCGGAATTCAGGAGACGCTCGACACCGACGACGTCACGGTCGTCGAAACGGTACGGCGCGACCAGGGCGGCATGCGCCGCTTCCTCCTGTCCGCGGCGCACGTGAGCGCCTCGTGGCGACCCTACCTCCGAGCGCTGCGACCCCAGCGGGTCGACCTGCCGGTATATCCGTTCCAGCACAATCGTTTCTGGCTCACGGCCGATGAGGGCGGGGCCGGTGCCGTGCACCCGTTCATCGATGCGATGGTCGAACACCCCGAATCGGGTGAAGTGACGTTCGCCGGTGAGGTGTCGGTCGACCGCCAGCCCTGGCTCGCCGACCACGCTGTCGCCGGAACGGTCCTGTTGCCGGGTGCCGCGACGGTCGAACTCGTCCTGGCGGTCGGCGCGCGGATCGGCTGCCCATGTCTTTCCGAGCTCGTGCTGCACGCGCCGCTCGTCGTCCCCGAATCCGGTGCGGTGCAGCACCGAACGGTCGTCGGCACGCCCGAATCATCGGGCAGGCGAACGGTCCGGTGCTACATGCCGACCGGCGATTCGGCGCAGTGGACCCTGTACGCCGCCGGCGCGGTGGCGAACGAGCGCAACGGTTCGCCGCCGGTTGTCGCGGCATGGCCCCCGCAAGGCGCAACGCAGGTCGATCTCGGCGACTTCTACGAACGATGTGCGGTCCGAGGCTACGAATACGGTCCGGCGTTTCGCGGGCTGCGTGCCACTTGGGTGAAGGGCGCCTCGGCGAAGGACAGGGAGTTCTTCGCCGAGGTCGTCGTACCGCTCCCGTCCGGTACAGCGGGATTCGGCTTGCACCCGGCACTGCTCGATGCCGCGTTGCACGTGCTGATCGAGCAGTTCGCCAGTCGCGAAACCGACACGGTGACAATGCCGTTCGCATGGGAGGGCGTCGAACTGTACTCGGTCGGCGCGACTGCGCTGCGGGTGCACGTGGCGACGCTGGCCGACGACCGTGTCGCGGTGACACTGTTCGACACCGCCGGGTCCGTAGTCGCCAGGATCGATTCGCTCGCGACTCGGTCGATCGACCGACGGCAGTTGGCGGGCGGGCCGGTGTTCGGCCTCGATTGGGTCCCGGTCACGATCTCGGAACACCGACGGGACCGAATTGGCAAGGTGCCCAACGTATTACGTTGCCAGGAAAAGCCGGTGACCGACGGTGATCTGCCACGGGCGGTTCGCGCGCGACTTGCCGCGGTCCTCGATCAGATCCAGCGGTGGCTGGAACGCGGCGACGACAGCACGCTCGTCGTCGTCACCTGTCGGGCGGTCGCGGTGAACGGTGGCGAGGACGTGGAAGATCTCGTGCACGCACCGGTGTGGGGGCTGCTGCGGGCAGCGCAGAACGAGCATCCGGGGCGAATCGTGCTCGTGGATGTCGACGACTGGACACACCGCCGCGCGGCGATATCGGCGGCGCTGGCAGGCGACGAACCGCAACTTGCGTACCGACGCGGAATCACCTACGCGCCCAGGCTTGTTCGTGCGCGCGCCGACCTGGTCGGCAATCCCGAGCTGGTCGAGGCCGGACCTTGGCAATTGCGGACCGCCGGTACCGGAACGCTTCAGTCGGCCAATCTGCGCCTGGCGGCTCTACCGGAGCCGGAACGGGCGCTGCGGGACGGCGAAATCCGGATCGCGGTTCGCGTGGCCGGGCTGAACTTCCGCGACGTCATGATCGCGCTCGGCATGCGCGACGAGGTCGACGCCGAAATGGGCGCCGAAATGGGTGCCGACGGAGCCGGTGTCGTGGTCGAGGTCGCCTCCGGCGTCACGACGGTTGCGCCCGGGGACCGGGTGATGGGCCTACTGGGTCCGATCGCGTCGACCGCGATCGTCGACCACCGGTTGGTGGTCCCGATTCCGGCCGGAATGTCGTTCGCGGAAGCTGCCACTACGCCTGCGGTGTTCCTTACCGTCTACTTCGCCCTGCGCGACCTGGCGCGTCTGGCGCCGGGCGAGCGGTTGCTGGTGCACGCGGCGACCGGCGGTGTCGGCATGGCGGCGATCGCGCTGGCTCGGCATTGGGGCGCGGAACTGTTCGTCACGGCGAGCCCGGGCAAGCAGCACGTGCTGCGGGCGCTCGGATTCGACGACGACCATATCGGCGACTCGCGCACGATCGAGTTCGAGCAGGCGTTCCTCGCGACGACCGCCGGTGCCGGTGTGGACGTCGTAATCGACTCGCTCGCAGGCGATTTCGTCGATGCGTCGCTGCGTTTGCTGCCCCGTGGCGGCCGGTTCGTCGAGCTGGGAAAGACCGACATCCGCGACGCGGCGACCGTCGCGGCGGCCTATCCCGGTGTGGCGTACCAGGCGTTCGCCGTGATCGACATCGGCCCCGAACGGATCCAGCAGATGCTGGCCGACATCGCGGCGATGTTCGAATCCGGTGTACTCCGGCCGTTGCCGGTCGGCCGCTGGGACATCCGTCGTGCGCCGGAAGCCCTGCGCTACCTCGGTCACGCGCGACATATCGGCAAGTTGGCACTCATGATCCCGGCCGGACAGCGGCGTGCAGGCACCGTCCTGATCACCGGCGGCACCGGTGTCATCGGCGCAACGCTCGCGCGACATCTCGTGAGTCGCCACGGTGTCCGGAACCTGGTGCTGCTCAGCCGCCGTGGCATCGGCGCGCCCGGTGCGGCACAGCTGCGCAGCGAGCTCAGCTCGCTCGGGGCGGCCGTACGGATCGTGGCATGCGATGTCGCGCACCGTGATTCGCTGCACGCCGTGGTCGCGGGGATCGACCCGCCGCTGGTCGGCGTGATCCACGCGGCGGGCGTGCTCGACGACGCGATGATCGACACGATGACCCCTCGGCAACTCGAGACGGTGCTCCGGCCGAAAGTCGACGCCGCCTGGCACCTGCACGAGGCGACGTCCGGGTCGGACCTGTCGATGTTCGTCCTGTTCTCCTCGGTCGCAGGCATATTCGGTCCGGCCGGTCAGGCAAACTATGCCGCGGCCAACACGTTCCTCGACGCGCTGGCCGCGCACCGTCGCCAACTCGGTCTGCCTGCCTGTTCGCTCGGCTGGGGCTTCTGGGAATCCGCGACCGGCATGACCGGGCATCTCCGAGAGCGAGATAGGACTCGCGTGGCACGAGCCGGCCTCGTCGCCATGTCATCGGCAGAGGCCCTCGACCTGTTCGACGAGGCGATCGGGCTCGGCCGTCCGTTCGTCGTGCCCGCTCGACTCGACATCGCCGCCATGCGGTCCGGGGAGATACTTCCCGCGCTGACGCGCGGCTTGGTGCGGGCGGCGCCGAAGGCGAGCGTCGCGGCGGGCGTGCTCGCGACCGGCCGCCTCGCTGGACTCGGTCCGGCACAACGACGCGAGCAGGTGCTCGCGGTCGTGCGGTTCACCGCGGCCGCGGTGCTCGGCTACGACGGCCCGGCCGCGATCGGCATCGACCGGTCGTTCAAGGAACTCGGCTTCGACTCCCTCGGCGCGGTCGAGTTCCGCAATCGCCTGCGGGCCGAGCTCGGCGTCTCGTTGCCGACCACGGTCGTATTCGAATATCCGACCGCCGCGACGCTGACCGACCACATTTGCGAAGCGTTGGAATGATCCGCGCACCCGCCGGCCGGGATCCAGGCCGTGAGTGAGGCGTCGGTCGATGGTCCGCGTGTGGAGGGGTCAGCGCCACTGGGGTGCGCCTGTCCCCGAGGCCGGTCGCAGAGGTGCGGTGGCGAATTCGGTGAGGCCGTCGGCGGGGGCGATGGCAGCGGTGAAATCCAATAGGGCGCGGGCTCTTTCGGGGCTGGCGACGATGTGGCGGACGTCGCCGGGGCGGTATTCGCCGGTGAGGGCGGGGGGTTTGCCGTCGTGGGCGCGGGCGAGCAGATCGGCGACCTCGCGGATGCTGATGGGGGTGCCGGAGGCGATGTTCAGGGGGACGAAGCCGGGGAGTGGGCGGTGCAGGGCGGCGACGTTCGCGGCGGCGATATCGCGGACGTGTACGAAATCGCGCATCTGCTCGCCGTCTTCGAACACACGCGGCGAGTCGCCCGCCTCGAGTGCCGAGCGGAAGATGGCCGCGACTCCGGAATACGGTGTGTCCCTGGGCATATCGTCGCCGTAGACGTTGTGGTACCGCAGTGCCGTGACCGTGCCGCCGGTCGCCGCGGCCCAGGCGCTCGCGTAATTCTCCTGCGCCACTTTGCTCGCCGCGTACAGGCTGCGCGGGCACAGCGGGCTGTCTTCGTCGATCACGCTCCAGCGCAACGGTTCTCCGGTCCGCGCGTCGAGGTGATCGAAGCGGCCGCGATCCAGATCGGCGCGCCGACGCGGTGCCGGAGTCGCCGGTGCCCCATCGGCGGTGCGATACCGCCCCTCGCCGTAGACGACCATCGAGGAGGCGAGCACCAGTCGCCGCACGCCGGTCTCGGCCATCGCGGCGAGCAGGACCGCGGTGCCGAGATCGTTGTGACTGGCATAGGCCGGTGCGTCGGCGGCGCTGACCCCCGCACCGACCACGGCGGCCTGATGACAGACCGCATCGATGCCGCCCAGCAGCGTCGTGACCGCGTCGGGATCACGCACGTCGATCCGGTGCACCCCGTCCGGCGGCGGCGCGGCGGGTCCGTGCGCGGCCGCCAGCATGAGATCGGCGGCCACCACCTCCTCGCCCGCGTCGGTGAGCGCGCGGCGAATATGGGATCCGATGAAACCGGCCGCGCCGGTGAGCAGTACCCGCATCGCCTCAGGCCGGGTTCGGTCGTGTGGAAGTCATGAACCGATCCTGGCCTGCGACCTGCTGTACGAGGGCTCGACGAGGCCGCTCGTAAGGAATTCGTCACAAGGTCAACGGTGTTCGCTCACGCCGAGGTCCTCGGGGCGTGTCTGCGCGCCAATCTGTGAACCGCCCGCCACTGTCGCCGGGCGGCATCGGATTCCGGCCGACCGGCACATGCGACATGTTCCGGTCGATCGGAGGCTGCGAGATACGGCCGGGCTCAGGCGTGCGTGGTGAACGTCGCCATCATCGCCATGTCCTCGTGTTCGAGATTGTGACAGTGCAGCACGTACCGCCCCGGATAGTCGGTGAACCGGACGGCGATCTCGGCGAGTTCGCTGGGCCCCAGGTAGACGGTGTCCTTCCAGCCCGCGTCGGTGGCCAGGGGCGGATGCCCATTGCGGGAGAGCACCTGGAACTGCTCGAGGTGCAGGTGGATCGGATGATCCAGATCCGTGGACAGTTGCCAGATCTCCACATCCCCGAGACGCGGCCGGGCGATCGGCTCGCGCGGATCGTAGGGGCGGCCGTTGATCAGCCAGCCGCTCATCGACCCGGAATCCCCACGGCGGAAATCGAATCGGCGAGTGGTGACCGCGTCCCGGCGATCCAGCGGCGTGAAATCGGTCAGCCGATCGGGCACCGCCGAGGTATCCGCGATCCGGTCGGCTACCTCGAAACGCATTACGCGCGTTGTGTTTCCGTCGCCGAGGTCGTTGTGAATCGTCACCCGGTCACCGACGGAGCATCCGGACAGGTCCAGGATCACGTCGTACCGTTCGCCGGGTGCGATGGTCAGCTCGTCCACCCGCTGCGGGTGCTTCAGCAACCCGCCATCCGAGCCGATCTGCACGAAATGCCCTTCGCCGCGCGGCATTTCGACCCGAAGCCGGTAGACGCGGGCATTGGATCCGTTGATCAGGCGCAAACGATAGCGGGCCGTGCCCACCCGATGCACCGGCCACGGCACACCGTTCACCAGGATCACGTCACCGAGGACGCCGCGGTCGAACTTCCCGGTCACCCCGGGCGTGTGCAGGGCCGTGGGATCGATTGCCGGATAGCTGAATGCCCCGGTCGCGTCGAATGCCCGATCGGTGATCAGCAGCGGCAGATCCCGTTCGCTCGAGGGCAGTCCCAGCCGTCGCTCGGACTCGTCGAGGACCAGGTGCACCCCGGCCAGACCGCGCCAGACCGACGCCCCGGTGAAATCCATCCGGTGGTCGTGATACCAGAGCGTCGCCGCGGGCTGCCCGGCCGGATAGATGTAGTCGCGCTCGCCGATCATGGTGTGCGCCAAAGGATCCGAGGACATCACCCGGTCGTGTCCGCTCATCGCGCCGACCGGCAGCAGCAGATCGGTCGGATAGCCGTCGGACGCCTCGGGCACATGCCCGCCGTGCAGATGGACCACCACCGGGACGGGCAGTTCGTTGCGATGCGAGATTACCGTGCGACGACTGCGCGAGGACACCAGCAGCGGCCCGGGAAAGGTGCCCTCGTATCCCCAGATCGGCGTCGAATAGCCCGGCAGGATAACGGCATTCGCACGCCGCTGGACGATCCGGTAGAAGTCGGTGGTCGCATCGCGGCGGATCGGCGCCAGGGGCGAGGGCACTCGCAGCGGCAACGTGAACGGTTCGGGCAATCGGGCCGTGCTGGACAGGTGCAGCCGGTCGGCCGGGGTGTCGGCGGACAACTGCCAGGCCCCGGCCGCACCGGCCACACCGACCGCCGCCGCGATCCGGAACAGGGAGCGGCGCGACAGCATCGGATTCGTCACGCCGCGACCTCGGCCGCGATCGTGGGCTTCGTCCACACCTGGACCGTCGCCGCGACCAGGCCCGCGACGAGTGCGACGCCGAGCGGAACGTGCACTGCCAGGATCTCCCGATGTCCCAGGCCGATCTCGATGCCCGTGCCGACGGTCATCGCCGCGCACCTGAGCACGCTGCGTCCCGTGGCCTGCCCGAATCGCCATGCCGCGGCGAAACACAGTGTCATGAGCAGCATTCCGGCCGCCATGATCGGGCCGTTGAGGGAGTGCGCGTCCAGCCCGTCGTAACTTCCGGCCATCAAACGCCCGGCGAACATGGTTTGAGCGAAGCTGTCCAGGGTGACCAGGGTCGTGATCGCGCGCAGCAGCCGCTGCCACGCCCGGGGTGTCACCCCAGCCGCCGTGCGCTGAAAAGCCAAGCGGGAATGGCGGTTCGGGCTTCGGAGCCGGGGAGCTTGCCCAGCATCGTGGCGGGCCGCAACTCCTCGACGGTCCAGCCCGTCGCGAAACTCTCCCGCAATTCGGTCTCGGTGATCCGCCGCGGCCCGGGGCCGGGCTCGGCCGCCGAGCTGACCGCCAGAATGTGCACGGGCGCACCCGGCACCGAAACGCGGTGCAGCGCGGCGACATAACGGATTCGATCGGCCTCGCCGAGGGTGTGGAACAGGCCGGAGTCCAGGACGCTGTCGAATTGTCCGTCGTAGCCGGACAATTCGCAGGCGTCGGCGACGGCGAACTCGGCCTCGATCCCGCGACGCGCGGCCTTGGCGCGGGCGTGCTCGATGGCCGTCGGCGCGCCGTCGATGCCGGTCACCCGATGTCCGCATGTGGTCAGGTACAGCACGTTCTCGCCGGTCCCGCATCCGGCGTCCAGCACACGCGGGCCGAACGCGCCCGCGTTCTCCAGCTCTTCGACCAGCGGCTGCGCCTGTCCGATATCCCATCCGGCGGCCCGGACGTCGGTTCCGTCGGCAGGTTGGGTCCGGTAGAAGGCGTCGAAATATTCGGCAGGGTTGGTGGACGGTGTGGTCACGATGATCCCCTTGATAGTTCAGATTTCCGAACAGTTCAGAATTCTGAACTTGTATGCTGGTGCTGTCAAGAGGACCGGGAGGCGTAGTGGACGAGGCATCGGCGGATGGCGCGGATGTGACATCGAATGTGAGCGCGGAGCAACGACGTCGGCTGACGACGCTCGTGCCGATGGTCTCCGCCTATCTCCGGCGCGCCCGGTACGACATGCCGCCGGTGATCCGGGAGGTGTTCGAGCAGGCCGGACTGGGCGCGCGGCACGGCGCGGTCCTGAGCTTCGTGCTGTCCTCGGGTCCTGCGAGCGTGAGCGAGGTGGCCCGGCAGCTGGGACTCGGGCTCACCAATGCCAGCCAGCTCAGCGGGGAACTCACCCGGGCCGGACTACTGCGGCGGCGGAACGATCCGGCCGATCATCGCCGCACCCTGCTCTCGGCCGCGCCGGAGTATCGCGCGGCCTTCGAGGAATTCCTCGCCCGGCGCAGTGCGGGACTGTTCCGCGCGATGGACCGGCTGACACCCGAGGAACGGCACGGCTTCATCGCCGGTCTACAGGCCTGGGTGGACGAGATCGCCGCCGGGACCGAAGAGGATCGGAGCGTCCCGGCGGAGCGGAAGGATTAGAGGACGGCCTGCGTCTGGGCGGTCTTGGCGACGAGTTTGCCCGCGTCGTCATGGATTTCGGTCTCCACGACGATGAAGCGACGTCCGGTGTGCAGCGGGCGGGCGGTCGCCACCGCGTAGCCGGAGCGGATCGCGCGCAGGAAGTTCGTCTTCGATTCCACCGTCGTCGTGCCCTGCGCGCCCTCGGGCAGATTCAGGAACGCGGACACCGCCGCGGTGGCGTCGGCCAGGGACATCAGCACCCCGCCGTGCAGCACCCCGCCCAGCGTGCACAGATCCTCCTGCCAGGCCAGGCGGCTGCGCACGACCTCGGGCCCGTGTTCGAGCACCTCGACGCCGAGTCTCTCGGTGAACGGCATGGTCGTGTGGAACAACTGTGTTCCCTCGGAATCGATCATCCCGTGAGCCTGCCGCACCCCCGGCCGCGCGTCGATGACCTCGGAGGTAATGCTCGGGGGTCAGCGCTCGGCCGGCTGGCCTCACGACTCCCGGCGCGCACCGGCCGACGGCACCGCGACGAAGGTGCGCGGCTGCGCGAAATCCTCCTTGCGGAAACGGGTTTCGATATTCGCCACCGTCGCGTCGAGGCGATCGGAGTCGACCAGGGCGATGATGCTGCCGCCGAATCCGCCGCCCACCATGCGCGCACCGTGCGCACCCGCGGCCAGCGCCGCCTCGACCGCGGCGTCCAATTGCGGGGTGGAGATCTCGAAATCGTCCCGCAGCGAGGCGTGTCCGGCGGTCAGGATAGGCCCGATCTCACGCGGATCGCGGCCGCTGTGCAGCATGCGCGCGACGTCGAGCACCCGCGTGTTCTCCGAGACGATGTGGCGGGCCCGCCGTCGCGGCGCATCCGCGGTGATCCGCTCGACCTGTGCGATATCGGTGATCTCGCGCAGTGAGCGCACCCCGAGCGCGGCCGCGGCCTCCTCGCACTCCTTGCGGCGCTGGGCATAACCGCCACCGGCGTGCTGATGCGGGGTGTTGGTGTCCGCGACCAGCAGCGCCAGCCCGGCCGCTGCCAGATCGAAGGGCACCTGGGCATGCTCGCCCCGGCCGAAGTCCAGGAAAAGAGCGTGCCCGGCCGTGCACAGCACCGACGCGGATTGGTCGAGGGTGCCGGTGGCCGCGCCGACGTACGAGTTCTCCGCGGCCCGGCCGATATCGATCAGCTCGGCATCGGTGATCGGCAGATCGAACAGCTCACGCAGGGCGACCGCTACCGCGCACTCCACCGCGGCCGAGGAGGACAGACCCGCGCCGACCGGCACCGCGCCGTCGAGCTCGAGCCGCACGCCAGGAATCGGATATCCGCGCCGGACGTACTCGTGGACGACGCCGAGCGGATAACGCGCCCAGCCCGTCACCGCCGAGTCCGCGAGCCCGGCGATCGCCTCAGCGATCACCTCACCGGGATGCTGCCGCGACGAAATCGTCACCAGCGCATCGGATTTCGCCTCCGCGGCGCATCGCACCAGATGCGGCAGCGCGATCGGCAGCGCATAGCCGTCGTTGTAATCGGTGTGCTCGCCGATGATGTTGACCCGTCCGGGCGCGACCCAGACCCCACGCTCTGTTCCACTCACGACGCGGCGACCTCCCGCAGTTCGGCTGCGACGATCTCCGGTGTGGTGTCGCTGATGAAGACGTTCATGCCGGACTCGGATCCGGCCAGGTACTTGAGTTTGCCCGCGGCGCGGCGGATCGAGAACAACTGCATGTTCAGCCACCAATCATCGCGGGGCACACCGGATTTCGGTGTCGGCGCTTGATTCCAGGCGGCGATGTAGGGCATGGGGGTGTCGAAGCGGTGGGCGAAGCGGCCCAGCACGTCCAGGTACAGCACGGCGAACGCGTCGCGCTGGGCGTCGTCGAGGTCGGGGATGTCGGCCACCCGGCGATGCGGATACAACTGCACCTCGTACGGCCAGCGGGCGAACGGCGGCACGAAGGCGGTCCACTCCTCGTTCGCCGCGACCACCCGCAGTCCGGCGCTGCGTTCGGCGGCCAGCAGATCGCCGAACAGGTTGCCGCCGTGCGCTTTCCGGTATTCGGCGACATTGGCGGAGATCTTCGCCACGCGCGGTGTGACGAACGGGTAGGCGTAGATCTGCCCGTGCGGATGCGACAGCGTGACCCCGATCTCCTCACCGTGATTCTCGAAGCAGAACACCTGGCCGACGCCGTCCAGCTCGGCCAGTTCGGCGGTGCGATGTGCCCACACGTCGACCACCATGCGCGCGCGTTCCGGGTCGAGCCGATCGAAGGATGAGTCGTGAACGCTGGTGAAGCACACCACTTCACAGCGTCCGTATCCCTCGCGCAGCGCGGTGAGCGGTGAACCCTCCACGGCGGCAGGCCATTCGGCGTGGTCCGTCGACAGCGAGGGGAAGCGATTCTCGAAAACCACTACCTCGTAGTCGGATTCGGGGATCTCGGTGGCCCGCTCCGGAGTGGACGGGCACAGCGGGCACAGATCGGCCGGAGGTAGGAAGGTGCGGGTCTGGCGGTGCGAGGCCAGGACCACCCATTCGCCGAGCAGCGGATCGAATCGCGTCTGCGAATGGGTGGTGGTCTGCGGCAGATCGCGGGTGTCGGCGGCGATGCGGTCCACCGGTTCCCGGTCGAAGTAGAGAATCTCGCGGCCGTCGGCGAGTCGGCGACGGGCGGTGATCACCGGCTGGCTCGCTGCGGTGTGAACATCTGGTCAGGTACGAGCACCATGCCAACCTCCGATCGGGACACGTGAGAGTCGGTCCGGAACAGTACACCGGGAGGGTGTGAGCGCTCACATCAGGGCGGCGCGAGAACGTCCGGCGATGTACCGGAACGCTCTCGCGACAGGTCAGTACTCGCTGCCGAACAGGCCACCCGGGCCGTAGGAGCCGGTGTTCGGCGGCGGGGGCACCATCACCCAGCGGCCGCAGCCGCTCGCCTTGAACGCGACGTCGGTAGATTTGATCATCACCCGGACCGGGGTGTGGTGGGTGAGATCGCTGGCGACGATGTACTGGTTCGGATCACCGTGGTCGTTCGGGCCGGGAATCTTCCACAGCCGCTCCCAGAAGCACGCGTGCACCGGATCGGTCGATCCGGCCGACTGGTAGATGCCGGGTGTGATGTCCACGCCCACGCGGTAGAGCCCGTCGCCGGGTATGGACTTCGCCGGAGCGGCGCCGGCCGTCCCCGACATGAGCAGGGTGGCCGTCGAAGCCACGGCCCCGGCGATCGCAAGCGTGCTGGCACGCACGGTGGTCCTCCTCGAACTATCTGTGCCGCCGAGAATTCGGACGGCGGCGGGAGTTCCCCGCACCTTTCCCGGGTGTCTATCAGAGTCGCGCGGGTTATTTGATCGAATCGGTGAAATTTGTAGTGACGCACGACGATGCGCCCGTATCGTTCGCCTCGACCGATCTTGCCCCGACCATCGATGGGGTGACGCGGATCGCGCTGGCACGCCCGCGGCTCCCCGGTGAGGAGAACAGCCCATGTCCCAGAACGATCCCGTCGTGAACCCGCTCGACCGCCGCAGCGCCCTGGCCGGGGCCGGTGTGGCCGCGGCCGCGCTCACCCTGGCCGCCGCCTGTGGTTCGGATGATTCGACGTCGCGGGGGACGTCCTCGGCGGCGGCCACGTCCTCGGGCGCGCCGACGGCGGCCCCGCTGACCAGCACTTCGGACGTTCCCGTCGGGGGCGGGGTGATCGTCGGCGATACCGTGGTCACCCAGCCGGCCGCGGGCGCCTTCTCCGGTTTCTCCACCACCTGCACCCACGTCGGCTGCAAGGTCAACAAGGTCGTCAACGGATTGATCGAATGTCCCTGCCACGGCAGCACATTCAATCTCGACGGGACCGTCGCGCACGGTCCCGCCACCCGCCCGCTGGAGTCGCATCCAGTGAAGGTGCAGGACGGCAATATCGTGCGTGCCTGAGGCGGGCCCCGTCGAGTATCGGATGCGGAAATGTTGCGGATCGCTGTGAAACGGGGGCGGAAGGCGACATCGAACGGGATTGTGGCTATGCTCACCCGTAACAACCGCAACAGCAGTAACAGCTAGGGGCGGTACGCCGCCCCGGCTGTGCTCATTGGCACCGCGAGACCGGTACCAGCACGGGATTTGGAGGGCGTTGTGTTCTCTCGCCAGCTGTTCTACCGCAAGCCGAAGTACGTTCGGGCAGGTCTGTGCCTTGTTGTCACGACCGCTGCCACCTGTGCGGGGCTCGTGCCGGCAGCCTCGGCCGACCCTGCCGCGCCCGCGCAGGCGCCGTCCAACTTGTCGAGCAAACTCACAGGTAAGACGGTATTTCTCGATCCCGGCCACCAGGGTTCCGGGCAGAATCTGTCCCGCCCGGTCAACAATGGATACGGCGGCACCAAGGAATGTCAGACCACCGGGATGACGACCTCGGACGGCACACCCGAGCACACCATCAACTGGAAGGTTGCCAACCTCGTCAAGCAGTCGCTCGAGGTGCTGGGTGCGCGGGTGGTGCTGAGTCGTCAGGACGACACCGGATGGGGTGGCTGCGTCGACGAGCGGGCCGCCGCGGCCAACCGTTCGGGCGCCGACGTCGCGGTCAGCATCCACGCCGACAGCGCGCCCGCGCAGGAACACGGATTCCACCTGATCATCCCGAAACTGCCCGTCCCCGATGCCAAGGCCGCGCTGGTGCAGGCCGGTCCCGGGCTGGCTGCCAGCAAGGCGGTGCGCGATGCGTACAAGCGGGCCGGATTCTCGGCGGCCGGCTATGCCGGGGCCGTCGACGGCATGCAGACCCGCTCCGATATCGCCGGGCCCGCGTTGACCGAGGTGCCCAATGTCTTCATCGAGATGGGCAACGGCGCCAACAAGAACGACGCGGCGCAGTTGGTCTCCAACGAGGGGCAGATCAAACACGCGATCGCCATCACGACCGGTCTGGTGACCTATCTGCTCGGGGCAGCGCCCTCCAGCGGATCGGCCGACAGCCGCGCCGCCGCTCCGGTTCCGCGGCCGAACGCGGCCCCGGCGTCGAACGACAGCACCACTCCGCAGAACGCCACTCCGGCAGTGGATTCCGTGCCCAGCACCACGACACCCGCTGTGCCGCAACAGAGTACGCCCGGCGCGTACACCCCGGGCACAGCACAGCCGCAGTCCGCGCCCGGGACGACGCCGCAGTACCAGACCGCACCCGGTACCGCTCCGCAGGCGGGGACCACTCCGGGTGCTCAAGCACAGCCCGGCGCAAACAATTCCACCGACCCGAACTCCGCGGCGAGCACCCTGGTCACCGCGGCCATTCAACTGCTCGCACCCCTGGCCACCTCGCTGGGACTGGGTGACGTGGCGAATTCGGAACTGATCAACCTCGCCTACACCCTGGTGTCGACCCTGATCGGGGCCGCGGGAAACGCGGTCACCGGGGCCATCAAGTAGATCTCGGGGTCCATCCGCGCCCTGCCGCACGTGACGTGCGGCAGGGCGCGTTGCTTCATCAGGCGGCGACGAGTTCCGTCGGGCACGGTTTCGTCGCATTCCGCGATCGGCTCCGGCGTACTGCCTGGTCATGCTCTTACCGCCGCACCCGGCCGAGTCACTCTCGACGTCTCGGTCATGTCACTCGCGGCTCATACCGCACCGGTCGACAGCAGTCGTCGAGCCGCCCGCGCCCCGGCAGTGCCACTCGGCGACGCCGGGCCGGGCGTGGTGGCGCTGGGGTGTGTCATTCGCGATGCCGGCGGGGGCACTGGTGACGCTCGGCTGGGTGCTCACGGCGGCGTGGAATCGCGGCAATTGCTCAGCCGACGGCTCCTGCGGCTAGTGCGGCCTTCCAGCCGCCGTATTCGCTGATGTCCTTGCCCGCCTGGGCGGCAACGCCGTCGCAGCCGAACGCGGTGTGCCAGGTGCCGTCGTCGAGTTCGACCGCACCCAGTTGCATGGGTGCGGGCAGCTGCGCGAGGAAGCGGCCGAGTGCGGCGGGGGCGAGCAGCCATCGTTCCCCGGCCACGGCGACTCCGGCGATATCGTCCGGCTGCCGGGTGACGGCCGGTTTCGCAGGGGCGGTGTCCAGCGCGGCCAAACGGTACCTGGACGCCGTGCGCACCGGGCCCGCCCAGCGTGCCCCGAGGCCGGTGAGCTGATGTGCCAATGGCTGGCCGCGCAGATGTGCGCCGAAGACGATCAGCTCGTGCGAGGGCGCGGCGCGCAGCGGCCAGACCGTCTCAGGGGCGGCGTTGTCCCCGTGGGTGATTCGGGAGGCGATATCCAGTGCTACCGCATCCTCGAAGGGGCGGGCAAGCACCGTGACACCGAACTGCGCGTCGCCCGCGGTCCCCGCCGGAACCGCGACCGCGCACAGGTCGAACAGATTGCAGAAGTTCGTGTAGACCCCGAGCCGGGAGTTGACGCCGATCGGATCGGCGGCCACCTCCGCGATGGTCGGTTGCCCGGGCGCGGTCGGGGTGAGCAGTACGTCCGCGCCGTCCAGGCTCGCCAGCGCGCGAGCGCGAAGCCGTTGCAGCGCGGCCAGATCCGAGACGAGCCGGTGCGCCGGGATGTCCCGGGCCGTGCGGATGATCGCCCCGACCGTGGGGTCCACCGCGTCGGGCCGTGCATCGACGAATTCGCCTACCGCGGCGTACCTTTCGGCGACCAGCGCGCCATCGTAGAGCAGCCGGGCCGCCGCCAGGAACGGCTCCGGATCCACCGTGACGATCCGCGCGCCGGACTCCCGCAGTCTCGCGACCGCTCGGTCGAAGGCGTTGTGCCACAGCGGGTCGAGATCGGGCAGCGCGTCGAATATCGCCACGACGGGTTCGGGCGGCGCGGCGAATCGCACGTCGGCGGGCCAGGCGCGGGCGCCCGCGTCCGCGGCGAGCACGCCCATGGCCCGGTTCGCCAGCTGCACGTCCGCGGCGAAGATCGTCACGCAGTCGTAGGACCGGCAGGCCGGGACCACGCCCTCGGTCGACACCACCCCGACGGTCGGTTTGATGCCGACGATCCCCTGGAACGCCGCGGGCACCCGGCCCGAACCCGCGGTATCGGTGCCGATCGCGATATCGGCCTCGCCGCTGGCCACCGCGATCGCGGATCCGGAACTCGAACCGCCCGAGACGAATTCGGGCCGCCGCAGATCCCGTACCGCACCGTAGGGCGAGCGCGTGCCGACCAGGCCGGTCGCGAACTGATCCAGATTCGTCTTGCCCACCACGACCGCTCCGGCCGCGCGCAGGGCAGCGACCGCCGGTGCGTCGCGCTCGGGGGTGTAGGCGAACTCCGGACAGCCCGCGGTCGTGGGCATTTCGGCGACGTCGACGTTGTCCTTCACGGCCAGCCGCAGCCCGGCCAGCTCGCCCCGGGCGGTTGCGATCTGCGCGGCGATCGAATCCTCCGGCGGCCGATGAATCCACACGGTCATGGTCGGGTCTCCTCCTGCGTGAGTTCGCCCGCCGCGCGCCAGGATTGGCGTTCGGCGGCGAAGGCGTGCTTCTGCCGGGTGCGGAACTCCTCGATCGAAGCGGCGTTGGTCTCGAGGAAGCGACGGTGCTCCGCGAGCCGGAATTCACCGTCCTGTGTCCGCATCACGCCACGTCCGGCGGCGAATTCCGCGCGCAGGTCCAGCAGTTCGTCGGCCTCGACGGGATACCACCGGATGCGATCGAAATACCGTAGTAGCCAGGGTGATTCATCGTCCGCGGCGTGGTGACGCCAAACCTGGGTGGTCCGCCCGACGAACTGGTAGCCGCCCGGACCCTCCATACCGTAGATACACAGGTACGCACCGCCGATGCCGACCGCGTTCTGCGGGGTCCAGGTGCGTGCCGGATTGTATTTCGTGGTGACGAGCCGGTGCCGGGGGTCGGTCGGGGTGGCCACGGGTGCGCCGAGGTAGACGTCACCGAGGCCCAGCACCAGGTATTCGGCGGCGAAGACGGTGTCGAAAACCTCACTTACGGTGGACAATCCGTTCATCCTGCGGATGAACTCGATATTCCACGGGCACCACGGCGCGTCCGCGCGGACGCCGTGCATGTATCGGGTGATCGCCTCCCGGGTGGCCGGATCGTCCCACGACAGCGGCAGATGCACGGTCCGGCTGGGCACCACGAGTTCGTCGGCGGGCGGTAGCAGCGATTCCACTTCGCGCAGCAGGGTGAGCAGTTTCGCGGTCGGAAGACGTTCCGGATCGAAGCGGATCTGTAGTGAACGGATGCCCGGCGTCAGTTCGGCGACGCCCGGTTCGCCGCGCTCGCGCAGATGTTCGTACAGCGCGTGCACGCGCGCCCGGAGTCCGAGATCCAGTGTCATATCGCCGTATTCGACGAGTACGCCGTCCTCGCCCGCACGGCGATAGGTGACCGTGGTGGTGTCGTCGGCGTCGGTGCGGGCCAGGATGCCGTCGTCGCCGTCTCCGGCCGCGGAGCGGACGAACGGCCAGCCCGCGCGTCGCGCGGGGCCCAGGGCACGCGGTGAGGCGGCTCGATCAGCCCGTACCGGGACGAACCGCACGGTGTCGCCCGGGGCGAGCTGGCCGAGCTTCCACCGGTCCGCGGCGGTCACGGTGATCGGGCAGACGAATCCGCCGAGGCTCGGTCCGTCCGGCCCGAGCAGGATCGGGGTGTCGCCGGTGAAGTCCAGTGCGCCAACCGAATACGCGGTGTCGTGGATATTCGAGGGATGTAATCCGGCCTCGCCGCCGTCGGTGCGGGCCCACTGGGGTTTGGGGCCGACGAGCCGCACGCCGGTTCGGTCGGAGTTGAAATGCACCTGGTAGTCGGAGCTGAGGATGGCGTCGATGTCGTTGCGCGTGAAGAACTCCGGCGCACCGTGCGGCCCTTCGGTGACGGCCAGTTCCCAGCGGTGCGACAGCATCGGGCGATCGTCGGCGGGCACGGCGGAGGTGACCGCACCGGTGGCGCGGCCGAGGGACAGCCGATCTCCGGCCCGCAGTGCCGCCCCCGTGCCTCCGCCGAACCCGCCGAGAGTGAAAGTCGCTGTACTGCCGAGGTATTCGGGAAGATCGAGCCCACCCGCGAACAGGATGTAGGTCCGCATGCCGGGTCCCGCGACCGGCCCCACATCCAGTACCCCGCCCGCCGGAATCGGGACCGTACGCCACTGTGGCGCCGGCACCCCGTCCACGGTCACCGCCGCGGGCGCTCCCGTCACGCAGATCAGCGCGGGCCGCACGAATCGCAGCGCCGGGCCGCCCAGCGTGCATTCGAGTCCCGCCGCCCCCTCGACATTGCCGAGAGCCCGATTGCCCAGCCGGAACGACAGATCGTCCATCGGCCCCGACGGCGGCACCCCCACATGCCAGAACCCCACCCGCCCCGGCCAATCCTGCACCGTCGTCAGCATGCCCGGCCGCAGCACCTCCACATCGCAGGATGCCGGCCCCACAGTCTGTGCCACGGATGCGGCGAGATCATTCGGAGTCACCGGGCCCGCACCGGTGTCGACCGCCGCGGGCTCGGTGTGCGCGGCGACCCGGAACGCGGTGTTCTCGATCACGGGTGAGTCGACATGCTGTGCTGTTCCGTTGCTTGCGGAGTTGCCAGGGTGCGCGCTGCCGCTTGTCGCTGCCGCGTCCCCGGCGGTCCTTCCAGCCCGGGTTGTTTGCGCCGGGGATTCGGCGCGGGTGGTCGATGCCGTCGGGTACGCGCTGGTGTCGGCGGCCGCGGCCCCGGAGCGCATCGTGCCGAATGCCGCCGCGGCGGCGAGGCTGGTCTCGACCGCGGGGAGGGCGACGGTGTCGGCGCGGCGGGGCGGGACATCGGTCGTGCGATCCTGGGCCGCCAGGGACGGGGCGATGTAGTTCATCTCGGCTCTCCTGGGCGAATATGTCTGTGGTGCGGTGGAATACGACTTCGCGATGGTCAGCGCGAGACGACCATGCGCACGGGGGTGGGGTCGAATCCGTTGCAGGGGTTGTTGATCTGGGGGCAGTTGGAGATCAGGACGAGGGTGTCGATCTCGGCGCGCAGCGACAGGCTCTTGCCGGGCGCGGATCGGCCGTCGACGATGCCCAGGGTGCCGTCGGTCTCCACCGGGACGTTCATGAACCAGTTGATGTTGGAGACCAGATCTCGTTTGCCCAGACCCCATTTCATGCCTTCGGCGAGGAAATTCTCGACGCAGGCGTGCTGATGGCGGGTGTGGTGGCCGTAACGCAGGGTATTGGATTCCTGGGAGCAGGCCCCGGCGACGGTGTCGTGATTGCCGACCTCGTCGGCGATCACCGTCATCAGGGCGGCGCCGCTGTCGGTGCGCAGGACGCTGCCGGTGGTGAGGAAGATGTTGCGCTGTGCGGTGATCGTGGCCTGGGCGCTGTAGCGATCGGCGTGATCGGCGGCCGAGTACAGCAGGCAGTCGACGGCCTGATTGCCGTGCAGGTCGATGATGTCCAGCCGGGATCCGGCGGGGACGACGGCCGACCAGGGACTGCGCGCGGGCACGGTCTGATCGAGTGTCACGGTGTGTGCCGAGGTGGTCATGTGCGGTGATCCATTCCGGGAGAATATATTTCGGTCGATTCCTGCCGGGGTGCTCACGCCGGGGCGTGCGCGGCGTGCCACGCCTGTTCGGTGTTCTCCACGGCCCGTTGGTATTCCGGCTCGCCGCCCGGGATCCGTGCTAGATCCCCGGGCGCGTGCCAGGCGACGACGTCGAGTTCGGTGACCGGGGTCGGGTCGAGGGGATGCTCCGCGTCGGCGATCAACAGCGTGACGGGCAGATGTGTGATCAGCTCGACCGCGCACCCAGCCCCGGCGCCGCCGGTCGGCATCAGTTCACCGTCCGGACCGACCCGAACGCCGCGGAACAGCGATACCGTCGGTCCGATATCGCGCGGGCCCAGCCCGTGTTTCGCCGCGGCCAGCAGCAGGGCCCGGCGCGCGGCGGGCCCCGCACCGCATAGCGCGTCGTGCCGCTGCGAGGAGTCGGCGACGAGTGTGGCCAGGATGCGTCCCTGATCCGAGAGCAGCGGATGTCCGGTCCCCAGGTACGCCTGCCACGGCACCTTCACCGTATCCGCGACATTCAGCCGCTCCCAGGGGGATTCGGCGCGCAGCAGCATGATGTGCGCGCACGCCGCGCCCGCGGGATCGGACAGCCGGATCCGGGTGCCGCGATCCAGCACGATGTTCGCGTAGCCGCCCGGTGGAATCCGTTGGGCGAAAGAGATGTTCGCGGCATCGATGTCCGCGGGCAGCGCTGGTCCGGCGATTTGCGCGCCGGCCGCCTGCGAACGGGCGTGCGCCCGCGCCTCGGTGGTGGATGCGGTGCTGGTCATCGGAGGTCCTTTCGATGTCGTGCGGCGGTTACGGCTCTGCTGATCGCGGCGGCGATCAGCAGAGCCAGGGCCGGGCGGCCCAGATGTCCCGCAGGTGCGGCGGTACTGCCACGGGGTCGGCGAATCACGCCGGTTGCACCGCGAGCGCGGCGGTCCGGCCGGGCGCGGCGGCGAGTCGGTGCACCACCACTCCGACGGCGATGGTCAGCAGAACGAAAAGCGGTGCGGCCCAGAGCATCCACCAGCTGCCGCCGTTCGGCGTGTAGACCGCCGGGCGGGGCCAGGCCAGGTTCACCGCCATAGCTATGCCCCAGACCACGGCCAGCAGGTTCACCGGAATTCCCCAGCGTCGCAAGGAGAACAGGCCGTCGTTGTCCTGGGCCGGGCCGCGCAGCCGCCGGATCAGCAGCGGTACGGTCACCAGCAGGTAGGCGAGGTACAGCATGACGATGCAGACGCTGGCCAGGGTCGCGAAGATCGCCGCGTTGCCGAGATTGAGCACCAGCAGCGCGACGGCGAGCGCGCCGATCACCACCGACGGCAGTACGGGCGTGCCGAAGCGAGGATGTACCGTCGCCAGCCGCTGCGCGAACGGCAAGCGCCCGTCGCGGGCCATCGAGAACATCAGGCGGGATCCGGCGGTCTGAATCGCCAGGGTGCACACCGAGATCGCGATCGCCACACAGCCCAGCAGCACCTTGCCCGCCGGGCTGTCCAGGGTCGCGGAGATGACGTACGCCAGGCCCTCGGTGGACAGTTTGCCGTCGGTGAGACTCGGCGCGGCCATGAGCGCGCCGAACAGCATCAGCCCGCCGCCCAGCGCCGAGACGCCCAGAGCGGACAGGATCGTGCGCGGCGCGACCCGCCGCGGATTGCGCGTCTCCTCGGAAAGCTCACCGGCGGAATCGAATCCGACCATCACATACGCGGCCATCAGCCCGGACACCAGGAATGCGGCCCAGTATCCGCCGGGTGCGGCGGTGCTGTGTTCCACTACGACGTGCGGTCCGCGATGCGTGTGGGTGAGGAACAGCGCGATCGTGGCCAGGACTCCGACGATCTCGACCGTCACCCCGATGGTGTTGATCCGCGCCATCAGCTCGATGCCGACGATATTGACCACCGTGGTCAGCACCAGCAGTATGCTGCCCAGCAGAACCGCGTTCGCCGCACCGGATTTCGAGGTCAGCGCGGTGTCCTGGCCGATGAGCTGGAAGCCGCTCCAGATCGACGGCAGCACCACCTGTAGCGCGATCGCCGCCGCGGCGGCCGTGACGATCTGGGCGATGATCATCATCCAGCCCGCGAACCAGCCGACGACCTCACCGGCCAGCCGCCGCGACCACTGGTAGATGCAGCCCGAGATCGGGTATCGCGCAGCGAGTTCGGCGAAGTTCAGTGCCACCAGGAACTGTCCGGCGAAGACGATCGGCCAGGTCCAGAAGAAGGCTCCGCCGCCGAATCCGTAACCGAATCCGAAGAATTGGAAGATCGTGGTGAGGATGGAGACGAAGGAGAATCCGGCCGCGAACGAGGCGTAGCGGCCGAGCTTGCGGTGCAGGACGGGCCGGTAGCCGAATGCCTCGAGGTCGGCGCTGTCGGACGGGGGTGCGGGCAGGGTGGTGGCCATGGGCGGGAATCCTTCGGCGTCGTGGCCAATATCTATCGACTGATAGTTTTCCGATCCCGATGACGCGTCCGGTGACGGTGATGTATCCAGTCCGCTACCGTCGGTAACTTTTGTGTTGCCTGAATTTCTGTCAAATGACAGGAATCTCTCCGCCCAGGTGACGGGCCTGCGAGCGGGGCGATGGTCCAGAATGAGAGACGTGATGCAACCCGGACCCGGCCGTCCCCGCCTCGAATCCCGGCGACGCCGCGGCTCGACGCCACGCGCGGAAATCCTGGACGCCGCCGCCGAACTGTTCACCACGCGGGGGTACGCGAGCACCTCGACCCGGGCCATCGCCGACGCGGTCGGCATCCGGCAGGCATCGCTCTATCACCATTTCGGCGCCAAGGACGACATCCTCGATGCGCTGCTGTCCGAAACGATCTCCGCGCCACTGGATCTCGCGACGTTGCTCGATGCCACCCAGGAGCCGCCGGAGGTGCGGCTCTACGCGCTGGCCTGGTTCGACGTGCGGCAATTGTGCGCGGCGCGCTGGAATCTCGGCGCGCTGTATCTACTGCCCGAACTGCGCTCGGAGCGTTTCGCGGAATTCCGGCTGCGCCGCGCCGAATTGCGGGAGCGGTACGAGCGCCTGGCCGCCGCCGTGGCCACCGGCTCCGCGGCCGACGCGCACACACTACCGTTTCGCCTGGTGGAGAGCGTGATCAACATTCGCTCCGATGAGGGCGCCGCGCCGGACGAGGCGGATCATCTGATCCCCGACACGGTGCTGCGGATGCTCGGCTGGCGTCACGATCCCGTCCCGGTCCGCGCCGCCGCCGCCGATCTGCTGGACCGCCTCACCGGATGATCATGGGCTGGTTCAGCTTTCGAGACAGCAGATGCACAGGGCGGCGATTCGCGATCGGCGGGTTCGGTCGGACATCGTGTTCCCGGTGACGTGTCGCCGCTACGCCCGGAACGCGGTCGTCGGCATCCGGCGTTCCGGCCTCGGCGGCGGTCCCGCCGAGTCGTGGTGGCGGTTCAGATTTCGGCGTCGCTGAGTTCGCGGGGGACGTGCCGCCAGACGCCCAGCAGTGTCTGCTCGTCCAGCGGCTCGGGTGCGTCGTGGACGGTCGCGCGCAGGGCGTCGGTGGTGGCGGCGGTGTCCAGTCCGGATCCGATCAGGACGAGGTCGGTTCGGCGGGATTCGCCGCGTGGCCAGGTGGCCGGTTCGAACGTCAGATGCCGCCCGACCATGTGCAGCAGGAACTTTCGGCGATCTTCCGGGACGCCGAATGCGACGAAGCCCTTGGCGCGGAACAGTCCGGCCGGTGGATCCTCCAGGAGTGCCACGAGCTTGCGCGGATCGAGATCGGTTGTGCTGGTGAACGATACGCTC
This sequence comes from Nocardia miyunensis NBRC 108239, assembly GCF_001613065.1. GTDB lineage: Bacteria > Actinomycetota > Actinomycetes > Mycobacteriales > Mycobacteriaceae > Nocardia > Nocardia miyunensis. The sequence goes on from NZ_BDBQ01000027.1 coordinate 122,350, forward strand.
TGGTAGTCGTCGTGCAGGTGGTGGCCGTCGTCGGCGGTGTGGTCGTGGTCGTCGAGCAGTTCGTCGAAGCTGAGTTGTTCGGCCACGGTGGCGGCGGCCTGTTCGGGCGGGTCGAACAGCAGCGCCGGATCGATCCGGCCGTGCGTGGTCGCGTGCACCGGAACGCCGCGCACCATTTCGGCGATCTCGCCGCGCAGGCGTTCGAGTTCCCCGGGCGGCACCCGGTCGGCCTTGTTCAGCACGACCAGATCCGCCAGTCGCAAATGAGACGCCAATTCCGGATGCCGGGCGCGGCTGTCCGGGAAATGTTCGGCGTCCACCAGCTCGAGCAACCCGCCGTATCGGATGCGCGGATTGTCGCTGGCGATCACCATGCGGATCAGATTGCGCGGTTCGGCCAGTCCGCTGGCCTCCACGACGATCACGTCGACGCGGTTGCTCTGGGCCAGGCGGGTGAACATCTCGTCGAGTTCGCCGATGTCCACCGCACAGCACACGCAGCCGTTGCCCAGCGACACCATCGCGTCGACCTGCCCGGCCACCAGCATCGCATCGATGTTGACCGCGCCGAAATCGTTGACCACCACCCCGATTCGGGCCTGCCGCTGCCGCAGCAGATGGTTCAGCAACGTCGTCTTTCCGGCACCGAGAAATCCGGCCACGATCAGTACAGGGATGCGCTGACTCACGCGCCCACCCTACCGATCCGCGTGCGACCTCATCGCCGTGCGCGCACCGGGATCCATTTCCACATCTCCACCAGCGTCCCGTGCCCGAGTTCGGACTCGAGGACGAGCCCGTCCATCAGGCGGCGCGCGCCGGGCAGGCCCAGGCCGAGCCTGCGGCCCGAACCGCCCGCGTGCTCCAGGGCCGCGACCGTGTCCGGGATGCCGGGCCCCTGATCCTGCGCGTGCACCACCAGGGCGCGGCGCTTCTGCACGTCGGCGATGGTCAGGCGGATCTCGCCGCTCCCGGCGTAGCTGGTGATGTTGCGGGCCACCTCGGAGATGGCGGTGGAGATCATGGTGACATCGGTGGGGGAGAAGCCGAGCCCGATGGCGCAATCACGCCCCGCCTGCCGGGCGGTGGCGATATCCGCCGACGTGGTGATGGGGATGGTGAGCGTGCCGCTCGGACCGGGAAACAGGACGAATCGAGCAGCTGCGGCGGACGAGCGGGCAGCGATCGGCACGGATGCCCTTCCTGGAGGCGCGGTCTCCCACCAGTGCACGCTGCGCCCCTTTCTCGATCCACCCGCGCGGCCGGGCGATCCGATCCTCTCCCGGCCCCGCCTGCTGCGGGTGGGAACGCATATGCCCCCTGGATCCACTGATGGCGCACCGTTGAATCCACCCGAGTGGGGCACTCGACAGTAACCGCTGTCGACCAGGTCGGACAGGAATACCGCATATGCGCCGATGTCCGACACACCAATTCTGCCCCTTTGCCGTGCGGAGCTCAATGTCGTGTGCGCGCCGGGCTACGCCGACGGATCGTACGGAGGCCGTGCCGACGGCTCACATCGCCTGTACCTCGGGCAGCAGCGCGGCCACTCCGGCCAGCCGTTTCTCGTCCCACGGACCCTGCGGGGCGAGCAGGACGTGGTCGATGCCGAGGGCCGCCAGCTCGCGCATGTGCTCGACGAAGTGCTTCTCGTCACTCGGGTCGAGATGGGTGCCGATCGTCTTCTCGATCTCGTCGAAGTCGCGCCCGGCCTCGTCGCAGTGTGCGCGCAGGACGTCGAGTTTGTGGGTGATGTCGTCGGCGTAACCCGTGCCGGGCATGTCGAACAGGCTGCACGCGTCGCCGTACCGGGCGACCAGCCGGAGTGTCTTGCGTTCTCCGCTGCCCGCGATCAGGATCGGCGGGCGCGGGCGCTGTACCGAATTGGGTGAATTGAGTGGCCTGGCGAGCTCGTAATGCTTTCCGCGGAACGGTGTTTCGTCGCCGTCCCACATCCGGTGGGCGATCTGCAGGGTCTCCTCGAGCATCTCGAATCGTTGCCCCAGCGAGGGGAACGGGATGCCCAGGCCGTCGGTTTCGAAGATCCGGTCGAGTTTCGCGGGATCCACCGCCGCCCCCGCGCCGATGCCGAAATACGTTCTGCCGCCGCTGAGTACGTCGAGTGTGGTGAGCGATTTGATCAGCACGCCCGGGTGCCGGTACGCCACCGAGGTGACCAGGGTGCCGAGTTTGATGCGCCGGGTGATTCCGGCCAGGAATCCCAGTGCCGCATAGGCTTCCAGCATCGGGGACTCGGGCGGCTGCCCGGACAGGCCGATCTGGAAGAAGTGGTCCATCACCCACAGGCTGTCGAATCCGGCCTCGTCGGCCTGCTGTGCGAGATCGATCACGGTGGTGCCGAGGTCGTCGGTGGGGATGGGCCAGGAGAAGTCGGTGATGCCGATGCCAAGTTTCATCGCGGTCCTTCGATAGAATCGTTAGCCGGGCAACGACACTATCGTGAGTCGGCTAACGAAATCAATACCTTACGCTGAACGCATCATGACCACCGCCGCCGACGCCGACGACTTCCTCACCGTGTACTGGTCCACCAAACGCGCGGTGACGATGGCTGCGACCGCCGCGTACGCGCGGCACGGCGTCTACGAGGGGCAGCAGTTCATCCTGCGCACCCTCTGGTCGCAGGACGGGCTGACGCCGGGGGAGGTGGCCAAGCGCTTGGGCCTGTCCACCCCGACGATCACCCGGGCCGCAACCCGGATGGAGGCCGCCGGTCTGCTGCGGCGCGAACCGCATCCCACCGATCGGCGGTTGGTCCGGTTGCACCTGACCGACCGCGGCCGCGAGCTCGAGGCGACCATCGAGCACGAGATGGCCGGTCTCACCGACCGCGCTCTGGCCGGATTCGACGACGACGAGCGGGTGGCCGTGGTGCGGGCGCTGGGTCGGATTAGGCGCAATCTCACCCCTGATTCGTCCGAGAGCTGATCGCGAATCCCGTTCAGCCGCAGGCGTTGACCCATTCGGACAGGCCGTCGGCGAACAGCTGACGTTTCCAGATCGGGACCTCGTGCTTGATCCGGTCCACCAGGTCGGCGCAGGTGGTGAACGCCTCGGCGCGATGGGCCGCGGCGACCGCGACGACGATGGCGGCATCGCCGATGCCCAGTTCGCCGATCCGGTGCATCGCGGCCACCGGCAGGCCGGTCGAGGTGGCGACCTCCGCGCAGATCCGGTGCAGGAATTTCTCCGCATCCGGATGCGCGGAGTACTCCAGGGACGAAACCGGCTGTCCGCCATCATGATTGCGTACCTTGCCGGTGAACACCACGACCGCGCCGTACTCGGGTCCGGTCACCGCCTGCTCCACCGCCTCGGGTGAGAGCGGCCGATCGCTGATCGTGGCGAGGCGGACGGCGGGTTGCAGATCAGTCATGGCTGCCTCCTCCGGCGACCTGGGCGAGCAAATGGTCCAGCAGCGGCTCGAGCACGCTGATGCCGTCGCGCACCCCGCCCGGTGATCCGGGCAGGTTGATCACCACGGTGCGGCCGGCCAGCCCGGCGATGCCGCGACTCAACGCGGCCAGCGGAAACGTCGCGGCTCCCTTCAGGCGGATCTGCTCGGCCACCCCGGGCAGTTCGCGATCCAGGACCGCACGGGTCGCCTCGGGGGTGGCATCGGTCGGCGAGGCTCCCGTCCCGCCCGTGGTGATCACCAGACCCGGCTGCCCGGCCAGCGCGTCCGCGAGCCCGGCCGCGATATCGGCATCGGCGTAAACCAGCGGCTCACGAACCGAGAACCCCAGTCCCGCAAGCCAATTCCGTAGCACCGGACCGGTCTTGTCGACCCGCGTGCCCGCTGCCACACCGGTCGATGCGACCAGGACCACGGCCGTTCGCGAACCCCTGGGCTCCGCACCAGCCGCCGACCCTTCTCTGTGCGCAACCGATTCGTGTGTCGCGTGGATCGAGTCGGCAGCCACGGCAACAGGCGGTGCCTCGGATGCGTCGGAATTCGCCGGGGGCTGTGCGTGTCCGGGGGCGCCGGGGGATCCCACGGATGTCCGGGACGCTGGATGCGCGTCAGCGGCGGGATGTTGCGCGTGCATGGACGATTCGGTCGAGGTGTGCTCCGGCGAATCGGTCGTTGCGGGGGCTTGTGCGCCCGGACGTTCCCAATGCCCGCGCTTGCCGCCGTCTTTCGTGAGCAGCCGGACGTTGTTCAGGACCGCCGCGGGGTCCACGGCCTTGACCATGTCGTGCAGAGTCAGTCCCGCGACGGCCACCGCGGTGAGTGCCTCCATCTCGACGCCGGTGGGGCCGGTGGTTTTCGCGGTCGCCTCGATGGTGATGGTGTCGGCGGTGAATCCGAAGCGCACATCGACCTTGGTCAAGGCCAGCTGGTGGCACAGCGGGATGAGTTCGGAGGTCTTCTTCGCGCCGGAGATTCCGGCCAGGCGGGCGGTGGAGAGCACGTCGGCCTTGGGCATGTCGTCGGCACGCACCAGCGTGACGACCTCGGCGGTAGTGCGCAGCTCACCGGCGGCGACGGCGATGCGGGCGGTGTCGGCCTTGGCGCTGACGTCGACCATGCGCGCGCGGCCCTCCGAATCGACGTGCGAGAGTTCGTGTTCGCTCACAGTTCCCGGACCTTCACAATCGAACCCGCGGCCAGTTCGGTGATCTCCGGGGCGATATCGATCAGCACATCGGCGTGGGCCATGGCCGCGACCAGATGCGACCCGGGCCCCGAGGCGAGCCACACCCCGTCGCCGTCCAGACGGCCGCGCAGGAACTGCCGGCGACCCGCGGGGGAGCGCACCGGATCCAGCAGTGCCACATCATGTGTCGGCACCGGCGGCAGACCCGCGAGCTCGCGCAGAATCGGCCGCGCGAACACCTCGAAGGACACCATCGTGCTGACCGGATTACCCGGAAAGCTCAACACCGGAACGCCATCGAAGACCGCGAGTCCCTGCGGCCCGCCGGGTTGCACGGCCACCGACCCGAATTCCCCGCCCCGCGTGGACAATACGTCCTTGACCACCTCGAAGTCGCCCTTGGAGACGCCGCCGGAGGTGAACACCACGTCCGCGCGGGCGGCCGCCGCCGAGAGGCGGTCGACGAACTCGGCCGGGTCGTCACGGCTGTGCTTCACCGAGACGACCTCGACCCCGTTCGCGGTCAGCGCGGCGGCCAGCGCGATGCCGTTGGAGTTGTAGATCTGCCCGGGGCGCAACGGGACTCCCGCGGGCATCAGCTCGTCACCGGTGGTGAGCACGGCGGCGCGCACGCGGCGGACCACCGGCAGCGTCGGCAGCCCGACCGCCGCGAGGGCCGCGATGTGCCGGGGACTCAGCGCGGTGCCCGCCGACACCAGCAGTTCCCCGGAACGCACGTCCACACCCGGTTCGCGCACGAAATCGCCGATCTTGCAGCCGCGTTCGATCGTCACGGTGTGGCCGTCGGTGTGGGTGTCCTCGACCGGCACGACACAGTCCGCGCCACTGGGGATCGGCGCACCCGTCATCACCTTCATCGCGCCGCCGGGCGGCAGCGGGGCCTGCCCGGTCTGTCCGGCGGCGACGACGCCCGCCAGCGGCAGGGTGACCGGCGTCACCGATACCGACGCGGCCCGCACGGCGTAGCCGTCCATCCCGGAGTTGCGGAAGACCGGCAGATCCAGCGGGGCGTGCACGTCCCGCGCCAACCGCCGCCCCAGCGCGTCGGCCATCGCCACGTCCCGGACGTCGCGGATCGCCAGCGGACGCAGCAGATCCTCGACTCGGCCGAGATGTTCCTCGACCGACCGGGCCAGGCGGGTGACCGGGCCGGTGCGCCCGCCGCCGCTCATCGAATCGCTGCGCGATAGTGCCATACAACGCACTGTAGTAGCGGTGCTGTTCCGGACAGTTCGTATGTTCCTCCGAAGCATCGGCGGCGTCGTGCGGCAATAATGGGTTCTGTGAGTGTGGTCGTCATGGGAATCCCCGCCGTACGCCGCGGGCATCCCCCGTCGGCGGGACGGCCCGATACTCCCTACCTGCTGGACAAATTCGGGCGGATCGCCCGCGACCTGCGGGTATCCATCACCGAGAAATGCTCGCTGCGCTGCACATACTGCATGCCCGAGCAGGGGTTGCCCGCCATTCCCCGCGACGAACTGCTCTCGGCCCGGGAGATCGTGCGCGTGGTCACCCTCGCGGTGCGTGAGCTGGGCGTGCGCGAGGTGCGCTTCACCGGTGGCGAACCTCTCATGCGCCGGGATCTGGAGGAGATCGTCGCGGGCTGCCACGCGGCCGTGCCGGAGACGCCGCTTGCCATGACCACCAATGCCGTCGGGCTCGAACATCGCGCGGCCGCGCTGGCGCGGGCGGGCCTGAGCAGGGTCAACGTCTCACTCGACACCGTCGACCGCACGGCCTTCGCCCGACTGACCCGGCGCGATCGGCTCGCCTCGGTACTCGCCGGAATCCGCGCCGCGCACCGCGCCGGCCTTGCCCCGGTGAAGGTGAACGCGGTGCTGATGCGCGAAACCCTTTCCGGTGCACCGGATTTGCTGCAATGGTGTCTGGCCGAGGGGGGCGAGCTGCGGTTCATCGAGGAGATGCCGCTGGATGCCGATCACGAATGGGCCCGCGCGAACATGGTGACCGCCGCCGAACTGCTCGAGGTCCTGGGCGAACGGTTCACCTTGACCGCCGCCGGTCGGGAGGATCCGGCCGCGCCCGCCGAGACCTGGCTGGTCGACCGGGGCCCGGCGACCGTCGGCATCATCGCGTCGGTGACCAGGAAGTTCTGCTCGGACTGCGATCGCACCCGCCTCACCGCCGACGGCAAGATCCGTTCCTGCCTGTTCAGCGACGAGGAATACGATCTGCGGGCGCCGTTGCGCGAGGGCGCGACCGACGCGGAACTGGCCGAGCTGTGGCGCGGCGCGATGTGGAACAAATGGGCGGGACACGGTATCGACGCGGCCGATTTCGTGCCGCCGGAACGGACGATGGGAGCGATCGGTGGTTGAGGTCCGATATTTCGCCGCGATCGCGGACGCGGTCGGCAAATCCAGCGAACACCTCGACCTCCCCGCCGAGGCCACCATCTCCGACCTCCGCCACACCCTCTCGCACACCTACGGCCCCACCCTCGACCCCATGCTGAAGGTCTGCGCCTTCCTCATCGGCGACGAACTCACCCGCGACGCCACCACCCCCCTGAGCCCCCGCGTCGACGTCCTGCCCCCTTTCGCAGGGGGATGACGGCGGTGCCGGAATCCGATATGCCCGGCGCTTCGGACATGTCATCGCGGTCGACTATCTCGAGGTGGGCCGTTCGCGAGGATTTTGAGTGATCGTCCATGACTGTTCCTGCAATGCATCCACGCCCCGGGAACCTGCGTGCTGTGGCCGAACAGGTTGAGCATGCCTTCGCGTAGAGATTCTGGGAGGGAAACTCGTGACGTCGCCGACGCCGCGTGGCAAACATGCGGGCACGATCCGGCGGCTGCGGCACCAGTTGGAGGCACAGATGCCCCCAGGGCTTGCCGCGTACCAGGTTTCGTCGATTGCGCTCCCAGACGACGACGATGATTACTGCACACCGGATTTGGTGGTGCTACCTGATTCGTGGGATATCGATGACGAGTGGCTCGCCGATCCCGCCGATGTGGAATCAGCGGTCGAGGAGCTGAGGCTCTCTGTCGTTGTGATCACTTCCACCAGGTGTCGAAGGGGGTGGCGGGGACGGCTCGCTTGTGGCGGGTGTTGCGGAAGGTGGATTCGAGGCGGTCGGCTACCTCGGGGGTGACGTCGCGGCCTTCGAGGTAGTCGTCGATTTCGGTGTATTTCACGCCGAGGGCCACCTCGTCGGGGAGGGCTGGGCGGTCGTCCTCGAGGTCGGCGGTGGGGACCTTTTCCCAGACGCTGGGGGGTGCGCCGAGTTCCTGGAGCAGGGCCGCGCCCTGGCGTTTGGTGAGGCCGGTGAGCGGGGTGAGGTCGACCCCGCCATCACCGTATTTGGTGAAGAATCCGGTGAGCGCCTCGGCCGCGTGGTCGGTGCCGACGACCAGCATGTTGAGCTGACCGGCGATGGCGTACTGGATGACCATGCGTTCGCGGGCCTTGATATTGCCGCGCACGAAATCGCGCAGGCGCGGTTCGGCGGCATCGCTCGCGGGCAACTCGCTCAGAGCGCGTGCGGCCTCGGCGGCGACCGCGTCCGCGCCGGGTTTGACATTGACCTCGATCGAGCGGTCCGGCCGGATGAAACGCAAGGCGACCTGCGCGTCGTCCTCGTCGGCCTGGACGCCGTAGGGCAGGCGCACCGCGACGAAGGTGGCCTCGTGACCCTCCTCGCGCAGTTCCTGCGCGGCCAGCTGGCACAGCCGCCCGGTCAGCGTGGAGTCCTGGCCGCCGCTGATGCCGAGCACGAAACCCGTTGCGGGAGTGGAACGCAGGAATGCCTTGAGGAAATCGACGCGTCGGCGCACCTCGACCTTCGGCTCGATGACCGGCTGAACACCCAATTCGGCGATGATCGCCTGGCGAAGATTACCCACGCCCGTCACTTTACCGAGGCGTCGGCCAGCACCCAGCGGACCAGGCGTTCCCAATTGTCGGCGATCTGTTCGGTGGTGTACCCGAGCACCCGGATCTGGTGCAGGACCAGCGCGGCGTCCAGGGCCGCGATCAGGCTGTCGGCCAGCAGTGCGATGTCCCCGGCCGCACCGGCGGTCCGGAGCAGCAGTGACACATGGGATTTCGTGATGTTGTACGGCGGACTGGAGAATCGGCTCGAATCGTCCGCGGCGCGGCGCATCTCGCCCTCGACCTCGACACCCGCCAGCCGCGCCCGGCCGAAGGCGATCAGCCGCTGCTCGGGCGGTGCGCCCGGGCCCAGCGGCGGTGGTCCGAACATGTACGCGGCTTGGAATTTTCGTTCGGATTGGTCGAGCAGGGCCAGCATCAGGCCCGAGCGAGTGCCGAAACGGCGGAAGACGGTACCCTTGCCTACGCCCGCGCGTCGGGCGACCGCGTCCATCGTGACACCGTCCGCGCCGAATTCGCGTACCAGCTGCTCGGCCGCGTCCAGCAGCAGTTGCCGGTTGCGGGCCGCGTCGCTGCGCTCGGCCGCGCCGGTGGTCACCGGCAGCAGGGCGACCGCCTCCGGGGACAGCTTCAGGGCGACGGCCTCGATCGGCAGCCCTGTGGGACGATCGTCGCCGGGCTCGTGCGCGCACGGATCGTCGGCGGCTGTGTCGTAGTTCACGGGGTGGCCCCCCTAAGGGACGGAATGAAAACGGACCGTGGTCCGGTTATTCTACCCTGACAGCGGTGTTGACCGCCTCGGCAATTCAAGGAGTGATCATGTCCCAGACTCGTCTTCTCGCACTCGTCGGCAGCCTGCGCGCCGGATCGATCAACCGGCAGCTCGCCGAGGCGGCCGCGCAGACCGCCCCGGAGGGCGTGGAGGTCGTCATCGCCTCCGGTCTCGGCGACATTCCGTTCTACAACGAGGACATCGATGTGGAGGGCAGCGTTCCCGCCGCCGCGACCGCCCTGCGCGACGCCGTGACCGCCGCCGACGGTCTGCTGATCTTCGTACCCGAGTACAACGGCTCGACTCCGGCCGTGCTCAAGAACGCCATCGACTGGGCCTCGCGCCCCTACGGCGCGGGTTCCATCAAGGGCAAGCCGACCGCCGTGGTGAGCGCGTCGATCAGCCAGAACGCCGCCAAGTGGTCGCACGCCGACACCGTGAAGGTGGCCGGTATCGCGGGCGCGTCGGTGGTGGAGAGCGCGCATCTGCACTTCGGCGTCATCGGACAGCGTTTCGGCGAGGTGCACCCCCGCGACGATGCCGAGGCGCTGACCGAGCTCGCCGCCACGGTGCACGAGCTGGTCGAGGCGGTGAAGAATTCGGTCAACGCCTGACCGTGCGGCCCGGACGGGCCGATCCTGATGTGACCGAGGTGCGAACACCGGGCCCGCCCCCGTCGGATTCGACGGGGGCGGGCCTCGTCGTGTCGGATGTCGCATCCGGGGTCGGTGAGCCGGGAGGGGCATCTGTTACCTGTGGGGACAGTGGGTTAGCTGAGAAGATGCTACGCGATGAAATCGTGATCTGTGACACAGTCGTGTCGAGTTGTGAATCGACTGTCCAGGTACTTACGCCGACCGAATTTCACCTTTGTGACTCGCAACATCTCGTGTTCTAGGATTCTGTCGGCCACTAGGTGTAGTGTCTTGGGAGCTGGAAGACGGTACGGCCGCAAGGTCGTCCGGGGTCATGTGACCTGGGGGGCTGAACCCACTTCCAGGGGTTTGCGCACGTGAGGCGAATCGCACTCAGTCACGCACTGCATACGGATTCAAGGCTCAGGTTCAGGTTCGGTTCCAAGGCCCGATGAGAGAGGGACACATGACCATCACCGTCTACACCAAGCCCGCTTGCGTCCAGTGCAACGCCACCTACCGCGCCCTCGACAAGGCCGGTATCGAGTACGAGGTCGTCGACATCTCGGAGAATCCGGAGGCTCGCGACTACGTGATGGCCCTGGGCTATCTGCAGGCTCCGGTCGTCGTCGCCGGTGAGGATCACTGGTCCGGATTCCGCCCGGATCGGATCAAGTCCCTGGCCGTCGCCGCGGCCTGATCCGTGGGCCGAGAGTTCGCCCGGCGAGAGGGGTAGGAAGGGGAGCGTAGAGATGGCCGAAACGCCTGATTCCCGCAAGCGTGGGGAAGCGCCTCGCGGGAACGCACCCCTGGTCTACTTCTCGAGTGCGTCGGAGAACACGCACCGTTTCGTCGAACGGCTGGGCCTGCCCGCCGTTCGTATTCCGCTCCACACTGCTGATTCGCTTCGCGTCGAGGAGCCCTACGTACTGATCTGCCCCACCTACGGGGGCGGTCGGCACGTTCTGGGCGGCAACAGATCCGAGAAGGAATTCGTGCCCCGTCAGGTGGCCAAGTTCCTGAACGATCCGCACAACCGTGCGCTGTTGCGCGGCGTCATCGCGGCCGGCAACACGAACTTCGGCGATACGTACTGCGCTGCGGGAGAAGTGATCTCGCGCAAATGCGGAGTGCCGTACCTGTATCGCTTCGAACTCATGGGAACTGCCGAGGACGTCGAACGCGTCCGAGAGGGATTGGGATTGTTTTGGCAACGACAACAGCACCTGCCGGTAAGTCGGCCCGCCTAGAGCGTCCGGTCACCGTGGATACCGCATCGACCGAGGGCCTGGACTACCACGCCCTCAACGCGATGCTGAATCTCTACGGTCCGAACGGCGAGATCCAGTTCGACAAGGATCGCGAGGCCGCCAACCAGTACTTCCTGCAGCATGTCAACCAGAACACCGTCTTCTTCCACAACCTCGACGAGAAGCTCGACTACCTGGTCGAGGAGAACTACTACGAGGCCGAGGTCCTGGACAAGTACAGCCGGGCTTTCGTGAAGAAGCTGTTCCAGCAGGCCTACGCCAAGAAGTTCCGCTTCCCCACCTTCCTCGGCGCGTTCAAGTACTACACCTCGTACACCCTCAAGACCTTCGACGGAAAGCGCTACCTCGAACGCTTCGAGGACCGCGTCTGCATGGTCGCGCTCACCCTCGCCGACGGCGACGAGATCCTCGCCGGGCAACTGGTCGAGGAGATCATCGACGGCCGCTTCCAGCCCGCCACCCCGACCTTCCTGAACTCGGGCAAAAAACAGCGCGGCGAGCCGGTGAGCTGTTTCCTGCTTCGCATCGAGGACAACATGGAGTCCATCGGGCGGTCGATCAACTCGGCGTTGCAGCTGTCCAAGCGGGGTGGCGGGGTTGCGTTGTTGCTCAGCAACATTCGTGAGCACGGGGCGCCGATCAAGAAGATCGAGAATCAGTCCTCGGGTGTCATTCCGATCATGAAGTTGCTGGAGGATTCGTTCTCCTATGCCAATCAGCTCGGGGCGCGGCAGGGGGCGGGTGCGGTGTATCTGCACGCGCATCACCCGGACATCTACCGGTTCCTGGACACCAAGCGGGAGAACGCGGACGAGAAGATCCGCATCAAGACGTTGTCGCTGGGTGTGGTGATCCCGGACATCACCTTCGAGCTGGCGAAGAAGAACGAGGACATGTACCTGTTCTCGCCGTACGACGTCGAGCGGATCTACGGTGTGCCGTTCGCCGATATCGACGTCACCGAGAAGTACCACGAGATGGTCGACGACAAGCGCATCCGCAAGTCGAAGATCAACGCGCGCGAGTTCTTCCAGACCATCGCCGAGTTGCAGTTCGAATCCGGATATCCGTACATCATGTACGAGGACACGGTGAATCGAGCCAATCCGATCAAGGGCAAGATCACCCACTCGAATCTTTGCTCGGAGATCCTGCAGGTCTCCACGCCGTCGGTGTTCAACGACGATCTGTCCTATGCCACTGTGGGCAAGGACATCTCGTGCAACCTCGGCTCGCTCAACATCGCCAAGGCCATGGACTCGCCGGATTTCGGCCAGACCATCGAGGTGTCCATCCGGGCGCTGACCGCGGTGTCGGATCAGACCCACATCTATTCGGTGCCCTCGATCGAACAGGGCAACAACTCCTCGCACGCGATCGGCCTGGGGCAGATGAATCTGCACGGATATCTGGCGCGTGAGCGGGTCCATTACGGATCCGAAGAAGGCGTGGACTTCACGAACATCTACTTCTACACCGTCGTGTATCACGCGGTGCGGGCCTCGAACAAGCTCGCCATCGAGCGCGGCACGGCCTTCGGCGGATTCGCGGAATCCAAGTACGCCAGCGGCGAGTACTTCGACAAGTACACCGAGCAGGTGTGGGAGCCGAAAACCGAACGCGTGCGGCAGATCTTCGCCGAGGCCGGGGTGCACATCCCGACCCAGGACGACTGGCGCGAGCTGCGGACCTCGGTCATGGCGCACGGCATCTACAACCAGAATCTGCAGGCCGTCCCGCCGACCGGCTCGATCTCCTACATCAACCACTCCACCAGCTCGATCCACCCGGTGGCCTCGAAGATCGAGATCCGCAAGGAAGGCAAGATCGGCCGCGTCTACTACCCGGCCCCCTACCTGACCAACGACAATCTCGAATACTTCGCCGACGCCTACGACATCGGCTACGAGAAGATCATCGACACCTACGCCGCGGCCACCCAGCACGTCGACCAGGGCCTGTCCCTGACCCTGTTCTTCAAGGACAGCGCCACCACCCGCGACGTGAACAAGGCCCAGATCTACGCCTGGCGCAAGGGAATCAAGACGCTGTACTACATCCGCATCCGCCAGATGGCTCTGGAAGGCACCGAGGTGGAGGGCTGCGTCAGCTGCATGCTGTAGCGAACTCGCCGGATGCTGACCTATACGAGGAGGGGCTTGGATCCTTCAGGGGCCCGAACTCGTCCACGCACACCACCCGCCCATCGGCGGGTGGATGGTCGTAGAGAGCCAGTACCCGAGCCGTTTTCGTGGTGAACTCGCGATCGTTGCTGGCTTTCCAGCATCGATCAACGAAGTTCAGCCATCCCCACGCTCTTCAGCACCGGGCCGACGCTGAAGTTCGCGCTAGACCGAGCTCGACCAGGTGCTTCCGCCTACGCCTGCCGTGGGTGGAGACAGCTGACCGATCACGCCTCTGGTGCACTTGCCGAACCGGTCTGTGAGGTCCGGCGAGAAGAAGCAGCAGCTGTTCGTTTGGACACGTTGCGCGCCGTGTTCGTAGCTGTGTGAGCGAGCAGTCGGCTGTGAATCGGATGACGGCAGAGTCGTTGTGGGCCGCCGTTATTCGGTTTGCCGCGACTTGTCGTCGTAGCTCTGAACGAGGGCAGGGTTGGGGTCTGCGATGGCTCGTCATAGGGTCGCGGCGGGTTCGAGTTCGGCGTGGCGGCGTGCGGAGGTGTAATCTGCGTTCGGGCATGGTGTGCCCGTGCTGATGATCTGCGAAGATGCAGGTCGCATGGTGCCTGAGGGCATCAAGAGTGAAATTCTTTTTGACGGTGAAGTGCTGGCGGTGAGGAGGTGGGTAGCTGTGCGTAGCGAACCCCCGAGTCGAAGGCCGCGCGGCGCCGTCCTCCTGTTCTGCCGGTAGAGCTTTCGGTGGCGAGGTCGGTGCCTCGCGGTGTGATCCGTGATCCCGTATCCACTCGCTGTATGCCGAGGTTTCGTCATGTCGATCGATCTGTCCTTTGCCGCGCCCACATGCCCCGATGTCCCGGAAGACGGTCACTCGGTCACGCATACCGAGGCCGCTCGAGCGCGTGCCGCCGAAACGAGCGCCACCGAAACGTGTGCGATGGACGCGGATGCCGCCGACCCGAGCGGATGTGACACCGTCGTCACCGATACGAGTCTCGCCGACGCTGCTGGCGGCGCTGCCTTCACCGAAACGATTGTCGCCGAACAGTATTCGGACCATGTCTCGCTGCGGGACCTGATCGCTGATCGCCGCGTCGACGCCGCGCTGAGCTGGCTGGACGACCACGCTCCCCACCGGATCGCCGACGAACTCGCCCGCATGGACGCCGTGCACGCGGGACTCGCCTTTCGCCTGCTGGACAAGGATCGGGCATTGGCCGTGTTCGAGGAGCTCGAGCCGGTCGACCAGCAGCAGATCCTGTCCGGGATGCGCGATCAGAGCTTCCGGGAACTGGTCGAAGGTATGGACCCCGACGACCGGGCGCGGATGCTGCGTGAGGCCCCCGCGACGGTCGCCAAGAAGGTACTGGCCGGGCTGAGCCCGCGTGAACGGCGGATGACCGCGGCGCTGCTCGGCTATCCCGAGGGTTCGGTCGGGCGCTATATGACTCCGGAAGTCGTTGCGTTGCACCGTGATCTGACCGTCGAGCAGGCGCTGCGGGTGGTTCGCGCCAAGGGTGCGCACGCGGAGACCGTGTACACCCTGCCCGTGGTGGACGGGGGCCGCCAGCTCACCGGTGTGGTCGAGATGCGCGAGCTGGTCCTCAGCGATCCCGGAACCCCGGTCACCGAACTCGTCGTCACCGCTCCGGTTTTCGCGCGCGCCACCGATGCCGCGGAGAAGGCGGCGCGGCTCATGCGCGAAACCAATCTGATCAACCTGCCGGTCGTCGACAGCGAGGATCGGCTGGTCGGCTTGCTGACGATCGACGACGCGGTCGAGGTCATCGAGGCCGCCGACAGTGAAGACGTGGCGCGCCAGGCCGGAACCAGCCCATGGTCCGGCCACTACATGGCCGCCGGGGTCTTCCAGCTGGCCCGCTACCGCGCGATGTGGTTGCTGTTGCTGCTGGTGGCGGCCACCTTGACGGTTACCGTGACCGACGTGTTCGAGACGACGCTGGCCCACGCCGCGCATCTGGCGCTGTTCATTCCGCTGCTGATCGGCGCGGGCGGTAATGCCGGCGCGCAGGCGGCGACCTCGTGTGTGCGAGCACTGGCTGTCGGCGAGGTGCGGGTATCGGATCTGCTTCAGGTCATCTGGCGCGAATGCCGGGTGGGGCTGGTGCTGGGATCGATGCTCGCGCTGGTCGGCATGGTCATCGGAGCCACGTTCGTCGGTGCGCAGATCGCGGTGGTCGTCGGCATCACCCTGGTGATCATCTGCGGTTGGGCGGCGACCATCGGCGGCACGATGCCGTTGTTGGCCAAGAAATTGCGCATCGATCCGGCTGTGATCTCCGCGCCCATGGTCACGACGCTCGTCGATGCGACCGGACTGATCATCTACTTCACCACCGCGAAGCTCGTACTGGGTATCTGAGGCGGAAGTCGTTGAGCGAGAGGCGTTTGCGGGTGCCGCAAGCGCCTCTCGCGAGCACCGCGCTCGGTATTCACCGGCCGGAATCGGTGTCGGGTTGCCGGTGATGAACGGTTGCAGAACCCGCGGCAATAGATTCGTTCACGTTGCGCGAAAAGGGTTCCGCCCTCAGGTGAAGCGGATAAGTTAGCGCTAACACCGAGTGGTTCGAGCGTGCCAGTGAAGGGGATCTCGATGAGTTCGCGTCCAGCGATCGACACCAGAACAGCCGATCCACCTGCACCGGAAGGTTTTACGGTCATATCGGCGCGACGGTCGATCCGGCGGGTTCGCCGAGTCCCGACTGTCGTGCTCTACGTGGGGTCGGTCGTCGCAGGGATCGCGCTGTGGTGGTTGTTGGCGGCAACGGTTTTCGCCGCGCAGGGCGATCTGCCGACACCGCCGCAAGTCGCCGATGCGGCGGTGCGGCTGGCGTCGTCGGGCGAGTTGTGGCGCAATGTCGAGCCGAGCCTGGTGCGCGTGCTCGCCGGGTTCCTGATCGGTGTCGCGGTGGCGATCCCGGTCGGCTTCCTGATGGGTTGGTACCGACTGGCCCGCGGCCTGATGGAGCCGTGGATCCAATTCTTCCGGACGATACCGCCGCTGGCGTTGACCCCGATGGTCATCATCTTCGTGGGTATCGGTGAGAGCGCCAAGATCTTCCTGATCTTCTTGGCATCGTTCCTGTCGACGGTGATCGCCACTTTCCAGGGCGTCCGCAGCGTCGAACTCACGCTGATCAAGGCCGCGCGCGTGCTCGGCGCCGGTGATTGGACCGTGTTCCGCCGGGTGGCCGTACCGGCCTCGCTGCCCTATATCTTCACCGGCGCGCGAATCGGATTGGGCAGCTCGTGGGCCACGCTCGTCGCGGCCGAACTCGTCGCGGCCAGCTCCGGACTGGGGCATTTCATGGAAATTTCGGCACAGTATTACGAAACCGCCGACATCGTCGTCGCCATCATCGCGATCGGCCTGCTCGGATTCGTGATGGATCGTGTCCTGCTCGCGGTGCAGGCACGGTTGACCGCCTGGGAAAGTACGCGGGCCGAGTGATGCGGATCGATATCAAAGAGGTCACCAAGGTCTTCGACACCGCGGCCGGCCAGATACGCGCACTGGACCCGATCACCCTCGCGATCGAGGCCAACGAGATCGTCTGCATCGTCGGTAGCAGCGGATGCGGGAAGACGACGCTGCTGAACATCATCGCGGGGCTCGAGACCGCCACCGCCGGAGTGGTCGAAGTCGACGGCGCCGTCGTCACGGGTACCAGCCCCGATCGCGGTGTCATCTTCCAGCAGTACGCACTGTTTCCGTGGCTGACCGTTCGCCAGAACGTCGAATTCGGTCTGTCGCTGAAGCGAATTCCGGCCGCGGAACGCAAACGCATCGCGGCGCACTACATCGATCTGGTGGACCTGACCGATGCCGCGGACCAGCTGCCGCGGCAGCTGTCCGGTGGTATGAAGCAACGCTGCGCGATCGCCCGCGCCTACGCGGTGCAACCCAAGGTGCTCCTGATGGACGAGCCGTTCGGCGCCCTGGACGCGATGACGAAAACGACTCTGCAGGAACAACTTCTGGATGCATGGAGTGCCGAGCCGCGCACCGTCGTATTCATCACCCACGACATCGACGAGGCCGTCTACCTCGGTAACCGGGTGGTCGTGATGAGCCCGAAGCCGGGCCGCATCGCGAACGTCATCGACATAGACCTGCCCCGCCCGCGCAACCCCGAACTCCGAGTGACTCCGGAGTTCAACGACCTGCGCCGACAGGTCTGGGACGCCGTACACGGCCGGGGACCGCACGACTTGCATTCGCAGGACCCACTTCGCTCGACGGTGGCGCCGGGCGAGCACGAAGGAGAACGTCAGTGAGGATAGGCAGCACACGATGGGGTCGCCGCTGCGCGGCGGTGCTGAGCATGGCGGCAGTGACGACGTTGCTGGTCGCCGCGTGCGGGTCGGACAGCTCGGGTGGCGGTTCGACGACGCTGCGCATCGGATACATTCCCGACGTTCACGGCGCGGGGCTCGTCGACTCGGCGTCCCAGCAGAAGTTCTGGGCCAAAGCCGGTGTGCGCGCCCAACTCTCGTCGTTCGCCAACGGCCCCAACGAGATCCAGGCCATCCAAGCCGGAAAACTCGACATCGCCTATATCGGCCCGGGGGCGCTGTATTCGGCGATGGCGGGCAAGGTGGACGTGATCGCCATCGACTCGACGTCATCGGCCGATGCGCTCGTGGTGGACGCCGCGAAGGTGCCGGACCTGAAATCGCTGGCCGGCAAGACGATCGGATACGCGCAGGGCACCTCGAGTCAGATGATCCTCGATCTGGCCCTGGACAAGGCGGGCCTGACGAACGATCAGGTCACCTTGCGGCCGCTCGATCAGAATCTCATTCCGACGTCTTTCCTGTCCGGGAAGATCGATGTCGCATCGGCATTTCCGGGCGGAACCCAGCAGATCCTCGCCAAGGACAAGGGCGCCAGGATTCTGGTCAGCGACAATGATTTCGCGCCGAAATACATCTTTCCCGAGGTGTGGGTGGCCAGTCCCGACCTGGTGAAGAAGGACCCGGCGAAGGTGGTGGCCTTCCTCAAAGCGTTCATCCTGGCCAACGATTGGCGGCGCACACACCTGCCGGAAGTGATCAGCGCGAGCGCCGCCACCGCGGAGAGCTCGACCGAGGCGCAGGCGTATCTGTCGGAGAAGACCAACTGGCTCAGCGCGGCCGAAATTCTCCAGGATGGTCAATCCGGCACGACCGACCAGTGGTTCACCGCGCTCAACCAGCTGTTCATCAGGACGGGCCAGGGCACCGCGCTCACTCCGCCGTCGCGGTACAACAACATCGCGCTGTTCAAGCAGGCTTACGACGCGGTCCACCCCGAGAAGTAACCGTACGAATTCGGTTGCACGACAACCACATCGCAGGAGGTTCAGGGACCGTCATGCCACGTAGCCCAGGCAAGCGCCCGTCCGGGCACGCGTCCCTGTCCGACGTCGCCGCGCTGGCCGGCGTCTCGGCGCAGACCGTATCGCGAGTGGTCAACGGTGCGGGCAATGTGCTGCCGGATACGCGCGAGAAAGTCGAGTCGGCGTTGACCGCACTCGGCTATCGCCCGCATACGGCCGCGCGGGCGTTGGCGACCGGCAAATTCGGCTCGATCGGGGTGTTGTGCTTCGATCTCACGAAATTCGGCAATCTGCACGTCGTCGACGCGGCGATCCACGAGGCACAGGCGAACGGGTACGGCATGTACTTGAGCAGCATGCCCGATGCCACCGACGCCGATCTGCAAGCAGCGGTACGTGGTCTCACCGACCGGGCCGTCGACGGTTTGGTGCTGGTGGAAGCTCGCATCCTCGACACCCCGCATCTTCGCCTGCCCGCCGGCCTGCCGACCGTTGTCGCCGAAGGCGCGCGCGATGCCGCGTACGCGACCGTCGCGGTGGATCATGCCGCGGGCGCGCGCCTGGCTGTCGAGCACCTGCTCGAACTCGGTCATCGCACTGTTCATCACATTTCCGGGCCGCCGAGTTCGCATTCGACGGTGGCGCGCCTGGTGGCGTGGCGACAGGCGTTGGAGGATCACGGCGCACACATTCCCGAGCCGACAGCGGGCGACTGGAGCGCGGCGTCGGGCTACCGCGCCGCACGGGAGCTGTTCGACCGCGCCCGGCGCGGCGACATTCCGCGGGTCACCGCGATTTTCGCGGCCAACGACGAGATGGCGGCCGGTGTCCTGCGCGCGGCGGTGGAGGACGGGATCGCGGTTCCGCATGAACTCAGCGTCGTCGGTTACGACGACACCGAGTTCGCCGGCTACCTGACGCCGCCCTTGACCACGGTGCGCCCCGACCTGCGCCGGGTGGGCCGCCGGTGCGTCGAACGTCTGCTCATGGCGTCGCGAGCCGACACCGCGGTGCCGGCCACGGCCGAACTCGTCGTGCCCGAACTGGTTGTCCGGGCGAGTACGTCCGCGCCGCCCCAATGCGTCAGTGGGTGAACGAGATTCAGAGCTATCGGTTGAGCAGACCGATAAGTGGCTGCTGGCTGGAGCGTGATGACGGCGTGCCGAATTGTTTCGGGGGTGTTCTTTTTCGCGCAAAACCATTGCGGCCCAACGGTTGAGGGTGGGTATCGCGCGGGTCACTCGCTGCCGCGGTAGCTGATGCCGGATCGAGTGTGAGCCACTGTCGATGCCGGCAACCTTGTTCGGCCAACAGCACCGTCGGCCACGCCGGAGCCAGTGGCGCATGGAGATCAGCGCGACGCGTGCGATGACGCCCGGGGCGCGCGTTGTGCCGCTTGTCCGGCGGCGCGGCGTTTGACCACGCGTGGGATGAGCGCCAGTGCCATATCCAGCACCTTGAATCGCGTGCTGGGCACCGTCACCGGTTCTCCGCGGCGGGCTGCGGCCAGGGCCGCGGATGCCACTGTGTCGGGGGTGATCCACAGCCACGGGGGTATTCGGCGTAATTCGGGCATCCCGGCGGACAGATCGGTCCGCACGAATCCGGCCAGTACCGCGGTCACGGTGACTCCGGTGCCTCGGGCTTCCTCGTGGACAGCCTCGGAGAAGCTGTTCACGAACGCTTTGGTCGCCGCGTAGGTCGCCATTCGCGGCCACGGTTGCGATCCGGCCATCGAGGAGATGTTCACCACCGCGCCGCCGCCCGTGCGAGCCATCGTGCCGACCGCGGCATGGGTCAAGCGCATCAGCGCGGTCACGTTCAAGGCGACGATGGCGGCTTCGTCGTCTACCGGCAGGGTCGCGAACCGGCCGGTTCGGGCATTGCCGGCGTTGTTGACCAGGAGGTCCACCGACGGCTCCGCGGCCAGGCGGGCCTCGACCCTGGCCAGGTCGCGTGGGTCGGTGAGGTCGGCGTCGAGTACTTCCACGTTGACGCCGGACCGTTGTGCGCAGTCGGTCGCGACCGCGTCCAGACGCTCGTGGTCGCGGGCGACGAGCACGAGGTCGACGCCGTCGGCCGCCAGTTGGCGGGTGATCGCCTCGCCGATGCCTTTCGACGCCCCGGTTACCAGGGCTCGCTTCCATCTAGACACCCTGTCAACATATGCAGATCTAGACAGTATGTCAAGATGTTGGTGAGAGCCGAGTCGGAGGGATGATGCCCCGTAAACGAACCGAGCTCGACCGCGACGAGAAGGTCGAGCAAATCCTGGAGCGAGCCGTCGAACTGCTGAGTCACGGTGGCTACGAAGAGTTGTCGATCAACCGTGTCGCCCGCGACCTCGGGCTGGCCCGTGCCGCGGTCTACTGGTACTTCCCGTCCCGTGACGAATTGTTCACCGCCGCCTGCGCCCGGTTGTTCGCCGACACCTTCACCGGCCCGCCCGCTCACGGCAGCGTGATCAGCCGGATCCGTTGGGGTGTCGAACGTTTCGCGGCGATCTACGACGTCTACGCGGTGTTGCTCCAGCGTGCGTCCGGCGAGCCGACCGCTGCCGAACTTCTACAGGCTTTCGATCAGTCGGTATGTCGACGGCTCACCGCGATCCTCGCCCCGCACGTGCCGGCCGACCAGCTCGACGGCATCGTCGAAACCATCGTCGTGTTCACCGAGGGACTGCTGGGGCGTCGCCTTCCCCCGGCCGAGCGCGACCGCCGCCTCATCACCGCTCTGAATGCGCTGCTCCCGTCGACGCGGTGAGTCCCAGATCCAAGGCCGCGATATTCGCCCATCGGAGAATCAGCGATCGAAGTACCGAAGTCCACAAGGGAGTTCTATGGAGCTGCAACGGGTCGATAACTGGGAACGGCTGTTCCGTGCGGCGCGGGATTCTGCGTTTCACCTGGAAGTGCGAGACGCATACGCCGAACCGAGCGAGTCGGAACCGCTGCGCCGGTTCATCGATGGTGACCCACCGCCGGATTACGACAAGTCGGATTGGACTGACCTGATCCGGAGTGTGACCGAAAAGGGTGTGTCCGTGAGTCGGGTTCGTGTCGTTACGGTCCCTCATACCGACTACCAGCGATGGTTGCTATCTGTGACGGGAAAGAACGTAGCGGCTGGTGAGGACATCCGCTATGTGCCAAGGCATCTCGCGGGAGAAGTCCCGCCTGACGACTGGTGGCTGTTCGACGGTAGCCGAGTGTGCTTCAACCTCACCGACTCGGCCGGCGGTCCGGCCGGAATCGGCATCACAACCGACCCGAGCCTAGCGGCCTATTGTCGCAATGTGCGACAACGATTGTGGCAGTTGGCAATCCCATACAGGGAATACGTCAACCAGTGACCAGCTCTGTCGAAGAAGCACGCAAGGCTCTCGGTCAACGGCTACGCATCATGCGACGTGATGCTGGTGTCACCGGCCGAGAGCTTGCTGCACGCGAAGGTTGGCACGAATCGAAGGTCACCCGTATCGAGTATGGGAAAACCCGACCGTCCAGTGAGGATCTTCGCGCTTACTGCGTGCACTGCGAGACCACCGAGCAACTGCCGGACCTGCTTGCGAGTCTCCACAACATCGACAACGCCTACATGGAATGGCGGCAACTGCTCAGCGCCGGAGTGAAGCGAGGGCAACAGCGGTATCAAAAGCTCGAATCGGATACCAAGCATCTACGGAACTACGATCCGCAGATCGTCCCCGGACTACTTCAAACCGCGGAGTACGCCGAAGCGAAACTTCGACGTGTGATCGAGTTCTATCAACTACCCGATGATTTGGACTCCGGTGTCTCCAAACGTATGGAGCGGCAACAGGTCCTATATCGGCGTGAGCACCGATTCCACTTCGTCATCGGTGAACAGGCGCTGTATAGGACGGTTGGCGGCAGCGGTGTGATGGCCGGTCAGCTCGACCGGTTGCTGTCGATAATCGGAATGCCGCGAGTGACGTTCGGAATCGTGCCACTCGCCGCGGAGGCGTTGACCGTCGTCGAAAACTTCATGATCTTCGACAACCGGTTGGTTAAGGTCGAAGGCCACACGGCAGAGTTGACGATCACTCAGCCCCGCGAGATCGCTCTGTACGGTAAGGCGTTCGATATGCTCGTTGGCCAATCTGTCGTCGGTGACGAGGCCCGTGGGCTGATCCGGAGAGCGCTCGAAGCCAGGTTTTGAGCTGATCGAACCGGAGAGCGCCGAGCCGTCGGTACTACCGCTCGCCGACGGCGGCCTGCGGCTAGGCAACGGGTCGCCACGGCAAACTTTCGGCATCGTTGCCGCGATCGTCATCGCGTCAGTACCCTGTGCAGCGCGCGGCGTTCATGCATCGCCCACGATGTGGAACTTCCCATGCTGGAAGGCATTTGCCCAGAGTGTGGGAGACACAAGCCCTTGTGCTGCTTAGGGGCGAGGCCCACTAGGAGTAGTGTTCCAGCGTATAATTTACGGCGAAGCGAGAAGGGTGAGTGAGGCGGGCGTGAAGCTGATCGATCGAGTGAGTGCGATCAACTGGAATCGGGTGCCCGATGAGAAGGATGCCGAGGTCTGGGACAGGCTGACCGGCAACTTCTGGTTGCCCGAGAAGGTTCCGGTGTCCAACGACATTCCCTCGTGGAATACGCTGACCGCGCATGAAAAGCAGCTCACCATGCGGGTTTTCACCGGTCTGACGCTGCTGGACACGATTCAGGGCACGGTCGGCGCGGTGAGCCTGATTCCGGATGCGCTCACCCCGCACGAGGAGGCGGTGTACACCAACATCGCGTTCATGGAGTCGGTGCACGCCAAGAGCTACAGCTCGATCTTCTCGACGCTGTGCTCGACGCGCGAGATCGACGACGCCTTCCGCTGGTCGGAGGAGAATCGCAATCTGCAGCGCAAGGCCGAGATCGTCCTGGACTACTACCGGGGCGACGAGCCGCTCAAGCGCAAGGTGGCCTCGACGCTGCTGGAGAGCTTCCTGTTCTACTCCGGTTTCTACCTGCCGATGTACTGGTCCTCGCGGGCCAAGCTCACCAACACCGCCGACCTGATCCGCCTGATCATCCGTGACGAGGCCGTGCACGGCTACTACATCGGCTACAAGTATCAGAAGGGCCTCGAGCAACTCACCGAGCCCGAGCGCGAGGAGCTCAAGAGCTACACCTTCGAGCTGCTGTTCGAGCTGTACGAGAACGAGGTCGAGTACACCCAGGATCTCTACGACGAGGTCGGCCTGACCGAGGACGTCAAGAAGTTCCTGCGCTACAACGCCAACAAGGCCCTGATGAACCTCGGCTACGAGGGCCTGTTCCCCAAGGACGAGACCGAGGTCAACCCGGCCATCCTCTCGGCGCTGTCACCCAACGCCGACGAGAACCACGACTTCTTCTCCGGTTCGGGCTCGAGCTACGTCATCGGCAAGGCCGTCAACACCGAGGACGAAGACTGGGAGTTCTGATCCCGCACGGACTCCCGGCGCGCGAGTGCCGTGGGGTTCGTCATCCCGGGGCGGCGGACAGTTCGGGTAGTTCGCCGTCCTGATCGCGTGGTTCGGCGATCCAGCCCGGCTCGAGGAGTAGTCCGGCCGCGCGCTGGCGAGCCGGCGAAATCTGCTCTCCCCCCTACGAAGCCGGAGCACCACTGCGCCCGGCCTCCTCGCTCGGATCGAGTGCACAGCAAGCGCACAGAAACTATCGGGCTGGCGGCCAGCTTCGATGGTTACTGTCGGTAGCCAGAGAGTAAGTGGGAGAGGAGTGAGGTCATGACGGACGCTGCTGATCTTGTCGTCGGGCCCCCGGCTCCCGCGGTGCCTCGACATCGGACGGGCTCGCAGACGGGGAGGACGATGACCACGACAGCGCCGGTGGTCCTGCTGCACGGGCAGCCGGGGGATCATTCCGCCTGGAACGGCGTGCTCGAGCGGCTGCCGTCCTCGGTGCGGGCCATGGCGTGGGACCGGCCGGGATACGGTAGCAGCGAGTCCGCCGCGGGCACCCTCGAAGACAATGCCATCTGGTTGCTGGATCAACTCGACCGCGAGGGTATTCACCAGGCCGTGCTGGCCGGGCATTCGTATGGCGGCGGTGTCGCGCTCGCCGCGGCCGCGATCGCTCCCGAACGGGTGCGCGGGCTGGTCTCCATCGCCGGAATCGGGCCCGGCTGTGCCACGAGGTGGGACGAGGTGCTGGCCGCACCCGTCGCCGGGCCTGCGCTGGCGCTGGCGATGTGGTCGATGATGCCGCGGCTGGCCCGGTGGCATCGCAGCCGTCACCCGGACGCCCCCGCGTCCTGGCACGGGTTCGCCGACATCCGGCACGAGTACGGCGAGGTGTGGCGCACTGTCCTGCTCGAACAGCGCGAACTGTTCCGGAGTCTGGACCACTGGCTCGAGCGCTTGAACGCAACCGATATGCCCGCATTGATCATCGCCGATCCGACCGATAAAGTCGTCCCGATCTCAACCGCACGCGCGCTGCACGATCGGTTCCCGCGATCCCGCTTGGAGCTGGTCGCCGGGGGCGGACATCTGCTGCCGCAGCGGATTCCGGATGTCATCGCGGCGAAGATAGGTGAATTTGTCGATTCGGTGGGCTGAACAGGTCCGGGCTGACGCGCACGGACGGCTGCGGGCATATTTGAGCGAGCGCGAGGTCCACACCGCGCCACCCCCGCCGATGATCCCCGGACACGGCCTGTTCCGGCGCGTGACCGACGAGGTGCGCTGGTCGTTCGCGCCGCCGCGGTACTGGCTCGAGGGCGTCGGGGTGAACGTCGTGCTCTCACTGCTGTATCTGGTCTACTCGCCGCTGGCCCACCCGCACCGGCAGTTCGGCTGGGTGGTCCTGGTCGGAACCTATTTCGCGACCTTCATCCTGGCCGACGTCACCACGACCAACGTGCTGGGCCTGGACGCGCCGCGGGTGCGCGCGAGCCTGGCCGAGGGTATGTCGATGCGCGGCATTCTGGTGACGAAAAACCTTGCGCTGCTTGTCATCGTGGGCCTGCCGACGCTGGCGTTGACCGCGATCCTGGCGAATACGATGCGCCCGGGTCCGCTGACGGGCACCCTGTTCGCGGTGCTGCTGCCGCTGCTGTGCTGGCTCGGCGTCGGAAATATCGTCTCGGTCCTGCTGGCCGTGGAGACCCGGACGCTGGTGCGTCGGTGGCGTGAACGCCGCAGCCGGACCACGCTGCTGTGGCTCGGCCATCTGGCGCTGCCGTACGGCGTGTACTACCTCGTCGCTCCGATCGACGGCACCCAGCACGATCCGTTGCTGCGACTGCTGCCGCATTTGGACCGGAATCTGCGCTTCGTCTGGAACGCGGGGGTCGGGCTGCTGGTATGGATCATCGGAACCACGATCGCCCTGGCCATCGTGCGCCGTCGCGGGTTGCGCATCTACTGAACCATCCCCGCTCGATGAGCGCGGGCCGATGCGTCAATAGCCCTTTCCGGATCGAACTCGGTCGTTCACGTACGTGTTCAGTCGCTCACGTACCCGTTGAGGGAGCTGCGCAGGTCATCGATGAGGGCGCGGGCGGCGGTGATGCCGGAACCGTGCCAGATGGTGTCGTCGACGGCGTAGTTGCGCTTGTCCGAGATCGCGCCGAGTTTCTTCCAGTCGTCGCTGTGCATGACCTTCTGGCCGTAGGCCTCGCCGTTCTCGCCGTCGAACATCACATAGATGATGTCGCCCTCGACCTTGGCCCGGTCTCGCTCGGTGCTCAGACTGCTCACCTGGTACGACGCACCCCGCTGCGCCTCGGGACGTTGTACGCCCGCATCGGCCAGCACTCGTCCGGCAAAGGTGTCCGCACCCTGTACCTGCGCGTCGGACGCGCCGAAGCGCAGCACCGAAGCCTGTGACAACGAGGCCGCGACCGCGACGCCGGTGTCGTGCGCGTAGGTGTGATAGTCGGTGATCGCCTTCGCTCCGGCGTTCGAACGGCCGAGGGCGTCGGCGAAGGCGCTGAACGAGGCCTGCCAGCTGGGATCCTTGCCGATCAGTACGGTGGGCGCGGCCGCGCGCAACGCGTTCACATCGCCGTCGCCGACCGTCCCGAGCACCAGATCCGGGTGCATCGCAGCGATTTTCGCGACATCGGGTGCGCCCGAGGCTCCGGCGCTCGGCACGATCTGCAGTCCGTATCCCAGGTACGACGGCTGCGGGCTGGGCCCGGCGATCGTCGTCGCGCCGACGACCCGCTGCCACAGGCCCAGCGCGCACGCCGCGTCCAGCGCGGCGGTGTCCAGCACGACGATCCGCTTCGGATCGGCCGAAATCTGCGCTGTCCCAGCGGGACTGGTCACCGCGCGGGTACCCGCGGCCTGATCCGGATCACTCGGCAGCGGGCAGGCGCGGGTGGTGTCGCGCTCGACGCCGACCACATCCGCACCGGCGATATTGGTCGTCGTGCGCACGATCGAGCTGGCGTCGTCACCGGAACCGTTACTGCACGCGGTCAACGCGGTCACGGCCGCGGCGAGCATCAGGCAACCACCGCGCAAACGTCGTGTGCGGCGGCGGGCGCGAACGACTCTCCGGCTTCCGTCGCGCGGGCGCTCGGCTGGGTCGGCGGTTCGCTCGCTGCGCTGGCTCACGGGCATGCGGGAAGGGTACACACGCGGAATCCATTACGGCATGCTCGGGGCCTTGTGTGATCACGCGTGCCGGGCCTGCGGTCCGGACGCGGATGCCATTGGCGACACCCAATTACGACACAGAGTAGGACCGGGCGTGATGCTCGGCGGCAGCACGGTTTACGATCCGTAGTAGCGAAAGCCACCGTCGTTCGCCGTGCGCCTGTCCGCCGGGCCGGAGCCAGACGTACGACAACGACCAGAAGGCATACCTTCAGGAGGATCAGTGACTGCTGTAGAGCCCCAGCCAGTCCCCCAATTGGAAGCGACTCGGCCGTACCCGCAACGTCTGGGGCCGAAGGGTTCGTTCATCTACAAGTTGGTCACCACCACCGACCCGAAGGTGCTCGGGGTGATGTACCTGGTGACGGCCACGTCGTTCTTCATGATCGGCGGCCTGATGGCGTTGCTGATGCGTGCGGAGCTGGCTCGGCCGGGTCTGCAGTTCCTCTCGCCCGAGCAGTTCAACCAGCTGTTCACCATGCACGGCACGATCATGCTGCTGTTCTACGCGACGGCGATCGTGTTCGGTTTCGCGAACATCGTGTTGCCGCTGCAGATCGGCGCGCCCGACGTCGCCTTCCCGCGTCTGAACGCGTTCAGCTACTGGCTGTACCTGTTCGGCGCGACCATGGCGACCGCCGGTTTCATCACCCCCGGTGGTGCGGCCGACTTCGGCTGGACCGCCTACACCCCGCTGTCGGACATCGTGCACTCCCCGGGTGTCGGCGCGGACCTGTGGATCCTGGGTCTGGCCGTCTCCGGTCTGGGCACCATCCTCGGTGGCGTGAACATGCTGACCACCGTGGTCTGCCTGCGCTGCCCGGGTATGACGCTGTTCCGCATGCCGATCTTCACCTGGAACATCGCGGTCACAAGCGTGCTGGTGCTGCTGGCGTTCCCGCTGCTGACCGCGGCGCTGTTCGGGCTGGCCTACGACCGGCACCTGGGC
>NZ_BDBQ01000028.1 GCF_001613065.1 Nocardia miyunensis NBRC 108239
TACCAGCACCTGTTCTGGTACTTCGGCCACCCCGAGGTGTACATCATCGCGCTGCCGTTCTTCGGCATCGTCTCGGAGATCTTCCCGGTCTTCAGCCGTAAGCCGATCTTCGGTTACACCACCCTGGTCTACGCGACGCTGGGTATCGCGGCGCTGTCCATCGCGGTGTGGGCGCACCACATGTACGCCACCGGTGCGGTGCTGCTGCCGTACTTCTCCTTCATGACCTTCCTGATCGCGGTTCCGACCGGCGTGAAGTTCTTCAACTGGATCGGCACCATGTGGCGCGGCCAGCTGACGTTCGAGACGCCGATGCTGTGGTCGGTGGGCTTCCTGGTCACCTTCCTGTTCGGTGGTCTGTCGGGTGTCATCCTGGCCAGCCCCCCGCTGGACTTCCACGTGTCGGACACCTACTTCGTGGTCGCGCACTTCCACTACGTGCTCTTCGGCACCATCGTGTTCGCCACCTTCGCGGGCATCTACTTCTGGTTCCCGAAGATGACCGGCCGGATGATGGACGAGCGTCTGGGCAAGTGGCACTTCTGGGCCACCATGGTCGGCTTCCACACGACCTTCCTGGTGCAGCACTGGCTGGGTGCGGAGGGTATGCCGCGCCGGTACGCGGACTACCTGCCCACCGACGGTTTCACCACGTTGAACACCATCTCCACGATCGGCGCGTTCATCCTGGGCGCCTCGACGCTGCCGTTCATCTGGAACGTGTTCAAGTCCTACCGCTACGGCGAGGTCGTGACCGTGGACGATCCGTGGGGCTACGGCAACTCGCTGGAGTGGGCGACCTCCTGCCCGCCGCCGCGGCACAACTTCTACGAGCTGCCGCGCATCCGGTCCGAGCGCCCGGCGTTCGAGCTGCACTACCCGCACATGGTGGAGCGGATGCGGGCCGAGGCCCACGTCGGCTGGGGCGCGAAGTCGCACAGCGTCAAGGAGCTGGAGAAGGTGTCGAGCTGATCGGCTGATCTCGCAGTGACCGACGCGGCGGTCGTCTCTTCGGAGACGGCCGCCGCGTCCTGTTTTTCGAGGTAGTGATTCGGGCCACGGTCCATGGGCCGTGTCCGGTACGCCGGAAACAGCCTGAGACAATAAGGGGCCGTCGTCGGCGGCCGAGTATGTCGCGAGAGGGAGACAACGTGAGCACGTCCGAGCCTGAACCCGGCAACCACGGCCGGGCCGTGGTCGCACAGGCTGCCGCGGGGACGACGGTGCTGATCACCGTCACCGGCCCCGACCGGCCCGGCGTCACCTCGGTCCTGCTGGCGGCGCTGGCGCGCAACGGGGTCAGCCTCCTGGACGTCGAGCAGGTCGTGATCCGCGGTCGGCTGACCCTCGGTGTGCTGGTGTCCTGCCCGGGCGATCCGGAGGGCCTGCAGGACGAGCTCGAGGATGCGATGGTGACCGTCGGCATGCAGGTCGAGGTCGAGATCGGTGCGGATTCCTCGGTCGGGGCGCGGTTGTCGACGCACGCGATCGTGGTGCTGGGCAGTCCGGTGACCGCGCGGGCGTTCAGCGTCATCGCGCGCAAACTGGCCGAACAGGACGTCAACATCGACGCGATCCGAGGTGTCGCGGACTATCCGGTGACCGGTCTCGAGCTGACCGTGACCGCTCCCGCGACCGAAGCCGCCGAGACGCGTCTGCGCACCACGCTGGCCGAGGTCGCGGCCAAGCAGAACATCGATATCGCCGTGGAACGCGCCGGCCTGGCCCGGCGGGCGAAGCGGCTGATCGTGTTCGACGTCGACTCCACGCTCATCCAGGGCGAGGTGATCGAGATGCTCGCCGCGCACGCCGGGGTCGAGGACGAGGTCCGCAAGGTGACCGAGGCGGCCATGCGGGGCGAGCTGGACTTCGCCGAATCGCTGCGGCAGCGGGTGGCGACCCTGGCCGGGTTGCAGGAGTCGGTGATCGACGAAGTCGCCGAGACGATCACGCTGACGCCCGGTGCGCGCACGACCATTCGCACGTTGCGGCGGCTGGGTTTTCGCTGCGGTGTGGTGTCCGGTGGTTTCCGCCAGGTCATCGAGCCGCTGGCGCACGAGCTGGAACTGGATTTCGTCCAGGCCAACACGCTCGAGGTGGTCGGCGGCCGTCTGACCGGCAAGGTGATCGGGGAGATCGTGGACCGGCCCGGAAAGGCCGTGGCGCTGCGGCGTTTCGCCGCCGAGGCCGGTGTGCCGATGGAACAGACCGTCGCGGTGGGTGACGGCGCGAACGATATCGACATGCTCAACGCGGCGGGTCTGGGCATCGCCTTCAACGCCAAACCCGCTCTGCGCGAGATCGCCGATGCCGCCCTGTCGCACCCGTACCTGGATGCGGTCCTGTTCATTCTCGGCGTCACCCGCGACGAGGTCGAGGCCGCCGACGCCCGTGACGGCGTGCTGCGCCGCGTCCCGCTGAACTGAGCCGCCGCGCGATGCTCATACAGTCGGAGCTCGACGACGGATTTCTCGCGCGTCATGCGGAACTGGCGCGCGGATACGGGGGCGGCGGGGATCCGGACGATCCGGCGCTGGTCCAGGCGATGCAGATGGTGCTGCACATCCCGAAACAGGACCCGCCGCCGCGCAGCGCGTTGCTGGCTGCCGCGGCGACCGCGGCGGTCGCGCTGTGCATGGATCCCCGGGTCGGCCCCGGCGGGGAGTGGGAGCAGCGATATCTGACCTGGAAACGCTCACGCATCCGCAAGGTGGCGCGGCGGGCGCGCGGTGCGCAGTGGCTGGCCGCGAACGAGGTCGACGGAATCACCGTGGACATCGACGGCGCACAGGCGCGCGCCCTGGTGCCCGGTCCGGTGGGCGCGATCGATGAGCGAATTCGCAAACTCCAGATCGGCGGCACCGAGCTCGCGCCGGACGATCCCGGTCCCGTCGATCCGGAACTGCCTGTGCTGTGGGTGGATTCGGAGCTGGGGATGACCGTCGGCAAGGCCGCGGCCCAGGTCGGGCACGCGAGCATGCTGCTGGCCGGTGCGTTGCCGGTGGAGCAGGTGTTCCGCTGGGCCGGGCACGGTTATCGCTGTTCGGTGCGCGAGGCGGGACCGCGCTGGGCGGAGCTGTCCCGCCTGGTCCGGGAGGGTTCGGCGACCGCGGTGCGGGACGCCGGATTCACCGAGGTCGCGCCCGGATCGATGACGGTGATCGCCGTCCCGCCAGGCGTTTCGGACTGACCGCGCCACGGCAGTCCGCAGCGCATCGGCCGAAAGCGCGGCGACTTTCCCGGACCGCGAGCGTGTGGTTGTCACGATGGCGACAGTGTCGAATCTCACCGGAGCGATGGCGAATTCGCGGCCACTTCGGGCACGTGACGGGATATGACATCTACGTGCAAACGGACCATGTTGGGAATGTTTCGGGTGCGTGGTCCAAGATGGAGCTCGTGTCGCAACCCGATCCCGATCTACTCATCGATTTCAACCAGGTGACCGTCCGGCGGTCGGGACATACGCTCGTAGGTCCCCTCAGCTGGCAAGTGGAGCTCGACGAACGTTGGGTCGTGCTCGGCCCCAACGGCGCCGGGAAGACCTCCCTGCTCCGAATGGCCGCCGCCGAACTGCATCCGACCTCGGGTACCGCCCATCTGCTGGGTGAGGTACTGGGCCGGACCGATATCAACGATCTGCGTCCGCGCATCGGCCTGTCCTCGGCGGCGGTGGCCAGCCGAGTGCCGTTGGACGAGAAGGTCAGCGATCTGGTGGTCTCGGCAGGCTACGCGGTGATGGGCCGCTGGCGTGAGGAGTACGACGACATGGACACCGATCGCGCGGTGGACATGTTGGAAAGCCTGGGCGCGGAACATCTTTCCGACCGCGCCTACGGCACCCTGTCCGAGGGCGAGCGCAAGCGGGTGCTGATCGCGCGGGCGCTGATGACCGATCCGGAGCTGCTGCTGCTCGACGAGCCCGGCGCCGGTCTGGATCTGGGTGGCCGGGAGGAACTGGTGGAAAGGCTCGGGGATCTGGCCTCGAATCCGGATTCGCCTGCCACCGTCCTCGTCACCCATCACGTGGAGGAGATTCCGCCGGGCTTCTCGCACGGCCTGCTGCTCAATGAGGGCAGTGTTGTCGCCCAGGGGTTGCTCGAGGATGTACTGACCGCCGAGAACCTCAGCAAGGCGTTCCGGCAGTCGATCACCCTGGACCGTATCGACGGCCGCTATTTCGCGCGCCGGAGTCGGCGGTTGGGGCGGCACCGCGCCTGAGCGATCGTTTTCCGTCGTGGTCGCCCGGCATCCGATCGCGTGGACCTGGGCGGCCGTGCTTGCCGGGCCGCCGTGCCCGTGATCGCGCGGAGCCGGGCTCGCTGCGGGCAGGTCCCCAAGCATCCGTTAGGGTGCGAGGGGTGAGTGAGACTGTTGCCGTGAGTGAACCGAGGACACAGCGCGCCCAGCGTCGCGCGAACCCGACGACCGGCACGGTGGAACTGTGAACGATTCGGCGCCGGCGCCACTCAAGGACGCGTCCACGGTCATGTTGGTGCGTGAGGGCGCGTCGGGTCCCGAGGTGTTCCTGCAGCGGCGCGTCAAGGCGATGGCATTCGCCGCCGGGATGACGGTCTTCCCGGGCGGCGGGGTCGACCCGTCCGACGCGCAGGCCGAAATCAGCTGGGCCGGAACGGGTCCCGCGTGGTGGGCCGAGCGGTTCGGCGTCGACGAGGCGCGGGCACAGGCGCTGGTGTGCGCGGCGGTGCGCGAGACGTTCGAGGAATGCGGCGTGCTGCTGGCGGGGCCGACGGCCGACACGGTCGTCTCCGACACGTCGGTGTACAGCGCCGCGCGCGCCCGCCTGGAGCGCCGCGAGCTGTCCCTCGGGCAGTTCCTGGCCGCCGAAAGTCTGGTGCTGCGCGCGGATCTGCTGCGGCCCTGGGCCAACTGGATCACCCCGACCGTGGAATCGCGCCGGTACGACACCAGGTTCTTCGTCGCGGTCCTGCCGGAGGGGCAGCGCGCCGACGGAGCCACCTCCGAGGCCCAGCACGTCGTCTGGTGCACTCCGGCCGAGGCCATCGAGCGATGGAAGGCCGGTATCGACGTACTGCTGCCGCCGACCTGGTCGCAGCTGATCGCACTCGGCCGGTATTCCTCCACCGCCGAGATCTTCGCCGCCGCACCGGATTTCGAGCCGATTCAGCCCGTCCTGACGACGGTGGACGGCAAACCGCGCCTGCAATTCCCGAACAACGAGCGCTACTTCGCCGATTTTCCGGAAGGTTCGCGGATGCGCGGATCCCAGCCCGCGGACTGAGTGCCCCGGGTGCCGCCGCCCAGCTCGGATGCTCCCGCACTGTGCCGCTGAGCCGGATGGAGTGCCTTGAATGTGTGCCGCCGGGACCGGAATCGCGTGTCATGGATGACATCTCCCGGCAAGGTCGAGTGTCTCGGACGGTTGCCGGGGCGGGAGCAAGTGCCTTGGACGGATGTGCGGCCGGGTCAGGGCCGAGTGTCTTGGATTGTGATAGCGGGTCGGGATCGAATGCCCGGCCGCCGTGCCGTCGGGCTGGGATCGAGCGACCAGTAGGCTCGTTCCCCGTGGCCGAATTCGTGACCGTTGACCGTCCCGAGCCGGGGATCGCCGTGCTGCGCTTCGCGCGGCCGCCGATGAATCTGATCGATCTGCAGGTGGCGCGGGAGCTGGCGGCCGAGGCCGAGCGGATCGGTGCGGACGCGCAGGTGCGCGCGGTGGTCGTCTACGGCGACGAGCGGGTGTTCTCCGCGGGTGACGAACTGGCCGAGCTGAATCGCTTCACCCCCGACCAGGCCGCAGCGCGGGCCGCGGATCTGCAGGCCGCGCTGGGCTGCCTGGCCCGCCTGCCACAGCCCACGGTCGCCGCGATCAGCGGTTATGCACTCGGCGCGGGCCTGGAACTGGCCCTGGGCGCGGATCGACGCATCATCGGTGACAATGTGCGCCTGGCCCTGCCGCAGATTCGCGCGGGCCTGATCCCGCTGTCGGGGATTCGGCGGCTGAGTCTGCTCATCGGGCCCGCACGGGCGAAGGATCTGGTGTACACGGGACGTTTCGTCGAGCCCGACGAGGCTGCCTCGCTCGGCCTGGTCGACGAAGTGGTCGCCCCCGACGACGTCTACCTGGCCGCGATGCGCTGGGCCCGGCAGTTCGTCTCCGGTCCGGCTCGTGCGCTGGCCGCCGCCAAGGCCGTCTTCGAGGCCGGAACCCACGGCCACGATCGGGCTCGCGGCGAGTGGGTGGAGCTGTTCGGCACCGAGGATCGCAGCGTAGGAACACGTTCTTATTTGGTCGCCGGTCCAGGGTCGGCCGAATTCGTCGGCCACTGACCGGACCGGGCGGCATTCGGCGGCCGGGCCCGCCCGCGGTCGCCGGTGTTCGAGTGAGCTCTTCCCCACGGGCCTGATGGTGATGCGGACGTGAGGCTGGGCTACCCTTTCCGATCATGACCGCACGTCATGACGACCCCGCGCCGAACCCGCACGCCACCGAGGCGCAGGTCCAGGCCGCGCTTTCCGACAACAAGCTCGCTCAGGTCCTCTATCACGACTGGGAGGCCGAGACCTACGACGACAAGTGGTCGATCTCGTACGACGAGCGCTGTATCGCGTATGCCCGCGGTCGCTTCGATGCCGTTGTGCCCGACGCGCAGCTGCCCTACGAGCGCGCGCTCGAGCTCGGCTGCGGCACCGGTTTCTTCCTGCTGAACCTGATGCAGTCCGGCGTGGCGAAGTCCGGTTCGGTGACCGATCTGTCGCCCGGCATGGTCAAGGTCGCCACCCGCAACGGCCAGAACCTGGGCCTCGAGGTCGACGGCCGGGTCGCCGACGCCGAGACCATCCCGTACGACGACGACACCTTCGACCTGGTCTGCGGTCACGCTGTGCTGCACCACATTCCGGATGTCGAACTGGCGCTGAAGGAATGCCTGCGCGTGCTCAAGCCGGGCGGCCGGTTCGTGTTCGCCGGCGAGCCCACCACGATCGGCAACTTCTACGCCCGCAAGCTTGGGCAGGTCACCTGGAAGGTGACCACCGAGATCACCAAGCTGCCGTTCCTGTCGGAGTGGCGGCGTCCGCAGGAGGAACTGGACGAGTCCTCCCGCGCCGCGGCCCTCGAGGCCGTGGTGGATCTGCACACCTTCGATCCCTCGGACCTCGAGGACATCGCCCGGCGCGCGGGCGCGACCGAGGTGCACGCCGAGACCGAGGAGTTCGCTGCGGCCCTGTGGGGCTGGCCGGTGCGCACCTTCGAGGCCGCGGTGCCCGACGAGAA
This sequence comes from Nocardia miyunensis NBRC 108239, assembly GCF_001613065.1. GTDB lineage: Bacteria > Actinomycetota > Actinomycetes > Mycobacteriales > Mycobacteriaceae > Nocardia > Nocardia miyunensis. The sequence continues at coordinate 7,259 of NZ_BDBQ01000028.1, forward strand.
GCTGACCTGGCGTTACCGCATGGCGCAGTACCGGGCCTGGCTGGGCCTGAGCAAGCTGGACGAGAAGGTGCTGCGGCACGTCGTGCCCCGGCAGTTCTTCTACAACGCGATGATCACCGGCGTGAAGCCGGGCGGCGCGGGAAGGTAATGCGACCGGGCGGGGTGCTCTAGTGGCGTACCGCTTCACCCGTGCCGATATCGCGTACCTCGGGGGCGCCGCCGGGCGGGCGGCCCTGGCCGAGGTGGATCGGCTGACGCTGAGCACCGCGAGTCTGCTCGGCGACCTGGAGCGGGTGCGGCGCGAACATGGTGATCGCGCCGCCGCGCTGGTGGAAACGGTGCGTCTACGTCGCCGGGCCGCGGCGAAACTGGCCGGCGCGCAAGGTTGGCTGTTCACCGACGAGGCATTGCAGCAGGCGACTCCCAGTGTGGTCGCCGAGCATCGGGCTCGTCGGCTGGCTGGTCGCACGGTGCACGACCTGACCTGTTCGGTCGGCGCGGAACTCGTTGCGCTGCACCGGGTCTGCCCGGCGGTGATCGGCAGCGACCTGGACGAGGTACGTCTCGCGATGGCCGCGCACAATCTCGCCGACGCCCGGAATGTCCTGCTGGCCAAGGCCGATGCGCTCGTTCCGTGCAGTACCGCGACCGTGGTGATCGCCGATCCGGCCCGGCGCGCGGACGGCCGCCGCACGCACGATCCGGCGAAACTGCAACCGCCGCTGCCGGATCTGCTCGACGCCTACCGCGGCCGCGACATCGCCGTGAAATGCGCTCCCGGGCTGGATTTCGCCCAGTTCGCCGAGTGTGAGGCCGAGGTGGTCTCACTGGACGGCGCGGTGCGCGAGGCGTGCCTGTGGTCAGCCGGACTGGCCGAGCCCGGCGTCACCCGCCGCGCGACGGTGCTGCGCTCGGACGGCAGTTCCCGGACCCTCACCGACGCCGCGCCCGACGAAATCCCCGAACGTGCGCCGGGGGAGTGGATCATCGATCCGGACGGCGCGGTGGTGCGCGCCGGTCTCGTCCGCCACTACGCCGCCGAAAACGGCCTGTGGCAACTGGATCCGCGCATCGCATACCTCACCGGCGACCGCGTCCCCGACGGAGTGCGCGGTCTGCGCATCCTGGATCGCCTGGACCTGCGCGAGAAGACGTTGCGCGCGGAGCTGCGCCGCCGGGACTGCGGCCCGCTGGAAATCCTTACCCGCGGGGTGGATCTGGACCCCGATGCCCTGCGTGCCCGCCTCAAACCCCGTGGGGCTGTTTCATTTTCGCTGGTCATCACCCGAATAGGCCGCAACCCGACGGTATTCCTCTGCGAGACGCCTCCCGTTCGCTGACCGCCGTCACTGCGTGTTCGTCCCGGTGACGCACGGCGGCGGCTTGCTGGCGAATTCACCTGTAGCGCAGGTGAATTCAGCCCGCAGAGCACGGAACGACGCGTCGAACGCGCCGCGGCAACCGGTGGGGCCGGGTGCTGACCGCCGCGGTGTCTACGTCTCGGGCTTGAAGACGTAGATCTCCCCGACGCGGGAAGTCACGACGACTTCACCCTTCTCACCGACCGAGGTTCCGGTGGTGCTGCCCTGCGCACCGGGCAGCACGGCCGAGGCGACGGTGGTGCCGGTGCGGGTGTCGAAGGTGACCAGATTCAGCGCGTCGCCGATCGGGGACACCACATATCCGGTATCGCCCGCGGTCTGCGCGGGACGGCCGCGCAACTGTAGATCCTTGCGCTCCCAGGCGATCTGGACGCTGTCGCCGTTGTCGCGCAACGCCATCAGGTGGCCGTCGTCGCCGCCCGGAATCAGCAGGCCGTCGTCGTCGGAGACCGCGCCGCGCGGTGTGAAGCCGAGGGGCTGCACCCATTTGGTGTGCCCGTTCGCGGTGTCGAGGGCGATCAGACGACCGCTGTTGTCACCCACGTAGACGGTCTTGCCGTCCGGGGAGAGCGTCGGGCTGGTGGCGCTGCCGTCGGTCAGGATATCGGCGCTCCAATCCTGCTGAATCTGCTTGTCCGCGTAGCGCAGTGCCACCAGCGACGCCTTCTCGGATCCGCGCTGCCACACGGTCACGTAGAAGCGCCCGGAACTCGGATCGATGGCCGAGACGTTGGCCACCGGACATTGCGGACCGCCGGACTCGCAGTCGTCCAGGCCGTCGCCGTCGGCCGGGCGCGGCAGGTTCGGATGGGCGAGGAGATCGGGTTCGCCCAGGAGCTGGAACGAGGAGGCCATGCGATCGCCGGTCTGCCGGTTCAGCACGTCGACCTGACCGGACTGGGTGACGGACAGCACGTGGCTGTCATCGGTGAACTGCACCGAGACCGGCACACCGGCCACGGGCGTACGCCAGCGCGGCTCACCGAGCGAGTTGATCGAATTCATCCCGCCGTCGTCGCCCACATAGACGTTGGCCAGCTCGTCGACCGCCGTGACGGAGTGGATGGCGTCCACGCCCAGCGGATTGCAGAATCGCTTGCGGCCGGTGGGCATCTGGAACGAGAACAACGCGCCTGTCGCGCCGGGCTGGCCCACGCAGGCGGTGTCGATGTCGGTGGTGACGAACAGTTGTCCGTCCGGTCCGAGTGTGGTGGGCGTGACGGCCGGGCCGCCGATCGGCCGCGACCAGCTCAGCGTCAGATGCCGCGAGCCGGTGACCGTGGTCGTGCCGCTGTTGCGGCCGTCGTGGAAGGACGCGGGCCAGCCGTGGCCGGGGCCCACCGTGATGTCGTCGAGCGTTGTTCCCCCGCAGCCGCTCAGGGTCAGCACGCCGACCGTACCGAGGGCCGCGGCGGCACGAAATGCCGGGCGGCGCACAATGGTACGGAGATCGTGCGCGGGTCGCCGGATGCTGGTACGCACCTGACCTTGTCTCCCATCTGCTCGTACGGGCTTGCACGAGACTAACCGCCCCGGCCGACAGGCGGTGTGTCGCCTCATGGAGTAGGTCCGCTTCGAGTGGATTTCCGCGGACGACCAGGGTAGGGGATCGGTCGATATCGACCGAAAGTACGCTGGTAGCTCGACGACGACACCGCGGGACGAGAGATCGCCCGATGGATGCGAGGAGCACTTCGTGACGAGCATGTGGGGCGCACCGTTGCGCTCGCGTTGGCGGGGTTCGCGCCGCCGGGATCCGGCGCAGGCGCGTTTTCTGACCATGGCGTCGCTGCGCTGGGTGCTCGCCAACCGGGCGTACACGCCCTGGTATCTGGTGCGGTACTACCGGTTGTTCAAGTTCCGCATGGCCAATCCGCACATCGTCCTGCGCGGCATGGTCTTCCTGGGCCGCCGGGTCGAGGTGCACGCGACGCCCGAGATGGGCCGCATGGAGATCGGCCGCTGGGTGCACATCGGCGACGGCAACGCGATCCGCTGCCACGAGGGTTCGCTGCGCATCGGCGACAAGGTCGTGTTCGGCAAGGACAACGTCGTGAACACCTACCTCGACATCGAGATCGGCGCGTCCACGCTGGTGGCGGACTGGTGCTACATCTGCGACTTCGACCACAAGATGGACGACGTCACCATGCCGATCAAGGATCAGGGCATCGTGAAGAGCCCGGTGCGGATCGGCCCGGACACCTGGATCGCGGCGAAGGTCACCGTATTGCGCGGTACCCGGGTCGGCCGCGGGTGTGTGCTGGGCGCGCACGCCGTGGTCAAGGGGGACGTGCCGGACTACAGCATCGCCGTCGGCGCGCCCGCCAAGGTGGTCAAGAACCGCAAGGACGCCTGGGACGCGGCCGCCGACGCGCGGGCCGCGCACCAGGCCGCGCTGGCCGATATCGAGCGCAAGAAAGCGCTCGGCGGGGGCGCTGCACAAGTGGAATCTTCCAGTATCGGCGCGTCGTAGAGCGGCTTGCCGAAGGAGGGTGAATCTGTCGGTGGCGGGCGGTAGCGTCTGAGCCATGAACCGATACGCCGCTCTGTTGCGAGGAATTACTCCGAGCAATCCCGCCATGCGCGGGGAGAAGTTGCGCGGCGTATTCAGCGGGCTCGGATTCGATTCGGTCGGCTCGGTGCTGGGCAGTGGGAATATCGTGTTCAGCAGTGACGAGTCCGATTGTGCGGCATTGGAATCGCGAATTCAGCGGGGATTGTCCGGCGAGCTCGGCATCGGCGGCGGCACCCTGGTGCGCACCCGTGCCGAGTTGCAGGCGCTGATCGAGTCGGATCCGTTCGCGGGTATGACGCATTCGCGCCAGACCTATCTGATGGTGACTTTCCTGAAGGACGCGGACAATCCCGGTCTGGGCGCCGAGCCGCCCCCTGATCTGGCCGCCCAGGTGAAGATCCTCGGGTACGACGAGCAGGTGCGGGCAATTCTGGCGGTGATGGACAACAGCACGCCGGGAACGCCGAACCATATGGTCTGGCTGGACAAGACCTTCGGCAAGTCGGTTACCACCCGCACCTGGGCCACGGTGCAGAAGGTTTTCGCCAAGTTGTAGGGGCTCGACACCCTCCGGCGATCCGTGGTGGATCGAGGGGTTCGCATCGGGAATGCCGGATCATCCGATGAGCGCACACAGCCGATGAAACCGATCATGTGAATACCGGGAGAATTCGTCTCGGGGGACCGCAATCGAAATGGATTGCAGAAAAACGAATTGTCGGAAGACGTTTTCTCTCGGTAGGTCGACGGTGAACCGTTTTCGGGGATCGCTCGATGCGTGCCGGGGTTCTGCGTCGTCATCTTGCAGTAGGGGGAGTCATGAGGATTTCGATCGCGATCCTGTGCGCGGCCGTGGTGCTGGTATCTGTTCCGGCTGTCGGGCCCGCCTCGGCTCAGCCACCCGCCGCGCCCGCACTCGTCGCCGCGCCCAAGCGGATCCACCGCGATGCGGCCGGATCGGTGCGTCAGGTCGTACCGGATCGGCCCGTCCCGCGAGCGGGTGCGTCCGGCGGTGCGGCCGAAGCGGCGCTCGCGCACATCCCCGCCGTCGAGCAGCTATTCGGTGCGGACCCATCGGGAAAGTTGTTGGTGCAGAAGGTTTCTCGTCGCGGACGAGGTAGTACGGTGCGGCTCGCGCAGTCGATCGGTGCGATACCCGTTTACGGCGCGGCCGTCGCGCTGGCCCTGCGGTCGGACGGCGCATTGCTCTCGGCGAGCGGCGCCCTGGCCGAACGCACCGCCGGCCGCTTCCCGCAGGGCGGGCCGACGCCTCCGGTGAGTGCCCGGGACCGCGCGGTCACCACCGCCGCCGAGCTCGCCCGCGTCCCGGTGAGGGCGGTGCGGGTGCGGGCCGGATCGGCGGCCTGGTTCGATCCGGAGCTGACGGGCAGCGGTCCGGACAAGGCCGCGGTGCCCGCGTACCGATTCGATGTCACCGCGGCCGGGGCCGGATGGCGGATATTCGTCGCCGCCGATCCATCCGGTGCGGTGCTGGACGCCTGGAAGACCGGCGCGAATCTGGCCCGTGTGGTGTGCGATGCGAATTTCCACGGTGCGGAGCTCGGCATTCCCTGCGGTGCCGACGGATCGTATCCGGTGGTGCGTGCCGAAGGGCAGGCCCGCGTTCGCGGGAACGACGATGCGAACAAGGTCTACGACTGGATGGGCGATACCGAGAAGTTCTACGCGCGCTTCACCGATCTGGGCAGTCTCACCGATCTGATCGGCATCGATACGCACGACGGCCGCGGCAAGGCCCTGCGTGCCCACGTCCGGGTGTGCCCGAATTCGTGCCCGTACGCGAACGCCTTCTGGTCCGATGCCGAGGGGCTCGTAATGGGCACCGCGGTACTCGGGCTGGACGTCGTCGCACACGAGCTGACCCACGGCGTCACCGAGAAGACCAGCGATCTGGACTATGTCAACGAGTCGGGTGCGATCAACGAATCGCTGTCCGACGTATTCGGGGAGTTCACCGAATTATCCACTCGCGCAAAGCGATCTGCCGAAGATCGCTGGAAGATCGGCAACGGGACGCAGGTGGGCGTCGTCCGGGATATGAAGTCCCCGGCCGCCGCGACCGGTCCGCAGCCGGAGACCTACCGGGGGCCGCACTGGGCCCCGGCGACGTACTCCGATCACAATCGGGTGCCCGATCTGGGCGGTGTGCACATCAACAGCGGCGTCGGCAACAAGCTGGCCTTCCTGGTCACCGACGGTGGCACCCTCGGCGGTCGGAGCATCCGGGGAATCGGCCTGAAGAAGGCCGCGGCCCTGTACTGGACCGTGCAGACCGAGCTGTACCCCAGCGCCGACTACCCGGCCCTGGCGAACACATTGCTCACCGCCTGCCGCGATGCCGCCCTGGAGATGTCCGGCGGCTTCACCGACACCGATTGCGACCAGGTGCGCGCCGCCGTCGAGGCGGTCCGCATCCCCCTCCGCGAGGACCGCGCCTGAGGGCCTGGGACCTCATCCACTGCCGGTGTCGCCCGACCCCGGCTTGCTACCATCCCACTACTGAGAGGAACCCCCCAGTGACCGTACCGCTCGAGATCAGGGTGACTCACTTGGAACATATCGCCGTCGCCACCACCGGCCGCCTCGACAAACTCGACATGACCGTCGTCGATCTCGGTGTCACTGTCGCCGCCAACCACGACAAGGTGCTCGAGGAATTCGGCCGAGTACACGGCTCCCTGCAAGAAATGCGTGCGGAGTTCGCTGGTGTACATGAAGAGCTCGCTGGTATGCGTCAGAAGTTCGAGGAGGTGGACCGCCAGTTCGCTGGTGTGCACGAAGAACTCGCCGGTGTGCGCGAGAAGTTCGCGGATGTCGACCGGCAGTTGGCCGACATCCGTAAAGATGTCGCCGGTGTGCGCGACGAGGTTGCCAGCGTGCGCGACGAGGTTGCCAGCGTGCGCGAGGACCTTGCCAGCGTGCGCCAGGAAGTTGCCACTGTGCGCGAGGACCTTGCCGGCGTGCGCGACGAGGTTGCCAGCGTGCGTCAGGAAGTTGCTGGTATGCGTGAGAAGTTCGCAGATGTGGACCGGCAATTCACTGTCGTTCACGAAGAGCTCGCGGGTATGCGTGGAGAAATCGACGCCATGCGGGAGGAATTCCGCGCGGTGAACGCCAGGCTGGACCGGCACGACGCCATATTCCGCGAACAGGGCGAGTTGATGCGGGTGCACGGAGATCTGCTGCGGGAGATCCTCGACCGGCTTCCTGCCAAGAATTGAGTACGCCGGGCTCCCGGTACCGGCCGGGAGCCCAGTGCCCATGACGATGCCGGGCATACCACCCCGTGCTGATGGTCGAATTGCGTTGGTAGGCAGACGCTTTCATGCGGGAAGGTGCAGGTGCAGGCGAATTCGTCGGCGACCTGAACGAGTGCGGCGCGATGTGCTGGATGATCCATCGGGCCGTCGTTCGTACGATCTCGGCGCCACTGTTTCGATGGCCGAGGTAATCCAGCCGTCGCCGCGCGACAGTCCGGTGAATGAGCCTGGATTCCGCTCTTGATGGTTACGCTTCGGGACGTGGGCATCGAATGGTCGAGCGTCGTCGCTGCGCCCCGTCATGAGGTTTTCGCCTGGTTCGAGCGTCCCGGGGCATTCACCCGGTTGGCTCCGCCGTGGCAGCCGGTCGATGTGCGATCGGAGGCGCAATCGCTGGCCGACGGGCGGGCGGTCCTGGGGCTGCCGGGTGGGTTGTCCTGGGTGGCGCAGCATCGTTCGCGGGAGTACGACCCGCCGCACCGGTTCGTGGACGAGGTGGTCACAGCCGGGCTGACCACCCTGCCCGTGGGGCTGCTGCCGTGGCGGCACACCCACGAATTCGAGGCCCTGGACGCGGATCACACCCGTGTGGTGGACCGCATCGATTCCCCGGTGCCGGAGTTCGCGCTGCGACCGATGTTCGCCTACCGATCCCGTCAGCTGTCCGACGATCTGGCTGCGCATCGACGCGCGGCCGAGCACGGCCTGAGGCCGTCGGTCGTCGCGGTCACCGGTGCGCGCGGCCTGGTCGGAGCCGCGCTCACGGCGATGCTGAGTACCGGCGGCCACACCGTGATCCGGCTGGTCCGACGTGCGCCGTCCGGTCCCGGCGAGCGCAGGTGGGATCCGTCCGCCCCGGACCCGGCACTGCTGGAGGGGGTGGACGCGGTGGTGCATCTGGCGGGAGCCTCCATCGCGGGCCGATTCACCGACGCGCACAAGCGCGCCATCGCCGACAGCCGGATCGAGCCCACTCGGCGGCTAGCCGACTTGGCGGCCCGGTCCGGTGTGCGCGCCTTCGTCAGCGCCTCCGCGATCGGCCTGTACGGGGCCGACCGGGGTGCGGAGCAGCTGACCGAGAACAGTTCGCGCGGTACGGGTTTCCTCGCGGATCTGGTTACGCAATGGGAGTCCGCCGCCGCGGTGGCCGCGGACCGCATTCGGGTGGTCACCGTCCGCACCGGGATCGTCCAGTCGCCGCGCGGCGGCACACTGCGCCTGCAACGTCCGCTGTTCGCGGCCGGGCTCGGCGGCCGCATCGGGGACGGCAGCCAGTGGCTGTCCTGGATCGGAATCGATGATCTCGTCGACATCTACCACCGCGCACTGTGGGACACGGAGCTGGCCGGACCTGTCAATGCCGTTGCGCCCCAACCGGTCACCAATGCCGACTATGCCCACACCCTGGCTCACGTGCTGCATCGCCCGGCCCTGCTCCCGGTCCCCGAATTCGGCCCGGCGCTGCTCCTGGGCGCCGAGGGCGTCCGCGAACTCGCCGTCGCCAGCCAGCGTGTCCAACCGGCCCGGTTGCAGGCGGCCGGGCACCGATTCCGCACCCCCGAATTGGATTTCGCCCTACGCCACATCCTCGGACGCACCCTCGACAGCGAGACCCACGGGTGAATACCGCCCGTCAACGTGAACCGCTCGGTGATCGAGCAGTGACCAGGACCGGCAATTGCCGGGTCACGTGGCTGGGCGCACAGCAACCAGCCTCGTTGCGTTGGCGAACCGCCGTAAACCGCGGCCCTCGTGCGGCCGCCCAGCGTTCGCCCTGAATGCTTGCGACGAAATCTCTTGTGGTCGAAGGCATATCGAAGACCCGGACAGTCGAGGCCGGATCGGCGATCGAATTCGGCTGTGGCCGAAAGTGATTGGAGCGCCGTCAATGACGTCATCTCCGGCAACGGCCTGGAAGTCTACTGCGCAGAGGACGCCGAACGATTGGGGCGCGGGCACCATGATCGGTGCCGGATTCGCTGGTGCCGTGATGCGACACGTGGAAGCGCCGATCACCCGAGTGCGTCGATTGCGCATCGTTAAGTAAATACGCGACATTGAAACTCTGAGACAGTCAGCCGAGTGCGGTGAGAGCCGTGACGAGATCGGGGAAGGTCCGGACCTGTGCGGGTAGTCGGACCGCCGCCCAGCCCGGTCCGCCGACGTGGACCGGGGGTCCGGCGCTCACGCACGCTCGTACCGCGGAGACCAGGGCGGTGGATTCCCGCTGGGACCACAGCACGACCGGTGCGGGCTCGGGGAGCCGGGAGATGGCGTCGACGAGCGCGGTGGTGGGGACGTCCGGTCCCAGCGTCAAGGCGTTGAGTCCGCGTTCGGCGAGACCGGCGCGAAGCACCTCGAGCGGCAGTGAGTGCGTCTCGCCGCTGGTGCACGCGAGGACGGCGGCGATGCGCGATGGTCCGGGCGGCGGCGGTGCGACACGTTGTAGGGCCGAGGCGGTGCACCAGGACAGCAGATGTTCGACATCGATGCATCCGACACCGCGCTCCTGTTCGCTGACGATGTCGGCGAATGCGGGGCGGCACAACAGGTTCCAGGTGTCGACGACGCCGTATCGACGCAGGTGTCCGGTGAGCAGATCCGACACCGCCGTGCTGTCGAGTGCGAACGCGGCCGCGAGCAGGGTTTCCCGGTCGCCGCGTGGGGGAGCGGGCCGGTGTATCGCGGCGGCCGCCGCGGCCGGGCTGGCGCCCTCGCGGACCAGGGCGACCATGCGCTCCAGCGCGGTGATGTCGGCCTCCGTGTAGAGCCGATGGTGGCCGGCCTGGTGGCCGTTCGGGCCGATCCGATAACGCTGGTTCCAACTGCGCAGGGTCGCGGTGGGCACACCGAGCCGGTCGGCGACCGCGCGAACGGTGTAGCCGACCTCGGCATCGGGTGGGGGACCGCCGGGCATGGCCTCATTCTGCCCATCGCCCCGTGGACGGTGTGTCACGACGTGTCGTTCTCTGTGTCGCGCCGGGCATCGGCTCGGCCTCGTCGGTGTCTGATGCATCGATTATGCATCGAAAAGTTGCTACAGTGGTTGTTCCGTCGACTCGAAGGAGAACGGTGTGATCACCGATCGACCACGGTGGCTCGGCCGATTCGTCGGCACGTTCGGCGTCGTAGCGGCAGCCCTCTCGATTGCCGTCCCGACAGCGACCGCGGCGCCTCCCGCGCCGGTCCCCCGGCTCGATCTGGGCCGGTATCTGGGGACCTGGTATCAGCTGGCCGCCGTGCCGCAGTATTTCAATCTCGTCTGCGCACGCGACACGCGAGCGACCTATGCCCTGGACCCCCGCGGCGACGTCTCGGTGCACAACAGTTGCACCACCTGGACCGGCGCGCCGAACCGGATCGAGGGCACCGCGGCCGTGACCGACCCGGTGACCGACGCTCAACTGCACGTGAGCTTCCCCGGCGTTCCGACACAGGATCGCCGTGATGGCCCGCCCAACTACATCGTGACCGCCCTCGGCCCCGACTACGACTGGGCGCTGGTCACCGACCCGGCGCGGATATCCGGTTTCGTGCTCTCCCGTACGCCGGCGCTCGACCCGGCCCGCTGGGCCGCGATCCGCGCCGCCGTCGCTGCGGCGGGCGAGAACAGCTGTACCTACCTGACCTCGCCCACGACGGGCGGGCTCGACACGTTCGCTCCGCTGTGCTCGGTCTGAACGATCCGCCGCGGACAAGGTTCCGACACGATTTCGAAAGGACAAGTGTGCCTGAGTTTTTCGCCTCCACCGATCGACCCGGGACAGGCCGCTCCGGGGGTGGGGGCCGATGACGGTCACGATAGCGCTGTTCACTCGCGATCTACGCGTGCACGACAACCCGATGCTGCGCGCGGCCGTTCGCGAGGGCGCCGCGGTCGTCCCGCTGTTCGTCTTGGACAACCGGATCATCGAGCGGGAACCGGTGTCGCCCAACCGGATCCGCTTCCTGCTGACCGCGCTGAGCGAACTCGACGACGAACTGCACGCATTGGGCGGGCGACTGATCGTGCGGCGCGGCGACATTCTGGACGAGGTCGACAGAGTGGTCACGCGCACGCATGCCGAGAGCGTGCACATCGCCGCCGACGTGAGCTGGTACAGCCGCGTGCGGGAGCGACGCCTGCGAGAGCGGCTGGCGCACCGGGACTGTCTGCTGCACACCCATGACGGCTCGCTGACGGTAGCCACACCCGGAGACCCGGCACCCGCCACCGGGCGCGGCCATTTCGCCGTTTTCACACCGTATTTCCGGCGGTGGATGGGAACTCCAGTGCGGCGTCCGCTCGCGCCGCCGCCCAGGTTCGTGATGCCGCCGATTCGCGGTCTGGCGCTGCCCCGGCCGGACGAGCTGTGCGCCGAACCGGGCTCGCCGCAGATGTCTGCGGGCGGCGAGACCAGCGGCCGGAAACTCATGCGGCAGTGGCTGTCCGGCCCGATCCGGCGGTACGACTCGACGAGCGACCATCTCGCGGCCGACGCGACCTCGCACTTGTCGCCGTATCTGCATTTCGGCTGTGTCTCCGCGACCGAGCTCGTGCATCGGGCCGACACCTCGACGCCCGGCGGTCACGCCTTCGTGCGGCAGCTGGCCTGGCGCGATTTCCATCATCAGCTGCTGGCCGACCGTCCGGAGGCCGGGTGGACCGACTACCGTCGCGGGCCCGTCGGATGGCGCGAGGACCCGGACGCCGCCGAGGCATGGCGCAGTGGTCGCACGGGATATCCGGTGATCGATGCCGCGATGCGGCAACTGGTGACCGAGGGGTGGATGCCGGGCCGGGCCCGGTTGATCGTGGCCGCATTCCTGACCAAGACGCTGCGGATCGATTGGCGTATCGGGGCCGCGCATTTCCAGCGTTGGCTGGTCGACGGTGACGTGGCCAACAACCAGCTCAACTGGCAGTGGGCGGCGGGCACCGGCACCGACACCCGGCCGAACCGGGTGCTCAACCCGCTCCGCCAGGCCGAACGCCACGATCCGGACGGCGAGTACGTGCGTCGCTGGCTTCCCGAACTCGCCGATCTGTCCGGTGCGTCGGCGCATACGCCGTGGCGGTCGGGCGTCCCGCACTCGGTGTATCCGGCGCCGATCGTCGAAGTCAAGGGAATGTAGCTCGCTCGGAAGCCGGACAGGCCACCGCGCCGATCCGATTTCGGGCTCGCGTGCGGGGGAATGGTGAAGGATGGTTCGTATGACCGACTGGAATGCGAAAATCATCGCCGAGTTCCGGGCCAACGAAGGACGTGTGGGCGGGCCGTTCGAGGGCGCGCCGGTGCTGCTGCTGCATCATCGCGGCCGCAAGAGCGGGCGCGAGTCGGTGACTCCGACGATGTATATGGCTGACGATCAGGATCCGGATCTCATCTACGTCTTCGCGTCCAAAGCCGGCGCACCGACCAATCCGGATTGGTACTACAACCTGACCGCGGCCGGATCCGCGGAGATCGAGCGCGGTACCGAGACCTATCCGGTCACCGTGGGCGAGGTCACCGGCGCGGACCGAGACCGGATCTTCGACGAGCAGGCCCGCCGCTATCCGGGTTTCGCCGAATACGCGCAGAAGGCCGCGGGCATCCGCACGATTCCGGTGTTGTCGCTGCGTCGCGCCTGACTCTTGGATTGTCCGATCGTATTGCTGTACAGAGGATTTCGTGATCAAGCGCCGGCTCCGGCAGAGGATGGGCGGACACCCTACGCAGACCGTCCGCCAGGATGCCGAGCTGCCGTCACCAGGCATCGAGAACGCGCTGCGTCGGAGTCCGCCGCAGACGCGGAGACCCTCCGGTCGATACCGGAGGGTCTCGGGGGAACGGCTAGGCCGCTCGTCGTTGTTCGGCCTCGGGCGCGGCAGCGGCCTTCTCGGCCTCGGCGAAGCCCGGACGACCGGTGCCGATGAAGGCCACCAGCCAGGACGCGACCGCGACGTACCGGTTGCGGAATCCGACCAGGTAGAACAGGTGCACCGCGAGCCACGCGGTCCATGCGATGAAGCCGGTGAACTTCATCTTGTCGTTGACCTTGGTGACCGCGCTGAACCGGCTGATCACCGCCATGGATCCCTTGTCCCAGTAGACGAACGGGGTGCCGGGCTGCTTCTTGCGGCGGATGATGTCCGCGACGTGGCGGCCCTCCTGCATCGCCGTGGGCGACTGGCCCGGGTAGCCGTTCAGCGAGGTCATATCGCCGATGGCGTAGATGTCCGCGTGGCCGCCGACCGTGCAGTCCTGGTTGATCAGCAGTCGCCCGGCGCGGTCGGTCTCGCAGCCGGTGGCCTCGGCCAGCAGCCCGGCGAAACCACCGGCCGCCACACCCGCCGACCACACCACGGTCTCGGCGGCGATGCCGCGCTCGACGCCGTCCTTGGTCTTGACCGTCACCTTGTCGTTGTCGATATCGGTGACGAACGTGTCGAGCAGCACCTCGACGCCGTTGCGGGTCAACGACTCTCGCGCGTATTCCGACAGGCTGCCGCCGAACGGGGGCAGCACGGCACCGGCGCCCTCCACGAGAGCGACCGAAATCTCTTGGTGGTAGTGCCTTTTCGCGAGTTCCTTCAGCTGACCAGCGACCTCGACACCGGTCGGCCCGGCGCCGACGACCACGAAGCTCAGCAGCCGCTCCCGGGTCCGCTGGTCGGCCCCGGCGGCCTCGGCGAAGACGCGCTCGATCTGCGCGCGCAGCCGCTCGGCATCGTCGATGGTCTTGAGCGAGTAGGTCTTCTCCGCGAAATCGTCACGGCCGAAATAGGACTGGTTCGCTCCGGTGGCCGCGATCAGCGACCCGTAGCGGATCTTGCGCGGCCCCTGCTCGGTCTCGTAGGTGAGCACCGCGGCGGCGGCGTCGATATCGACGACCTTGCCCAGTCGCACATCCGCACCCTTGTGCCGACGCAGCACCTGCGCAATCGGCGGGGCGATGTCTGTGGCGGGGAGCACACCCGTCGCTACCTGGTACAGCAGCGGCTGGAACAGATGCTCCGGCGTACTCGAGATGAGGACGTATTCAACCCCCGACTTGCTCAACTGCTTCGCGGCGGCGAGCCCGCCGAAGCCCGATCCGACAATGACGACATCCGCGGCTTCGATACCCGCATCCACGTTCTGCATGACAGCCTCCTTCTGTCATTAGTAAACGCGATCCGGAAGGGGACTGTTCCACGGGTCAGGGCGCATAATTCAGATGACTCTTATCTGGATCTTTCATGAATGGAGATCGTGATGGAACTACGGCAGCTCTCGTACTTCGTCGCCGTCTGCGAGGAGCTCAGCTTCAGCAGGGCGGCTTCGCGGTGCTTCATATCGCAATCGGCTATCAGTCACCAGATCGCCAGACTCGAACATGATCTTGGTGTACAGCTCTTCGAACGCTCCACGCGATCGGTCGTCCCGACCGACGCAACCGCTCGGCTACTTCCGCTTGCCAAACAAATGCTGAGCCTGGAATCGGCCATTCGCGCAGCTGTACGGGCATCGGGGCCTCGAATTCGCCTCGCCGCCAACATGTCCTTCGCAACCAGATCACTCTCCGCCATCGCGGGGGCGCGCGATGCGCATCCGGGGGCGGAGATCGAATTCGTGATCAAGCCGTTCCGGCAGCGCATCGCCGCGGTGGCAGATGGCGATTGTGATCTTGCTCTCATCCGCGGCAGCGTCGATCAGCCCGGCCTGACGGTGGAACAGCTGTGGGTTGAGGACCTCGTTCTGGCCGCGTCCACTTCTCATCCGCTCGCCGGACGCGAAGACGTCACACTCGCCCAGTTGGGTAATTACCCACTATTGCTGCCGCCGGAACAGGAACAGGTGCTGCTGCACAACGTGGTGCGGTCCGCCTTCGCCGATCTGCCCACCCGGCCCACCTTCGGACCGCCCATCCCGCCGGACCACACGGCCACCATGGAGTTGATCAACCGTCCAGACGCCTGGACCATCCTGTACGCGAACACGGCGGTCGAGGGGATCGCCCGATTGAATCTGGCCGGAAACCCGCTGCGGGTGCCGGTGTCCTCGGTCGTGCGCAGTGATGTGCGGCCCTCACCGATCCTGGTGACGTTGCTGGCCGCACTGCACAGCTCCTGAGTCCGTGGGTCAGCCCTGGTTCTCCACGCGATGGAACAGATGTTCCACCAGGGTGATCAGCGAGCGCAGACAGGTTCCGCGATCGCGGGCGTCCAGGGCGGTGAGCGGAGTGTTCGGCTCGAGGTCCAGAGCGTCGCGGATCTCGCTGAGCGGATACCGCTGGGAGCCCTCGAACTCGTTGACCGCCACCGAATACGGGACGCCGCGCTCCTCGAGGACCGCGAGCACCTCGTCGGCCTTGTCGATTCGGCGGGTGTCGATCAGGACCAGCGCGCCGAGCGCGCCGCGAGACAGTTCCTCCCACAGGGGAATGAACCGCCGCTGCCCCGGCGTGCCGAAAAGGTACAGCGCCAGTTGCGGATTCAGCGTGATGCGGCCGAAATCCATTGCCACTGTGGTGGTTACCTTGCCGGGTAAGCCGGCCATATCGTCGATGCCGACGCTGGCCTCGGTGATGGTCTCCTCGGTGCGCAGCGGCCGGATCTCGGACACGCTGCCCACGAACGTGGTCTTGCCGACGCCGAAATTACCGGCGACCAGTAGCTTCACCGACCGGGTCACGGTCTCGGGCGCATAGTCGACAGTGCGGTCGGGGACCGCCGGCTCAGACGGCGAGAGCGCGGAGCCCATTGAGTACCTCCTCGAGCAATGCAAGCTCCGGCACGGATTTCGCCGGAGCCGGTGTGGCCAGGTGGCCGCTGTCCAGCAGGTCGGATGCGAGGATCTTCACCACCGAGGGGGGAAGATCCAGGTAGGCGGCGATCTCGGCCAGCGAGAGCACGCGGCGCCGACTGCACACCCCCAGGACCCGCAGCGCATCCGGGCTCGCGCCGGGTGCTGGATCCTGAGCTGCTACAACGAGGGTTACCAGGTCGAGTTCTCGACTGGGCCGCAGGCGACCGCCTGTACGGACATACGAACGCACCAGATCCGGGTCGCGCCGGTGGTTACTCATGTCACCGGCCGCTAGTGCTGGCGCGGAAGGCTACCGAGCTCCCGGCCGACCCGTCCGGCGAGTTCGTTCATCCTGTGGGCGACCATGCTGACATCGACCTCGCTGGTCGTCGACACGCCGATCAGGGCACCCTCACCGGCAGCGGTGATGAAGATCATCCCCTCGTCGTACTCGGTCATGTTCTGCCGCACGGCATTCGCCGTGCCGCAGAATTCGCCCAGGGCCTTGCCCAGTGAACGTAGCCCCGAGGAGGCGGCGGCGAAGCGTTCGGCGTCATCCAGACTGATGGCACCGACGTGGGCGATGCGCAGACCGTCTTCGGAGAGCAGGACGGCGAAGCGAACGCCGGGAACGTGGAGATCGTCGAGCATCCAGGCCAGTTTGTTGCCGTCGGTGACGGCTGTACCGGGTGTGCCCATCAGGATGTCATCCCTTCGCTGTGTTCGTCGAATGCGGCGCGGCCGCTCTGGGAACCGCTGTGCCACGCGGTCGCGATCTCGGGGCGGGGCAGCGCGGTGGTTTCGGAGACAGTGCCGTCCTCGGCGCTGGCCAGTCGCGCCACGCTGGAGACCGAAACGGTCCGGCGACGGCGGCGCGGCAGTCCGCCCGGGGTGATCTCGTGCACGGTCGAGGTGGTGACGGGCTCCGGCTCCTGGATCGACACCGGCTCCGGCTCCCGGATCGGGGAGGGGGCGGGCATCGGGGGATTCGGTTGCACCGCAACGGGTTCCACGGGTGCGGGTGCGGATACCGTCGGCACCGCCGGGTCTGCGGCGGGCTGGTCGCTGTTGTTCTTGCGCTCGGTGAGCAGGGTTTCGGGCACGAATACCATGGCGCGCATACCCCCGTACGCGTTGGGGCCGTCGACATAGACGCTGAATCCGTATCGACGGGCCAGGGCGGCGATACCGGGCAGGCCGACTCGCGGCGCCGGGCCGAGCTGGTGGATGTCCACGGCGCGCTCTCCGGCGAGGATCTGCCGTGCCTCCTCCATCTGCTCGGCGTTCATCCGCACGCCGGCGTCATCGATGATGATGGTGACGCCGTGGTGGCCTTCCTGGAAACTGACGTCCACGAAGGAGGTCGGCGGCGAGTAGCGCAACGCGTTGTCCAGCAGGGTGGCCAACGTGTGCACCAGTGGTTCGACCGCACGGCTGATGACGACGCGGTCGAGTTGCCCGGGCCGCACACGCGTGTAGTCGCGCACGCGGCCGATGGCGCCGCCGACGATGTCGGTCAAGGACTGCTGGGGCCAGCGGCGTCCGGGCAGACCGCCACAGACGATGACGTAGGACTGCGCCTGACGGATCATCTGCTGGACGTTGTGGTCGATGCGGGAGAGCGTCTCGTAGACCTCGTCGCCGCGGTGGCGGCGCAGCGCGTCGCTGACCACCTGGCCGACGTCGGCGCCCAGGCTCACCACCGAGGTGCCGAACGAGCGCACCGCGGCGCTGGTGGCCTCGTGCGCACCGGCCTGGACGTCGTTGCGGACCTTGTCCGCCTCCGCGCGGGCGGCCTCGATCTCGGCCCGCCCGGCGCTCTCGGCCTGCGAAATGGCTTGCTGCGCTTCGAATTCCGCCTCGTGGCGGGTTCGGTCGCGGGTCTCGGCCTGCACCATGTGCAGATCTGAGATGTAGCGCTCGGCCAGGCCGCGTAGCAGCCGGGGGAAGCGCTCGTTGCCGGTGGGCAGTTCCACCTGGCTGTCCGAATGTCGCGTGGACTCGACCGCGAAGGGCATCGTCGTGGTGACGAAGTACTCGAGCGCGTCCTCGCGCGTGGTGACCTCGCGGGCAACGGTCTCGGCGCGGGTGCGCTGCTGGGCCGCGTAGTAGACCGCGTAGACCGCCGCGCACACGGCCAGGAGGAGCACCACGGCGAGGATCCACGAAATCGTCACGGCAGTAGATTGATTCATCAGGTTTCCTCTTGCCGGGTGCCCGGCCGCCTCGCCTTCCTCAGCTCGTCGGCCGCGTCTTGCCCGCGACCGGATCATGCCTGTCAACTTCTGGGAGCCCGGCCAGGCGAAAGCCCGCCCGGTGAAAGCTCGAATTGCCGCCGGGACAGGCGATCTCGCGACGGCACCGCCGGTGCAGGACCGGACCGCTCCCGTAACCCGACGAGGGCCAACAGTAGCAGTATTTCAGGATGACAGCGACCGAACCGTTACAAACTCTTGTGATCGAAAACAACAGTGGCCCCGGCTGTTCTTGGTTTCAAGGGGTCGCCGCAACACTCTGGTGTTAGGTGGTTAGTAGATCACGCAGACGCTCGGCTGGGGTATCCCAGCCGAGCGTTTTGCGTGGACGTCCGTTGAGTTCCTGGGCGACGTGTTCGAGGTCTTCGGGACCGAACACGCTCAGGTCGGTGCCTTTGGGGAAGTATTGGCGCAGTAGGCCGTTGGTGTTCTCGTTGCTGCCGCGCTGCCAGGGGCTGGCCGGATCACAGAAGTAGACGGCCATGTCGGTGGCGATCGAGAACTGTTTGTGCCGGGCCATCTCGCTGCCCTGGTCCCAGGTCAGCGACCCGCGTAGGTGAGCGGGCAGGGTCGAGATCGTGGCGATCAGCCCGTCACGCACCGACTCGGCGTCGTGGCCGCCGGGCAGGTGGACCAGCATGGTGTAGCGGGTGGCGCGTTCGACCAGGGTGCCGATCGCGGTCTTGTTGTATTCCCCGGTGATCAGGTCCCCTTCCCAGTGACCGGGCACCGCACGGTCCTCAACTTCGGCGGGCCGGTCACTGATCATGATCATCTCATCGACGAACCGGTGGGTCCGCTGATCAGGTTTGCGGTGCGAGACACGCCGGGTCCGGCCCGACCGGAGTGCTTGCTGCACTTCACGTTTGAGCCCGCCACGGGCCTGGAAATACAGTGCCTGATAGATCGTTTCGTGACTCACCCACATACTTTCGTCGTCGGGAAAGTCCCTGCGCAGGCGGTGAGAGATCTGCTCTGGTGAATGCCGGGCAGCCAAACCCTGCGCCACCGCCTCACGCAAGGCGCGGTTCTTCACCAGTTTGGACTCCTTCGGGCGTGACCGGGCCTCAGCAGCGGCCCGATCAGCCTGATAGGGCAGGTAGAGCCCATCGATCCGATGTGACCGGACCTCACGCGACACCGTCGATTTGTGCTTGCCGATCCTGGCGGCGATCTGGGTTAGCGACAGCTCGACAGCGAGCCCGTCGGCGATCATCAGCCGATCTGCCAGGGACAAGTAGCGGTCACTGACTGCCACCGGCACGTCATTGCTGATCTTGGTCACTGGCTCTGTGTAGCGAGTCCCGGTCGCATAGTCCACCACCGTCCCGTCCGGGTGAATCCGGGTGTTGATCTTGGCGGAATACACCCTGCGCACTCCGCCACGCCAATCCCTGCCAGTGCGTTCGTTCACCCCGACCGCACGAGCAGCACGCGTGGTCGACCACCCAGCCTCGGTCAGCTCGAGGAACCGCCGCTTGGCCTCGGGTTTACCACTCGCTTTCTTCTCAGCGCCGATCAACCCGGCCTCGACCAAGATCCGGCGAGCCACCGAATGTGACACCCCCGCCGCTTTGGCTGCCTGGTTCACCGACCGACTCGACTCGAACACCGACCCGATAACCTGCGCATCCGGGATTCGGCGCGCCCGCCGGGCCTTCCCCGCTGGACAGCCCCTCGCCCGCAAAATCGCATAACAACGCTGCCGCGGGATCCCCACCGCCAACGCCGCATCCTTCACCGGCACACCGGAATCCACCAAACGCGCCAACTGATCACCGAACCGGACCAAATCCTCCCGAAACGACACGATCGCCGCAACCCTCTCAATCGAGAGTGTTGCGACGATCGCGTGAACCCAAGGTTTCCAGCCGGGGCCACTGTAGTGCAGATTCGAATGGACTAGCCCTTGTGGGTCTTGACCGCTTCGGTCAGCTGCGGAGCGACGTTGAACAGGTCGCCGACGATGCCGTAATCGCTGATCTCGAAGATCGGAGCTTCCTCGTCCTTGTTGACCGCGACGATGGTCTTCGAGGTCTGCATGCCCGCGCGGTGCTGGATCGCGCCGGAGATGCCCAGCGCGACGTACAGCTGCGGGGAGACCGTCTTACCGGTCTGGCCGACCTGGAACTGGCCCGGGTAGTAGCCAGAGTCGACCGCGGCGCGCGAAGCGCCGACCGCCGCGCCGAGCGCATCGGCGAGCGGCTCGACCACCTTGTGGAAGTTGTCCTCGCTGCCGACGCCGCGGCCACCGGAGACCACGATGGTGGCCTCGGTGAGTTCCGGCCGGTCGCCGCCGACCACGGGCTCGCGGGAGGTCACCTTGGTGACGCCCTCTTCCTGCGCGGGAACCTCGACGGCCACCTTCTCGCCGGCGCCGGCCTGCGGGGCGGCGTCGATCGCGCCCGGACGCACCGAGATCACCGGCACGTCACCGGTTGCCTTGGCGTCCACGGTGAACGCGCCACCGAAGATGGAGTGCGTGACGATGCCGTCGGCCTTGACGTCGATGACGTCGACCAGCAGGCCGGAGCCGATGCGGGCGGCCAGGCGACCCGACACCTCCTTGCCCTCGGCGGAGGCGGCGACCAGGATCGCGGCCGGGGCGGCCGATTCGCTCAGTCCGGCCAGCACATCGACCTTCGGGGTGACCAGGAAGCCGTCGACGTCGTCGGACTCGGCGACGTAGATCTTCTCGGCACCGGCCGCGGCCAGGGCGTCGGCGAGCTTGTCACCGGTTCCGGCCGGGCCGAGCACGACCGCGGCCGGGGTGCCCAATGTGCGGGCGGCGGTGAGTAGTTCGGTGCTGACCTTCTTGACCGCACCGTCGGCGTGCTCCACGAGCACGAGTACTTCTGCCATTGTTCTCTTCTCCTGGGGGTTGCTCGGGGTCGGCATGAGCGGTCAGAGCCGGAGGCGTAGCGAAGCGTCACCACGCAGGCCCCCGCCCATGCCGCAGCAGGCACAGCTGTCAGATGATCTTCTGGCCGACCAGGTAGGCGGAGATCTGGTTACCGCCCTCACCCTCGTCGACCGTCTTCTCACCCGCCGTGCGCGGCGGCTTGGGGGTGACACCGGTGACCGCGGAACCCGCGTTGGCCACGCCGACGGTGGCGGGATCCACGCCCAGGTCGGCCAGGGTGAAGGTCTGCACTTCCTTCTTCTTCGCGGCCATGATGCCCTTGAAGGAGGGGAAGCGCGGCTCGTTGATCTTCTCGGTGACCGAGACGATGGCGGGCAGGCTCGCCTCGAGCTTGAACACGCCCTCGTCGGTCTCGCGCTCGCCGGTGATCTTCTCGCCGTCGACGGTCAGCTTGCGCAGGTGCGTCAGCTGCGGGATGCCGATGTACTCGGCGATGATCGCGGGCACCGCGCCGCCGCGGCCGTCGGTGGCCTCGTTACCGGCGATGACCAACTCGACACCCTCGACCTGGCCCAGGGCGGCGGCCAGGACGTAGGCGGTCTGCACGACGTCGGAGCCGTGGATCGCGTCGTCCTTGACGTGGATCGCCTTGTCCGCGCCCATGGACAGCGCCTTGCGGATGGCCTCGGTGGCACGCTCGGGGCCCATGGCCAGGACCGTCACCTCGCCGCCCTGCGCTTCTTTGATCAGCAGGGCCTCTTCGACGGCACGCTCGTTGATCTCGTCCAGGATGGCGTCGGCGGCCTCCCGGTCGAGGGTGTAGTCACCATCGGTCAGCTTGCGCTCGGACCAGGTGTCGGGAACCTGCTTGATCAGTACGACGATGTTCGGCATTGGTCTTCGTCGACCTCCTGTTCTGGTGGACACGTGAAAGTGGGGTCGCACGAGGGCCGTACGTCCACGAAAGTAGCTCGTTTCGGGACATTACCCTACGTTAAGTTACTCATGGGTAACTTACGGTGTGATGTTCTCCATCGCGACCTCCGCGCGACGGTGTGATACAGGCAACCGCTAACGTCTGTTGGATGAGTGAGGCCGTTTTCTCCCCCGAGGAAGCCAGTGCGCTGGACCCGTTACCGCTGACCGGTGAGCGGACCGTGCCGGGCATCCCGGAGGAGAACTACTGGTTCCGTCGTCACGAGATCGCTTATCTGCGACTGCTTTCGCGCTGTGCCGGTCGCACGGTACTCGAGGCCGGATCCGGTGAGGGATACGGCGCGAACATGATCGCCGAGGTCGCGGCCCGGGTGATCGGACTGGACTACGACGCGACCGCGGTGGAGCACGTGCGCGCGGCCTACCCCCGGGTGGAGATGATCCAGGGGAATCTGGCCGAGCTGCCGCTCGACGACGATTCGGTCGACGTCGTGGTGAATTTCCAGGTGATCGAACATCTCTGGGATCAGGGACAGTTCCTGCGCGAATGCCTGCGGGTGCTGCGTCCCGGCGGTGAGCTGCTGATCAGCACGCCGAATCGGATCACCTTCTCGCCCGGACGCGATACGCCGTTGAACCCGTTTCACACTCGCGAGCTCAATGCCGTGGAGATGGCGGAACTGTTGGTGCAGGCGGGGTTTCGCGTCGAGGTGATGACGGGTGTGCACCACGGGCCCGAAATCGTTGCGCTGGACGGGAAATGGGGCGGATCGATCATCGACGCGCAGATCGAGCGCGCCCTCGCGGGGCAGCCGTGGCCCGCCGATCTGGCCGCCGACGTCGCCGCGGTCCGCAGCGAGGATTTCGCGCTGGACATCGCCCCGGCGGGCGGTGCGCCGGAAGGCGTCGGCGGAGTGTGGGATCCGCGCATCGACGCGAGCCTGGACCTGGTCGCGATCGCGGTGAAGCCGTGACCGGCGCATCCGCCGAGACGCCGGACGTTCCGGGGCAGTTCACCCTGGTGCTGCACTCGCATCTGCCGTGGCTGGCCCATCACGGACGCTGGCCGGTGGGGGAGGAGTGGCTCTACCAGTCCTGGGCAGCGTCCTATCTGCCCGTCGCGCGAGTATTGAGAACTCTTGCCGTCGAAGGGCGTTCGAACCTGCTGAGTCTGGGCATCACGCCGGTGCTGGCCGCCCAGCTGGACGATCCGCACGCCCTGGCCGGGATGCACCACTGGCTCGGCAACTGGCAGCTGCGCGCCGACGAGGCCGCGATGGCCGGGAACGTCGCGCTCGGCCGCCACGAGCACGGCCTGGCCGCGGCCGCGCTGGCCGATTTCGAACAGCGCTGGCGGCACGGCGGTTCGCCGGTGTGGCGGGAACTGATCGACGCCGGGACGATCGAACTGCTCGGCGGGCCGCTGGCCCATCCGTTCCAGCCGCTGCTGGATCCGCGACTGCGCACCTTCGAACTCGCCGAGGGGCTCGCCGACGCCCGGCATCGCTGGGGGCACACCCCCGCGGGCATCTGGGCTCCCGAATGCGGTTTCACCCCTGGGATGGAAGAGGAATACGCCGCCGCGGGTGTGACGCACTTCATGGTCGACGGTCCCGCCCTGCGCGGTGACACGACTCTCGGACGGCCGGTGCGGGATTCGGACGTACTCGCCTTCGGCCGTGACCTCCAGGTGAGTTACCGCGTGTGGTCGCCGAAGTCGGGATATCCGGGGCACGGCGCGTACCGCGACTTCCATCATTACGACCACGCCACCGGCCTCAAGCCCGCGCGGGTCACCGGCAAGCACGTCGAAGGCCCGGACAAGGCCCCCTACGATCCGGAGCTGGCCGCCGCGGCGGTGCGCCGCGACGTCGCCGACTTCGTCGCGACCGTGCGCGAGCGCCTGATCGCCGAATCGGCGCGGATCGGACGCCCGGCGCTGGTGGTGGCCGCCTTCGACACCGAACTGTTCGGGCACTGGTGGCACGAGGGCCCGCAGTGGCTCGAACAGGTGCTCCGGGCGCTGCCCGAGGCTGGGGTCACCGTCGGCACGCTGGCCGACGCGCGCGCGAACGGCTATGTGGGACAACCGGTTCAGCTCGCGGACTCGTCCTGGGGTTCGGGCAAGGACTGGCGGGTGTGGGCCGGGGATCAGGTGCGCGACCTGGTCGAGCTGAATGCCGAGATCGTGCGTTTCACCCTGGACACGCTGGACAAGCTGCGCGCGGAGGCGGGCGGTGCGCAGGTGCGCGATCCGATCGCCGATCAGCTGCTGCGCGAGGTCGTGCTGGCGGTGTCGAGCGACTGGGCGTTCATGGTCAGCAAGGACTCCGCCGCGGGCTATGCCCGTGATCGCGCGCATCGGCATGCGCACGCGGTGCGGGAGATCGCCGCGGCCGTGCTCGGCGGCCAACTGGCGAAGGCGCGTGATCTGGCGGCAGGATGGTACGCGGCCGACGGACTCTTTCCCGCGCTGGACGCGCGGCGGCTGGGCCCTGCGGCATCGATGGTCCCCTCGGCGGGCGGCCACGTCGAACTCAGAGGACCGGTATGAAGATCTTGATGGTGTCGTGGGAGTACCCACCGGTCGTGGTGGGCGGGCTGGGACGCCACGTCCATCACCTGGCCACCGAATTGGCCGCCGCCGGACACGAGGTCGTCGTGCTGGCCCGTCGTCCGATGGGCACCGATGCCTCCACCCACCCCACGCACACCTATATCGATGACCGGGTGCTGGTCGTCGCGGTCGCGGAGGATCCCCCCGCGTTCGACTTCGGAGAGGACATGCTCGCCTGGACCCTGGCGATGGGCCATGCGATGGTGCGCGCGGGCGTGGCGCTGAGCAAGCCGGGCATCGCCGAGGGCTGGACGCCGGACGTCGTGCACGCGCACGACTGGCTGGTCGCCCATCCGTCCATCGCGCTGGCCGAATACTTCGACGTACCACTGGTTTCCACCATCCACGCCACCGAGGCCGGGCGGCACAGCGGCTGGGTGTCGGGCCGGGTCAACCGGCAGGTGCACTCGGTGGAATGGTGGCTGGCCAACGAATCCGACGCGCTCATCACCTGTTCGGCCTCGATGCAGGACGAGGTGGAGCGGCTCTACCATCCCGAGCGGGTGCCGCTGCGGGTGATCCGCAACGGAATCGATGTGGGGGCGTGGCCTTTTCGCGCTCGGACGCCGCGCTCGGGCCCGCCGCGACTGCTGTACGTCGGGCGGCTGGAATACGAGAAGGGCGTGCAGGACGCGATCGCGGCGCTGCCCCGGATCCGGCGCGCGCATCCGGGCACGACACTGACCGTCGCCGGGGTGGGCACCCAGTTCGAGTGGCTGCGTGAGCGCGCCCGGGTGCATCGGGTGGCGCGGGCGGTGAATTTCGTCGGCCGACTCGATCACGAGGAACTGCTCGGCTGGTTGCACGGCGCCGACGCGGTCGTATTGCCCAGTCGCTACGAACCTTTCGGCATCGTCGCGCTCGAGGCGGCCGCGGCGGGGATCCCGCTGGTCACCTCGAATGCGGGCGGCCTGGGCGAGCTGGTCGTGGACGGTGTCACGGGTGCGTCTTTCGAGCCCGCCGACGTATCCGGTCTGGTCGAGGCGGCGTGTGCGGTGTTGGACGATCCACGGGCCGCGCAGGAACGCGCGTTCGCCGCGCGGGAACGGCTCACCGCCGATTTCGCCTGGGATGTGGTTGCGGCCGAGACGATTCTGGTCTATCAGGCCGCAAAGCGCCGGGTGCGCAATCCGATGGGACGTCCGGTCGTCGTCGAGCGGCCGCTGCCCGAGCGGGATCCGAACTCGGAGTAACGCACTCGAACGATCATCGCCCGGGTGCTACGTTCTATTCGTTCCGACGGACGGTCGCGGACCGGTTGCGCACGGGGAGGATTCGGCTGTGGACAAGCTGCAGTGCGACTGGTGCGGTGTGCAGACGCCGCCCGGCACGGGGCATAGCTGCCCCAGTTGCGGTGCGCCGCTGGACGAGGCGAACAAGGTCAGCGATTCGGGTTGGCGCGAAGCGCCGCGCCTGCGGGACATGACCGAGTTCCGGTTCGGCAGCAGCGCCTGTCAGGTCGAGGGTGAGCTGGTCCCGGTGGCCGAGATCGCGCTCGGGCCGGGCGATCAGGTCTACTACGAGCATCACGTGATGCTGTGGAAGGACGAGTCCGTCCCGATCTTCGCGCTCAATACCGGCGGCGGGATGAAACGTTCGCTGGCCGGTATGCCGCATGTGATCACCGTGTCCCAGGGGCCGGGGCGGATCGCGTTCTCCAGGGATTCGCCGGGCGAGCTGGTGGTGCTGCCGATGCATCCGGGGATGGAGCTCGACGTGCGCGAGCACGCCTTCCTGCTCGCCTCGGGCAGCATCAATTATTCGTTCGTGCGGATCAAGGGTCTGGCCAATATCCTGCACGGCGGCAACGGAATGTACATGGACCGCTTCATCACCCAGGGCTATCCGGGCCTGCTGATGTTGCACGGATACGGCAACGTGTTCGAGCGGAATCTGCGTCCGGGGGAGAAGATCCTGGTCGAGCCGGGCGGATTCCTCTACAAGGATGCGTCCGTGCAGATGCAGGCGGTGCCGCAGAACATCAAGGTCAGCTTGTTCGGCCGGATGTATCTGGCCGAGATGACCGGACCCGGCCGGGTCGGCATCCAGTCGATGTACGTCCACCACCGGTCCGGATAGGCCCGAGATGAACGCCTACACCTGTCTGTTCTGCCGTCAGCCGAGCGATCCGAACGCGAGTACCTGCCCGAATTGCGGTGCGCCGGTGGATATCCGGGCCGCGGTGAGCGCGTCGGGCTGGACCAAACAGCCCGCGATCCGCGATATGACCCGCATCCAGTTCGGCCAATCTCGTTGTCAGATCGAGGGAACGCTGGTGCCAGCCGCGGATTTCGCTCTGGCGCAGGGTGATTGGATCTTCTTCTCGCATCACAACCTGCTCTGGGTCGATCCGGCCGCGCAGCTGGAGCGGATGAGCCTCAAGGGTGCGTGGCGGCGGATGATGGGCGGACTGCCGCTGATCATGATGACCGGCCGCGGGCCCGGACAGATCGCGCTGTCCGGAACGCACGCGGGGGATATCGTGGCGCTGCCGCTGGCGCACGATCAGCAGATCTGGGTGCGCGAGCACCGATTCCTGGTGGCCAGCGGCAACGTCTCCTACGACTGGTCCAACAACAACGTCTGGTTCGTCACCGGCAGCGGCGACGATCGCAAGACGCACTACCCGCTGGGGATGTTCGGCGATATCTTCAGCGCGCAGGCCGGTCCCGGTCTGCTGCTGCTGCACGCGCCGGGCAATACCTTCATCCGGGATCTCGCGCCCGGACAGAGCCTGCTGGTCAAGCCGTCCGCGCTGCTGTATCGGGATCTGTCGGTGACCGCGCATCTGCATCTGGAATATCCGCACACCCGAGGGCTCGGCTGGTGGCGCAGCTTCAGTTATCGGAGCATCTGGTTGCGCCTGGTCGGGCCGGGACGTGTTGCGGTGCAATCGGTTTACGTTCCCGAGGAGGAGTCCGAGGCGATCCGCTCGCATTCGCAGGCGACCGTGCGGCGTTGGTGAGCGCGTCGGGCCTTTCGTCCCGGAGATAACGTCGCGCCCGTCCGGCTTCCGCCGGACGGGCGCGGGGCATGTTGAGCCCGATCGCTTTTCGAACCGATCAGCAGTTGGGCAGGGTGGTCCCGATCAGACCGCCCAGCATGCAGCCGAACTTCCCCGCGAGCAGTGTCTGCAGCAGACCGGTCGTCCCCGTCCCGTCGGAGGATCCGCTCCCGGCGATCGAAGCCGGCATCGTCTGCGCACCCGCGGTGGTCGCGGCGACGGTGCTGCCGCCCGCCACGAGTGCGAGCGCTACAGCGGTGCTGGCGAAAACACGTTTCATATCGTATTTGTCCCTTTTTACCCGGTCGGCCGGACGGCCGACGACACCCGAGTATAGAAATCACCCGCTGGTGGGGACAGTTCCTTTTCCGAGCCTTGCGCCACATCACATTCCGCGTCGAGCATCCGGCGGGCGCGCGGTATCAGCAGCCCGCGATTGATCAGGAACCACGCGGCGATCAACATCACGAACGGCAGCTGGGAGGCGAGTCCGGATTGCGCGATCTGCCCGGATGAGAAGCTGTAGATCACGACGATCCGCAGGACGGCGTCGGCCAGCAGAACCAGGCCCAGTGAGCCGTTGACCGTCCGGTAGATCGTGCGGAATCGCTTCGAACTCGCCCAGAGCCGGTCGTATGCCGCGGCTCGCAATGGATCGCCTTTCGCCGCAACGGGTTTGAGCACCACCCGCATCATCGGCCGGTCGGTCCAGGTCGAGGCCAGCACGATCAGTCCGGCGACGGCGAGGTAGAACGACCCGCGGGCCAGCACGAATCGGGCGTCGCCGCTGATCGAGGTGAGTACGACGCTCGTGACGACCTCGGCCAGCACGATGATCGCGAAGGTGTCGATCGGCGGTCGCGGCGTGCCGTGCGCTGTCTTGCGCAGCCGGGTGCGCGCCAGATCGGCCAGGACGATCACGGCCCCCGCGATCGCGCCCGCGACCATCGATATCCGGTCCCCACAACCCGCCAGATGACAGCCGAAGACGGCGATCAGCGGGACGATCGCGGTGAGCAGCGCCAATCGCCAGCGGAATTCGCCGGTTTCGATTCGGCCGCTGATCGCCTTGGCGCCCAACAGAATTCCGCCGACGGTCAGTCGCAGCGAGGCGGACAGGCCGGTCGGTGTGAGAGCCAGGTAGATCAGTGTCGGCAGCAGCATGTCCGCGGCGAGATTCGCGATGCCGGTCAATACCCGGATCGCCTTGGTGCGCTTGTCGGGTTCGGCCATGGGTTCTGTCCCCCTGCAAAGTGGTTCAATTGGCAAGTATCTTAGTTGCCAAGATAGTTAGAGGCTAAGATATGATCGGGCCATGACGCAAGGGCCGGACGAGCAGACGCTGCTGGGCCGCGATTTCGCGGCGGCGATGGTGAATTTTCATGAGGCGACCGGAAAACTGCTGGGGCTCAGTGCGTCCGAGCGCAAATGTATGGATACGCTGTCGGTCCTCGGGCCGGTCAGCGCCGGAGTCATCGCCGAACGCACCGGCCTGACCACCGGGGCGGTCACCGGACTGGTCGATCGTCTGGAGAAGGCCGGGTACGCGTGCCGCACGCGCGATCCGGGGGATCGGCGCAAGGTCTTGGTCGAGCTGATTCCGAACAGTCGCGTCGATGCGTTGCTCGCCGCGGTGTTCGTGCCCTTCGGGCAGGACATGGTCGGGCTGACCGATCGCTACAGCCCGCAGGAATGGGCGGCCATCGCGGACTGGGTCGAGCGAGTCACGGAGATTCTCCGGAGCAATACCCGCCGGATCGGCGAGCCCGGTTTCGCGGACACGATCGAGGGTTGAAACGCCTGTGGAAGTGACGGGTTCGCATCGACCAGCGGCATAGTTCGCAATCTGGACGAACTGGGCGCGACCTCGCGGTGAACGTCGGGTGTGATGCTCGTCTCGTTCACCGGACTGGCATCGGGACGACACTCGGCCGATGCCTCGGGGCTGATTCGGGGTGGCTTCATCGGATCATGGCGATAAAGGCTGTGTCAGACCCCGCCCTGTTCTCCACCGAGTCGGCACCCGCCGCGGTTTCGTCCGCGCCGGTGCGCGGTGCGGCCGCGGGGGACGGCCGCCCACAATACTCGCTGGTGGTGTCCTCCGACGCCGAGCACCGCATCGCCGCACAGCGGTTGCGCTATCAGGTCTTCGCCGGGGAGCCCGGATTTCGCATTCCCGAGCGGGCCGACGGCCTGGACGCGGACTCGTTCGACGAGCAGTGCGACCACCTGCTCGTGCGCGACGAGCTGACCGACCAGTTCGTCGGCTGCTACCGGATGCTGCCGCCGGACAAGGTCGCCGCGGCCGGCGGCTACTACACCGCCACCGAATTCGACCTCAGCGCAATGGATCCCGAAGGTCAGCGCATCGTGGAGATGGGCCGGGCGTGCGTGGTGCCCGACCACCGCAACGGCTCGGTGGTGACGCTCATGTGGGCGGGCATCCTGCACTACATCCAGCTCACCGGATACGACTGGGTGATGGGCTGCGCGTCGGTGCCCATGCAGGACGCGCCCGGCGATCCGGTCGGGGTCAATGTGCGCGGCGTGCGAGACATGGTGCTGGCCAAGCACGGTGGAGACCCGGCACGCTGGGCGCGCCCGCTGAACCCGGTCGTCGTCGACGGCCGCACCCTGGACGAGCTGGAACCGCCCGCGCGGCCGAAACTTCCGCCGCTGCTGCGCGGATATCTGCGCCTGGGCGCGGACATCTGCGGCCAGCCCGCGCACGACCCCGATTTCGCCGTCGCGGACTTCGTCGTCCTGCTCGGCCTGGACACCATCAACCGCCGGTACCTGGAGCGGTTACAGTCGGCGGCCTCGCTCATGGATGGACGGTGAATTCCGATGCCCGCGTTCGTATCTCCGGGATCAGCAGCGTTATCGTGCCCGCCCGCCGCGGCCGTGCACTCCTGGATGCCGTCGAGCCCGTGTGACCCCAGTTGCGTCGAGACGGTCGCCGCGGCCGGGTCGCTGCGGGTCGCCGGTCGGGTGATGGGCGTATTCGGCCTGTTGCTCTCCTTCCCGATGGTCAACCTGGCCACCCCGCGCAGCCGCCGCGGCGCACTGCAGCGCCGGTACGCCAAGGCCGCATTGCGTTGCTGCGGAATCGGATTGCGGATCGTCGACCAGCGTGCTGCGAGTTCAGGCTCGAGCGAGCCGTTCGATTCCGGGGCAGACCATCCCGCCGTCGCCGACGCTATCGACGTGAACGCCGACAACAAGGTTCGAGACTCAGGGGGCCGCGAACACTGCCGGAGCGAGGCGGAGGCCGAAGACACAGCACTGCTGACCGTGGCGGGGCATGTCGGCTGGACCGATGTGCTGGCGCTGGCGGCGGTGCAGCCGATGGGGTTCGTGGCGCGGGCGGATCTGATCGAGTGGCCGCTGCTGGGCGGTCTCGCACGGCTGATGCGGGTGATCCCGATCGAGCGGGAGCGGTTGCGCGCACTGCCGGAGGTGATCGGAGCCGTCGCCGAGCGGTTGTCCGCGGGCGAGCGCGTCGGGATGTTCCCCGAGGGCACCACCTGGTGCGGCCGCGCCCACGGCCGCATGCGCCCGGCCCTGTTCCAGGCCGCGGTGGACACCGGCACCGCCGTTCAGCCGATCCGCGTGCGGTATCTCGATCGCACCGGCGAGCTGTCCACCGTGCCCGGTTTCGTCGGCGTGGACACCTTCCTGGACTCGGTCGGCCGCGTCCTGCACTCCCGCGGCGTCGTCGCCGAACTCACCCTGCTGCCCGCCGAATCCCCCGGCGACGACCGCCACGACCTGGCCCACCGCTGCGAACGCGCCATCCGCGGCGACGAAAAACCCCCGGCCATCGACGCCCGCGCCACCGCCCTGGGCACCGGCCCGACCCGAAAGATCGTCTCGGACAGCGATATCCACCACCCGGCCGCCGTCTCCTGAGAGATCGGGAGAGAGCCTTCGGTGATCCGTGTGACAGATCATGATGCTCATGCGGTTCGCGGTTGTCGGGCTTGGTCGCCCGGAGCCGCGCCGCCGGGTCGGTGCGGAGCGGTGGGTGAACGCCTGCCACGTGCTCGTGCACGCGACGCCGACGGGATATCCGCACGGCCCCTTCGGCAATTACGTGGCGTGCGGCTGGCTCGGTCCCGGGGGGCTGCGTTCCGCGGGCAGACCGTCACCACGGATCTGTCGGGCGTATAGCCGGGATCATGCCCGACAACCGACCGATTCAGGGCTCTTTCGCGGAGTGGTGTCCGTACGTGCCGTGGTCAGCGGTTCAGTGTTGCGGGGCGCCATGATTCGCTCCATGCCTGCCAGAGATTCCAGGACCGGGAGCCGGGTGAGGGTGTTTCGAA
This sequence comes from Nocardia miyunensis NBRC 108239, assembly GCF_001613065.1. GTDB lineage: Bacteria > Actinomycetota > Actinomycetes > Mycobacteriales > Mycobacteriaceae > Nocardia > Nocardia miyunensis. Next base: position 39,196 of record NZ_BDBQ01000028.1, read on the forward strand.
TCTTGATGCTCGCCCGCGTTCTGGGGATCAGCAGGCGCAGGTTCGGGCCGATCTGCTGTCTGCGGCCCACCGACGGCCGCTGCGCGCGCTCGTACCGCGCGAACGCCTGCTCGTGATCGCCGTCGGCGGCGGCGAGTTCGTCGGCGAGCCGGTAGGCGGCGGTCAGTGCGAGTTCGGCGCCGCCGCCGGATACCGGTGAGGCGCAGTGGGCGGCGTCGCCGACCAGTACCACTCGGCCGTTCGCCCAGGTCGGCATGCGGACCTGGGTGAGCGCGTCGAAGTACATGTCGTCGTCGGCGAGCACGGATTCGAGCAGCCGCGCGACCTGCCACGCCGGGTCGCGCCCGAACTGCTCGGTGAGCGCGCGTCGCGCGGCCGCCGGGTCGCGTGGATCGAATTCCCTTCTCGGACTGCGGAATGCGAGGTACGCCTTGGCCTGCGGGTGGGCGCCTGATCGGTAGATCCCGGCCATCGAGCCCGGAGTGTTGTACACGGTGACCCAGCGGTCCGGGCCGAGCGCGGGATCGGCGTCGCCGAAGGCGAAGTAGTGTTCCAGGTGGTGCACGAAGCGCTCCTCCGGGCCGAACGCCATGCGCCGTACCGTCGAATGCAGCCCATCTGCGCCGACCACCAGGTCGAAGCGCCGCCGCCCGCCGCGCTCGAATTCGACGGTGACCCCGTCGGCGTCCTGCTCCAGAGTCGAGATCGACTCGCCGAAAAGGTATTCCACTGTGTCGCCGTTGCTGTCGTGCAGCAGCCGGACCAGGTCGCCGCGCATGATCTCGACCTCGTCGCTGCCGTTGCGCTCCTTGATCTTCTGGATGTTCACCTCCCCGAGGCCGCGGCCGTCGGCGTCGACGAATCGCATGCCGAGCACATCGGCGGCGGCCGACCGCACCTGTGGCATCAGCCCCATCCGCTCGACGACCTCGATGGCCCGCTCCCGCACGTCGACACCCTGCCCGCCGAGCCGCAGGCTCGCCGCGCGCTCGACGATCGTGGGCTGGAAACCTTGTCGCGCAAGCCAATACGCGAGCGTCTGGCCGGCGATACCGGCGCCGGAGATGAGTATCCGTGAATTTCTCATAACCACATCCCGTCTCAAAAATATTGACCTATGGTCAGTCGCCTCACGATAGGTCGCTGACCGATGGTCAGTCAAGGCGTAGGATCGGACCTCGTGACCGACGATTCCCGCGCGCGCATCCTGGCGGTGGCGCTCGAGTTGTTCGCCGAGCGCGGCCATCACGCCGTCGCCGTCCGGGAGATCGCCGACCGTGTCGGTTTGACGAAAACTGCTGTGCTCTATCACTTTCCGAGCAAGAGTGATATCGTCGCCGCGCTGGTCGAGCCGCTGCTGGCCGAGAGCGAGGCGGTGGTGGCGTCCGCGTCCGGCCTCGATGATCCGCAGGACCGGGCCTGGGCCGTGGTGACGGGTCTGCTGGACGTGTGGCTGTCCCACCGCACGTTGTTGCGGATCCAGATGCAGGATCAGTCACTGGCCGCCGACGAGCGGACCTTCGTGCGCCTGCGGGATTTCGCGTTGTCGGTGCAGGAGTCGGTCGCCGGACCGGAGGCCGACGTCACCGCCCGGGTCCGGGCGGCGCAGGTCTACGCGATGCTCAGCGATCCGGTGGTCATCTTCGCCGATCAGCCCGCCGATCAGCTGCGCGCGGCGATCCTGGACGGCGTCGCCCGCCTGCTCGGCCGGTCCGGACCGGCGCCGGCGGCGACGCGCGCGGCGGTCGCGCCCGCCCCGGCGCGACCCGCGCGGCGGGGCCGCCCTGGCGTAATGTCCGCCGAGATGATCGAATCCGCACGTCGAATGCGCGACGCCGGTGCGGGTTCGGTCGACGAGATCGCGGCCCGGCTCGGGGTCTCCCGGGCCACGCTCTATCGGCACCTGGCCTAGTCTCGATACTGCACTATTTATGAGACAGAAAGGTGGACAGATCCTATGGCTCCGACCTTCGACGACGTCTATCGCGAGAAGTATCTGCTGCTGACCACCTTCACCAAGGACGGCAAGCCCAAGCCGACTCCGGTCTGGGGTGTGCCCGAGGGTGACAAGCTGCTGATCATCACCGACGACGGATCCTGGAAGACCAAGCGGATCAAGAACACTCCGCGAGTCACCATCCAGAAGTGCGGAGTGCTGGGCAAGGTGAAAGGGGAGCCGGTCGAGGCGGTGGCGCGCATGCTGCCCAAGTCCGAGACGCGGCGAGTGTTCGACAAGATCATCAAGCGGTACTGGAACCATGCCTTCTACTTCGTCCCGCAGGCGATCCTGCGGGGCGGCATCGACAAGGTGCACGCCGCCATCGAAGTTCAGGCGGTTCGATCTCCCGAGGCCTAGGACCGCCACCGCTACGGACGTGACGTTGCGGTATCGACGTCGGTTTTTCGACTGTTGGTCCTCGAGTCCCGCCGCCAGGCGCCGGCCGAGCGACCCTCCCGCCTGGCGAAGGTGCGGTTCAGGGCCTGACCCGTGCGGTACCCGACCTGACCGGCGATCTCCTGCAAGCTCATCTCGGTATCGCGCAGGAGTGTTTTGGCGCGGAACAGCCGCCAGGTCGTGAGGTAGCCGAGCGGTGTGTCGCCTGTTCTGTTCCGGAACGACGCGGCGAACGCCGAGCGGGACATCCCCGCGACGCGGGCGAGTTCATCGATCGTCCACGGGTGGGCCAGGTCGCCGTGCATGGCGTCGATCGCCGGGGCCAGCAGCGGATCCCGCAGCGCCGCCAGCCATCCGACCGACCCGGCCGGGCCGATGGAACAGGCACGCAGGGCCTGGACGAACAGGACGTCGGACAGTCGCGCGTTGATGAAGCCGGAACCCGGGGCGCCCTCGGCGGTCTCCTGCGCGATGAGGTCGAACGTGGCGCGCAACTGGCGGCCCACCCGCTCGTTCACGTCGATCCGGAACAGCGGAGGCAGCATTGCGAACAGCGCGTCGCCGGCCACCGCGTCGAAGGTGAAGCGGCTGGAGAGGATCTCGGTCGAATCGCCGGAGTCGGCGCATCCGGTCGGACTCTCGAAGTCGTCGCAGTCGACGAGTGCGCGACCGGGACGGTCCTGGAGTTCGAAGGTCACTCCGGCACGCACGAGAAAGCAGTCGTTCGTCCGGAGATGCAGCGGTTCGGCCAAGCCGGTGCCGGTGAGCCAGCACGACCCTCGTGCGACGAGCAGGAGGCGGGCGACGTGACGCGACGGGAAGGCGATCCCCCATGGTGCGCGGGGGACCATCCTCTTGAACCGCGATTCTTCGATGTTCATCGTCAGCAGCAGGTCATCGACAGCATGCACGACGGTTCTCCTGGACGATCGGGTACGAATCTCGAACTCCACGCTACTGCGCGTCCAGGTCGCCGCCGTGAGAATCGAAGCCATGACGCTTCGATCGGTAAGACCTCGTCGGTACTCGGCAGACGAACGCACGACGCCCTGGACGAGCGTGCGGTTGCGGGACCTGACCCTCGCCAACCGCGTGTGGCTCTCGCCGATGTGCCAGTACTCCGCCGACGAGCACGGCGCTCCCACCGACTGGCACCTGGCCCACTACGGGGCCAGAGCTGCCGGGGGCGTCGGGATGGTGATGGTCGAGTGCACCGCTGTCGCGCCGGACATGCGTACCACCGTCGGCGACCTGGGCCTGTGGAGTGAGCGACAGGTCGAGGCGCACCGCCGGCTGGCCGATGTCATCCGCTCGGTCGGTTCGGTGCCGGCGGTCCAGCTGGGTATAGCGGGACGGAAGAGCTCACACGGAGTCCCGTGGGACAACACGGGAACACGCCACCCCGTCTCGCCCGCCGACGGCGGGTGGCAGCCGATAGCGCCGTCACCGCTGCCCTTTTCGGGCCTCGCGAAGCCCCGCACGATGACCGCGGAAGACATCGACCGAGTCCTCGGAGACGTCGAACGCTCCGCCCGAAACGCCCACCGCGCCGGCTACGAGATCCTCGGGTTGCAAGGGGCGAACGGCTACCTGTTCCATCAGTTCTTCTCGCCGCTGGCCAACGAGCGCACCGACGCGTGGGGAGGCGACCTCGAGGGGCGGCTGCGGTTTCCGCTCGCCGTGGTCGCCGCCATGCGAGCCGGGTGGCCGGAGAACAAGCCCCTCGTGATCCGGACGCCGGTCACCGATCTGCTCGACGCGGGCGCGACGGTGGACGACGCCGAGGAACTCGTCGCCGGCATGGCCGAGCGCGGCGTGGACCTGGTCGACATCAACTCCGGCGCCCTCGTCCCCGAAGCGCCTCGCCCGTCACAGCCGCTGGAGAACACTCGATTCGCAGCACGGCTCCGGAGGCTCGGCGTGCTCACCGCGACCTCCGGCTCGGTCACCGACGCACGTCAACTCCATGAGGCCATTCCGGACTCGGTGGACGCACTGTTCATCGGCCGGGCCATGCTCCGCGACCCTTACTGGGCACTGCGCGCTCGCGGTGGTCGGCCCACCGACACCTGGCCCAAGCAGTACCACCGGGCATTCTGAACGGGTTGGCGAGGAATCCGATACGTGCCGCGAGGGACGGGACGGCTCGCGGGCTCTCATCGACTCGGTGAGTGCCCGGATGGCTCGTGGACGATCAGCATCATGACCCGTTGCCGACTCGCCGATTACCGATCCGGCCGGACACTCGGTGCTCGCTCAACCGGCGATGTACGACAATCGCACCTGCCGGACGGGGTTGTCGATGTTGAGGTCGACCATGGCGACCGATTGCCAAGTGCCCAGCGCCATTTCGCCGTGCAGGACCGGGATGCTCGCATAGGGGGCGATCAGTGCGGGCATGACGTGTGAGCGGCCGTGGCCACGGGAGCCGTGGGCGTGGCGCCAGCGGTCGTCGGCGGGGAGCAGGTCCCCGAGAGCGGCGAGGAGATCGTCGTCGCTGCCCGCGCCGAGTTCGATCAGGGCGATGCCTGCGGTGGCATGCGGGACGAAGACGTGCAGTAGGCCGTCGCCGCCCGCCGCCGCCTCGCGCAGGAACGCTGAACAGCGCGGTGTGAGGTCGTGGACGACTTCGCCGCGTCCGGTCTGCACTTCGATCACCATGCTCTGCATACCCACATCGTCCTCCTGCCTGTGCCGAGCCGGGCGTCGGCCGTCGCTGGTATGCGGCCCCGACTGCTACATGTCGTGCTCCCAGCTGCCGCGGGTGTCGACGTCCGCGGCATCCGCCAGCGCCTCCAGGTCCGCGATCTCCTCGTCGGCGAGCTCGATGCCGTGAGCTCGGACCAATCCGTCGATGTGATCCGCCTTCGTGACTCCGATGATCGGGGTGGTCCCCTTGGCGATGGCCCAGGCGGTGGCGACGTCGGCGGCGGACGCGCCTCGGTCCTCGCCGATCGCCCCCATCCTGTCCGTCAGCGCCTGCAGCTGGGGCAGGATGCCGTTGTACACGGTCGCCCGGCTGCTGCCCTCCGGCAACGGATGGGCCGGGCTGTACCTGCCGGTCAGCGCCCCTTGCTCGAGAACCATGTAGGAAAAGAACCGCACGTCGTGCTCGCGGCAGTGCTCGAGGATGCCCGCGCGCTCAGAGCTCCGGTACAGGAGGCTGTAGTGGTTCTGGACCGCCTCCACACGGAAGCCGGCCTCGCCGAGGATCCGATCGGCGAGAGCGATCTCCTTAATGTTGTGGTTCGAGACACCGACATGCTTGATCCTGCCGCTCCGCAGCAGCGGTATCAGAAGCGGCGTCCACCGGGCCACGTCGGCAGGGTTGTGGATCCAGTACAGATCCACATAGTCCGTGCCCATTCGGTCGAGGCTCTGATCCAGCATGTCCGCGACCGGATCATCGCCGTCGCCCGCGACCTGCGGGGTGAACTTCGTCGACAGCTGGTACTCGCTGCGGGCGTAGCCCTTCAGCGCCCGAGCCAGGATCGCCTCCGACCGGCCCATGCCGTACACCATCGCGGTGTCCCACAGGGTGAACCCGTTCGATTGCGCCTTCTCGACGACCTCTCGCAGACCGGACTCGGTCAGCCGGCTGCCGAAATAGCCGTCGCCCACCTCGCCGCTGTCTCCCCAGGCCCACGTGCCCAGCGCCACCGCTGGCGCTGTCAGCGTCTTGCTGGTCATGTCGCCTACCTCCAGTCTCATATCTCATCGGATCCTGTCGGAACGTTCGATCCCCAGGAGATCATGATTGCCGTCATCGGAGAAGGTCGTGTTCATAGGGGGTATGACCTCAACCCCCCTCGCGCCGTGACCAGCGGCTACCGTGAATGGAATGGACCAGCAGCCCGGAAATCGCGGCGAAATCCGGCACTTCCTTGTCAGCCGGCGCGCCAAGATCACCCCGGCGCAGGCAGGACTGCCGACCAACGCCCGTCGCCGGGTCGCCGGGCTGCGGCGTGCGGAGGTCGCCGTCCTCGCCGGCGTGAGCACGGAGTGGTACACGCGGCTGGAGAAGGGGCACATCGGCGGCGTGTCCGAGGACGTCCTCGACGCGGTCGCTCGCGCCCTGCGACTGGACGACGACGAACGCACCTACCTGTTCGACCTGGCCCGGTCATCGCGGCCCGCGAGTCGCACGCCGTCGCGTCGCAGGGACGTCGAGGTCCCGCCCCAGGTCCAGTGGCTGCTCGACTCGATGACGATGTCCTCGGCGTTCGTACGCAACGGCCGCACGGACGTCGTCGCCGGCAACCCCCTGGCCCGAGCCCTGCTCGCGCCGATGTTCGACAGCGCCACCATCGACCAGCACGGCCGCCCCAACATCGCCCGCTACGTCTTCCTCGACCCCGGCGCACATGACTTCTTCGTCGACTGGGACGCCGCCGGCAATGCCACCGCCGCCCTGCTGCGCGCCGAGGCCGGGCGCGAGCCCCGCGACCGGGCACTGCGCGAACTCATCGGCGAGCTGTCCGCCCTCAGCCCCGAGTTCCGTGAACTATGGGCCGCGCACGACGTCCTGATCCGCCACGACGGCATCAAACGGCTCCAGCACCCCGACGTCGGCCACCTGGAACTGACCTTCCAGGACCTCGACCTACCTCTGTCCGGCCGAGTCGTGCACAACCTGATCACATACACCGCCGAACCCGGCACCGCATCCGAAGAACGGCTCGAGCTCCTCGCCAGCTGGGCAGCTACGCAATCTCGGGCGGCAGAGCCCACCCGCCACTCTCCTGCACCCGGATCGCTCTGATCCGCCGCGGTTCGCCCGGCCGGGAATCCCGGGTACGAACCGACCTGCCGCCCGGAATCGGTGCGCACCAGCACTTTCCGCCTGACCTGCCACAACAGGCACCACGGCAGCTGGGCGAGGGCATCATGCAACACGTGTTTGTGGTCCGCGGCGGTGTTGGAACCAGCATCACCACGCTGATCTCGCCCGTGACGGCAAGCGGCACCGACCACGGCGTGCTTTTCGATGCGCCGTGACGGCAACGCCGTCGCGCTCGACGTCACCGGCGGCACCCTGCGCCTGGACGACCGAACGGTGACGATCGTCGCGGGCGACGGTTCGCCGGTCGCCGCACTGCCGCTCCACCTGAGCGTGGGCGACCGGACCATCGATCTCGATGCCCACGTCGACCGGACCCATCTGGTAACGCATGTCTCCACCCGGGACATCGGCTACTGGGAGCTCACCTCACCGCGCCAGCGCAGAGTATCAGCGCGGGGATTGCGCCCGGCGCCCTCGGCGGCATCGCCACCGGGATCTTCGTCGCCGTCGTGCTCGGCGTCCTGTCCGGCGGAGTGCTCATTCCCATCGCGTTCCCGATCGGTCTCGCCGCGGTCGCCGTCGGCGTGATCGGCGGAATGATCATCGGCGGCGTATCCGGCGCCTCGGTCCCCAACTCGGATGTCCCCGACCAGTGGGAATACCACTACATCGGCGAGTACGAGTACTGCTACTGATTCGTATCCCGCCTGAATGACGAGCCGTCCCGGAAGTCACACCGGGATGGCTCTTTCCCTGGATGCGCTTTGTGCCGCGACAGTATCGTCGGCTCCAGGCAACGTGCGCTCGTGCTGGGCGGGACCGGCGTGAAAGTCGACGTCACCAGCTACACGGGCAGGGGAGCGGTCCGCATGACTGCCGGATGTCTGTACCCATCCGGTGGACGGCCAGCGGGCAGGCGCGTTTCCCACGAAAAGGTGGTGCACGGCGGGCTCCGGGAATACCGGAGGGCGGTCACCGGGTTGGGGAACGTGGGCAAAATCGTAGAAACCGAAGGGATCCCCCCAAGATGCGCAGGTCAACGGTCGGTTAGGCTTACACGGTCATGAAGTCGGTCTTCCCGGGTGCGGTCGGTGCGGTGCCCCAGACGGTCTACCTCGACCACGCGGCCACAACACCTATGTTTCCCGCCGCTGTCGAGGCGATGACGGCTGTCCTGGGTACGGCGGGCAATGCGTCCTCGCTGCACGGGTCCGGCCGCGTGGCGCGGCGGTTGCTGGAGGAGGCGCGCGAATCGATCGCCGCCGATCTCGGGGCGCGGCCTTCGGAGGTGATCTTCACCTCGGGCGGTACCGAGAGCGACAATCTCGCCGTCAAGGGGATCTACTGGGCGCGCCGTGACGCCGACCCGAAGCGCACCAGAATTCTGGTCAGCGCGGTGGAGCATCACGCGGTGCTGGACGCGGTCGAATGGCTCGAACAGCACGAGGGCGCGCGGGTGAGTCTGCTCGAGGTCGACGGCGACGGGCTGGTCTCGCCCCGCGCGCTGCGCGAGGTGCTGACCAAGCATGCCGGTGAGATCGCGTTGGTCTCGATCATGTGGGCAAACAACGAGGTCGGCACGATCGAGCCGATTGCCGAATTGGCCGCCGTGGCACAGGAATTCGACGTTCCGCTGCACACCGACGCGGTGCAGGCCGCCGCCCAGCTGCCCATCGATTTCGCCGGAAGCGGCGCCGCCGCGGCGAGTTTCGCCGCGCACAAGGTCGGCGGGCCGCACGGTGTCGGCGTGCTGTTGCTGGGTCGTCAGGTGGGATCCGTGCCGCTGCTGCACGGCGGCGGGCACGAGCGCGATCTGCGTTCGGGGACCTCGGATGTGCCCGGCGCCGTCGGCATGGCCGCGGCGCTGCGTGAGACCGTGGGGGGATTGCCCTCGCGCACAGCCGAATTGACCCGTCTGCGGGACGATCTGATCGCCGGTGTGCGGTCGGCGGTTCCCGACGTGGTGGTCAACGGCCCCGCCGAGCTGCGCCTACCGGGCATCGCGCACTTCACCTTTCCCGGCTGCGAGGGTGATTCGCTGCTGATGCTGCTGGATGCGGCGGGTATCGAATGTTCCACCGGATCGGCCTGCAATGCGGGGGTGGCCGCACCCAGTCACGTCCTGCTGGCGATGGGTGCGCAGGCGCGTGAGGCGCGGGGTTCGCTGCGATTCTCGTTGGGGCACACCTCGACCCGGGCCGATATCGACAGAGTTCTGGAGGTGCTGCCGCCCGTGGTGGACCGTGCCCGGGCGGCGGGACTGGCGAGTGTGAAGGGAGGTTCGCGATGAGAGTGCTCGCGGCGATGAGCGGCGGCGTCGATTCGGCGGTTGCGGCCGCACGCGCGGTGGATGCCGGTCACGAGGTGGTCGGTGTGCATCTGGCGCTGTCCGCGACGCCCGGGACGCTGCGCACCGGATCGCGGGGCTGCTGCTCCAAGGAGGACGCCGGTGATGCCCGCAGGGCCGCCGATGTGCTCGGAATCCCTTTCTACGTCTGGGATTTCGCCGATCGCTTCAAGGAGGACGTGATCGACGACTTCGTCGCCGCCTATGCGGCGGGCGAGACGCCGAATCCGTGCCTGCGGTGCAACGAGAAGATCAAGTTCTCCGCCCTGGCCGATCGCGCGGTGGCGCTGGGGTTCGATGCGGTGGCCACCGGTCACTATGCCCGGCTCGAGGACGGCGTGCTGCGTCGCGCGGTGGATGCGGACAAGGATCAGTCCTATGTGCTCGCCGTGCTGACCGCCGAGCAGCTCTCACGTGCGATGTTCCCGGTCGGCGACACTCCGAAGCCGCGGATCCGCGCCGAGGCCGCCGAACGCGGTCTGGCCGTGGCGAACAAGCCCGATTCGCACGACATCTGCTTCATCCCGTCCGGTGACACCCGGGCCTTCCTGGGTGCGAAGATCGGCATCCGGCCGGGTGCGATCGTCGACTCCGACGGACACAAGCTCGCCGAGCACGAGGGCGTGCACGGCTTCACCATCGGCCAGCGCAAGGGCCTGGGCCTGCCCGGTCCGGCCGCGGACGGCCGTCCCCGCTACGTCACCGATATCGATCCCGAATCCGGGACCGTGCGCGTCGGCGGCGCGGACGAGCTGAACGTGTGGACCGTGCGGGCCGATCGCGCGATCTGGACCTCCGGTGAACACCCCGACGGCCCGATCGAGTGCATCGCGCAGGTGCGCGCGCACGGCGGCACCGCGTCCGCGATCGCCGAGGCGGTCGGCGACGGTCTCGTGGCCCGGCTGCGGGAGCCACTGACCGGCGTCGCCCGAGGTCAGGCTGTCGTGCTGTACCGTCCGGACGCCCTCGGCGACGAGGTGATCGGCAGTGGCACCATCACCGGTGCGGACCACGAGCGGGCCGCGGCCGATCTGGTGTCGGACACCGGTCGGTGAGTATTTCGCGACCGCTGCCGAATGGCGTCGCGCCGTGCGCGCTGCTTCGATCGAAAAGCCCTTGTACGTGGGTATTTCGGGATCACGGAGGTGCGCGATGAGTGCTGCGTGGACCGGACGACCGGCGGTATCCCGGGGGCACGGTGATTCGGCGTCGATCGAAATTGCGCGATCAGGTCAGCTGTCGGTGATGAGTGTTCCGGGGATACGTCGAGTCGGCATCGCCGGGGGGTATCGGATGAGGGCGGAGCGTAACGATCGGATGCTGCGTTTCGAGCATGTCCTGGATGTTGACGCCTCGATGATCGGGGTGAGCGGTGAGTGCTGAGTGGGCCGAACAGTTCGTGCGCGTGAGTGTTTCAGGGCTGCGGTCTTTCGATATCGATCGAGGGTTGTCCGGTGGGTACTGAGCAGACCGAGCAGTTGTTGCGTGGCGGTATCGCGTCGGCGGTCGGGTCGTGGCCCGGAACCGATCCTCGGGAGGCCGCCGCGACGATCGTCGGTGAGTTGGGGGATCTGACGCATCTGGTCGAATTGCCCGGGCGCGGAACGGGTTCGGACATGATCGGGCGGGCGTCGGCGCTGCTGGTCGATATGCCGTTCGATGCGACCACGCGGGGGTATCGGCTCGCGGCGCGGCCGGGTGCGGTTTCCCGGCGCGCTCGTGATCTGCTGCGGACCGATCTCGATGCGCTCGAAGAGGCTTGGGAGAGTACGGGTTCGGCGGGGACTGGGCGGACGGTCAAGGTGCAGGCGGCCGGACCGCTGACGCTGGCGGCGCAGCTGGAACTGGGCAGTGGGCATCGGGTGCTCACCGATTCCGGTGCGGTGCGCGATCTTTCCGAATCTCTCGCTGAGGGAATCACCCGGCACGCGGCGGAGGTTGCCGCGCGACTCGGCGCGAAAGTCGTTGTGCAACTGGATGAACCGTCCTTGACCGCGGTGCTGGAGGGATCGTTGCCGGGTACCAGCCTGCTGGACTCCGTGCGCGCGGTCCCAGCTCCCGAGGCGCTGTCCATCCTGGACACGGTGATCAGCGGCGTGCCCGCTCCGGTCCTGGTGCACACCTGCGCGAACCACCCCCCGCTCGAATTCCTGCGCGGAAGTGCCGCCGCCGCAATCGGTTTCGATCTTGCCACGATCGGCACCGCCGACCTGGACGATATCGGCGAACTCCTCGAATCCGGAAAACAGTTGGCACTCGGCCTGATTCCGGTCCAGTCGCCGCCCGCCCCGCTCACCTGGCGCGAGCTGGCCGAACCGGCGGTCCGCCTGGTCGACCGACTCGGGGTAGGCCGCCGCACCCTCACCGACCGCATTCTGGTCACCCCCGCCTGCGGCCTGGCGAACACCCCTGCGACCTGGGCCCGCCGCACCCTGTCCCTGGCCACCGAGATCGCCCGGGCCTTCGCCGAGGATCCCGAGTCACTGACCTTCGGCTGAGCCGTTGTGTCTGTGTTCGGCCGCGTCACCAGCCGATCGCCCCGCAGCGGACCGGGATCGGCCCAGCTGCGGCGTCGCTGTCTGTCCTGCCGGGCGCATGGATCCAGATTTTGTTCGATCCTCGGCTGAGATCGGTCCCGTCTGTCGGTCGAGGAGGCTCGTCTTACGTTCGGCTCGCCTGATCGTCAGGGTGCGGTGCCGATGATCCGAGCGCGGCCTGATTCGCTGGGAATGCTGTGTTCGGCGAGGCCACGCCGTTGCCGGGAGCCTGCGCTCGCCGACACCCCGTCACTGTGCGGCTTCGCGATGGCTCCTGCTCGACGAGAACCGCGCCCCGATGGTCAAGAGCCGAGCGGCGGGCGGGCTCCCGGATGCCCGATCCGCCAGTGCTGTGGTTTGCCGGGCGGATAGCTGACCGGGATCTCGTCGCCGGGGCTGGGCCACTGGTTGACGTCCCAGGCGTAGCGGCCGTAGACCGTCTCCCCGGGGACGGACGGACCGGCGAGGGTGCCGGTGATCGTCACGAACTGCTCACCCTGCGCGGCCGGACGGGGGCTGACGCCCGTGACGTACAACGTCCCGAATTCGGCGTGTGCCGAGGGAGAACCGCTACGTCCGCGCAGGTACAACGCCACCGTGGTCACCAGCGCGCCGACGATCACCACGATGAACACGATCTGCAGCAGCATGGTCACCATGCTAGGCGGTGTGCGCGGTGGGACGAGGCGCGCCGCGGGCCGGACGACGTGTGGAGCCACGAGGCCGACTCGAGGGGCGCGGGCCCGCCTGCGGATCGCACGATGGCGGACCACAGGCGTGCGCCGAGGTGAATCGATGGGCGGCGTCGAGCGTCAGGCCGCGGCCGATGCGCTCAGTGGGCGGTCAGCTCACTGGTGCCCTTCGGTGTGCGGCGCAGCTGCCAGACGGTGGTGCGGCGGGACGAGCGGCCGTTGCCCCGGTCGACCAGGGTTCGGTTGCTGGTCGTGTAGATCAGTTGCGCGCCACGGGAATTGGTCTCCGGATTCTGGAACAGGTGGATGAGCCGGTCTGCGGTGTCGCCGGACAGGTTGGTGTCGATATCGTCCACGGCCAGGACGCGACCGGTGTCCAGTGCGTCCAGGACGGTGGGTAGCAGGCGCAGCAGGGCCAGGGTCGCGGTGGATTCGTCGGCGATGTCGAACGGCGTGTCGATGCCCTCGTGCACCAGACCCAGGCCCGCGCCGCGGCGGGTCATCATCCGGGTGTACAGCGTGTCGCGGGCCGCGCGCAGATTGCTCACCTCGCGTTCCAGGGCCGTCGGGGAGAGCCCGTGCGTGTTCTCGAATCGCACCGCGTGCGTGGGGGAGGCCAGGCAGGCGTCGAGTTCACTTGCCGCACCGGCGATTTCGGCATCCAGGTCGCGCAGGTAGTCCGCGTACATCGGGTCGGGCTCGGCGATGAGCAGATCCTCGATGCCCAGTTCGGCCGAGCGCAGCAGCATCAGCAGCCGGGCGGCGATCTCCGGTGAGCGGGAGAGGTGACCGGCGAGGCGGCGGGCGGTGGTCTCCGCGTCCTCCCGGCCGCGCAGCACGTCCAGTTGGGCGGAGAACCAGTGGTAGGCCGGTACCAGCGCCTCGGCGTACATCTGCCCGGCCAGGCTGAGCAGCAACGCGTTCGGGCGCACCAGCGGCACCAGCGCGCCGATGCCGTAGCGCACCGCTTCGAACTGCGGGCCGATGCGGATCTGCTCGCCGTCCCGTTCGAAGACGACGCGTTTGCGGTTGTGCGGGTGGCTGTGCAGCCATTCGGCGCGGACATCGGCGTTGTCCAGGCGGAAACCGTAGGTGTAGGAGATGCCCTCGGCGATGAACGTCGCGGCGAATTCCGAAGGGTGATCGGCGAATCCGAGGTGCGGGGCGCGCACCGGACCGGCGTACGGATCCCAGCCGGTGACCGAGTTCAGCACCGCCTCGCGCATCTGGCCCAGCGCGTCCACCAGGCTCGACTTGCCCGAGGCGGCTGGGCCGTGCACCGCGGTCACCGGCGCGGGCAGCGATGCGGCCCGAGTGCCGACCAGCCGTAGTTCCTGCGGTTCGGCCAGCGATCTGTGATTGGTCACCTGAAAGTTGCGCAGCACGGGTGTGATCCTGCCGCCCGCTGTCGGAGGCCGTGACACCGGGCCGGTATTGACAGGCAACCAATCGGCTGCCTATTGTCGGAATGTGCAGCCTTTTGGTTGCATGTGGAGGATGGTGATGTGGACGAGGTGTTCAAGGCCCTGGCCGATCCGAGCCGGCGCCGATTGCTCGACAGTTTGAACGCGGACAACGGTCAGACCCTGCGCGAGCTGTGCGCCGGGCTGGCGATGACCAGGCAGGCCGTCAGCAAACATCTCGCGGTGCTCGAGGCGGCGAATCTGGTCAGCACCCGTCGCCGGGGCCGCGAGAAGTTGCACTATCTGAACGCCGAGCCCATCAACGCCATCGCCGATCGCTGGATCAACCGCTACGACCGCGGGCGAGTGCACCTGCTCGCCGACCTCAAATCCACATTGGAGAGCGTGACCATGACCGATTCGAACGAATTCGTCTACACCACTTACATCAGGACCACCGATCGTCAGCTGTGGCAGGCGCTGACCGATCCGGCCTTCACCAGCCGCTACTGGGGTGCGACCTTCGACACCGACTGGCAGCCCGGCTCGCCGATGACCTGGGCCCAGGGCGGCTGGACCGGCAAGGACCCCGAACAGGTCGTCCTCGAGGCGCGGCCGTATCGCGTGCTGTCCTATACCTGGCACACCGTCGATCAGGCATTCGCGGACGAATTCGGTTTCAGTGCAGAGGATTTCGAGAAACTGTCCGGTGAACCGCGCTCCCGGGTGCGTTTCGAGATCGAGCCGCTCGGCGGTCAGGTGAAGCTGACCGTGGTGCACAATGGATTCGGGCCGGGAAGCGCGATGCTCGCGGGCATCACCGAGGGCTGGGCCGCGATCCTGGCGAACCTCAAGACCCTGCTGGAGACCGGTGAGGTACTGCCCGAACCGCCGCAGCCCGAGGAGGCTTAGGGCCGCCGAACGATAGGGTTGGAGCCGCGTGGACGACGAGACCTTCCTGAACACGACCGCCGACACGCTCTACGAGCTGCCGGGCGTCACGGCGGTGGCGCTGGGCGGATCGCGGGCGCAGGGCACCGCCCGCCCCGACAGCGACTGGGATCTGGCGATCTACTATCGCGGCAGGTTCACCCCGGCGGACCTGGCCGCCGTCGGCTGGCCCGGACAGGTCTCCGAGCTGGGAGAATGGGGTGGCGGCGTCTTCAACGGCGGCGCATGGCTGACCATCGACGACCGCCGCGTCGATGTGCACTACCGCGACCTGGACGTGGTGGACGCGCAACTACGCGCGGCCGAGGCGGGCCGATTCCGGATCGAGCCGTTGGCCTTCCACCTCGCGGGCATCCCCACCTACCTGGTCGTAGCCGAGCTGGCGATCAATCACGTTCTGCGCGGCACACTCCCGCACCCCGCCTACCCGGAAGCCCTGCGCCGCAAGGCCCCGCACGTCTGGACAGCCCACGCCGACCTGACCCTCGACTACGCCGCCGCCAACCACGCCCGCTACGGCCGCCTGACCCCCTGCGCCGGCCAGATCGCCACAGCCGCCTCCTGTTTCGCCCACGCCATCCTCGCCGCCCGCGGCGAATGGATCACCAACGAGAAAACCCTGCTGACCCGCGCAGGCCTCACCGCAACAGACGAGATAATCGAATCCCTGACCCCCGCTCCGCAAGTCCTACACGCCGCAATCGAGAACGTCCGCAAACTCTGCAGATCCGAACTCGAAAACATCTGCGGTGCTGAGGGATTCTGAGGCATCGAAGGATGAGGTGAGGTCGATGTCTCGATCGCATTCTCGTGGGTGGCGTCGATCACCCGCAGCGTCACCAACGCGGTACGTCGATGACCTCGAATCGCATTGATCTGCCTGCCCCTGGTCGCGCTGGGTGAACGGCTCGTGGCCCACTTCGCGTCGTGAGCGAACGCGGAATATCCACCGGCGCAGGTGGTTTCGGGTCAGGGGAGCATGCCGTAGGCGCGGGTGGGGGTGATTCGGGCGATGACGCGGCGGTCGGCGATCATGGCTCGGCGGTAGTCGTCCCAGTCGGGGTGTTCGCCGGACAGGGCGCGGTAGTAGTCGATGAGTTCGTGGACGGTCGGGTCGTCGGGGGTCGCGGCGATGGGAGTGAGTTCGACGTCGCCCTCGATGACCGAGTAGGCCCAGAAGTCCTCGCGGGTGATGTGCAGGGCGGCCCAGGGCTCGCGGCGCAGGTTGATGTATTTGGCCCGGTCCGCGGTGATCGAGATGCGGATCAGGCCGTCGTCGGCGACCCAATGCGTGACGTTGGACAGCTGCGGGCGGCCGTTGCGTCGGATCGTCGTGAGCACCGAGCGGGTGTGCGCGCGGGCGAAATCCAGGGCGGTGGCGAGTTCCATACGGTCTCCAACCCGTGTGGCGGGGGCGCTGTTCCCACCGGGCGGTCGGCGCCTTGGCGGTGGGAGCGGATACCGCTGGTCGGATATCCGGCCCCGCCCGCGAATCAGGGCTTCCGCGCGACGGCCGCGTAGCCGGGGACCTGGGCGTCCCTCGATTTCGGCGGTTCGATGGGAGCTCGCCAGCGGTGGATGGGAACCACTCCGGGATCGAGTAGTTCGAGGCCGTCGAAGAATTGGGTGATCTCACTCCTGGTCCGCGGCTGGCAATGCATTCCGCGCTCCCGGTACACCTTTGCGGTTGCGGTGACTCCCGCCGGATCGAAGTCCGCGGTCAGATGCGTCATGACCAGGTGCGATCCGGGGGCGAGCGCGGCTGTCAGGGTGGCGATGATGTCGTATGCGCCGGGCACGAAATTCATCAACGCGATCACCGACAACCCGATCGGCTGGGTGAAATCCAGGGTGGCGCGCGCGGCGTCGAGGATCTCCTGCGGGCGGGTGGCGTCGGCCTGGATGTAGTTGGTGCGCCCCTCGGGGGTTCCCTTCATCAGGGCGCGCGCGTGGGCCAGCACGAGCGGGTCGTTGTCCACGTAGACGACCCGCGCGGCGGGCGCCTGTTCCTGCGCGATCTGATGCAGGTTGGGTTCGGTGGGGATCCCGGTTCCGATATCGAGGAATTGCCGCACACCGGCGTCGCCGGCCAGATACCGCGTCGCGCGATGCATGAAACCCCGATTCGCCTGGGCGGCGATACGGACGTCGGGCAGCGCCTCGAGCACCTTCTCGGCGGCCTCGGCATCGACCTGGTAGTGATCCTTTCCACCCAGGTAGTAGTCGTACATCCGGGCGATGTGTGGTTCGTTCGGGTTCACTTCGGGCGTCGATGCCATGATGTCAAGATACAAGACTGCCAACAGTTTTCGAATCGGAACAACGGCCGGAGCAGGTCGATCGCCGGTCAGCTCGCGCCACGTCCGACATGCCCCTTTTCCTCGGGATCGATGCAGGTCGCGCCGATTGTGTCGGTGGGTTCGACTAATGTTCGACCCGTGAGCGAGCTGACCAGTGAATCGGTGACATCGGAGGTATCCGGTAGCGGGATCAGCGCGGCCACCGGCGACGAGCGGCTGCAGTGGCAGGAGCTCGCCGAGCAGGTCCGCGAACACCAGTTCCGCTACTACGTGCGCGATGCGCCGATCATCTCCGACGGCGAGTTCGACGCGCTTTTCCAGCGTCTGCTGGCCCTCGAGGAGGCGCATCCGGATCTACGTGCCCCCGATTCTCCGACGCAGCTGGTCGGTGGCGGTTTCGCCACCGATTTCACCGCGGTCGACCACCTCGAGCGCATGCTCTCGCTGGACAACGTGTTCGACGCCGAGGAGATGCGCACCTGGATCAGCCGGGTGGAGGCCGAGACCGGCCCGGGCATCCACTACGTCTGCGAGGTGAAGATCGACGGCGTCGCGCTCAACCTCGTCTACGAGAACGGGCGGCTGGTGCGCGGTGCGACCCGGGGCGACGGCCGCACCGGTGAGGACGTCACGCTCAACGCCCGCACCATCGAGGACATCCCCACCGAGCTCACCCCCACGACGGAGTTCCCGGTCCCCGCGCTGCTCGAGGTGCGCGGCGAGGTGTACTTCCGGCTCGAGGACTTCGAGAATCTCAACGCCGCCATAGTCGCGGAAGGCAAAGCGCCGTACGCGAATCCGCGCAATACCGCCGCGGGTTCACTGCGGCAGAAGGATCCGGCGGTGACCGCTCGGCGGCGGCTGCGGATGATCTGCCACGGCTTCGGTCGCATGGAGGGTTTCAGCCCGGCCTCGCAGTACGAGGCGTATCAGGCGCTGGTGGCGTGGGGACTGCCGGTCTCCGCGCACACCGTGCGGGTGCGGGGCGCCGATGCGGTGCTCGAGCGCGTCGCGTACTGGGGTGAGCATCGGCACGATATCGAGCACGAGATCGACGGCCAGGTCGTCAAGATCGATGAGATCGCCCTGCAACGCAGACTCGGCTCGACCTCCCGTGCCCCGCGCTGGGCGATCGCCTACAAATATCCGCCGGAGGAAGCCACCACCAAACTTCGCGACATCCAGGTCAACGTCGGCCGCACCGGCCGGGTCACCCCGTTCGCGGTGATGGAACCGGTCTCCATCGCGGGCTCCACCGTCGCGATGGCCACCCTGCACAATGCCGCCGAGGTCGTCCGCAAGGGCGTGCTGATCGGCGATACCGTGACCATCCGCAAGGCCGGTGACGTCATCCCCGAGGTGCTCGGGCCGGTGGTCGATATGCGCGACGGGTCCGAGCGCGCGTTCGTGATGCCGACGCACTGCCCCGAATGCGCCACCGAGCTGGCGCCCGAGAAGGAGGGCGACGCCGATATCCGCTGTCCGAATCAGCGGCACTGTCCGGCGCAGCTGCGCGAGCGGGTGTTCCACATGGCCGGGCGCGGCGCGTTCGACATCGAATCCCTCGGCTACGAGGCCGCGGTCGATCTGCTCAAATCCGGTGTCATCGCCGACGAGGGCGACCTGTTCGACCTGTCCGAGGAAAAGCTGCTCACCACAACGCTTTTCGTCAACAAGGACGGCAGCCTCTCGGCCAACGGCCGCCGCCTGCTGCAGAACCTGGATTCGGCGAAGGACCGTCCGCTGTGGCGGGTTCTGGTGGCATTGTCCATCCGGCACGTCGGGCCGACCGCGGCGCGCGCCCTGGCGGCCGAACTCGGCAGTATGGAGCGTATCGAGCAGGCCTCGGGCGAGGAGCTGGCCGCGGTCGACGGCGTCGGCCCCACCATCGCGGCGGCGCTGATCGAATGGTTCACCGTCGACTGGCATCGCGCCATCGTCGAGAAATGGCGTGCCGCGGGCGTGCGCATGCAGGACGAGCGCGACGCCTCCATCGAACGCAATCTCGAGGGTCTGTCGATCGTGGTCACCGGTTCGCTGCAAGGCTTTTCGCGTGACGAGGCCAAGGAGGCCATCCTGGTGCGCGGTGGCAAGGCGGCCGGATCGGTCTCGAAGAAGACGGCCTTCGTCGTCATCGGCGACGCGCCCGGTTCCAAGGCGGCCAAGGCCGAGGAACTCGGCGTGCCTATCCTGGACGAGGACGGATTCCGCACGTTGCTCGAGAGCGGCCCCGAGGCGGTGACACCACAACCGGATGCGGATGAGAGCGAGGACGAGGAATGAGCCGGGGACAGTCCGCGGAAACCACGCCCGAACGCAGCAGAGCCGAACTCGCGCCGGAGATCGAGATCCGTCCGGTGCGGGAGGAGGAGTTCGCCGACGTCGGCGCGCTGACCGTCGGCATCTACGTCGGCGAAGGGCATATACACCCCGAAAGCCTCTATGTCGCAGAGCTTTTCGATACGGCCAAGCGTGCGCGTGCGGCGGAAGTGCTGGTCGCCTCGCGCGCGGGTGAGGTGCTCGGTTCGGTGACGATCGCGCGTCCGAAGACGCCTTTCGCCGATATCGCCCGGCCGGGCGAGCTGGAGTTCCGGATGCTCGCGGTCGATCCGCGGGCCCGCGGCGGCGGTATCGGAGCCGCCCTCGTCCGCGCGGTCATCGAGACCGCTCGTGTGGAGGATTTCGAGGCGGTGATTCTCACGACCATGCCCGGCATGGCCGACGCCCGCCGCATCTACGACCGAATCGGCTTCTCCCATGTGCCCGAACGGGATTGGGTGACCGATACGGGCACGGCACTGACGGTCATGCGTCTGGCGTTGTAGCCCTTCGCATTTCGGCGTCAGCCCAGGACGGTGGCGACGATGCCGGATAGATAACCCAGCCGGGCGATCTCGGAAGGGCGGAAGTCGGGTCCGCCGGGACGCCCGAGCATCAGCACCTTGCCGGTGTTGCCGAGTGGTGCGGCGGCCAGCTTGGTGTCCATATCCTTCCAGATCTGCGGCACCCAGTCGGCCTCGCCGTCGAGGGCGACCGGCTTCTCCAGGGGCATCCAGGGAGCCGATGCCGCCTGGGTCTCGGGTGCGCTCTGGCTGCCGACCAGCCGATACGCACCCTGCGGACCCATATCCAGGACCGTGCTCCAGCCGACGCGCAGCACCCGCGGCACCCCGTCGACGAGCACCTGTAATCGGTCGTCGCGCGCTCCGGCGACCTGGTCGATCAACTCGAGTTCGCGATGCGTGTCCAGCACCCCCGAATACGGGCGCAGGGAATCGACGCGAACGTCCTCGAGCGATTCGGCCGCGGTGATCAGCGTGTCGGGTAGCGCGCCGGGGGTGACCTCGACGACGATGTCGTCGACGGCGTAACCGGCCCCGCGGTCGACTACGTCGAGCGAGAGAATGTCCGCGCCTACCGAGCCCAAGGCGACAGCGAGAGATCCGAGACTTCCTGGGCGATCCGGAAGTTGCACGCGGAGCAGAAATGACACGTGCTTTCCTTCCTTCCTGTGCGACCGAAACTTTCGGACGGATACCCGGGCCTGGTCATGTTTACACCCGTGATGGCAGGTAATCGACTCGAATTATCCGTGGTGGGGGATTCCACTCGCATTGTGAGCCGAATCGACCGGTTCGTGCCACCTGAAGCAGGGCGGACGTTGAGCGGTCAACCAAATGTCCGCTAGGGGCCAGGTTTGAAAGCGTTCCGGCCCGATACCGCGGAGCGACGGAGCGCGGCGGAGGCCGGGATATCGGCTCCTGTGCGCGGGGCGTGCGGGCCGACTCGCTAGGCTATCGGTGTCAACCGGCGCGATCGTTTCGATGCCGGACCTGTTCAACGCTCGAACCTGCCGAAAGGGGTCCCGCGGTGCCCGCCATCTCCCGCGACGAGGTTGCACACCTCGCCCGGTTGTCCCGGCTCGCTCTGACCGACGAAGAGCTCGACCTGTATGCGGGCCAGTTGGATTCGATCCTGAGCCACGTGCAGGTGATCTCGCAGGTCGCCGCCGATGTTCCCGCCACCGCGGCGCCGAATCCGACCACGAATGTGACTCGTGCGGACGTTCCGGTGGACTGCCTGACTCCCGACGAGGCGCTCTCGGGCGCTCCGGCGATCGACGAGCAGCGGTTCCAGGTTCCGCAGATTCTGGGGGAGGGCGAATGAGCCAGGCCGATCTGACCCGGCTGTCCGCGGCCGAGCTGGCGGAGAAGATCCACGCCCGCGAGGTGTCCTCGGTGCAGGTCACCGAGGCGCATCTGCAGCGCATCGCCGAGGTGGACGGGGAGTTCAACGCCTTCCTGCACGTCGCGGGTGAGCAGGCGCTGCTGACCGCGGCCGAGGTGGATCGCGCGATCGCCGGTGGCGAGGTGGCCTCGGCGCTGGCCGGTGTACCGCTCGCGCTGAAGGACGTGTTCACCACCACCGATATGCCCACCACCTGCGGGTCGAAGATCCTCGAGGGCTGGGTGTCCCCGTACGACGCGACGGTGACGAGCAAGCTGCGCGCGGCGGGCATCCCGATCGTCGGCAAGACCAATATGGACGAATTCGCCATGGGTTCGTCGACGGAGAACTCCGCCTACGGCCCGACCCGCAACCCGTGGGACACCGAGCGGATTCCGGGCGGTTCGGGCGGTGGTTCGGCGGCCGCGCTCGCCTCGTACCAGGCCCCGCTGGCCATCGGCACCGACACCGGCGGATCGATTCGCCAGCCCGCCGCGGTGACCGCGACCGTGGGCACGAAGCCGACCTACGGCACGGTGTCGCGATACGGCCTGGTCGCATGTGCGTCGTCGCTGGACCAGGGGGGTCCGTGCGGTCGCACGGTCCTGGACACCGCGCTGCTGCACGAGGTCATCGCCGGATACGACCCGCGGGATTCGACATCGCGCAACGTCGCGGTGCCCGATGTGGTGACCGCGGCTCGCGAAGGGGCGCGGGGGGATCTGCGCGGTGTGAAGGTCGGTGTGGTCAAGGAGCTGCACTCGGACAGCTATCAGCCCGGGGTGCTGTCCTCTTTCGACGCCGCCGTCGCCACGCTGAAGGATCTCGGTGCGGACGTGCTGGAGGTGTCGTGCCCGAACTTCGAGCACGCGCTGCCCGCCTACTACCTGATCCTGCCCAGTGAGGTGTCCTCGAACCTGGCGCGTTTCGACGCGATGCGGTACGGACTGCGCGTCGGCGACGACGGTCAGCACAGCGCGGAACAGGTCATGGCCGCGACCCGCGAGGCCGGATTCGGCCCGGAGGTCAAGCGCCGCATCATGATCGGCACCTACGCGCTGTCGGCCGGATATTACGACGCGTTCTACGGCAAGGCCCTCAAGGTGCGCACCCTGATCGCTCAGGACTTCGACCGCGCCTACGAGCAGGTCGACGTCCTGGTCTCGCCGACCAGCCCGTTCACCCCCTGGAAGCTGGGGGAGAAGGTCAACGATCCGCTGGCCATGTACCTGTCCGACCTGTGCACCCTGCCGACCAACCTGGCCGGGCACTGTGCCATGTCGGTCCCCTCGGGCTTGAGTCCGGACGACAACCTCCCGGTCGGCCTGCAGATCATGGCCCCGGCCCTCGCCGACGATCGCCTGTACCGCGTGGCTGCGGCCTACGAGGCAGCGCGCGGCCCGATCGCCTGATCCCGCAAGGGGTTTCGGCGAGCTGGTGCGTGGTCCGATTGCGCTGTCCCGCAAGGGATTTCGTTCTCGCTGCTCGCGAGCGGCGGTAAAGTCGGTGGTTGGCGCCTGAGGCCGGATTCGGCCTCAGGCGGCTCGTCGTCGTCGAGCGGCCGCATCGCACAGAGTCGCTCGGCGATCGACAAGCTCGCGCGCCCGGACACGACCGGCGGCACATGCTGGTTCCTCCCTTCGGCGACACATCGATCGGCAGTGCACGGACGGCTGCTTGCGCGTATTGCTGACGTGGCAGTGCGCGGATGTCGAGGTCATCGAGTCGCCAGGGCGGACAGAGCTGTTCGGTGATCGCCCGCGACAGCGCGTTGTTCACGTGTGCGACCTCGGCATGCGTGATGATCTGTGCGGCAACGTAAATCGGCGTGTCCGATACTCCCTGCCGGGGGATTGTCCGGCCATGTCTCTCATTTTGTGGTGTTGCCGCTCGGGTTTTCGTCGGACCTCGGCGAATGGTTCGATGACGGGGTTGTGCTGCCGTTGGGCGCATCGCTGCCAGAAGTGCCGGCGGTCGGCAGACCGGCGGTGGATACGCCGAGTACAGCGGCCAGGGCCTCGATCAGCGCCTGGGAAGGGTGGCGACGGTGGCCCGTGTAGAGCATGGACAGGTATCCGGCCGAGACCGGATATCCCGCCCGCGTCATCATCCGCTGCAATCCACGCGGCCCCAGGCGCACGCCGTTGGCGCTTTCCCACCGTGCGATCGCCGCACCGAACCATTCGGTGAACACTCTCGGACACCCCCTGCGCGGCTGAGTATCAGCCTATCTGACATGTGTACCTGTCAGATTATGGCATGGCAGAGTGTTGCACGGAGAAAGTCGACCGGAAAGAAGGATTTTATCGATGGCAGGCGGATCCGGCCGTGGTACCGGCCGACGCTATTCCGGCATGTCCGCCGACGAGCGCACCCGCGTCCGTCGTGCCGCGATCCTCGATGCCGCGCTGGAACTGTTCGGCACCAATGGTTTTGCGGCAACCTCGGTCAAACAGATCTGTGTCGCGGCGGGGTTGACCGAACGCTATTTCTACGAGTCGTTCCGTGATCGCCAGGCTGCCCTCGCCGGGCTGTACGGCGCGTTGGTCACCGAGTTGCGCGGGGTGACCGAGACCGCGATCACCACGGCGGGCGGCGATATCGCGGTGGCCGCACGCGGGGGGCTGGGTGCGTTCATCGGTTATCTGACCGAGGATCCGCGCCGCGCGCGCATCGTGCTCATCGAGGTCGTCGGCGTCTCACCCGAGATCGAGGAACTGCGCCACGGAGTGTTGCGCGCATTCGCCGATCTGATCGTCGCGGTGTGGGCGGAGCAGCCGGGTGTCGACCTCTCCGACGAGCGGCCCCAGCTGACCGCGGTCGCCCTGGCGGGCGGGGTGAACAATCTGCTGGTCGACTGGATGATGACCGGCATGCGGCAGTCGCCACAGATGCTGACCCAGGTGTGCGCGACGTTGTTTCTCGCTGCCCTGGCGGGTCTGAACGACACGGCCTAGCCGGCCGGTCCTCGTCCACGGTCTCGCTCACTGCTGTGTAATACTGGCGGCCGAGTTTTGACATGAAAGCATGTCAGATTTATTCGTGGTGTGAGGAGGTCCGATGGGTTCGGCGAAGGAAGCGCCACGCCGCGTGATCGCGGTGACCGGTGCGGCCCGGGGGATCGGCCTGGCGATCGCCGAGCGCCTGAGCGCGACGGGAAACCGCATCGCGATCGGCGACCTGGATGCTGCCGCCGCGGTTGCCGTCGCCGCCCGATTGCCCGGTGAGGCAGCGGGATTCCCGCTCGACGTCACCGATTCCGCGTCGTTCCGAAGTTTCCTGGACGCGGTCGAAGCGCAATGGGGCCCGATCGACGTCCTGGTCAACAACGCCGGAGTGATGTGGGTCGGATCGTTCGACGAGGAACCCGAACAGGCGACACACCGCCAGCTCGAGGTCAACCTGCACGGCGTCATCCGCGGAGTGCGCCTGACCGCGCCCCGGATGCGAGCCCGAGGTCGCGGGCATGTCGTCACCGTTGCCTCGGCGGCCGCCAAACTGGCTCCCCCGGGCGAGGCCACCTACGCGGCGACCAAGCACGGCGTGTACGGATACCTGAGTGCCGTCCGCGCCGAATTGCGCGGCAGCGGAGTCGAATTGTCCGTGGTGATGCCGACGGTGGTCGACACCGCGCTCGCCGCGGGCACGTCCTCCGGCGCGGTCGCCATGCTCACCCCCGACGACATCGCGAAAACCGTGGCCGCCGTCATCGCCCGTCCTCGATTCGAGGTCACCGTCCCGCGATACGTCAATCCGCTGGTCCGTGTGGTCGGCCTGCTACCCGACGCCCTGCGCGCGGCGTTGTACCGCCGGATGGTGCCCGATCAGGTCGCCGCGCTCAGTGAGAATCGGTCCGCCCGTGCGCAATACGAGCGCACGGCGGTCACCGCCGAGGATCGACCGGGCGAACGGTGACCTCAGCCGCAGGTCCCCAGTGCGGTGCCCTGGTCGGCGCCGTAGCGGTGGCCGTGGCCCGGGGTGGGGGTGAGGGCGGAGAGCAGGTCGGCGCTGGTTTGGACGAAGGTGATGACCGGGATCCACGGCGGGTGTGGGGCGTCCGGGTGGGTGTCGGTGAGATCCGGTGTGTGCCAAAGTAATTCGTGTGACCACTGGACGACCGGATCGGAGGAGTTGGCCAGGATGCGTGCGGCGGCGTGGTGAACGCGGTCGGCGGGTGGGCCGGCCCACAGGGCGGCGCAGACGCGGTGGCGCTGGTCGGCGTCGTCGGTGAAGACCGAGCTTCCGGCGGTCGCGCCCAGGCTCTGACCGTAGATGTACAGGCGCGGTGGATGTTTCAGGTCGGACAGTCGTCGTTCCACGGCGGTGAAGAGGACCCGTTGCGACTGTTCCGCGGCTCGGCGGCCGAACAGGTAGCCGACCCAGCTCGGTGCGTCGGAATACTGCACGGCGACCATGGCGACGTCTCCGGCGAATCGCCGGGCCAGGCCGGTTACCGCGTGCTCGTCGACCCAGCCCGATCCGGTCGGGGCCATGACGACGAGATTCGAGCGATCCAGCCCGCCCGACCGTTCGAGTTCGCGGATCGCCAGGGCAACACGGGAATTCAGGTCGGGCGCCGAACCCAGGCTCGCGTAGACCCGCACCGATCGTCCCGCGTCGGCGGACATGAATTTGCGTCCTTGCGTTCCCAGTGCGGACCAGTCGACCGCCGATTCGCCGCTCCCCGAAAGGCTTTCGGAGATCGTCCGCGCACTGGCTGAATCCGTCGGCGCATCGGCTCGCGCGTCGGCGGTCCGCCGGTCATCGGCCATCGCGGGCATGAGCGCGATCTGGATCGCGAGCGCCGCGACAATCGTCAGCGCGACGTTCCGCGCCCGGGTAGCCCGTCGAACGATCCACCGCAGTGCGCGAGCGCACCCGATCAGCGCAACCGTCACCAGCAGAGCCGTAAGAGCGCATTCGAGCCAGTAACCGGCACCCACGTCCGGCAACCCCATGGCCGCACGCAACCGGTTCTGCCACCATTCGGCCCGCACCGCCGCCAGCGCCACCATCAGCGCGCACCCGGCCGCGACAGCGACTCGAACCCGGCGCTTCTGCGAACCAGAGCGGGTGTGCCGCAATATTATTCGCACTCCAGCGCTCACGCTGAGAAACAACGTCACGAGTACTCCGGTGAGCAGCCCCTGTGCGATCGGAGTCCGAGGAAGCAGCCCGGGGGCCAGTGAAACCATCGTCCCCAACGTCGCCGCAACCGCAGTGCCCGTGCGCGGCATCGGAAAACGCCCAGGCTCCGGGTCACCTTCGGACTCGCTACCGATTCGAACGTGAGCAGTAGATACGATCATCGAAACCCTCTGTATCCGTTGCGAATTCGCCACCCTGCGGGTGCCGCCGACAGGAATGGATCGCCTTTCCGAGCGCGATCGCCTTTGTCCGAGACGGGTAGTCGACCCCCGCTCCGGATGACGTTCTGTTCGCGCCGGATCGACCGGCCGCGCGGCGGGATCTGCCCCGTTGCTCGGGTACGGCCTGCGGCGACTGTTCGCACAACATCCCCTTGCCCCGTGAGCGCCGCCCACCGGCGAATCTGTCGATGTTCGGAATTTCCTTGTCGCCCACCGAATTCCGGATTGTCTTCAGGTGCCCTGGCAGCGACAGTTGTCAGTGCGGGGCAGTAGCGATTCGCTCGGCCGCAGCCGCATGGCGCGCACCTGGCGAGCCTGGTTGCGTATCCGGTGAAGGTGCCGACACGTCCGGAATTCATCGCGTCGTCTCGGCGCGATCGGGCGGGGTCGGGTTTCGTCGCCGCCTGCCACGCACTATCTCGGTGACGAGCAGTGCGACGGCGCTGAGTACCAGGGCGGCGGGTGCGCCGACGACGAGGAATTGGTGGCCGAGGTGTTCGCCTGCGAGCCGGATGCCGAGCAGATGCTCGGGGCGGGGTGTCGCGTAGTTCTGGCGACGGGAGTTCAGGTCCACGGCGGTTCCGGCGACGGTGGCCATCGTCCGGCACCCGGTCCGGCGCAGACCGTGGCGGTCTTCGCAGGCGGCCAGCATGCGCTGCTCGAGGACGGCATCGATCGCCTGTCGTGCCCACGTCCCCAGCGGCTGTCCGTGATCGTCGGCATAACGCAGCAGGTCGTACCCGAGATCGTGCGCCTGGCACGCGGTACGGAATTCCGCGGGCAACCGCACCGGCGAGGAGCAATCGCCGCCCGGATCCACCAGCAGCCCGTCGGCCAGCACCGGCCGATACCCACGCTCAGCGGCGAAATCCGCAGGCAGCACAACATTTCCCGGATGCGCCCCGGTCAACTCCGTCACAGCCGCCCGAGCCACGGAATTCTCCCCACCCACGGCCCCCACCGCCGCCCCGGCAACCGGCTGCGCGACGACGAACGCCACCATCACCCCGAGCGCACCGAGCCCGGCCAGCACGCGCCGCGATCTCATCGCGCGGCCCCGGGACCCGGCGATGAGTCCCGGAGCGGATGCCTGGACGCTCGATGGACGTGGTGGTTCGGTGTCCTTGTGGTCGCCATCGTTCAGCGTCCGCGTCGATCCCGAGTCGTCCCGCGAGTCCGGTACCCCGACTACGTCCGTGGTTCCGGAGCTGATGGTCAGTTCGGGAGCGGATGCCTGGTCGCTCGATCGTTGGGGTGACTCCGCGTCCGCGTGGTCGCCATCGTTCGGCGCGGTCGTCGATCCCGAGCTGCGTGGTGATGGTTCCTGCGATCTGCTGGCGGGCGTTGGGATGTATTCGTGTGAGGGCAGATCGTGGGCGCTGTCCTGTCGTGAGTTCGGTGACTTGTATCCGGATGCCCGTTGTCTGGGAGCTGGTACACGAACGCCGTGCGGCGACGTAGCGGGCGAAATCGTCGCAGTTCCAGTAGTCGACTCCGATGACGCTGGCGTGCAACGGGATTCGCGCCGAACGAACGTAGTTTCGTGGTCTCGGCCGGGTTCCGGGAACACAGATCCCGTGAGTGCGGGGCCGACGTTCTGCGGGGTTTCGGCAGGGGGCTCGCTCATGTCGTGAACGTATGAATTCGGCTGCGAATCGGGCCTCACGCTGGGGGCCTGTTCGTGGGCGGGCGTACCGGGGGAGTCGGGGGAGCGTCTCGTACCGGGGTAGGGGTGCGAATTCACTCGCGGGTATGACGGAATCGGGTGGACGGGGTTTCTAGGGTCATGGGTATGGCTCGGATGGTGCGGATGCTGGCGCGCACGGCGCGGGATCCGAAACGGATGCGGTTGTGGTTCGACGTATTCGTCGGGGTGGTGGCCGCGATCATGTTCTCGGTGGCCTGGCCGACGTTGCATCTGACGCATCAGGTGCCCGCGGCGGCGCAGCCGTTCATCGCGGGGCTGGCGGCGCTGCCACTGGTGCTGGTGCGGGTGAATCCAGCTCTGGGATGGGCGATTTCGGCGGGTTCGGCACTGCTGATCGCGCTGGCGATTCCACATCAGGCGGGTAGTCATCTGCCGTTCCAGGTCGTGCACATCCTGGTGTTCTTCCCGCTGCTGTTCGCGGTCGCGGTGCGCGCGCAGATGCAGATCGTGCTGGTCGCCTGGGTGTCCTCGGCGCTGCTGTTCGCCACGACGATGGCGGGGGCGGACGAGTCGGTCGCCTCCTCGGCCTTCGGCTGGCCGATCGCGATGACGGGTCTGGTCCTTTTCGGTCTGCTGGTGCGCTGGCTGGTGCTCTCCCGTCGCGCACTGGTCGAGCAGGAGGAGGTCAGCGAGCTCGAGCGGGCCCGCCGGACCGTGCTCGAGGAGAAGGCGCGCATCGCCCGCGATCTGCACGACGTCGTCGCGCACCACATGTCCATGGTGGTGGTGCAGGCACAGACCGCGCCCTACCGGATTTCGGACGTATCACCTTCCGCGCGTGCGGAATTCGAGTCGATCGGCGCATCGGCCCGGGACGCGCTCAACGAAGTCCGCAGCATGCTGGGCGTGCTGCGCAGCGACGGGCAGCTGCCCGATCACGCACCGCAACCCGCGGCCGCCGACGTCCTCCCACTGCTCGAGGGCGCGCGCCGGGCCGGCGTCCCGATCGACTGGACCGTCGAGGGCCCCCTGCACACCGTCTCCGACACGGTCGGCCTGGCGCTGTACCGGATCGTGCAGGAATCGCTGTCCAACGCCTCGCGTCACGCCCCGCACGCGGCCGTGCGGGCGAGTCTGATCGTCCGGACCGAGATCGTGGACCTGCTCGTCGTCAATGCCCCTGGCGAATCACCGGCCGATGGAACCCCCGGAACCGGGATCGCCGGGATGCGCGCCCGTGCGGAGGCCATCGGCGGAACCCTCACCGCCGAACCGCGCCCCGACGGCGGATTCCAAGTCTGCGCCAGATTTCCGTCGGCTCCGTCCGCCATCGCCGCACCCTTCGCCGAGTAGTAGGCCGGGGATCGGGGATGCGCGACGCTGGGACGGTCCACTACGGGCCGCGAATCCGATCGATCCGGCGTGGTCGACGCGTGCACGTCGGGATCGATCCGGAAACCGGCGAAGACCCGGCCGAAAAACGCTTCGACCAGGGGCATGGGCGGTCGTCCGGTAGACCGTCGGGTAGTGCGGCAGCGCCGGTTCGCCACGGACTCGGAGGTGGCGCGAATGTGCCCGGGAACTGGTGCGGCGTACCGATGGCGCGCATGGGAGACTCGTCACGATGCTCACCTACTTCCAAGCCATCGTGATCGGTGCGCTGCAAGGCGTCACCGAGTTGTTCCCCATCTCCAGTCTCGGTCATTCGGTGCTGGTCCCGGCGTGGATCGGCGGCAGCTGGCAAGAGTTGGTCACCCAGGGGGATGCCAAGTCGGGCACGCCCTACCTGGCATTCGTGGTCGCCCTGCACGTCGCGACGGCGATCGCGCTACTGGGGTACTACTGGCGGGACTGGCGCGACATCATCATCGGATTCGTGCAGACCCTGCGCACCCGCCGCATCGAGACCTCCACGCAGCGGCTGGCCTGGCTCATCGTCATCGCGACCATCCCGGTCGGCATCCTGGGCCTGGTTCTGGAGCATCCGCTGCGGACACTCTTCGCCACCCCGATCTACGCGAGCATCTTCCTCATGCTCAACGGCGTGGTGCTGATCGTCGGCGAGGGTCTGCGCCGCCGCAACGCGCCGTCGCTGTCGGATTACGGACGCAAATTCGCCGAGGAGGAGGCGCGGAGCTCCGGCCACGGCGATGTGCTGACCGAGGAGCATCTCGCCTCGGACGAACGTCTCGCGGCCCTGAGCGTGAAGGATGCGCTCGGCATCGGCCTGGCCCAGTCCGGTGCGCTGCTGGCCGGATTCAGCCGCTCGGGTCTGACCATGATCGGCGGTCTGCTGCGCGGACTCGACCACGAGGACACCGCGAAATTCGCCTTCCTGCTGGCCACGCCGGTGATTCTGGCCGCGGGCGTGCTCAAGCTGCCCGAACTGGCCGGTCCGCAGGGACGCGGCATCATCGGCCAAGCCGTGGTCGGCGCGATCGTCGCCGGTCTGGCCGCGTGGTTCGCGGTGCGCTTCCTGGAACGCTTCTTCAAGACCCGCACGATGCTGCCGTTCGCGGTGTACTGCATCGTCGCGGGCCTGCTGTCGATCATCCGATTCGCCTGAGGCCGTACCAGTGCCCATCACCGTGTTGATCGCCGACGACCAGGCGATGGTCCGGCAGGGCTTCGGCGCGCTGCTGGCCGCTCAGTCCGATATCAGCGTCATCGGTGACGCGGCGAATGGGCAGATCGCGGTGTCCGAAGCGAAACGCCTGCGTCCCGACGTGGTGCTGATGGATGTGCGCATGCCGGAGATGAACGGCCTGGACGCCGCCCGTGCCATCCTCGCCGCCGGATTCGATCCGCCGGTGCGGGTGCTGATGCTCACCACCTTCGATATCGACGACTACGTGTACGAGGCATTGAGCCTGGGAGCCAGCGGGTTTCTGCTCAAGGACGCTCCGGCCGAGGAACTCGTGCGCGCGGTGCGGGTCGTCGCCGACGGCCAGGCGCTGCTCGCGCCGACGGTGACCAGGCGGCTCATCGCCGACGTCACCCGCCGACGCGCCCGTCGCAACCCGTCCCCGGCACTGAACGCGCTCACCCCGCGCGAACGCGAGGTACTCGAACTCATCGCCCGCGGTATGTCCAACAACGAGATCGCCGAGTCCCTGTTCGTGGCGGAACAGACCGTGAAAACGCATGTCTCGAAGGTGTTTTCGAAGCTGGACCTGCGTGACCGCGCGCAGGCGGTGGTCCTGGCCTACGAATCGGGTCTGGTGACGCCGGGCTGAGGTTTTCCGGGCGGGAAGTTCCGAGCGGGGAGTGCGGAGTCCAGGTCGAGTAGGATGCGCGTGGCATCGACTCATACCGCCTCCCCGCGTATGCCGGGGATGAGCCCGTAGCCGGAAGGGGGTCGTAGGTGTTGCGCAGCGGTGACGTGTTCGCCGGTTTCTCCGTCGAACGCCTCCTCGGCCAGGGCGGCATGGGTTCGGTCTATCTGGCGCGGCATCCGCGACTGCAACGGCAGACCGCGCTGAAGCTGTTGAACCGAGAACTGTTCGCGGATGCGGAGATTCGCGCGCGCTTCGAGCGTGAGGCCGATCTCGTCGCGCAGCTCGATCACCCGAATATCGTGGCCGTCTACGATCGCGGCGTCGAGGACGAGCAGCTGTGGATCAGCATGCAGTACATCGACGGGGTCGACGCGGCCACGGTGAATCCGCATACGCTGCCGCCCGAGCGCGCGGTGCAGATCATCGAGGGTGTCGCTGCCGCACTGGATTACGCGCACAGCAACGGTGTGCTGCACCGGGATGTCAAGCCCGCCAACATCATGCTCGGCCGCGATACCAATGGTAAGGGCGAGCGGGTCTATCTCACCGACTTCGGCATCGCCCGGTTGCGGGAGGATTCCACCCATCTCACGCAGGCCGGAATGTTCACCGCGACTCTGGCTTATGCCTCGCCCGAGCAGATGACCGGCTCACCGCTGGACAACCATTCGGACCAGTACGCGCTGGGGTGTGCACTGTACTGGCTGCTCAGCGGGACCGGGCCGTTCGATTCGGAGGATCCGAACGAGCTGATCCACGGTCATCTGCAATTGCCGCTGCCGCCGGTGAGCGCGCGCCGGCCCGGGGTGAATCCGGCGATGGATCTGGTGCTCGCGCGGGCGATGGCCAAGCGGGCTCCCGATCGGTTCGCCAGTTGTGCGGAATTCGCCGCGGCGGCAAAGCAAGCGCTGACCGCGCCCGTTCCGGTTCCGCCGCCCGTCGCCACGGTGCCGCCCGGCGCTGTGCGTCCGGGGGTTCCGCTCGCGCCCGTCGGGGTTCCGCCTGCCGGGCAGCCGATGAATGGTCATCGGGTGCAGGCGCCCGCGTCGCCCGGCCCGCCTCCGGTGCCTCCGCCCGGTGGATTTTCGCCGAATCCCGCTGTGCCGCAACCAGTTTCGAGGCATACGTCGAATCTGCTGCTGTGGAGCGTGCTCGGTGTGGTCGCCCTGTTGATCGTGGCCGGTCTGGGATTCTTCGCGCTTTCCGGTGGTTCGCATCCCGGGCCGAATGCCAAAGCTCCCGCGACCGGGTCGGGCGCGGCCCCGACAACGCGGCCATCCGATCCGGTCACCGAGGTCGAGCAGTCCTTTCCGACCCTGCTGCCCCAGGGCGGATCGAATACCGGGGACGCCTACCAGGGCCGGGTGTCCTGTCAGCGGAGTCAGCTCGGCCAGCCCGGCAAGGTGTTGGAGAGCGACCCGGCGACGAGCGTGGTCCGGCGCACCGATCCGCTCGCCTCGGCGAACTGGCTCGGCGCATGGGAGTGCACCTCGCGCCTGACCTCGCTCAGCTACGCCATCGCGGTCTTCGACAGTCCCGCCGCCGCCCAGGCCGCCCTGGCCGCGGCCCCCACGTCGGGCGGCACCACCGGCAGCAAGGGCGACACGTCCTTCACCGTCCGCAACTGGATCGTTCCGCAGAGTATGCAGACCGAGACCGCCGAAATGCTCGTCTCCTTCGAATCCGATCCCGCACTGTCGAATACGCTGCTGTACGCGTACGACACCGGCCCGGTGGAGATGATGGCCGACACCCCCGCGCACGAAGTGCTCGCCAGGTGGTGGGATCAGACCCCGCTGTAAACGCCCGCCGGAAACTAGGCAGGTCGGACGGGGTGACGCGGCTGCGGCTCGACGTATCTTGGTGCGGTGATGTATCCAGTGCGCACTATCACCGTCGATATCGACCGATCGTTCGACAACGTCGCGGATTTCCTCGCCGAGCCGACCAACTTTCCGCGCTGGGCGACCGGTTTGTCCGCCGGTCTCGAACCGGGCTCGCCGAGCGCCGGCGCCGAGCCCGGCGAGTGGGTCGCGGCCTCGCCGCAGGGCACGGCCTTCGTCCGCTTCAGCCCGCCCAACGCGTTCGGCGTGGCCGATCACCGGGTCCGCATGCGGGACGGCTCGATCGTCGACATCCCGTTGCGCGCAATACGCAACGGCGACGGAACAACGATCGCGTTCACGCTGTTCCGCCTGCCCGATATGGATGACGAGCGTTTCGAGTCGGACAGCGACTGGGTGCGTCGCGACTTGGCTGCGTTGAAAGCGCTGCTGGAGATGTAGGCGCGGTTCTCGCTCGCCGCGACCAGCCCGGCCGTTGGTTCACACGACTTGGCGGTTTCCGAAATATCTGCAGCAGTTCAGTGTTGAACAGATCGTTTGCCGCGTTCGGATTCCGGGACCTTTGCCCGACGGCAGCGGCCCGAGATGGGAGAAGGAATGACGATCGGGAATGTGCTGAACCTGTCCGCCGATGAAGTTTTGACCACTACGCGTTCGGTGCGCAAGCGGCTGGATCTCGAGAAGCCGGTGCCGCGCGAGGTGTTGACGGAGTGTCTCGAGTTGGCGTTGCAGGCGCCGACGGGTTCGAATTCCCAACGCTGGCAGTGGGTATTCGTCGAGGACGCCGAACGGAAGCGGGCGCTGGCCGAGATCTACCGGACCAACGCGACCCCGTACCTCGACGCGCCGAAACCCGCGTTCGGCGACGAGCGCGATCTGCGGCAGCCCCACGTGGCCGACTCGGCCAGGTACCTCAACGACCATCTCCACGAGGTTCCGGTCATGTTGATCCCGTGCCTCGAGGGCCGAGTGGACAACACCCCGGGTACGTCGAGCGCGGGTTTCTGGGGTTCGTTGTTGCCCGCGGTGTGGAGTTTCATGCTGGCGCTCCGCTCGCGCGGGCTGGGTTCGGCGTGGACGACGCTGCATTTGGTCGGTGATGGCGAAAGGCAGGCCGCCGACCTTCTCGGCATCCCGTACGACCGGTACAGCCAAGGCGGGCTGTTCCCGATCGGCTACACGCAGGGCACCGACTTCCGGCCCGCGAAACGCCTCCCGGCCGACCAGCTCACCCACTGGAACAGCTGGTAGGCCACAGCGATCACGGAGCTGCCGCCATCGGCTGAGGTGCTGGAGACGATGCGGTACACATCGCCACGATCCTGTATGACGGGTTGCGTTGCGGCGCAACGAAACAGCTAACATCGGCCCAGTACTGGTGAGATGCCATGTGCCGCAGGCCATATACGCGGCCGGAACGTAATCCGGGTGCGGCTGAACAGCGGTGCGGTGTGTTCGTCCCACTCGGGCTAGGTTCGAGCCCATGAGTGAGACTCCTCGCCTTCCCGGGCCGGCCTTGGCCGATGCCGATTGGTTGGTGGCCTCCGCACTGGCGGTCGGTGCCGAGCGCGGCTTCCCGCCACTGGCGGTGGCCGTCACCGATGTGAGCGGCGCCGTGATCGTCTTGCGGCGTGCGGACGGAGGCATGCCGATGACGAGCCGCATCGCTGTGGCCAAGGCGCGCAGCGCATTACTGGCGATGCAGCCATCGGGCCGGATCCAGCTGCCGGACGCGATCGTCGGCAGTATCCAGCACCTTCACGGCGGTGACTTCATTCCGTTTGCCGGTGGCGTCCTGGTGACCGATGACGGGGTGGTCCTCGGCGCGGTGGGGGCTTCAGGGGCTCATGCCAAGGAGGACGAGGAGGCCGTGCAGACGGCCGTCGACCGGTGGCACCGATACCGGATGAACGACGTGGACGCGTAGACCAGGAGAGATATCTTCTTCTGCTGTGCCCGCGTTCGGAAGGCGGAATCGGTGTGTTTCGCTGCCGCTAAGGGGCGGTGAACCAGTGACACGACATAGATGTCGTGTAATATATTGACATGACCAACACGCAACCCACCCTGGTTTTCATTCCCTGCTTCTCCGGCGCCCCCTGGAGCGTCGATCAACTCGCCCCTTACGGTGATCTGCCGGTGCGCACCCTGCGCCTGCCCGAAGGCGTCGCCGACATGGAGGACTACGCCGATCATGTCGCCGTCGCGGTGGCCGACCTGGACGACTACGTGCTCGTCGGTGACTCCTTCGGCGCGAACATCGCCCTCGCGCTGGCCGTGCGACAGCCCGCGGGTCTGCGCGCGCTGGTGATGTCGGGCGGCTTCGCCGCCGACCCGGTCTCGTCGGCGCCATGGAAGGCGCTGATGCGCACCATGGGCAAGCTGCGTGGACCGCTGTACCGGCAGATGGTGCTGCGCGCCCACGCGCACCGGCTGGCCTCGCCCTTCGACGGCGAAGGCCAAACCCCGTGGAACGCGGCGCACAGTCGAAAGCTGTTCCTGGACAACACCCCTGCCTCCTCGTTCGGCGCGCGGGTGGTTGCGGCGCTGAACGCCGACTACGTCGCCGCCCTGCCCCGCGTGCAGGTGCCCACCCTGATCATCACCCCCGAGCATGACGAGCTCATCGGTGAAGAGGCCGCCACGATCATGCGGGAGGGCATCCCCGATTCCCGCGAAGTGGTGTTGCCGCGCACCGGTCACATGTTCCGGTTCTCCCACCCGGCCACCTACGCCGGTGTGGTGCGGACCTTCCTCGCCGAAACCGTCACCGACGCGATGCCGGGCCATGCGGCGCGCTGAACATCTGCGCTTCGCGATCCTGGCCGCTCAACGCGAAGGCAACAGACTGCTCGCCCAAGCGCTCAAACCGCACGGCATCACCCCCTCGCAGGCCGAGGTGCTGCGCCTGCTGCAACAACGAGGTCCCTTGTCGCTCAATGGAATCGGGCAATTACTGATCTGTGAGAGCGGCAACAGTCCCAGCAGACTCGTCGACCGCTTGGTGGCCCTCGGCCTGGTCGATCGCCGCACGGCCACCGAGGACCGCCGCCACGTGGAAATCAGCCTCACCCCCGAAGGCAACCGAGTCGCAACGGCGGTCCACGAGGTCGAACAAAACCTCTACGCCATGATCGACGCCGTCGCCGAGGGGCACGACACCGATGCCCTGCTCGGCTTCGTCCACAGCTTCGTCGACGACCTACCCTCCGGACAGGCACTGGCCCGACGCCTCGACG
The DNA here is from genome assembly GCF_001613065.1 of Nocardia miyunensis NBRC 108239. GTDB lineage: Bacteria > Actinomycetota > Actinomycetes > Mycobacteriales > Mycobacteriaceae > Nocardia > Nocardia miyunensis. The sequence goes on from NZ_BDBQ01000028.1 coordinate 76,209, forward strand.
AGGAATGACAACCGCCCCGGCACTTCCAACTGGTGGGCGACACCTACCGCGCATCGGCGTGAGCGTGCGGTCGGTAGGCGCGGCGGGTCGGGCGACGGCTGACAACCGCCCCGCGCCTCCAACTCGTTGACGCCGCGCGCCTGCCGCGCATTGGCGTGAGCGCACGGTCGCTCGGTGCGCCGAGTCCGGATGACGGCTGACAATCACCCCGAACATCCAACTCGTGGGCGATACGCACCTGCTACGCATTGGCGTGAGCGTGCAGTGGGTCGGCGCGTGGAGTCGGACGACGGCTGGCAACCGACCCGGCACGTCCAACTTGTGGGCGATACGTGCCTCCCGCGTCTCGGTGTGAGCGTGGGGTCGGTCGGCGCGCCGAGTCCGGACGACGGCTGACAGTTACCCCGCACGTCCAACTTGTGGGCGATGCGCACCTGCCGCGCATTGGCGTGAGCGTGCGGTGCGTCGGCGCGCGGAGTCGGATGACGGCTGGCAACCGACTCGGCACGTCCAACTTGTGGGCGATGCGCACCTCCCGCGCATTGGCGTGAGCGTGCGGTGCGTCGGCGCGGCGAGTCGGACGACGGCTGGCAACCGCCCGCTCCCCTAACTCGGGGGCGATACGCACCTAACATTCATCCACGTGAGCGCGCGGTGGGTCGGCGCGCCGAGTCATGCGATCCAGGCCGGGGTTCCTCGTGGTCCGGGCTCCCCGGGCACCCGGGCGATGGCGTTTGCGTGACCGCACACAAGTATGCGGGCGTCGGTCCGGGCGAAGATCTGACGCTCGAGGTCTGCGGGGATCACGACGGTGTCTCCGGAACGGACGTCTTCGCGCTGACCGTCGATGGCTACCGACAGCTCGCCATCGAGCACTGTCCAGATCTGCTCGGAGTCGAAGACGTGGAGCGGACCGGAGGCGCCTGCTCTCATTTCAACTTCCCACATCGAGAGCCCGGCGGTATCGCCGACGGTCGGCGACGCGAGGGTCGTCATCACGCCGGCCGGAGTCTCGGAGCGGCGACGTTCGGTTGTGCGAATTACAGGGGACACGGCAAGCTCCGTCAAATAGACAACATGGTTGTCTAGATAGTACACCCGGTTGTCTTTTCTGTGCGAACATGTATGCATGCCTTCCGGTGAGCGTGCGGGTTTCGAGCTTCCATTCCTGCTGCTCGGGGCGTTCAGGTACCTGATCGATGAGCTGCACGGCGCGCTGGCCGAGAGCGGCCACGGCGACGCTCGCCCTCTTCATGGGTTCGCGCTTCAGGCGATCGGCCCCGAGGGCACCACGGCATCGGAGCTGGGGCGGCGGCTCGGAGTCAGCAAGCAGGCGGCCGCGAAGACGGTCGCCTCACTGGAGCGAGTTGGCTACGTCTGCCGAGAGCCGGATCCCAGGGACGCTCGCGCTGTTCGTCTGCTGCGTACTGCGCGCGGCGAGGAGATGCTGTCGTTGAGCGCCGTGTTCTTCGAGTCCTACCGCAGGCGTCTCGCCCAATCCCTCGGACGCCAGCGTCTCGCCGAGCTCGAAGACGATCTCCAACGGATGGCCGGGTCGCCCGGTGACTGGTTGCGCGGCATCCCGGGCTGGATGACATGAGCTGGTCGCGCAGTGCCCGAAGCACGTTGGTGACACCTTCGGTGCGGTGCCGATGACCCTGCTGTCGTGGGTTCGATTGGGCGGAAACGTGATGGGCGGAGCGTCGCGTCGGGGTGGAGCGGATTGTGAAATGCGCCCTCGAGCGCAATGGGGGAGCCGGGGTGGATGTGGGTTGGGTCGTGGAGTGTCTGCGGTGAGTGATTCGGGTCGACTGGAGAGCGTCGCGCCGTGCCGCGGGCAGGTTGTGAAGTGCTCGCGCTGAGCGCAATTGCCTGAATAGGCGTTCGGCCGGGCGGGTGTGTGTGACAAGCTGATCTCTCGTGATCGGCGCACAGAAGATGAGGATTCGGTGGCGGCCCGAGGCCGGGCGGCTGGTGACGTTGATGGCTGTCGCGTTCGGGATGACCGTTGTGATCACGCGGCTGTATCTGATGGCGTCGGGGTATCCGAAGATCGGTGGGAGCGTTTATCACATCGCGCATGCGCTGTTCGGTGGTCTGCTGCTGGTGATTTCATGTCTGTTGTTGCTGATGTCCTCGGGGCGGACGGCGATGACCTGGGCATCGCTGTTGTCGGGGGTGGGGCTGGGACTGTTCATCGATGAGGTGGGCAAGTTCATCACTACGGACAACAACTACTTCTTTCCGCTGGCCGCGCCGATCATCTATCTGGCTTTTCTGCTGACCGTCGCGGTGGCGCGGATGTCGGCGCGGCGTCGGACCGTGCACCCGGAGCTGGCGTTGGGAGCGATCACCGAGGAGGTCGGCCAGTTCGTCGGCAGCCGGATGAACGCCCAGCGGCGTGCGGAGTTGCTCGCCGAACTCCGTGCCATCGATCCGGATGGCTGTGGTCCCGAACATCGCGAACTCGTTGTCGCACTGAATGATTACCTGCGTGCGCTGCCCTGCGACACCGAGCCCGAGCTGGAACGGCGGCTGACCCGGATCGGGGTCTCGATCGAGAAGAGGTTCCTGCCGCTGCCGGTGTTGCGCGTCGTGCTGATCACGGTGCTGATCGCGCACGGGGTCTGGTCGCTGTTGCGGCTGGTGCTGGCCGGTGTGGTGATCGCCGGTTGGCATTCACACTGGCACGAGATCGACCGGATGCTCGACCTCACCCAGGGACACGGCTGGAAGTCACTGGTGGCCTTGGCAATTGCCGCCGTCGCCGAACTAGCGGTCGGCATCGGCTGCGCGGTCGGCGCGGCGGCATGGTTGCGCGGGGACGAGGAACTCGGTGTGCGCCTTGCCATCTGGTCCGACGTGGTGTCGCTGACCGTGGTGAATGTGCTGGCCAGTTACTTCAGTCAATTCCTCACGGTCTTCACCGCGATCGCCGAGGCGCTGCTGCTCTGGGCGCTGGTGCGTTACCGCGACCGGCGCGCCAGGCAGCTGCGGGCCGAGGCGGACGAGCGGCCCGACGATGCGGCGAACGAACCGGCCACTGCCGCATCGTGATTCCAGATTCGAATATCCGCGCGGCCCCGCGCCGACTGTCGAGCCCATCAGTGAGTTCGCGAAGCTGTTCACATGCTTCCGTGCTGTGACCCTAAACCGAATGCTCAGCTCATGCACCCGGTCCGCTCGGCGGACCGGGTGAGGTGCGGCGGAACTTCTCAGGCATCGTCATTCACCTTGGCCACGAAGGAATCCCACTCGCACGGCGTGAAGATCAGTGCCGGGCCGGTCGGGTTCTTGGAGTCGCGTACGCCGACCATGCCGCCGTCGAGGTGAGCAACTTCCACACAATCTCCGCCGGTGTTGCTTCGGCTGCTTTTGAACCACGTCGCGGTGGATAGGTCGATGCTCATGCTGCGTACTCCTCTTCGATCTGTTGCAGCAGTTCCCTGGAGTGCGGCTCGTCCAGCGCCGCTGCTTCGATAGCCGCCAGCGCCTTCTGATACAGCTCGATCTCGGCTGGCTTGTCCAGATACAGTGCCCCAGAGTAACTCTCGATGAAGACGACCGGTGGTTGGACCAGTGACGGGTTCAGATGTTTCGGGAATTCGAGCATCACGAATGATCCGGTCTGAAGCCCGAGGAAACCTTCGACCGTCAAGGGAACGATTCGCACGGATATGTTGGGTAGTTTGCTCAGCTCGTAAAGATGGTGCACTTGAGATCGCATTACCGAAGCGCCGCCGATCCGATGACGCAGTGTCGCCTCGCTGATCAACACTTCCAGTTCCAATGGATCCTTCGAATTACTCAGTCGCGCTTGGCGTATATCGAGCACTTCGAGGTGCTGCTCGAATTGCTCGCCGCTCACCGCTGGCAAGTAGTCCCGCGCCATTGCGCGTCGATAGTCAGCTGTTTGTGCAAGTCCCGGTATCAGTGTGAGTTGGAACGACGTGATTCGACTCGCCGCTGCCTCCAGGCTCATGAACAGATCTCGATTGAGGAAAATCGCACTGCTGTAGGACTGCCACCAGCCGTCCTTGCGGGACTCATCAGCCAGCCACAGGAGGTTGTCGAGGTCCTCGCCTTCGACCTCGTAGACGCGGCAGAGGGCGCGGATGGTCGGCTTCTTGACCTCCGAGGTTCGTCCGTTCTCCAAGCGCCACAGGGTTTGTCGGCCGATCTCGGCGAGTTCGGCGGCGGCGTCGCGGCTGAGGTTGGCGGCCTCTCGCAACTCGACCAGCCGTCTGGCGAGCAGCCTGCGTGGCACGGTGGTCGCTTCGATCGTCATGAGGCCCCCTTTGGCTGTGACTGTTGCATTCAGATTGATTGGAACGTTTTCTTTTGGCGACGAATGTCATTGGCTCGGCCCCAAGCTAGCACGATTCGGTGTGTACTCGATGTGTGCCGGATGGCGTGCGAATCAGCAAGCACCGGTCGAACATTCGTCTGCAAACTACGTCTTCGGAGAGTGCTGCCATGACTGTAATGACTACCACCGACAAACTCGAAACCCGACCGGATACCCGGCGCGATCGGCCGAACATCGGTGCTGCCGGGGAGCCCGCGACTATCCGTGCTGGAATTCGCCAGACGGGTATTCCCGAGCGAAAACGTCGCTCGGCGAACACGGCTGAAACATATGTGCGCGAGGTGAACCAGTGACCGGATCGACCCTCGCCCGGCGATCTCCGGGCCGCCGCCTACGCAAGCTCCGAGACGCGGCCGGGGTGCGCCAGGCCGCCGCCGCACGGGCGGCCGAGCTGTCCCCGCAATCCATCGGCCGCCTCGAATCCCCGATCATCCACGTGGAGGGCCACACCGGCTCGCTCTACCTCGAACGCGACTGCGACCTCGCCCCCTACTGCCATGCCCTCACCGATCTGAATCGCGTTGCCGTGGGCGAAGAGAACTCCAGAGCCCTGGTGACTCAGGTCGCCGTGGGATACCGGTCATGACCCGTCGCGACCTGCTCCGGATTCTCACGACTGAGATAGTCGGAGACTACCGTCATGATCCGTTTCAATGTGCGTGATCGTCGAGGACGGCGCTCGCCCAGTCCTCTGGGCGCAGAGCCTTTCGGAGGCCTGAACCACGTTGTCCTGGAAGGTGTCCGGTCCCCCTAATGGCCCGTGCTGGTGCCACCTGGGCGAGGTTCCGCGCGCGTGGACTGAGCGGATGGACGCGACTGTCGGCCTGATCGAAAGCCCGCCGATTCGTCGAGATCGACAGGACCACCAGGTCGGTGCGTCGGGAACTGTCTCCGATGAGGTCGCTGACCCCGCCGAGAGGAATCAGTAGGTGCCGTGCGAAGCGTTCGCGCGGCTCTCGGCCGGGCTGCCGGAATTCACCTCCGGGGCAGCCGACCAGTCTTCGAACACCAAGTGAGCCAATTCGTGTGCCAGAGTGCTTCGTTGGCGCATCGGCCGCCGAGTGCGAGCCACCGCGACGTACGGTCGGCCCATTTCCCCCCGCTTCATCGTCATGCCGTGCTGATCGACCTCCGTATCGAGTACTGCGACGTCGGCGCTGGTGGTTTGCTCGATCAGCGTCACCAGATCGCCGAGCGGATGGAATCCGAGATCATGGTCGGTCCGGAAGCGCTCTGCGGCTTCCCGTCCCTCGGATTCGGCGCTCATCCGACCGGGTCGATGCCCTGGTCGTCCAGGAAGGCATCCAGCTCGAGGAAATGGAGCAGTTGCTGATACATGGAGTCCATCGCGGCACCGTTCGCCGCGCGAGCGGCGCACCGCACCTGCCCGGAAACCGGCGAAGAACCCGTAAGTTCCTGCAGGAGAAAGCCTGTGGCATTCGCGATGGTGACTGATTCAGGGGAGCGATATCAGCAGGCCGAGGCAATGGGGTGACTTTGCGATCGCGCGGATTTCACATCACGGGCCGCTGACTCGCTCAGGCAAGCCAGCGGCCCGTGGAGAGGAGGGACGACTACCCGAAGAACGCCGCGGCCTCCCCATGCCTATGTGCCGGAACGAGTTTGAGTTGTTTGGTGGCTTCGGAGAGGGGGACGAGGTCTATTTCGCTGCCGTGCAGGGCGACCATCTGGCCGAATTGGCCGTCGTGGACGGCTTCGGTGGCGTGGACGCCGAAGCGGGTGGCGAGGATGCGGTCGAAGGCGGTGGGGGTGCCGCCGCGCTGGACGTGGCCCAGGACGGTGGTGCGGACCTCCTTGCCGATGCGGCGTTCGATCTCCACGCCGAGCTGGTGGGCCACGCCGGTGAAACGTTCGTGACCGTATTCGTCGATTCCACCCTGGCGCAGCGCGAACGAGCCCTCGCCGGGTTTCGCGCCCTCGGCCACGACGCAGATGAAATGCGAATCACCGCGCTGGAAGCGACGTTTGATCATCGTGCACACCTCGTCGACGTCGAAGGGCACCTCGGGGACCAGCGTCAGGTGTGCGCCCGCCGCGATGCCGGCGTTCATCGCGATCCACCCGGCGTGGCGGCCCATCACCTCCACCAGCATGACGCGCTGATGGGATTCGGCGGTGGTGTGCAGGCGGTCGATGGCGTCGGTGGCGATGGTGACGGCGGTGTCGTGGCCGAAAGTGGTGTCGGTGCAATCGATGTCGTTATCGATGGTCTTGGGCACGCCGACCACCGGGACGCCCTCGTCGGCCAGCCAGCTGCCCGCGGTGAGCGTGCCCTCGCCGCCGATCGGGATGAGCGCGTCGATGCCGTTGTCGTCCAAGGTCTGCTTGATCCGGCCCAGGCCGTCGCGCAGCACATCCGGATTGGTGCGCGCGGTGCCGAGCATGGTGCCGCCCTTGGTGAGCAGCCGGTCGGTGCGATCGTCGTTGTGGATGTGGATCTTGCGATCCTCGAGTAGTCCACGCCAGCCGTCCTGGAACCCGACGACCGCGTCCCCGTAGCGGCCGTTCGCGGTGCGGACGACGGCTCGGATCACGGCGTTGAGTCCGGGGCAGTCTCCGCCTCCGGTCAAGACTCCGATGCGCATGCCACATATCTTGCCCTATTCGCGGCCTCCGCTGCGCTGCGGCGGGTGTTCACACCCGCGCCGCCAGCTCCGCGTTCATCTTCGTCCAATCAATCGCTTTCTCCCATTTCCCGACGACGACCGTGGCCAGACAGTTCCCGGCGATATTGGTGAACACGAAGGCCGCCGAGAGGATCTTGTGGACCCCGAGGATGAGCGCCACGCTGGCCACCGGGATGGTGTGGGTGGCGGCGAGGGTCAGCGCGAGCATCGGGATCGCCGAACCCGCGACCCCCGCGCCCCCCTTCGAGGTCAACAGCAACACGAACATCAGGCTCAACTGACCGGCTACGCCGAGGTGGGTATCGGTCGCCTGCGCCAGGAAAACACTCGTCGCCGCCCAGTACAGGCACGTGCCGTCGTGGTTGAAGCTGTACGCCGTCGGCAGGACCAGACCCACCACCGAGTCGCTCACACCCAGCTTCTCGAGCTTGGCCGTCAACTGCGGAAAGACGCTTTCCGAGGAACTCGTCCCGATGACCAGCAGAAGTTCCTCCCGGAAATACCGCAACAATTTCCAGAGGCTGACACCGGCGAAGAACGAAATGGGCCACAGGATGACGACGAAGAACACCGCCACGGTGAGAAAGAAGACGAGCACCAGCGAGCCGAGCGACAACAGGGTGTGCAAGCCGTAACTGGCCACCGAGTAGGCGATCGCCGCACACGCAGCCAGCGGCGCGAGCCGCATGACCTTGCCGATGACCCAGAACAGACTCTGCTGCACGGTGTCGATGACCCCCACCAGCGGTTCGGCCTTGGCGCCGAGTGCGGCGACACCGCAGCCGAACAACGCCGAGAACACCAGCACCTGCAGAATATCGCCCTTGGCGAAGGCATCGACCGCGCTGGTCGGCACCAGACCTTCCAGGAAGGTCGACAAGCTCATGGATTTCGCGGCGTGCACGGACTTCGCGCCGCTCAACGACGCCGGATCGACGTGCATGCCGGACCCGGGGTGCAGCACGTTGACCACGACCAGACCGATCACCAGCGCGAAGGTGGTCACCACCTCGAAGTAGAGGATCGCCTTCACCGCGATCCGTCCGACCTTGCCGAAATCGCGGACCTTGGCGATTCCGAGGGTGACCGTGCAGAAGACCACCAGCCCGACCACCATCTGGATCAGATTGATGAATATCGTGCTGACCACGTTGACGTTCTTCCCGACGATCGGGACGAAGACGCCCAGAAGAACGCCGAGCACCATGCCGACGAGGACCTGAAAAGTCAGGTCCTTGTACAGCGGTTTACTGAAGGGGCTCAATGCCTTCCAGTCGAATCGCCGAGACCGTGACTGTTCGGGTTGGGACAAGTCCTCCGAAAGGGACATGCGGTACTTCTCTCTGAACAACGCCGGTGCGGCGTCAGGGATGGCACGGACCCGGCGGGCCCGTGCCGCTATCGGGGGATCGAGTTCACGCTCGGGGCGCGGGCAGCCGGTCGAGCGGAGCGAACACCTCTGCCGAGGTCAGCGGCCGGGGCAGCATGCCCTGGGCATGGCATTGTGCGGCGATGGCGTCGATCGGGCCGGTCAGCCGCGACAACCCGGAGGCGGTGACCGGGATACCCGTGGCGCGCTCGGCGGCCAGGTGCTCGGCGCGGGTCAGCATCTCCCAGACCCGGCCGACTGCCTCGGGGTGGTCCTTCAGAGTGGGCAGCGACACCGCCACGAGGTGGTTGACCGGGACGTAGCCGTGCTCGTCGTACCATCGTCGATCACGTTGCCGCGCTTGGCTTATCAGCGGGACGAACTCATCGCCGTCCGGCAGGTCGTTGCCGAAGATCGCCGCGTCGATCTCGCCGTCGCGCAGGGCGTCGGCGAGAGGTTTCGACAGGGTGCGGGAGACGAAGTCCGGATCCTCGTACTCGGGGACGTGCGCGGGATCCTGGGTCAGCCACGTCATGTCCTCGGCACGCAGGCCGTAGTCCTCGCGCAGGTGGGTGCGGATCCAGAAGCCGGTGGTCTGGGTGTAGGAACGCACACCGATGCGTCGACCGCGCAGTTCGGTGGGCTCGTCGATCGCGTCATCGGCTCGGCCGACCAGACATCCCCGCTGGAAGCGTCCGGCCACGACGACGGGCAGCAGCGCGATCGGATGACCGTAGGCGACCGCTTGCAGCGCGGTGACGACGGCCAGCTCGCAGACGTCGAAGCTCTGCTCGCGCACCATCGGCGCGAACGCCCGATGGATGGGGTCGACGTCGGCGAAGTCGAGCCGCACCGTCGGGTCGGTCATCTCGCGACTGCGAAGTATCTGTGCGACAGGGTGTTTGCCCAGCGCCGTGGTCAGGGTGACGGTCTGCTCAGACATGCTGGGCCCCCTCCTCGCGCACCCCGTAGAAGTGCGCGACGCTGCCGCCGAAGATGTTGGCGGCGTCGGCCGGATCCAGCCCGCTGAGCGCGCTGCGGGCGTCGGCGAGAAGTCCGGACAGGGCTCCCGCCGCGGCGGGGAAATTCGATCCCCACATGAGCCGCTGCGACCCGTAGGCGGCGAGCAGCGCTGCCAAGAAAGCCTCGACAGTCGATGCGCCCTCGCCCGCCGCGTGCAGCGCCCGGTGGGTCACCTTCAGATGCACCCCGGGGTATTCGGCGAGCTGGAAGAGCCCGCGTGCCTCGGCATACGGCGAGCCGTCCGACAGGATCGGCCGGGCGCAGTGGTCGAGGACGACCTTGACCCGCGGGAACTGCTCGAGGATGCGTCGCAGTGCCGGGATTCCCTCGAGCGTCATCTGCAGACAGACCGGGATGCTCTGGTCCTGAGCGCATTCCCACACCGGATAGGAGTCCTCGTGGCCCAGCCAATCCGCCTGTCCCGGCATGGTGGTGCCGGTGGTGAACAGGCGGAAGCCCGAAAGTCCCGCACTCTGCCAGTGTTTTATGCGATCTACCGCGTCGGGCGCCAGCGCGTCGAGGGAGAACACGCCGGTCAGCCGATCGGGATGGGCGCGCACCGAATCGGCCAGATACCGGTTGTCGTGGCCGTAGACCGTCGATGCCTGAACCACGACAGCCCGGTCGATCCCGGCCTCGTCGAGCGCGGCCAGCAGGCCGTCGACGTCGACCGGATGCTCGATCGACCAGGTGGATTGCCGTCCGCCGATGGGGTTCACCGGATACCGGTCCGCGTCGGTGGCGATGACATGCGTGTGTGAATCGATGATGCTCACGGTGGCTGTGCTCCTTGCGTTCTGCTGGTGGTCGATCGGGAGTTCAGCCGTGGGTACACGCGCTGCGCCGGGCGCCCGACGCGGGCAGGGCGGTCGTGTGATGGCCGTCGACGTCGACGATCAAATGCGTTCTCCTTCGCGGTCCGCGGCGCGGGCGGGGCACACCGGATATCCGAGGCCGGGCACATCTGCGCCGAGAGTCGGTCGCCCCCGTCGATGTGTGTGGTGGCACACATCGTCGGTGGGATGTGTCACCAGACACAGTCGCCGAAACGCCTCGGAGCCTATCTGTTCACATAATTGTTGACAATAGCGTTGGCGATCTTGATGCTTTAAGTGATGGACTGCGCCGGTGCGCAGGAAAGGAGGCCGAGACGCTGCGTCGCTGAGCGCGTTCGGGCCGGGTGGTCGATTCCGCTAATGCCCGTCGGCGCAGGACCCCGTCGGAAGATCGTTCAGATGCTTGGTGATCAGCGGGGCGATCTTGCTCAGCATCGTCGTGCCGTCGTCGAAGCCCCCCGAATTCGCCTGCGCGGCGATCGCGACCGCCATCTGCCCGCTCGACGTTGTCACCAGGCCGAATTGGCGGACCAGATAGTTGCCCGCCGGATCGGGACCCCAACCGCCCTTGAAGACGACGTTGTCGAGATGCCCCAGGCCCCACTGCTGACCGGGGACCACCTTGCCCATCAGATCGGTGACCGTGTTCGCGTTGGGCAGGCACGGCAGATGTGCGGCGAACCGCGTCTGGTCGGCCAGCGACCACACGGCCTGGCCGAACGCCGAATAATCCGGGCGGGACCTGTTCGAGGGGACCTTGGTGGTGCTGTCGCCGCCCTGTTTCAAGATCTTCTGCACCGCCTGCGCGGCCTGGTCGGCGGTCCCGAGCGATTGCCACAGCGAGTCGGCGGCGCTGTTGTCCGATTCGGTGACGGCCGCGGACATCGCGTAACTGGGCGTATTCCCGTTGGCGTTCAGTACGGCGAGGGTCAGCGGCACCTTCATCGTCGACCAGGCCGGGCCCGCGGTCCAATCACCCATCGACGTGACGGTGTCGCCGCCGACCGCCATGATCGCCATCCCGGCGTGCCCGCCCAGGGTCGGCAGCAGGGACGCGAAATCGGCGGCCAGCGTTCCGGGTAACGCCACCATCGGACCGGGGCTGGTGGCGCTGCTCGGGCGGGCCGGGATCGGGGCGAGAGTGGCGTTGTCGGCGGTGGTGGTGGTGGTCGAGCACGCCGCGACCGCGAGCAGGGTCAGCCCGTACACGGCTGCCCCGAGGCTCCTGCGCCACCTGATCGGCTCTCTGGGTACGTGCAACCCGGCCACCTCCACCATCGCGCGGTGGCCCGTGTCCGGGCCACCGGTCAGTCGTGGAATTCTGTGCTGTTATGTCGGTGGGGTCAAATGCACCGACTCGCGATGGCGCATATGTGAAGCTCCCGCTCAGTACACGTACACCACGGCGTTGTCGCCACCGGTGCAAGTGATCAAGCGACCAGTTGCCTCGCAGGTCATGGTGTACCTGCGGCCCGTGGTCGGGCTGACCGCGACCACCGACGTCGGCGGCTCGGTACTCGAATCGGCGGCCTTGGCGTACGCCTTGCGCACCGCCTCGGCGAATCCGCAGGTCGTCTGGGAACTGCCCGATGCCGAGCGCGTGTATTCGGTGTTCTGTCCCGACGAACTCGACGAGCACGCCGTGGATCCGGCGGGCGGAGTCGAGGTGGCCGCGGCGGTCGTGGTGTCCGTGGGCTGGGTGACCGGTGCGGCCTGCGGAGCGGTGGCGGGCGCGACCGCGGCGGTCTGCTGCGTGGCCGACGAACTGGTCGTGGGGGATTTGCCGAATACCTGCCAGCCGACCACGCCCACTCCGATGGCTACTGCCGCGCCGAGGAAGCCGAGCACCAGCGGCACCGCGACCGAGCGCTTCTTCGGTTTGCCGCCACGATCGTCGTATCCGGCTGCGGTGTCGGCGTATTCGTAGTCGTCGGGGTAGACGCCGTTCTCGTCCGGGCCGTAGCCGAGGACGGAATGCATTGTGTGGTCGTCGTATTCGCCTGGGGCGTAGCCGTTTTCGGTGTATTCGCTCTCGGTGTATTCGCTTTCGGCGTATTCACCTTCGGCGTACTCGCTTTCGGCGTACTCGCTTTCGGCGTACTCGCTTTCGGCGTAGGCGCCCTGGTCGTATTCGTCTCGGCCGTACTCGTTGTCGTCGTATTCGGCGTCGTCGTATTCGGCGTAGCCCTGGCCGGTGTGTGTGGCATCCGGGTCGTAATCGCCGTAGTCGTCCTCGTAGCCGTCGCCGGTGCGGTACCCGGTCTCGCGGTCGTAACCGTCCTGCCGCCCGTACTCCGACTCGTCCTCGTATTCCGCGTAACCCGCACCGATCACGCCCGCACCGATCACGCCCGCGGCGTGCGGCAGCAGTTCGGTGTGCGGTGTGGGATCGGGCGAATCCATTCCTCGCTGCGGCAGTTTCGGCGCTTGCGAGGTCGGCTCCGGTGACTGCGGCGGCAGATTCAACGCCTGATCGGACGATTCCGGTGCTCGCTGCGGGAGCTTCGGCGTCGGCTGGACCGGCTGTGGCGCTTGCTGCGGCAGTAGCGACATCGGCTGGACCGGCTGCGAGGCTCGCTGCGGGAGTGGCGGTGTCGATGGCGGCTCCGCTCTGGGCGGGATGTCCGTTGTCGACTGCGGCGCACGCTGAGGGAGCTTGGGCGCCTGCGGAGTCGATTCCGGCGCACGCTTCGGCAGTCCCGGTTCCTGCGACGACGCGAACCGGAATTCCTCCCGGGGCATCCGGGTCGGATCCGCGGGCGTGATCACCGGAAGGTCGCTGCTGGTATCGCGTTCCTCCGGATCGGGAGGCGCGACGATCCGCAGCGAACCGGTCGTCTCGTAACCGCGTGGGGCGGGGGCCGGTTCGTCGGGGATGTCCTGATCCGCGGAGATCGGGACCGGGCCGCGCGCCATCGCGGTGGTCGTCTCGTCGGCATTGGACGGAATGCCCGTGCCCGCGCCGGTCCGCATGACCGTGGTCGCCGAACCCGCGGCCGGGGGAATCTCCTCGCGGGGCTCGGGCCGATGCACCTCGTCGCCGCGCGGCTGGAACTGCGCCGCGATCGTCGGCCCGTCGGGCCCGAACGGCTGGAACGTGGTGGGGCGCAACACCGGTCGGGACGCGCCGGAGTCGGGGGCAACCCGCTGCGGCAACGGCGGCAGGGGACCCGCCTGCAGCGAACCGGTGTCCTGCGGCCGCGGCTGCTCGACCGGGACGGGCGGCGGCGGTGGCGGGGCGACAGCGGTTTCGCTCTCACCCGACAGGCCCACCGCGGCACGAGCGGCCCCGGCGAACTCGCCGGTCGTGGCGAAACGATCGTCCGGCGATTTCGACATGGCATGTGCGAGAACCGCATCCAGCGCCGCGGGCACGTCCGCACGTTGCAGGCTCGGGCGCGGCGGCGTCTCGGACAGATGCGCGCGAATCAGCGAACTCACGTTCTGCACCGGGAACGGCGTTGCGCCGGTGAGGCATTCGTACAGAACGCAGGCCAGCGAATAGGTGTCCGAACGGCCGTTGACCGGACCCGCGTCGAACCGCTCGGGCGCCATGTAGGTGTACGAACCCGCCGTGACGCCGACCATCGTGGTCGAGCTGTCGCCCTCGCTGCGGGCGATGCCGAAATCGGTGAGGAAGGCGAAATCGGTCGGCGTGACGAGGATATTGGCCGGTTTGACGTCGCGATGCACCAGACCCGCGCCGTGCGCCGCGTCCAGCGCGGTGGCGATCTGCTCGACGATGTGCACCGCGCGTTCGGGATCCATCTGCCCCTGTCGGCGCAGCAGGGCGCGCAGGTTGTCCCCGCGAATCAGGCGCATGTCCAGATAGAGCATGCCCTCGATCTCGCCCGCGCGGTGGATCGGGACGATGTGCGGGTCGGCGATGCGCGTCGCGGCGTGCGATTCGCGGCGGAAGCGCTCGCGATACGCCGGGTCCTGGGCCAGTTCCTCGGGCAGCAACTTCAGGGCGACAACGCGATCGTTGTGCGTGTCGTACGCCTCGTAGACCTCGCCCATGGTGCCGCGGCCGAGCATGGAGCGCAGCTCGTACGGACCGAATCGGCCGCCGGTCCGCGGCCGCGATGCGTTCACCGGTGAAACCTCCGTCCCTGGGCAGGGTGCGACACCCGTGCCCGGCTGCTTCACCGGGGTTGCCTGCCCCTCTTACGCCGACGATTCTCCAGGTGCGACTACTCCGTGGTCAAACGCGAACACGATCGCCGCGGCTCGATCCCGTAACCCGAGCTTTCCGAAAATGTGTCCGACGTGGCTCTTTACCGTGACCTCGGAGATGCCCAACTCCGTGGCTATCTCGCTGTTCACCCGCCCGCGACCGATTCGCTGCAATACCTCGTACTCGCGCGCGGTCAGCTCGTCGAGTCCGGAACGGGCCTTGACCGGAGTCGGCGCGACGGTGCGATATGCCGACAGCACTCGTCCGGTTACCGACGGATCGAGCCAGGATCCGCCGCCCGCGACCGTGCGCACCGCGCGGATCAGATCCTCGGCGGGGGAGTCCTTGAGGATGAATCCGGCCGCGCCCGCGCGCAGTGCGCCCGAGAGTAGTTGATCGTCGTCGAAGGTGGTCAGCACCAGAACCGGCGGCGCGTCGGTGCGCGAGCGCAGGATTCGGGTGGCGTCGATGCCGCCGACGCGTTTCATCCGCAGATCCATCAGCACCACGTCGGCGGGCTGTGTGGCGAGCGCGGCCGCGACCTCGTCGCCGTCGGCGCATTCGCTCACCAGGAAACCGTCGCGGCGGCGCAGGATCCGGCGCAGGCCGCCGCGCACCAGCTCCTGATCGTCGACGACGAGTACGCCGAGCGCGTTCTCGTCGCTCTGCGAAGTACCCGGAATCACATGCCCTCCTGGAGTTTGCGGGTCAGGGAGGTGATCGCATCGCGCACCGGCCGTAGATGATCATCCCCTCCGGTGACCGGACACGGCGGCTCCGGCCGGAGGTCGGTGATCGGGAATCCGGCGCGCACCTCCCACCGGCCGTCACGGGGGCCGGCGGTCAGGTTGCCGCCGATGAGGGTGGCGCGCTGACGCATGCCGGAGATGCCCATCCCGCGGCCGCGGCGGGTGGTGACCGCACTGCTGAGGGTATTGGTGACGACCACGGTGACCCGGGTGTCGGTGACCTCGATACGCAGGGTGGCGGTGGCGTCGGGGGCGTGCTTGGCGATATTGGCCAGCGATTCCCGGCTGATCCGGAACAACGCCAGGCCCGTCGTCGCCGAGACGGTCGTGATATCCCCGGACACCGAGTAGTCCACGGCCAGGCCCGCACGCACGAAATCCTCGACCAGGGCGTCGATATCGTCCACGCCGGGTTCGGGGGTCGGGCTGGACGGCCGTTGATCGAGCAGGCCCACGGTGTGCCGGATGTCGGCCATGGCCTGACGGCCCAGCCGCTCGGCGTCGGTGAGCGCGTCGATCGCCTCGTCGACGTCGCGGTCGGTCTGTAGCGAATGACGGGCCGCGGTGAGGTGCAGCAGCGTCACGCTCAGTGAATGCGCGATCACATCGTGCACCTCGCGGGCGATCCGGCGGCGTTCTTCGTCGGCGGCCTGGGCGGCGCGAATCTCCTGATTCTCGCGCTCCTTGTACAGATACAGTCGCTGGTACTGCATCATCAGCCCGACCAGCGTGCCCAGCACGACGCCGACGAGGTAGGCGGGCAGCGAGTCGATCCCGGGGCCCACGAAGTGGAACAGCAGGAGTTCCAGCAGCGCGATCACCGCGAACGGCAGGCTGATCCGTTTGCTGGCGATGGCCGCGACCTCCCCTGCGACGACCACCAGCACGAACGGTGAGGCGTCCAGCCGCACCGGCTGCAACAGGAAGATGCCCTGCGCGATCAGCCCGACGATGCACAGCGGCACCGGGCGCGGCGGGACGCCGAAGACGGTCAGGATCGGGAATGCGAAGGTGACCAGGAGCAGCGCCAGAATGGGCAGGGCGGTCGCGATGTAGTCGTGCCGCTGGATCACGCCGGTCATCGCGGCGACGAACAGGGCCAGATCGGCGCTGACGATGACCGCGGGCGGATAGTCGAACGGCAGTTCGGCCACGTGCTGCTCGAATGTGCCGCGCGGGTCGCGCCAGAAGTCCACGATCCGTTGGCGTGCGTGACGCCAGCCGACCACCGCGTACCAGGCCACCGCGGCAAGCAGAACCGCGGCGGCGGTCAGCACGATGATCCGCAGCACCTCCATGTACCAAGGCTAGCCAGCCGGTGTGACACCGGTCATCGTCCCTGGAGCGGGGGTGCGGTCCTACCGGGGTAGGAGATCAACTCACGCCCTCGGCACGACGATTCGCCGACGTCGCGGCCGTAGCGTCGATGCCACAGCGTTCGACGGGACCGATGCCGGGCGCGAGAGGGAAGGGGTGAATGCGATGACTTGGCAAGATCTGCACGCCCGTACCGAAATTCTGGAAACGGTGCTGGCCCGCGCGTCCGTCGATCCGGCGAGCCCGGGTCTGTTCCACGATCTGCCGGACATCGACCGGCTGTTCGGCGGACCCGCCGGTTTGCTGGCCGCATTGCAGTACCGCTGGGACAATCACCTGCACGTCAAACTCGATCTGGCGCTGCTGCAAGGACAGTCGGCGGCCGAGGCTTACCTCGAACTGGCCGCCGAACAACCGATGCTGCGCGCGGTTCTCGACGCCCAGGACGTGCGCCGTTGGCGCGCGGCCGAGGTGCTCGTGCGTTGATGTGCTGCACAACTGGAGACGGTGCCCGGTGAGCGGGTGGAAACGAGGAGGGGAACACCGATGTTGGAGTTGACCGACGTCGTCAAGGAATACCGAGTCGGGCAGCAGCGGGTCCGCGCTCTCGATGGCGTCAGCCTGAGCATCGCCGCGGGCGAGTTCACCTCCGTCATCGGGCCTTCGGGATCCGGAAAGTCCACGCTGCTGCACCTGCTGGGCGCACTGGACTCGCCCGATTCGGGGTCGATCACCTTCCAGGGCGAGGAGATCGGCGGCCTGGGTGATGATCGGCAGTCCGAATTCCGGAGGCACCGTGTCGGTTTCGTCTTCCAATTCTTCAATCTCCTGCCGGCGTTGACCGCCTGGGAGAACGTGGCCATTCCGAAGTTGTTGGACGGCACCGGATTACGCAAGGCCAAGCCGGGGGCGCTGGAACTGCTGGATCTGGTCGGGCTGCACGAGCGCGCCGAGCATCGTCCGGCCGAGCTGTCCGGCGGGCAGATGCAGCGCGTCGCCGTGGCGCGGGCGCTGATCATGGACCCGCCGCTGATCCTGGCCGACGAGCCGACGGGCAACCTGGATTCCAAGACCGGCGCGGCCATCCTGGAACTGTTCGGCACGATCACCGAACAGGGGAACTCGGTGGTGATGGTCACGCACGACATGGCCGCGGCGCACTACTGCGATCGCGTGATCACCCTGCGAGACGGGCGAATCGGATCGATCGCCGCCGGCGAGCACGCCCCCGAGCGACGCTCCGCGGACGGGCACCCGGCGGTTCGCGCATGATCGCCGCCGCGTGGGATCGGTTGCGGCTGTTCAATATCGGCGAACTGGTCGCACATCGCGGCCGAACACTGACCTCGATGGTCGTCATGGGCGTCTCGGCCGGTCTGCTGGTCTCGGTGCTGAGTATCTCCGGCTCGGTCACCGGTTCGGTCGACAAACTCACCCGGGCGCTGGGAGGCGCTGCGGCACTGGAGATCTCCGGTGTCACCGACGCCGGATTCGAGCAGAGTCTGCTGCCGCTCATCCGGGCGGTGCCCGGGGTGTCGGCGGCGGTGCCGATGGTGCGGTCCAGGATCGGCACGGGCGCGGACCGCACGTTGCTGATCGGGGCCGATGCCAGTGTCTCCGCGCTGGGCAGTGCGCTGGCCGGGCCGATGAGCTCGCAGGCGGTGAAACTGCTCTCGGTGCCCGATGGGGTGCTGGTCGGCGCGGGTCTCGGTCGGCACGAGGGGGAGCGGTTCACGCTCGGTTCGGCCCCGGTGACGGTGGCGGGGGTACTGGACGACCGCACGTCCGGGCAGCTCAACGGCGGGCAGATCGTCGTGGCGGCGCTGCCGGTGGCCGAGAAGATCCTCGGCCGGTCCGGTCAGCTCGATTCGATCGAGATCGTGCCAACCCCGGGAACCGATGTGGGGCAACTGCGTTCGGCGCTCACCGCGGTGGTGGACGGCCGCGCGGTGGTGGCCGATCCGAGCCTGCGCACCGCACAGGCGGGCGGGGCCATCCAGCTGGTGCGCTACTCGACCACGATGGCCTCGGCCGCGGCGCTGATCGTCTCGGGCTTCCTGATCTACAACGCGATGAGTATGGCTGTGGCGCAACGACGTCCGGTGCTGTCATTACTGCGGGCGATCGGCGGGCGGCGCGGGCCGATGGTGCGCGATCTGATCGCCGAGGCCGCACTGCTCGGCCTGCTCGGCGGCGGCATCGGCGCGGTGGTGGGAATGTTCATGGGGCGCATCGCGATTCATCAGGTGCCTTCGGCGATGATGGCCTCGGTGCAGGCGCGCATCGAATATCTGGTGCCCGGATACGCGATCCCGATCGCCATCGCGGCCTGTGTGCTGGCCAGTACGGCCGCCGCCGCGATCGCGGCGCGGCAGATCTACAAGGTGCAGCCGATCGAGGCGCTGGCGCCGGTGGGGGTATCGAAATCCGATGTGGTTAACCCGCTGTTGCGTTGGGGCGCGGTACTTCTCGGGAGTGTGATGGTCGTCGCGGCGATTCTGATCGCCCGCGCGGATATCGGCCGGTTGTCCCTGGCCGCCATCTCGCTGTCCATCAGTGCGGCGGTGGTGCTGTGCTTCGCGGCGACCGGGCCGATCGTGCGGTCCGCCGCGACGATCGCGCGAGTGTTCGGCGCGCCGGGAGCGTTGGGCGCCACCACGATCGAGCGTGCCCCGCGCCGCGTCTGGGCCACCGCGATGACCGTGATGATCGGCGTGACCGCGGTGGTCGCCATGGGCGGCGCGTCACGCAACCTGGTCGATTCGGCGACGGCCACCTTCGCCGATCTCGGTCGCCGGGACGCCTACGTCAGCACGAGCTCGCTGGCCGAGTTCCCGACCGGGCCGCTGCTGCCCGCGGATCTGAAGGCCCGGATCCGGGCGGTGCCGGGAGTGGCCGATGTGGGTTCCGCGCAGATGGCCTTCGCCACCCTCGGCGGGGGTCAGGTGATGTTGCAGGCGTACGAGCGCGGTCTCGCGGCCGGTCCGGTCGCCGGGTTGAATTCCGTTGTGCTGGAACGGATGGCGCGTGGTGAGGGCATCGTCGTCTCGGCGGATGTGGCCCGGCGGCTGCGGGTGCGCGAGGGTTCGAAGCTGGACCTGCCGACGCCCACGGGCATCCACGAAGTCCATGTGCTGCAAGTGATTCCGTACTTCTCGGCGATCACCGGGACGGTGCTGCTGGATCTGGACGTACTGCGGCAGTGGTACGAACGGCCCGGGGAGACCATTCTGGGAATCAGCTACGCCCCCGGCGTGAACCCCGCGACCGAACTCGATCTGCTGCGCCGGGCCGTGCCGCGGGGACTGTCGGTGGACTCCGGCGCGGGTGCGGTGGCGGCGGTGTCCGGGGGCGTGAAACAGGGGACCTCGCTGTCCGGATCGATCCTGTGGATCGTGGTGCTGGTCGCGACGATCGCCCTGCTGAACACGCTGATGCTCTCGGTTCTGGAAAGGCGTCGTGAACTGGGCGTACTGCGGGCGATGGGCACGAGCCGCCGGTTCCTGCTGCGCACGGTGCTCACCGAGGCGGCCGGAATCGGCCTGACCGGCGCGGTGCTCGGGCTGGCGATCGGCGCCGCGGTCCAGTACCTTGCCGACATCGCGTTCGGCCGGGCCATGACCATCCCCGTGGCCTATTCCCCGAGCCCGATGTTGCTCGTCTACGCCTCGGCCGCACTGGTTCTGGCGCTGCTGGGTTCGATCCCGCCCGCGGTGCGCGCGGCCCGGATGCCGATCGTCGAAGCCATCGCGGCAGATTGATCGGACACAGGAGGGGAGCCCTCACCCGAGCTCGGGTCGGGTGAGGGTCCTAATTTTCGCCGCCGGGCACGTCCGGGGTGCGGTAGGAGTTCGGACCACCCGGCCTGGGTGAGTGTGTGGGCTTTCTCCGCACTCTTTCCAGGTAGTCGCACCCGGTATGGCCATCGGAGCGGGTGCGTTCTTCTGGACGGGGTGCGGCGGCTCGACGGTGTCGGGGGTTTCCTTAGAATCATGGCATGACTGCACCCACGGTGGACTTGATGGACTATGCCGATGTCGTCGACCGGTTCGAGCCGGTGCTGGGCATGGAGGTGCACGTCGAGCTGGGCACCGCGACCAAGATGTTCTGCGGCTGCCCGACGGCGTTCGGCGCCGAGCCGAACACCCAGGTATGCCCGGTGTGCCTGGGGCTGCCCGGCTCGCTGCCGGTGGTCAACGAGAAGGCCGTCGAGTCGGCCATCCGCATCGGCCTCGCGCTGAACTGCTCGATCACCCCGTGGGGCCGGTTCGCGCGCAAGAACTACTTCTATCCCGACCAGCCCAAGAACTACCAGATCAGCCAGTACGACGAGCCGATCGCCACCGACGGCCACCTGGACGTCGTGCTCGACGACGGCTCCACCTTCCGGGTCGAGATCGAGCGCGCCCACATGGAGGAGGACACAGGCAAGTCCCTGCACGTGGGCGGCGCCACCGGCCGCATCCACGGCGCGAGCCACTCGCTGCTGGACTACAACCGCGCGGGCGTTCCGCTGATCGAGATCGTCACCAAGCCGGTCACCGGTGCGGGGGAGCGCGCGCCCGAGGTGGCCCGCGCCTACGTCACCGCACTGCGCGAGGTGCTCAAATCCCTCGGCGTCTCGGACGTGAAGATGGAGCAGGGCTCGCTGCGCTGCGATGCGAACGTCTCGCTGATGCCCAAGGGCGCCAAGGAGTTCGGCACCCGCACCGAGACCAAGAACGTGAACTCGCTCAAGAGCGTCGAGGTCGCGGTGCGGTTCGAGATGCGGCGGCAAGGCGCGATACTCGCCGAGGGCGGGTCGATCCTCATGGAGACCAGGCACTTCCACGAGACCGACGGCACCACCTCGCCCGGCCGCATCAAGGAGACCGCCGAGGACTACCGCTACTTCCCCGAGCCCGACCTCGAGCCCGTCGCCCCCGACGCGGCCTGGGTCGAGGAACTGCGCGGCACCATCCCGGAGTACCCGTGGCTGCGTCGCGCCCGCATCCAGGCCGAGTGGGGTCTGTCCGACGAGGTGTTCCGCGATCTGATCAACGCCGATGCGCTCGATCCGATCATCGCGACCGTCGACGCGGGCTCCTCGGTCGACGCGGCTCGCGCCTGGTGGGTCAACTACCTCACCGAGCAGGCCAAGGAACGCGAGGTGACGCTCGAGGAGCTGCCCATCACCCCGCAGCAGGTCGCCGAGGTCGTCGCCCTGGTCGAGGCCAAGACCATCAACAGCAAGGTCGCCAAGCAGGTCGTCGACTTCGTGCTGGCCGGGGAGGGCGAGCCGGGTGCGATCGTCGAGGCCAAGGGCCTGGGCATGGTGTCCGACGATTCGGCTCTGCAGACCGAGGTCGACAAGGCCCTGGCGGCCAACCCGGACATCGCCGAGAAGATCCGTTCGGGCAAGGTGCAGGCCGCGGGCAAGGTCGTCGGCGATGTCATGAAGGCCACTCGCGGCCAGGCCGACGCCGCCCGCGTGCGCGAGCTGGTGCTGGCGGCCTGCGGCGTCGCCGGATAGTCCGGCGGATTCGAACGATCGGCGGCGCATCGGAGCCGGTGCGCCGCCGGCCGCCGGCTAGTCCGGCGAGCCGTTGCCCGAGCCGCCCTTCGGCGGCGGAATCCGCACGACGCGGTCGTCCAGCGGTCCGGCCGCGGACGGCTTGTTGACCGTGTCCACCCAGACGTAGCCGTCCGGGGCCAGGGACGCGCCGTTCAACTGGCCGTACTTGTTCTGCGCGACCAGGGTCGGTTGCGTGGTGATGGCGTGGGTGTTCTGATCGGCGGTGGCGAACGCCAGCGCCTTGCCCCCGGCCAGCGAGACCGCGACGCCGTCCACGGCGGCCGCGCATCCGCCCACTCCCGGCCGGTCGGGCCAGGTCCACCCGGTGCTCACGGTGCCGTTGGTGTCCACGCGCTGGAGCCGGTCCTCGGTCGCGGTGCGGTCGGTGAACCAGATGGTGTCCTTGTGATCCGGGCAAACGCCACCGGCCGTGGCGATACCCGAGGCGAGGATCTTCGGATTCGCGCTGCCGGGCACCGGGTTGTCGATCGTGAAGACCTTGCCCGCCAGCGAATTCGGATTCCCAGCCGCGCCGGGATCGCCCGCGTTACCGGTCTCCACCACCATCTTGGTGTCCGAGACGAAGTCGATGGCGCCGCGATTTCCAGTGGCGCCCTTGGGAATTCCGGTCAGGATCGGCTTCGGCGCGCCGTCCGCGCCGATGCGCACGATGCGGTTGTCACTCGCGGTGGTGACGTACGCGTACATCAGCCCGTCCTCGTCGTACGTCGGCGACAATGCGACAGCGGTGAGACCGCCGTCACCGCTGGCGTCCACATCGAGTTTGGCCACCTCGCTCGGCTTCGGCGGCACCTGGCTGGGATCCACGTTGACAACCTTCACCACCTGTCCGGTCAGGCGCTCGGTCACCAGGGCCTGCTGCCCGTCGGGCAGGACCGCGAGCCCGCCGGTGGTGTCCAGGCAGGACACCACGACGCTCGGATCCGGGTCGACGCACGGCCCGGCGGCGCGTTTGGGCGTGGACGGCTTGGTCGAGGGCGTGGTGGTCGGTCCCGATCCCTCGGGGTTGATGCTGGGTGCGGGGGTGAACGGTTTGGCGGCGGAATCGTCGAAACTGGCGCATCCGGCCAGCAGACCGGCGGTGACGGCCAAGCTCACAGCGATACGGCCCGCGACAACCACACTCATGGGTCAGACGTTACGGAAATACCGCGGCGCACGCTCGCAGGGGGTGACCCGACCGGCCCGCGTGGCGCGGACACGCCGCGCGGAGACGAAGCGCGGATCCCGGCGTCGACATAGTCTGCACGGGTGACCGACAAGCCGTATGCATCATCCGAGTCGAACACTCCCGGGCGTCTCGGGGAACCGGCGCGCAGCCCCTACGATGGGCCCACCGGTGAGTTCCCGACGGTGAAAGCCACACCCGGCTCGGATGTCCCGCGCACCGAGGACGAACTCGGCCTCGATCCCGACGTTCCCGCGGCGGGCGGCTCGTCCGCCGAACCGTATACCACCGGCCAGTACGAATCGGTCGGAATCGGCCGGTACGAAGCGGCCGGGAGTCAACTGCCCGGCGCGGACCGCGACGTGCCGGAGAGCGATCCGACCGCCCCGACCTATTCCTTCGCCACCATCCCGCCCGCCCCGAGCGGTGACGGCACTCCACGTAAACGTCTGGCCCGCACCGACACTCGTCGTGGCACCCAGGATCTGGGCCTGCTGGTCCTGCGCCTGGTCATCGGCCTGACCTTCCTCTACCACGGCCTGCAGAAGCTGGCCGGATGGCCCAGCGGCCCGGGTTTGAACGGCACCCACGAGATGCTCTCCTCCGGCGGCTGGAAGCACGTCGAGCTGTCCGCCTCGATGCTCACCGTCGCCGAGGTCGGCGGCGGCATCCTGATCATCCTGGGCCTGGCGACCCCGCTGGCCGCGGGCGCTGTCCTGGCCTCGATCAGCGACGCGTGGCTCTGGAAACAGGGCATGTCCTCCGGATTCGAGTACAAGACAGTCGAGTTGGAGTCGATCCTCGCGGGCCTGGCCGCCGCCCTCATCCTCACCGGCCCCGGCCGCCTGTCCTTCGACCGCAGCCGAGGCTGGGCCACCCGCCCCCGCTACGGCTCCTTCGCAGCTCTCGTCCTCGCGCTGATAGCCGCCGCGGCCGCCTGGTTCTACCTGCACGGCGGCAATCCCTTCCACGGCATACACCGCTGACTCACACTGCCGCGCAAAGCAATGCGGACCCGCGCACTCGAGCGGGTCCGCATTCGTGCGTGGTGCCGGATGAGCGCGCTCGGCGGGCGCATGGACCGGTCATAGCAGCGCCGCTAGTCTCTTTTGTATGAGCACACCGCACAATGCCTCGGAGCGCGTGGTCACGGTGGAGGAGTTCCTCGCAGGCCCTCCGGATGCATTCGGTGAGATTCACGACGGGTTGCTGATCGAGTCCATGGCGCAATCGCCGGAGCACGACATCGTCGTGCGCCGGTTGGTCAACGAGCTCGAATACGCCATCGATCCGTCCGGACCATGCCGTCAGGTGCACAGCGACACTCCGGTCCGTCTGGCTGACGCCGAAGGGGGCGATCCCTCGCGGCGTCTGCGAGCGCGGTACCCCGACGCCCTGCTCCGAGATTGTTCGGATGGCGGATACGACCTCCAGACGGTGGCCGGCCAGACGTTGCTGATCGTGGAGGTTACGTCGGACAGCACAGTAGATGCCGATATCGGCATCAAGCGGGAACTGTACGCCCGCGCCGGAATCCCCGTCTACCTGGTCGTGCACTTCGACAAGAACTGGCAACAGATAACCGAGATCGAGGAGAACCGACTCGACTGGTCGGGGCGGCGCTACGTGGTCCGGCACACCCACACCGATGCTCTCGTACTCACCGATCCGGTTGAACTCGCCGTGACGTTCAAGGAGTTGCAGAGCACCCTGCCGCGCAGGCGATGAATCCGGGACACCGGGCGACAGGTTCGGTGATCTGCGCCGGTAACTACTGCCCGAAGCTGACCGCGGTGGCGCAGACCTGGCGTACCGCCCGACGAACTCTTTAGTCCATGGGCATTGGAATGGGTTGCGCACCAACGGTTTCCAGTACCGCGTCGACCACGGCGAGTGCGTCCGGACAGGCCCAGCCGGGCCGGAGGAAGGTGCCGAACTCGGGGATCGCCGGCGACTGGTGGTCGGCGGTGAGCTTTGTGTCCGTAGCCGGGAGCTGGGTCATCGATCCCTAACGGTCCACTCATTTTCGCCTGGTCGTCGGCATGGCAGGTTTACAATTCCGGCATTCACCGAAATATTCACGAAATGTTTATATTCAACAATAGCGAAACAATTCGGGAAGGAGACCCTCTCATGACGACGATCAAGGCGGCCATCACCCAGGCCACCTGGACCGGGGACAGGGAATCGATGCTGGTCAAGCATGAGAAGTTCGTCGAAGCGGCAGCTGCCGAGGGTGTGCAGGTGATCTGCTTCCAGGAATTGTTCTACGGGCCCTACTTCGGAAATGTTCAGGACAAGAAGTACTACGAGTACGCCGAATCGGTGCCCGGTCCCACCACCGCGCGATTCGCCGAACTGGCCCGTAGGCACAATATGGTCGTCATTCTGCCGGTTTACGAGCAGGAGCAGCCCGGGGTGCTGTACAACGCGGCCGCGGTGATCGACGCGGACGGCAGCTATCTGGGCAAGTACCGCAAACACCACATCCCGAACCTGCCGGGCTTCTGGGAGAAGTTCTATTTCCGGCCCGGCAACCTCGGCTATCCGGTGTTCGACACCGCGGTCGGCCGGATCGGGGTCTACATCTGTTACGACCGCCACTTTCCCGAGGGCTGGCGGGCGTTGGGGCTGGCGGGTGCGGAGTTGGTGTTCAACCCCTCGGCGACCAAACCCGGTCTGTCCAACCGGCTCTGGGAGCTCGAGCAGCCCGCGGCCGCGGCGGCCAATCAGTACTACATCGCGGCCAACAACCGGATCGGCACGGAGAGTGAGGAATTCGGCGATTCAGCGGTGACCTTCTACGGCAGTTCGTATTTCGTGGATCCGCGCGGCAACTACGTCGGCGCGGTCGCCTCCACCGGGACCGAGGAACTCGTGATCCGCGAACTGGACCTGGACGTGGTGCGTGAGGTGCGCGGGGACTGGCAGTTCTACCGGGACCGGCGCCCGGATTCGTACGAGTCCATCGTCGCGCCCTGATCCGTTCCCGGAAGGAGTTACCCGGTATGCCAACCACTTTCATCACCGGCGGTACCGTCGTCTCGTCGACCGGCCGGATCGCCGCGGACATTCTCGTCGACGGTGAGCGGATCGCCGCGCTGCTCGAACCGGGCAGCACCGTGCTGGGCTCGGACCTCGCCCGCAGCGCGGACACGGTCATCGACGCCAGCGGTAAATACGTCGTCCCCGGCGGCATCGACGCGCACACGCACATGTCGATGCCGTTCGGGGGTACCACCGCCTCGGACGATTTCGAGACCGGCACCCGCGCCGCGGCGTGGGGCGGCACCACCACGATCATCGACTTCGCGGTGCAGAAGTTCGGGGAGCGGTTGCAGGACTGCCTGGCCACCTGGCACGAGATGGCCGCCGGGCAGTGCGCGATCGACTACGGGTTTCATCAGATCGTCGGGGATGTGAACGCGGCGTCGCTGAAGGCGCTGCGTGAGCTGCCCGGCGAGGGCATCACCAGTTACAAGTTGTTCATGGCCTATCCGGGCGTGTTCTACAGCGACGACGCGCAGATCCTGCGCGCGATGCAGACCGGCGCGGAGACCGGTCTGATGACGATGATGCACGCCGAGAACGGCCCGGCCATCGACGTGCTTGTGAGCCAACTGCTCGAGCAGGGTAAGACCGATCCGTACTACCACGGCGTCGCGCGGGTCTGGCAGCTAGAGGAGGAGGCCACCCACCGGGCGATCATGCTGGCCGATCTGACCGGCGCCCCGCTGTATGTCGTGCACGTCTCGGCGAAACAGGCCGTGGCGCAGGTGGCGGCGGCGCGGGATCGGGGCCGCAACGTGTTCGGCGAGACCTGCCCGCAGTATCTGTACCTGTCGCTCGAGGAGCAGTTGGGCGCGCCGGGTTTCGAGGGCGCCAAGTGGGTGTGCTCGACACCGCTGCGCTCGCGCGCGGAGCATCATCAGGATCATATGTGGCAGGCGTTGCGTACCAACGATATTCAGATGGTGGCCACGGACCACTGCCCGTTCTGTATGAAGGGGCAGAAGGATATGGGTGTCGGGGATTTCTCCAAGATTCCCAACGGCATCGGCTCGGTCGAGCACCGGATGGACCTGATGTATCAGGGCGTGGTCGAGGGCCGGATCAGCCTCGAGCGGTGGGTCGAGATCACCTCCACCACACCGGCGCGCATGTTCGGGCTGTATGGCCGCAAGGGCGTACTCGCGCCGGGCGCGGACGCCGACGTGGTGATCTACGACCCGAACGGCCACACCTCCATCGGCCTGGGCAAGACCCATCACATGAACATGGACCACTCCGCCTGGGAGGGGTTCGAGATCGACGGCCACGTCGACACGGTGCTCTCGCGCGGCAAGGTCGTCGTCGACGCGGGGGAGTACCTCGGCCGCAAGGGCGACGGACGCTTCGTGCGCCGGGATCCCTGTCAGTACCTGATCTAGGGAGACGGCAATGCAATTCGGAGCGGTACTGCAGTGCGACCCCCCGGCGGCGCGCACGGTGCATCTGGCGAAACTGGCCGAGGCGTACGGCTTCAGCCATGTGTGGACCTTCGATTCGCACATCCTGTGGCAAGAGCCGTACGTGCTGCACAGCCGAATCCTGAACGAGACCAAGCGAATTACGGTCGGGCCGATGGTGACCAATCCGGCCACCCGGGACTGGGCGGTGACCGCGTCCACCTTCGCCACCCTCAACGAGGCGTACGGCAACCGCACGATATGCGGTATCGGGCGCGGTGATTCGGCCGTGCGGGTCGGCGGCGGACGTCCCACCACACTCGAGACGCTGCGCGAATCGATCCATGTGATCCGCGAGCTGGCCAACTCCCGGGCCGTCGAATACGGTGGGCGCACACTGCAACTCCCGTGGAGCGTCGGCTCGCGGCTGGAGGTGTGGGTCGCGGCCTACGGTCCGAAGGCTCTGACGCTCGCGGGCGAGGTCGCCGACGGATTCATCCTGCAACTGGCCGATCCGGACATCGCCGAGTGGATGATCCGCACCGTCCGGGAGGCCGCCGCCGCGGCCGGACGCGATCCGGGCGCGGTGAAGATCTGTGTGGCCGCGCCGGCCTACATCGGGACGGACTACGCGCACATGCGCGAGCAGTGCCGCTGGTTCGGCGGCATGGTCGGCAATCACGTCGCCGACATCGTCGCCCGCTACGGCGCGAACGGACAGGTCCCTACCGCACTTACCGACTACATCGCCGGGCGGCAGGGCTACGACTACAACCTGCACGGCCGCGCGGGAAATACCCACGCGGACTTCGTCACCGACGAGGTCGTCGACCGGTTCTGCATTCTGGGCACACCCGCGGAACACCTCGCCAAGCTGCACCGGCTCGCCGAACTCGGCGTCGATCAGTTCGCCGGATACCTGCAACACGACAACAACGAGGAGACCATGCGCGTGTACGGCAACGTCGTCATCCCGCAGCTCACTCCCGCCGTGGTTGCATCGCGGGTGAAATCGTGACCGTAACTGAGAGCGATATCGACTGGCAGACATGCGATCTCGGCCAGATCCACGTCTTCTCCCGGCGGTTCACGCCGCTGATGATCGATGACGTCCGCCACATCGACCGCGAGCAGATCGGCGCTGGACCGGCCGGCACAGGATATTTCGCTGTCAGCCAGGTGCGCGATGTGCTGATTTTCCTGGCCGACAACAGGATTCACGTGGTGCAGCCGAACATGGCGACATCCCGTGAGGTGGGGAACGTGGTGGGCGTGACTCGCGAGGTATTCGACCCGCGAGCCGACGACCTCGAGATCGAGTGAGGAACTTTCATGACGGACACACAACCGGCGCCGGTGGCCGAACGTTCGGCGCTGGTCAATGCGGACCTGAAGCCCACCACCTCGGAAACCGACGCCTGGCGCACCTGGGACCTGTTCTGCCTGTGGATGACCTCGGCGCACAGCATCGGCAGCTACGGATTCGCCGTGGGCATGCTCGCCCTCGGTCTGACCGGGTGGCAGACCATGGTGGCGCTGTTCGTCGGCGTGCTGGTGCTGTGGGGCGGCAGCAATCTGATCGGCGTGGCCGGACAGCGGGTCGGGGTGCCGTTCCCGGTTTTCGCCCGCGGCGCCTTCGGGATATTCGGCGCGAATATTCCCGCGCTGCTGCGGGCGCTGGTGGCGGTGTTCTGGTACGGCATTCAGACGTATCTGGCCTCCACCGCGCTGATCGTGCTGCTGCTGCGGGTCGCACCCGGGCTGAAATCGCTGACGCAGCACAGTTTCATCGGCCTGTCGGAGCTGGGCTGGATCTCGTTCCTGGTGCTGTGGGCGGTGCAATTGCTGATCATCACCTACGGCATGGAGGTGGTGCGCCGAGTCTCGGATTTCGCGGGGCCGGTGGTGTGGATCGGCATGCTGGCGCTCGCGATCTGGATTCTCGGAAAGGCCGGTTGGAGTATCGATTTCGGGTCTCGCGCGGGTGCTGCGCTGTCGAGCGGCAAGACCGTGGCGGCGTTCGTCGGGGTCGCGTTCCTGATGGTGGCGTTCATGGCCGGGCCGCTGGTGAACTACGCCGATTTCGCGCGCTTCTCGCCCAGTAGGCAGGCCATCGTGCGCGGCAACGCGTGGGGGATTCCGTTCAACGAGACCGCCTTCGTGGTGATCTCGATCGTCATCTCGCTGGCCACGCTGAAGGTGTACGGCAAGGTGCTGACCGATCCGGTGGAACTGGTCGCTCACATCCACAGCAATACGATCGTCGTCATCGCCGCGGCGGTGTTCGCCATCGCGACGGTAGGCATCAACGTTGTGCTGAACTTCGTCTCCCCGTCCTACGACATCTCCAACACCGCACCGAAATACATCTCGTTCCGCACCGGCGGCATCATCACCGCCGTGCTGTCGATCCTGGTCCTGCCCTGGAAGCTGTGGGCGAACCAGAATTTCATCGTCTACTTCCTCGGCGGCGTCGGCGCCCTGATGGGCCCGGTGTTCGGCATCCTGATCGTCGACTACTACCTCATCCGCCGCCAGCGGACCGTGGTAACCGACCTGTATTCCGAAGCGCCCCAAGGCACTTACCACTACACCCGCGGCTTCAACCCCCGCGCCCTGACCGCCCTGGTGATCTCGGGTGTGGTCGGAGTACTGGTTGCCCTGATCCCGCACTCCCAGTATATAACCGCCCTGTCCTGGCCTGTCGGCGTCATTCTCGGCGGCGGACTGATGTACGCCCTGAGCATCGGAAAGCGTTCCGCGAAAAAGTAATTAGATTCCAGTCGCCGATAAAGAGGAGATGCGGCATGCCGCGGACTGCACTTCTGTAAGATACGCAGTAGAAGCCTCACTGCTCCGGTTTGGGTGGCCAAGTCTCATCATCATATTCAGCGGTGGGTTCGAGGTAGTATGACCGCGACGGATCGAACGGAATATCTATACCTGCACGATGAGAGATTGCACTGATTTGATCGGCATTCAATCTGTATACGTATACAAGGTCCTCGAGAGGAATGCCGAGCAGCTCACATGCAAAGTTATATCCGATTGGCGTCACATCGATCTCGCTGACCAGCTGTTCAGATGCCTTGTCGTAGGCGGTGACTTCGAACCTCATGGCTCAACCTTTCTCGTCTTGTCGGCTGGTTTGGTCTGAACTCCTGTGTCAGGATCGTACTCACCAAGGTGTTTGCCGTTTTTGCTGTACATTTCTACCGTTTTATGTTGATAATCCCACTCGTATATCCTTCCCTTTGGATCCTTCCACCGCGGTCGAAGTTTACCTCCGCCCTGGACCGGAGTTTTCATGTCCACCTTTTTGGCATCGGGGAATGCTTTCAGGGCCTTGGGGGCTGG
The DNA here is from genome assembly GCF_001613065.1 of Nocardia miyunensis NBRC 108239. Taxonomy (GTDB): domain Bacteria; phylum Actinomycetota; class Actinomycetes; order Mycobacteriales; family Mycobacteriaceae; genus Nocardia; species Nocardia miyunensis. The sequence goes on from NZ_BDBQ01000028.1 coordinate 107,245, forward strand.
TTTGCGCTCGACTGGGCCTCGTCCTCCAGGGCTCTTGCGGGCCATCGGCGACACCATATTGCCCTGAACGTCGCGAGCCGAGTCCGTAATGCCGCCCGCCGCTAGGCCCACACCCGCCGCGATAACTCCTGCTGAAGCGATGTTGGTCGGAACGCCGAGCGCCGCTCCCAGACCCGTAGCATCAAGTCCCGTTCCCAGGATCTCGCCGCCGCCACCCAATGTCGTCAGAGCGAAACCGGCGACCGTCGTGGCGATATCAGTTCCCATACGCAATGGATCGTGCTGGATCGCATTACCGTAAGAAGCGACCACATTGACCAGCTCCGCTGCCACATTGTAGAGAACGATTCCCACATATCGCGCGGCATCGGAAGCAATTTTTTCGACCTTCTCCGCCTCGGAGGCGATAATGCTGCCGAGCGCATCGGCTTCGGATCCGAAATTGTCGAGTATCGTGCGGATTTCATCCGCTACGCCGCTGTGATCACCTTCGATCAGGTGAATCACACCCGAAATCAATGAGGACGGGTGTGTGACCTTTGCTGTGAGCTGCGCCAACGCCTCGTCGACATCGTCCAAGTGCTGTGCGTGCTGCTCGAGCTGCGCCGCAAGATTCGTGCAGGAGCTTGCCGTATTTGTCAACCAGGCAGCGATAGAGGTAATCGAATCACAGATATCCCCTCCCTCGGGAATATTCTGTGCGGCGACGTTCGCTTTGGGGGCGCCGAGACTTGCCGAGTTGCTACTGCATGTCGCTCCCATCGAACGCCATGCCGTGGCAGCGGTGCGCAATTTGCTTTGGTCGCCATTCGGGCAAACCATGCCGGCGAGCAATTCTGCGGTTCGCGCGAATATAGACTCACCTACGCCGCCCTCGCTCGAAGGGGGATACTTGACCTGGATCTGCGGGGTTTCAGCTGGGAATGGAATCGGGCAACTCTCGCTAGTGCCCATATCGGATGCCGCATTGGCGTTGCCGTGATTTGCTCCGCACGCCTTGACGGCGTCACCGATACGTGCCGTGCCATTCACAATATTCGTCAACGCCAGCATGAGTGCGTTCGTCGTCTTGTTGACGGATTTCGCCAGCACGACGCCGGACGGATCGTTGCCGCACATGCCGCCACAAGTCGACAGACTCGTCTGAAGAGCTGTCAGCTGGGTAGAGACTCCGCTGGACACCGTATTCAGGGAAGAGCCTGCACTGGTGAGTGCATCAGGCGATACATCGACCGGCGGGCTCATATATCGAACATTCCCTTATTGCCTTTCAATGCGGTGCCGTAATTGCCGTGAGCGGTCCGGGCGGCGGTCTCGATGGAATTCAGGCCGTCTCGAATCTCCGTGGCCGCCGCGCTCCATTCCTGGTGTGCTGACGAATACGCTGATGAGGCTTCACCCGACCACGATTGCGTCAATTGATCAGCACACTTGTCTAATTCCGAAAGGTGCTCGGTTAGGAGTTCGGCGAATGCTTTGATTCTAACGGTCACCTGATCCAGATGATCCAGGTCGACGGAGAAGTCGGCGCTACTCATGGCAAGTCCAATGAACTTATCGAAGATGCGAAATTCGTGTCGGTCTGCGAGAAGTTGTCTGCGGTGATCCCGAGCTTTGTGGCCAGCTCGAACAACGCATCCCACGTGTCCGCCGCCCCAGCGTGTAGCTCGCTCCACCCTGCCTGATAGGAACTCGACGCAGTACCTGTCCAACTGGTGCCCAGATTCCGCACCTCGGTGTTGAGCGTTGCCGCGGCGGACCGAAGTTCCGAGGCCAGGCGATACGCCATACGGCCGAATTCCCTCACATCTTCCGGAACGACATCGAAAGCGCTGCCAGCGGTTCCCTCTGATTGTGCCATGATGATTCTCCCCCTCGATATCGCTGTGGCAGAATATCTTTCAGCTCTTGTGAGCATACTCGCCTCGAGAAGCTCGAGGCGTCCTTCGATCAGAGGGCCGGATCAGGGCGACGATCCTACCCGGCGGTGTCGGATTAGTATGCCGCACAAAACCATTCGGACCCGCTCACGATGAGCGGGTCCGAATTCACAGCGAAAGGGCTACTACGGCACGCGACGGACAGCGCCCTTGTCGGCCGACGTCGCCAACGCGGCGTAGGCGCGCAGCGCGGTGGTGATCGGGCGATCGCGGGCGACCGGCTGCCAAGGACGTTCGCGCGCATCCATTTTCGCGCGACGTTCGGCGAGCACCTCGTCGGAGACGAGCAGTTCCAGCGCGCGGGTGTGCACGTCGACGCGGATGCGGTCGCCGTCCTCGATCAGGCCGATGGTGCCGCCGCTGGCCGCCTCGGGGGAGATGTGGCCGATCGACAGGCCCGAGGTGCCGCCGGAGAAGCGGCCGTCGGTGATCAGCGCGCAGACTTTGCCCAGGCCCAGGCCCTTCAGGAACGAGGTGGGATGCAGCATTTCCTGCATGCCGGGACCGCCCGCGGGGCCCTCGTACCGGATGACGACGACGTCGCCGGGGGTGATCTTCTTGCCGAGGATGGCCGAGACCGCGTCCTCCTGGGATTCGAGCACCACGGCCGGACCCTCGAAGGTGAACAGGTCCTCATCGATGCCCGCGGTCTTGAGGATCGCGCCGTCGGGGGCGATATTGCCCTTGAGCACGCACAGCCCGCCCTCGACCGTGTACGCGTGCGCGAGATCGCGGATGCAGCCGCCCTCGGCGTCGGTGTCCAGCGAGGACCAGCGGTTGTTCGTGGAGAACGGCACCGTCGTGCGCACCCCGCCGGGCGCGGCGTGGAACAGCTCGAGCGCCTCGTCGGACGCCTTGCCCGAGCGGATGTCCCAGGTGTCCAGCCATTCGTCGAAGCTGCGGGTGTGCACGGTGGAGACGTCGGTCTCCAGCAGTCCCGCGCGACGCAACTCACCGAGGATGGCGGGGATGCCACCGGCGCGGTGCACGTCTTCCATGTGGTAATCGGAGTTGGGGGAGACCTTCGACAGGCATGGCACGCGACGCGAGATCTCGTCGATGGTGCCCAGATCGAAGTCGATCTCACCCTCCTGTGCGGCGGCGAGGGTGTGCAGCACCGTGTTGGTGGAACCGCCCATGGCCACGTCCAGGGCCATCGCGTTGCGGAAAGCCTTGGCGTTGGCGATGTTTCGCGGCAGGACCGAGGCGTCGTCCTCGCGGTACCAGCGGTTGGCGGCCTCGACGACGGCGGTCCCGGCCCGCTCGAACAGCGCGCGACGGGCGGCGTGGGTGGCCAGCGTGGAGCCGTTGCCCGGCAGGGCCAGGCCCAGCGCCTCGGTCAGGCAGTTCATCGAGTTGGCGGTGAACATGCCCGAACAGGAACCGCAGGTCGGGCAGGCGCTGCGCTCGACCTCGGACAGGCCCTCGTCGTCCACGGCGCTCGACGCGCTCGCGGAGATGGCGGTGATCAGGTCGGTCGGCGCCTGCGCGACACCGCCGACGACCACCGCCTTACCGGCCTCCATCGGACCGCCGGAGACGAACACCGTCGGGACGTTCAGGCGCATCGCGGCATTGAGCATGCCGGGGGTGATCTTGTCGCAGTTGGAGATGCACACCAGCGCGTCGGCGGTGTGCGCGTTGACCATGTACTCCACCGAATCGGCGATGATCTCGCGGCTGGGCAGCGAGTAGAGCATGCCGCCGTGACCCATCGCGATGCCGTCGTCCACGGCGATGGTGTGGAATTCGCGCGGTACGCCGCCCGCGGCCCGGACCGCGTCCGCCACGATCTCGCCGACGTCCTTCAGATGCACGTGGCCGGGAACGAACTGGGTGTACGAGTTCGCGATAGCGACGATCGGCTTACCGAAATCGGAGTCGGTGAGGCCGGTGGCCCGCCACAGCGCGCGTGCGCCTGCGGCATTGCGGCCGGCCGTGGTGGTACGTGAACGAAGCGGTGGCATAGGTGTCGGGTCCTCGAATCTCGTCGCGGGGGCTGTTCGGCGACTGGTGACTGCCTGGACGGCCCTTTTACGGTACTCCCGAGTGAGGAGGATGTGATGCGCCGGTGGGCGACTTCGCGGCCCGCGACATTGTTGTATCGCGATCGACCGATTTCTGTACTAGCACACAACCGGCGGCCGATATTCCCGCGACATCAGCGGACGTGTCGGGTCCGCTCGGACTCGGCGGTGACCTCGGTCGTGTGGGTGATCTCGGTCTCGTCGCCGGTCTTCTCGGCCGCCTCGTCCTGTTCCCTCGCGGCCTCGGCGCGGGCCTTGGCCTCGGCCTCCTCGGCCGCCGCGAACGGGTCCGGGATGCGCCCTCCGCTGGCCTCGATCAGGATGCGCAACCGGTCGTACCCGACCGCGGGCAGCGGCACCTCCGCCCCGTCGGACAGATGCGCGCGCACATAACCACGCTTCGGAATGCTCACGCCCTGCACCTGTGACCAGTCGATATGCCGGGAACCGAAGAACGTCCGCAGATCCAGCCCGGATGCGGACACCTTCGTGCGCGTGCGCTCGATCCAGATCGCGACGGCGATCGGAATCACGAACAGCACCCACAGCACCTGGGGCCAGCCGAAGAAGGCGAATGCCACACAGAACAGCAGTACGAACACGGCGAGATGACCTAGGCGCGGGTTTCTGATCACCCGACCCGTATCGGCTGCCTGGTCGGTGGTGTGGGACGATCGAGCAGGTGGCACGGACTGATGCGACGAGGACACACCCCCATCCTCGCATCACGGCAATCGGACACAGATTCAGCCCTGTCTCACATGATGGGACACCCATGTCAAGGAATTTGACTCAACGCCTCACGCCCACATACCGTCGAGCGCGTGAATCGAATCGAGCTCCTCGTAATCGGCCGGCGCGTCCAGCGCTGAGACTGATTACTTCAGCTCGTAGCTGCGACGCGCCACCCTCGATCAGCCATCGGCTGTCGGGGGCTTTTTTGTGTTCAGGCCAGTTCCGCTAGAGATGACAAGCAGTAAAGGATCAAGACGGTGAGCGCACCTACCGCACGCCCCGGGCCCTCGGCCCGCAGGCCCGCGCCCTCGGCCAATCAGCCGACATCCGCGACTACTGCCGCACCGAATCGCCGCCAGGTCCCGCCCGAGCGGGTCACCGGCGCGCAGTCGGTCGTCCGCTCCCTCGAGGAGCTCGGCGTCGAGACGGTCTTCGGTATTCCAGGCGGTGCGGTACTGCCTCTCTACGACCCGCTCTTCGATTCCACCAAGGTCCGTCACGTGCTGGTCCGGCACGAGCAGGGCGCGGGTCACGCCGCGACCGGATACGCCCAGGCCACCGGCAAGGTCGGTGTGTGCATGGCGACATCCGGTCCGGGCGCGACCAACCTCGTGACCCCGATCGCCGACGCGCAGATGGACTCGGTGCCGCTGGTCGCGATCACCGGTCAGGTGGGTCGCGGGCTGATCGGCACCGACGCCTTCCAGGAGGCGGACATCTCCGGTATCACCATGCCGGTCACCAAGCACAACTTCCTGGTCAACGATGCGCTCGACATCCCGCGGATGATCGCCGAGGCATTCCACCTCGCCTCGACGGGCCGTCCCGGCGCGGTGCTGGTCGACATCCCCAAGGACGTGCTGCAAGCGCAGACCCTGTTCAGCTGGCCGCCGGAGATGCGGTTGCCCGGCTACCGCCCGGTGACCAAACCGCACGGTAAGCAGGTGCGCGAGGCCGCCCGGATGATCCTGGACTCGAAGTCCCCGGTGCTGTACGTCGGCGGCGGCGTGATCAAGGCCGAGGCCTCGGCGGAACTGCTGGAACTGGCCGAGCTGACCGGCATCCCGGTCGTCACGACGCTGATGGCGCGCGGCGCGTTCCCGGACAGCCACCGGCTCAACATGGGTATGCCCGGAATGCACGGAACCGTGGGAGCCGTTGCGGCACTGCAGAAGTCGGATCTGCTGATCACGCTCGGCGCGCGTTTCGACGACCGCGTCACCGGCCAGCTCGATTCGTTCGCCCCGAACGCCAAGGTGATCCACGCCGATATCGACCCCGCGGAGATCGGCAAGAACCGGCACGCGGACGTGCCGATCGTGGGCGACTGCCGCGAGGTGATCACCGAGCTGATCGAGACGCTCAAGGCCGATCCCGCGCACTCGACCGCGAAAAACACCGCGCTGCTCGAGCTTTCGGAGTGGTGGAGCTACCTCGACGGTATCCGCGAGGCCTATCCGCTGGGCTGGACCCCGTCCTCCGACGGTTCGCTGTCCCCGGAATTCGTCATCGAGAAGCTCGGCCAGCTCGCCGGTCCGGACGCGATCTACGTCGCCGGCGTCGGCCAGCACCAGATGTGGGCCGCGCAGTTCATCAAGTACGAGAAGCCCCGCACCTGGCTCAATTCGGGCGGTCTGGGCACCATGGGTTACGCCGTTCCGGCGGCCATGGGCGCGAAGATGGGCGCGCCGGACAAAGAGGTGTGGGCGGTCGACGGTGACGGCTGTTTCCAGATGACCAATCAGGAGCTGGCCACCTGCGCGGTGGAGGGCGTGCCGATCAAGGTCGCGCTGATCAACAACGGCAACCTCGGCATGGTCCGGCAGTGGCAGACGCTGTTCTACGAGCAGCGCTACTCCAACACCGATCTGGGCACGCACACCCTGCGCATCCCCGACTTCGTCAAGCTCGCCGAAGCGCTGGGCTGCCACGGCATCCGCGTGGAGAAGGAAGAGGATGTAGAAGCCGCGATCCGCGAGGCGCAGTCGATCAACGACCGTCCCGTGGTGATCGACTTCATCGTCGGCAAGGACGCGCAGGTGTGGCCGATGGTCGCCGCCGGTACCTCCAACGACGAGATCATGGCAGCTCGCGGTATCCGCCCGCTGTTCGACGACGACGAAGCGGCCGCGGAGCCCTCGGTGATCCACGAGGCGATGGCGCACGACCAGGCGCAGGATCGGGCCGCGCAGAATGGGGACCAGTAGATGAGTACCACCCACACACTGAGCGTGCTGGTGGAGGACAAGCCCGGCGTGCTGGCCCGGGTGGCGAGCCTGTTCTCCCGGCGCGGATTCAACATCGAATCCCTCGCGGTCGGCGGCACCGAACTGCCGGACGTCTCGCGGATGACGATCGTGGTGACGGTCGAGGACCTGCCGCTCGAGCAGGTGACCAAGCAGCTCAACAAGCTGGTGAACGTCATCAAGATCGTGGAGCAGGACGCGGACAACTCGGTGGCTCGCGAGCTGATCCTGGTCAAGGTGCGCGCCGATTCGAGTGTGCGCACCCAGGTCATCGAAGCGGTGAATCTGTTCCGCGCCAAGGTGATCGACGTCTCGCCCGATGCGCTGACCGTCGAGGCGACCGGCACCCGGTCCAAACTCGACGCGCTGCTGCGGATGCTGGAACCGTACGGCATCCGCGAAATCGTGCAGTCCGGCGTGGTGGCGGTGGGCCGCGGGCCCAAATCGATCACCGCGACCCGCTGACCTACGCCGTACCCGGGTGGTAGCCGACGGGCGCTGCATCCACGCCGCACCGCGAGGACTAGGGTTGTCGTCGGTCGAATAGGTCGGCGCAACTGCTTTTCCCCGCTGGCGCGGGGTCCGATCGAAATTGATGCATTGAATTGAATGCGCCTCGTGGCGCGTGTACCGAACACACTCCCCGGCATGCCCGGGGATCATCCGCGAAGGGATACAACCAGTGGCTATCGAGCTGTTCTACGACGACGACGCCGACCTGTCGATCATCCAGGGACGCAAGGTCGCCGTCATCGGCTATGGCTCGCAGGGGCACGCGCACTCGCTGAGCCTGCGCGACTCCGGCGTCGAGGTCCGCATCGGCCTGAAGGAGGGCTCGAAGTCGCGGGTCAAGGCCGAAGAGGCCGGTCTGACGGTCGGCACCCCCGCCGAGGTCTCCGAGTGGGCCGACGTGATCATGCTGCTCGCTCCCGACACCGCGCAGGCGTCGATCTTCACCAACGACATCGAGCCGCACCTGAAGGACGGCGACGCGCTGTTCTTCGGCCACGGCCTGAACATCCACTTCGGCCTGATCAAGGCTCCGGGCAACGTCACCGTCGGCATGGTCGCCCCGAAGGGCCCCGGCCACCTGGTGCGTCGCCAGTTCGTCGACGGCAAGGGCGTGCCCTGCCTGATCGCCGTGGACCAGGACCCCAAGGGCGAGGGCCAGGCCCTGTCGCTGTCCTACGCGAAGGCCATCGGCGGCGCCCGCGCGGGCGTCATCAAGACCACCTTCAAGGAGGAGACCGAGACCGACCTGTTCGGTGAGCAGGCCGTACTCTGCGGTGGCACCGAGGAACTGGTCAAGACCGGTTTCGAGGTCATGGTCGAGGCCGGTTACGCGCCGGAGATGGCGTACTTCGAGGTGCTGCACGAGCTGAAGCTGATCGTCGACCTGATGTACGAGGGCGGCATCGCCCGGATGAACTACTCGGTCTCCGACACCGCCGAGTTCGGTGGCTACCTCTCGGGCCCGCGCGTCATCGACGCGAGCACCAAGGAGCGCATGAAGGAGATCCTGAAGGACATCCAGGACGGCACCTTCGTCAAGCGCCTGGTCGCCAACGTCGAGGGCGGCAACAAGGAACTCGAGTCCCTGCGCAAGGCCAACGCCGAGCACCCCATCGAGGTCACCGGCGCCAAGCTGCGCGGCCTGATGAGCTGGGTCGACCGGCCGATCACCGAGACCGCGTAAGGTTTTCGCATCCGCTGTGGCCCGGCACCTTCGAAAGGTGCCGGGCCGCAGTGCGTTTCGGGGCATCCCGCTTGGCGGGAGATCACCGAGATCGCGATATTCCTGTGCGACAGCGGCTTTCGGGCCCAATGTGCCTACCGGTTGTCCGTACGCGAGTTCTGTCGCGGCTCACCGAAGAGTACGGTGGGCCGCGTCTTCCGTCCGCAGCGGCCCGATCTACGCATTTTCCGACGGGCAGACAGAGGCGATCCGGATTGCCGGTAGCGGCGAGTTCCCCGACGAGTACGGCTTCCGGTATGGCCACAGGACAGGATTGACGCTCAGTTGTCGTAGGGCAGCAGAACGAAGTTACTGAAGCCCCAAAGCGGTCGCAAGGCTCGAAAATGTCGCTGATCGAGAGTCATGATTCGGTCGGTGCGCTCCCGGTCGGCAATGACGACATTGGACGCATCGGCGATGCCTATGTAACCGTCGTCGTACTTTCCGGTGATCGCGAGCGCCGCCGCGTGCTGATTGGCTGTCCATTCCGCGAGTTCATAGGCCCCGGCCGCCACATCGCCGGCGAAGTCGCGGGCGGCTCGGGACCCCAATCGGGCGTAAAGCATGTAGTCGGCCTCGGCGACCACGAATGGGGATACGACGAGGTGCTCATCCCCGCTACCGACGATCCGAGCCAGCTGAGCGTGCTCCTCATAAGACTCGTCGAAGAGTGCGAGAATCGCACTGGTGTCGACTACGGTGGCCGTCACCAGGCCCCGAATCCTTGGCCGAGCTGCCGGTCGATCTCTTCGGCCGAGAGTGGGCGATCGCTGCGGTAGCCCCCGATGGTCGGCTTCGGTTGAGCTGCGGCTGTGTCCAGAAGCTGGTCGAGTGCCTGCGCGAGAGTGACTCCCTTGGAAGCCGCGACTCGTTGCAGTCGGTCGCGAACCACTTTCGGTACCTTGATGGTTGTCAGATCGGACATACTTTGAGTATACCGGAATATATTGGGTATCCCATTCGCCTGTGATGCAGGAGGATAGATGTTCGATAGTGATGGTGCGAAGATCGGAGGAGATGGTCGCGCGTCGCGATGCGTTCCTCGATGAGTTGACTGATTCGGCGAAGGATGAGACACAGCCGGGTAGTGAAACATCCAGGGACTGAACAGGTTCCGTGGTTCGGGTCGAGATGTCAGCAGAGCACGCTGATGAAGACCCGCCGCTCGGCCGGACCGGTGGTGTGCACGGCGACGCGTCGTGCCGGAATCGCGTGGGCGTCTTCGACACTGACGTTGCCGTCGTCGGTTTTCAGGACGTCGGCCACCGCCCCGGCATCCTTGAAGTAGCCGGGAATGTCGAGCGGCACCCCGGCATTGAACTGCCCGAGCCCGGACTGCTGCCGAAAAGCATCCAGCTGATCCAGCGGAATGTCGACGACCGCCCACAGCGTCTGCCCGGATCCGAAAAGCGCCCCCGACTTGTCCGCGACCACATGGGGCGGACTGGCAAAGTGGATTTTCCCGCACTTGGCCATCGCATCCAAGGTCGATGTATCGCCGGACGAGCACCCGGCCAGAACGGTCACCGCCCCCAGCAGACCCACGAGACCAGCGTTCCCTAGAGCGCCTCTGCGCGAAAACATGCTCAGAGCGGCCCTTCCCATGACATGGGTTGTGAGTATGCGCTCGTCGTATTGCCGCGAACGCGAAAGCTTCTCGCCCAGCCTGCCTCTTCGAGCTGTCTCATGTCCCGGTCCACGTTCGTCTTGAATGACTTCTCCAAATCCATTGTGAAAGTGCGGTCCTGATCGAAGTTGTAGTAATCGTAGAAGTAGGCCGCGAACTTGATCATGCCGTGGAGTCCCTTGCCGTCTTC
>NZ_BDBQ01000029.1 GCF_001613065.1 Nocardia miyunensis NBRC 108239
AGCGTCTGGTCGCACGGCCGCCCCGCCGAGCGGCGCGCCTGGCTGGCGCGGCTGCGGGCACACGATCCCCAGGCTGCACGCGAAACCCTCACGGGCACCTGGCGTTCCGAGCCCGGCCCCGCGCGCGCGGATCTGCTGGCAATCCTCGCCGAGGGTCTCACCCTCGCCGACGAGCCGCTCCTGGAGTCCGCACTCGACGATTCACGCGCCGAGGTCCGCCGCGTCGCGGCGGACCTGCTCGCCGGACTTCCGGATTCGGCCTTCGCCGGACGCATGACCGAACGGGCCTCGCGCTGGCTGACCTTCGACGGCAAGCAGCTGATCGCCGATCTGCCTCGGCGCCTGGAGGATTCGGCCCGCCGCGACGGTATCGCCGACCGCACCGCGAATACCGCCTACCGTCTGGACGGGGCGCCGCACGTCGGGGCGGAGTGGCTGCGCCGAGTGATCGCCGCGACTCCGCTGCGTCATTGGGACGAGTTGCTGGGCGCCCCCGGATCGGCCGCACGGGTGGGTATGCGCGCCGATCTGCTCGGTCCGGTCACCGCCGGATGGGCTGATGCGGCACTGGCTCAGCACGACAGCCGTTGGGCCGCAACGTTGTTCGAGGTACTGACCGGAACCCCGACACTCGGCGCCGACCCCGATGTGCGGCGGCAGCTGTTCGCCCTGATTCCACTCGACCGGCGGGTGTCGTATCTGCGCACGCTCGACAGCAGCTGGCTGGCCGAGATCGAACTGCTGGTGCAGGCGGTGCCGCGGCCGTGGCCCGTACCGCTGGCCCAGTACCTGATCCGGCTGTTGCTGGATCGCGCAAAACTGGCCGCGGCCCGTCCCGGTGCGCCGGGCCTGTCCCCGGCCTCGTATCGCACCCTGTTCCGCACGGCCGCGGTGCACTTCCCGGTCGAGGCCGTCGCCGCGGTCGAGATCGCCGCCCGCCGCTGCGCTGATCCCTACTGGGAAACCTGTTTCAACGAACTGGCCCACGACCTGATCCAGCGCACGACCATGCTCGAGGAGTTGCAGTGACCACTACGAATACCACCGACACGACCGATTCGACCGGCAACAGTCTGCTGCGTCCGCACGCCGAACAGGCGTTCGCCGACGAGCTGCGGGCACTGGCCGCGGCCGACGACCGCCCCCGCCCGCCCTCGTGGCGGCTCTCGCCGTGGGGCGTAGTGACCTATCTGCTCGGCGGCACTCTGCCCGACGGCACCGTGGTGAGCCCCAAGTACGTCGGACCGCGCAGGCTGATGGAGGTCGCGGTCGCCACGCTCGCGACCGACCGCGCGCTGCTGCTGCTCGGTGTGCCCGGCACCGCGAAAACCTGGGTGTCCGAACATCTTTCGGCTGCCGTGTGCGGTGCGTCGACGCTGCTGGTGCAGGGCACCTCCGGCACTGCGGAGGAGGCGATCCGATACGGCTGGAACTACGCCCGGCTGCTCGCCGAGGGGCCCAGCGAGGGCGCGCTGGTGCCCTCCCCGGTGATGACGGCCATGCGCCTGGGCTCCATCGCCCGCGTCGAGGAACTCACCCGGATCCCCTCGGACGTGCAGGACGCGCTGATCACAGTGCTGTCGGAGAAGACGCTGCCGGTCCCCGAATTGGGGATGGAGGTGCAGGCCGCCAAGGGCTTCAACGTCATCGCCACCGCCAACGACCGCGACCGCGGGGTCAACGAACTGTCCTCGGCGCTGCGGCGACGCTTCAACACCGTCGTCCTGCCGCTGCCCGCCGACGAGGACGAAGAGGTCGCGATCGTGACCCGCCGCGTCGAACAGCTCGGCGCCGCACTGGAACTGCCCGCGGTGCCCGCCGCCGCGCAGGAGGTGCGCCGGGTGGTCCGGGTCTTCCGCGAGCTGCGCTCCGGCATCACCGCCGACGGCCGGACCAAACTCAAATCCCCCTCCGGCACACTGTCCACCGCCGAGGCGATCTCGGTGATCACCAACGGACTCGCGCTCGCGGCGCATTTCGGCGACGGAGTGCTGCGTGCCGCCGATATCGCGGGCGCGGTGCTCGGCGCGGTCGTGAAGGATCCGGTGGCCGACGGGGTGGTGTGGACCGAATATCTGGAAGCGGTGGTGCGCGAGCGCGAGGACTGGGCCGACTTCTATCGGGCCTGCCGCGAGGTCCACGCATGAACTCGCCCCGAACATCCGACTCACCACCGGAATCCGTCCCGGCTCCCGAACCGCCGCAGACCCGGGTGTTCGGCATCCGCCATCACGGCCCCGGATCGGCGCGCTCACTTCGCCTGGCGCTGGAGAAATTCCGGCCGGACGCCATCCTGATCGAGGGTCCGGCCGATGCCGATCCACTGATCACCCATATCGCCGCCGAGAGCATGACACCTCCGGTCGCACTGCTGGCCTATGTCCCAGATACGCCCTCCCGCGCGGCGTTCTGGCCCTTCGCGGTGTTCTCCCCCGAATGGCAGGCCCTGCGCTACGCCCACGAGCACGACGTCGCCGTCGGCTTCTGCGACCTGCCCGCCACACACGCGCTTGCCGCGACGGACGACCCCGGCGACCGCACCGACCCCCTCGCCGTCCTCGCCGCCGCCGCGGGCTACGACGACCCGGAACGCTGGTGGGACGCCGTCATCGAGTCCAGCGCCGACGCAGACGTTTTCGATGCCATCACCGAGGCCATGGCCGTCCTGCGCGAATCCGCACCCCAGGGGAACACCGCCGCAGGCGAATCCAGCCGACCTGCGGCGGAAACTGCCGAGGCACAAGATGATCCCTGCCCGACCACCGTCGGCGCTCCCGGCAGGAGCACCACCGCGGACGAGATCGCCGATGCCGCACACGAGACCCATCGGATAGCAGCCAGAACCGCTGCCGGACAAGACAGCCCCAACGCACTGCTCAGCGGTGCGCCGCACCAGGACATCGCCGCCGAGTCCGTTGCCGCACAAGGTAATTCCGGGTCGCAGGCGCTCGTCTCACCGCGGGAGGGTATGCCGATCGGTCCGGTGGGCGATGACGACGAGCTGATCGGGTCTCCGGTGGATCCGCAGACGTTGCGACGTGAGGCGTATATGCGACAGGTGATGCGTAAGACGTTGAAGGGCGGGGCACGGCGGCTGGCGGTCGTGTGCGGGGCGTTTCACGCTCCGGCGCTGGTGGGGGCACTCGGGCCCGCGGCGGCCGACGCGCGGCTGCTCAAGGGATTGCCGAAAGTGAAGGCGACGTTGACGTGGGTGCCCTGGACGCATTCACGGCTGGCGGGTTCCTCGGGCTACGGCGCGGGAGTCACCTCGCCGGGGTGGTATCACCATCTGTTCACCGAGACCGATCAGCCGATCGCGCGCTGGCTCACCAAGGTCGCGGGCACATTGCGGGCGCACGACCTGCCGGTATCCAGTGCGCACATCATCGAATCGGTGCGGCTCGCGAATATCCTTGCGGCCCTTCGTGAGCGACCGCTGCCGGGACTGTCGGAGGTCACCGAGGCCACCCGCGCGGTGCTGTGCGAGGGCGATGAGACCATGTTGCGTCTGGTCACCGGAGAACTGGTCGTCGGCGAGGCGCTCGGTTCCGTACCGGAGGACGCCCCGGCGGTTCCGCTCGAGGCGGATCTACGCGCGCAGGCGCGTTCGCTGCGGCTGACGCGCCAGGCCCTGTCCCGGCAGCTGGACCTGGACCTGCGCAAGGAACGCGACGTCGCGCGCTCACACCTGCTGCACCGGCTGCGACTGCTCGCGATCCGTTGGGGCACACCGACATCGAGCGAGGTCCGCAATACCGGCACCTTCCGGGAGACGTGGACGCTGGTCTGGGAACCCGAACTCGCCATCGCCGTCATCGAGGCCTCCCGCTGGGGCACCACTCTGCGGTCCGCCGCGGAGGCGAAGATCCTGGACTCCGCCGCCGCACCCGAGGCCACCGTCGCCGACCTGGGCGGCGCCCTCGAACAGGCTCTGCTGGCCGACCTCGGCGGGGCCGTGCCGGGCCTGGTGGCCCGCCTCGAATCCGCGGCCGCGGTGGATCACGACGTCACTCGTCTGCTCGCCGCGCTGCCGGCCCTGATCCGCACGCTGCGGTACGGCGATGTGCGCGGCACCGACGTCGCGGCGCTCACTCGGGTGGCCGACGGGATGCTGGTGCGCATCTGCGCCGGATTGCCCAGTGCCGTAATTGGATTGGACGCGGACGCCGCGGCCGCCCTGCGCGCCCTGCTGGACGTCGCGCACGTGGCCCTGGCCACCCGCGACGACGAGTGGGCGACCCGCGAATGGCACAGCGCCCTGGGCAAACTCGCCGACCGGGGCGATGTGCACGGCAGCCTGGTCGGCCGTGTGGTCCGGCTGCTGTCCGACGCGGGCATCCTGGACGACGCCGAATCCGCCCGCCGTCTGTCCGCGGCACTGTCGGTCGGCCACGATCCCGCCGAGAAGGCCGCGTGGATCGACGGATTTCTCGGCGGCCGCGGTCTGCTCCTGGTCCACGACCGAAATCTGTTGCACCGCATAGACACCTGGCTCCGGGGCCTCGACGAAGACCAGTTCGTCGCCACCCTGCCCCTGCTCCGCAGAACCTTCGGCGCCTTCGAATCCGGTGAGCGCCAGGCAATCGCTCAGGCGGTCCGCGACGGCGGACCCGTCACGACAACCCCTACCCGAACCGGCGGCTTCGACCCCGACCGCGGCGTGCTCGCCCTGCAAGCCGTCACCCGAATCCTGGCGGTCGTATGATGCCGCCGCACCCTCACCGGACAGCGCCGAACCGCAACCAGACCACGACGAGAACCGGAGGATACGGATTCACCCGCAGCGGTATGGAAAGGCATCACCGATGACCGAACTCGATCGAACACAGTCCCGCCGTTGGCGTCTGGTGCTGGGTGCGCCCGCGGAGGCCTGCTTGGGCGGGCTCGGTTCCGGCGGCGACGCGGCAATGGATCGGGCGCTGTCGGCGCTGTACAACGCCGAGGAGCTGACTCCGACGGAGAAGCGGACGGGTGGGCTGGGCGGATCGGCGCCCAAGGTGGCCAGATGGCTGGGCGATATCCGCGGCTATTTCCCGTCCACGGTGGTGGAGGTGATGCAGCGCGATGCGGTCGAGCGGCTCGATCTGACCCAACTGCTGCTGGAACCGGAACTGCTCGAGGCCGTCGAGCCCGATGTGCACCTGGTCGGCACCCTGCTGAGCCTGAACCGGGTGATGCCCGAGACCACCCGGTCCACGGCGCGCATGGTCGTGGAGAAGGTGGTGCGCGAGATCGAGCGGCGCATCGCCGCGCGCACCGTCGCCGCGGTATCCGGCGCGCTGAACCGCGCCGCGCGCACCACCCGCCCGCGACTGCGCGATATCGACTGGGATCGCACCATCCGCCGCAATCTCGCGCACTACCTGCCCGAACACCGCACGGTGGTGCCCGAACAGCTCATCGGCTACGGCCGCAGATCGCAGGCGGTGCGGCGCGATGTGGTGCTGGCGATAGACCAATCCGGATCGATGGCCTCGAGCGTGGTGTACGCCTCGGTGTTCGGCGCGGTGCTGGCCTCGATGCGTTCGCTGAAGACCTCGATGGTCGTATTCGATACGGCCGTGGTCGATCTCACCGACCAGCTCTCGGATCCGGTCGACGTCCTGTTCGGCACCCAGCTCGGCGGCGGCACCGACATCAATCGCGCCATCGCCTACAGCCAGCAGCTGATCACGCGTCCGGCCGACACGCTGTTCGTCCTGATCTCCGACCTGTACGAGGGCGGGATCCGCGACGAGATGCTGCGCCGGATCGCCGCGATGCGTGAATCCGGCGTCCAGGTGCTGGTGCTGCTGGCCCTGTCCGACGACGGCGCACCCGCGTACGACCACGAGAACGCCGCGGCACTGGCCGGACTCGGCGTCCCGGCCTTCGCCTGCACCCCGGACAAATTCCCGGACCTGCTGGCGGTGGCCCTCGACCGCGGCGACGTGCGCAGCTGGGCGAACAGCAATGCGGGCTGAGCCGAGCTATCTCCCCGGTGCGCTGCTACCGAGCGCGGTCAGGAAGCCCATCAGCGCTTGCGCAAAACCCACACCTGCGTTCAGAACTCCCGACGCGCTACCGAGTGTGCCGAAGAGATCCATCTCCAGACTCCTTCACGGACCGTGCAGAACAGCGGGGGAAGCGGACAGAGCCCGATAGTACGGCCCAACACCACCGGAACCCGGGACCTCACAGCCGCGTCGCCCGGCAATCACCTCGCTCGCCGCTCAATCCCGGTCGTTTACCCTCCCGAACCCACCGGGCGACTTATTCGGCGGGGGCCCATGTCCTGGCTGAGCCGATCCCCGGGCTGAACCGCCGCAATCGCGATACCCGGGTCCGGTCGCCTCGGTGATCATCCGCGGCAACCGGACCCGACGACGTCACAGATCCGCGATAGCGGCCAGGGGCGGGGTGCGCGCGGCGCGAATGCCGGGCCACAGGGCGGCCAGCACGCCGACGACGCCGGAGCCGACGAGCATGAGCACGATCTGGATCCACGGGACGGTGATCGTGCTGATGCCCAGGTCGCTCAGGGTCCGCAGGAAACCGACGCCGAGCCCGAGCCCGAGTATCACGCCCACGAGCGCACCGAACACCGCGATCAGCATCGACTCCAGATAGATACTTCGGCGGACCTGTGGTCGCTGCATGCCGACCGCGCGCAACATGCCGATCTCGCGACGTCGTTCGACCACCGACAGCGCCAGCGTGTTGACGATGCCGAGCACCGCGATCACCACCGCCAGGGCCAGCAACCCGTACAGGATCGCGAGCATGGTGTCGATCTGCTTGCCCTGCGTGCCCTTGAACTCTTCCCGATCCTCCACCTGCACCACGACGTACTGCGCGGTAGCCTTGATCAGGTTCTCCCGCATGAGCGTCAGGTCGGCCCCCGGCGCCGCGGTGATCAGCACGACCACATCGCTGCGGTACGCGACGGGCATCAGCTGGTCGTACAGCGCCGGTGGAACCACCACGGCCCCGAGCAGCTGAGTGTCCTTGTAGATTCCGGACACCGTGGCGGTGAACTTCCTGTTGTCCATGCTGGTCAGCTGCACTTGCTCACCGGCGTGCCAATTGTGTTTCCCGGCTTCGGTTTCCGAGACCTGGATGTCGTTGGCGCCTAGTGCGTACCCGCCACTGCGAATGTCGTAGTTCAGCACCGGGCTGATCGGCGCATCGGGCGAGACGCCGTACACCGGATCCTCGCCGGTCCTCAACTGCACACCGCGGAAGGCCACCACATCCCGCACTCCCGCAACGGATCTCGCGGACGGCCCCGCGCCGAGGGGCACCCCGGTCAACTGCGGACCGGACAGGATGTAGTCGGCCTTGACGCCCCGGTCGACCACATCGCTCACACTCGCCTTCGCCGAGGAGCCGAGCATGCCGATCGCCGAGACCAGCATCAGCCCGAGGGTGAGCGCGAAGGCGGTCGCGGCGGTGCGCCGCGGATTGCGGACCGCGTTGTTGCGCGCCATGTGCCCGATCGACCCGAACGGCCACACCAGCACGCCGAGCGCCGCCAGCACTGGCCGCGACAGTGAGGGCGAGGCGAACAGCACCGCGAAAATCAGTGCCGCGGCGCCGATTCCGACGGTCAGCGCGGCATGCCCGCCGGTGTGACGAGCCCCGAGGACGACCAGTACGACACCGACGACCGCCAGCGCCACGCCGATACCCGTGCGCACCCGCAGCGATTCGCCGGTCGAGGCGAACTCCTCGCGCATGGCCTCCACGGGCGGAATCCTGGCGGCCCGGCGCGCGGGCGCGTAGGCACTGCCCACCGTCACCACCAGACCGATGCCCAGGGCGACCAACACCGTGCGCGGCTGCACCTGCATGGCGCCGGTGGGCAGTCCCAGGTCGAAGGCATTGAGCAGCCCGGACAGCCCGAACGCCAGCGCGATACCGCAGGCCAGCCCCAGTGCGCTGCCGATCAATCCGATGATCGCCGCCTCGGCCACCACCGACAGCCCCACCTGCCGCCTGCTCGCACCCACTGCCCGCAGCAACGCCAGTTCACGCAGCCGCTGCGCCACGATCATCGAGAAGGTGTTGTAGATGATGAACGTACCCACCAGCAGCGCGATCGCACCGAAGGCGAGCAGGAAGTAGTTCACGAATTTGAGCGCGTTGCCGACCTGGGCCTTCAGATCCTCGCGCACCTGATCACCGTTGAGCACCTTGTAGTCCGGCAGGATCCGGGACAACCTGTCGCGCACGATATCCGCCGAGACGCCCGGTTTCGTGGCCACGTCGACGTAGCCCACGTGCTGCCCGTCGGTGAACAGCTCACGCGCCTGCCCATCGTCGAACAGGATGTTGACCAATCCGCCGGAATCCGATGCCATCGTGTAGATCCCGCTGACGGTCACCACGATATTGCCCTTGGACGGCACCAGGACCTCCGTGCGATCCCCGACCGACAGCCCGGCACGTTGCGCCCCACCGGAATTGATCGCGACCTCGCCGGGCTGGGTGGGCGCGACGCCCGCCACGATCTTCTGCGATTCGGCCACGGCCCTGTCGGGCGGCAGATAGGACTGCCCGATACTCGGCGCACCGCCGGTCTGCACCGCGTGACCGTCCTTCAGCAGGACGACCGGCCCCTGCACCGCCGGGGCGACCGTCCGCACGCCGGGAGTCGCGGTGATCTTGTCGACGACGTCGAGCGGAACACCAAGCGAGACACGCTCCTTGGGCTGCACCCGCACGTCGACGCCCTTGGCCTGGTCGGCGAAGATGCCGTTGAAGGTGCTCTGCAGGGTGTCGGTGAACACGAAAGACCCTGCGATGAAAGCGGTTCCGAGGATCACCGACAGCACTGTCAGCGCCAGGCGCAGCTTGTGCGCGGCCAGATTACGCAAGGCCACCTTGCGCATCGGACTCCCGGCCATCAGGCGTTCTCCAGCTTTTTCATCCGGTCCAGCACGGATTCGGCTGTGGGGTCGCGCAGTTCGTCCACGATGCGCCCGTCGGCGAGGAAGATCACCCGGTCGGCAAAGGAGGCGGCGTGCGGCTCGTGGGTGACGATCACGACGGTCTGCCCGAATTCGTCGACGGCCGCGCGCAGGATCGACAGCACCTCCTCGGAGGAACGCGAGTCCAGATTTCCGGTGGGCTCGTCACCGAAGATGATGTCGGGCTTTCCGGCCAGGGCACGCGCGCACGCCACCCGCTGCTGCTGTCCGCCGGACAGTTCGCTGGGCCGGTGTTCGAGCCGGTCGTTCAGGCCCAGGCGTTTGATCACCGTGTCGAGCCATTCCCGATCGGCGCGGCGACCGGCGATGTCCAGCGGCAACGTGATGTTCTCCAGCGCGGTCAACGTCGGCACCAGATTGAACGCCTGGAACACGAAACCGATCCGGTCGCGCCGCAGGGCGGTCATCTCCTTGTCCGAGAGCCCGGTCAGATCGGTGCCCCCGATGTGCACCGCGCCGGAGGTGGCCCCATCGAGCCCGGCCAGGCAGTGCATCAGCGTGGATTTTCCCGAGCCCGACGGGCCCATGATCGCGGTGAACTCACCCGTGGCGAATTCCGCGCTCACCCCGTCCAGTGCCCGGACCTGGGTGTCTCCCGTTCCGTATAGCTTGACCAGGTCGGTGGCGCGTGCCGCGATCGACGTTTCGGTAGTGGTCTCGGTGCCCAGGGCATCGGCAGTCATGCTCTCCAGTGTTGCGTGACCCGCACGTCCGCGCCATCGGGAATGCCCCCCAATACTTCGGGGGTATAACCGAACCGTCTCAGCCCAGTGAACCGATGATCGCCAGCACGACCAGCAGAATGATCACCGCGCCCACGATGATGGCGATGATCAGGCCGGTATTGGATTTGCGCTGCTGCGGCATCGGCGCGGGCTGATATCCGTAGCCGGTCTGCTGCGGGTACGGCGAATTCTGCGGATACATCTGCTGCTGCGGGTGCGGCGGCGCCGAGCGCACCGGCATCGGCACGGGCGCCGGGCCCATGGTGGGCATGGGTCCGGCATTGAGCATTCCGGGGCCGGTGCCGTGTGGCGCCACCGGATTGCCCGGGCCGGTGCCGGTGAGGCCCAGCTGCGGGCCGACGGTCTGCATTCCCGGGCCGGTGTACTGCCGCGGCGTCACCGGAACGCCCGGTGAGCTGGGCGTGGCGAGGGCGCGACGAGCTGCGGCGGCGAATTCCGCACACGAGACGAAACGGTCGTCCGGGCGCTTGGCCATGGCCTTGGCCAGCACGGCGTCCATCGCCGGCGGGAATCCGGGCCGGATCTTGCTCAGCGGCGGCGCGGGCTCCTGCAGATGTCCGCGGATCACCGCGGCCGGATTCGACGCGGCGAACGGCCCGGTGCCGGTGAACAACCAGAACAGGCTGCAAGCCAGGGAGTACTGATCCGCCCGGCCGTCCAGGTTGGCGCCGGTGAGCTGTTCGGGCGAGGCGTAGGCCAGCGTCGCGGTGAACGTGCCGGTCTGGGTGAGGTGGCCGCCGTCGTCACGCAGCCGGGCGATGCCGAAGTCGGTGAGGTAGACGCGCTCGCCCTTACCGCCGGTGGAGCGGGCCAGCAGCATGTTCGCGGGCTTGACGTCGCGATGCATCACGCCGTTGCCGTGCGCGTAGTCCAGCGCCTCGGCGACCTCGCCGATGATCTGCACCGCGCGTTCGGGCGGGAGTTTGGTCGGGTCCACGCTGGCCGCGTCGATGCCGTCGATGTACTGCATCGAGATCCACAGCTGACCGTCCTCGAGACCGCGGTCGTAGACGGTCACGATATTGGGGTGGTCCAGCTGGGCGACCAGGTCGGCCTCACGCTCGAAGCGGGCGCGGATCTCCTGATCGGATACCATTTCACGGTTGAGCAGTTTGAGCGCGGTCTTGCGCGGCAGACGCGGGTGTTTGGCCAGATATACCGAACCCATGCCGCCGCGGCCGAGCAGTTGCTCGACGAGATAACCGGCGAAGACCTCACCGTTGGCCACCATGATGTCCGCTCCCACTTCCCGTGCCGCGCACCGGGACCCGCCAGCGCACGGCCGTGTACCGCATGAACTCCGCCGCCGGTTTCGGGCCGACCACGGGAAACACCGAAACCATAGCAGCCCGGGCGAATCCGCACGCCGCGGTGGCGCGAAGGCCGCGGGGCCGCATCGCACGGCTGCGATGCGGGTTGATCGCCCCGGAAGAACGGGCGAAAACGGCCGCTGCCGCGCCCCGGCAGAACCTGTCGGTGGGTACCGATACGCTCGACCCATGCGCATTGGAGCACACGTCAGACAAGACAGTGATCCGATCGGCTTCGGCGAGAAACTCGGGGCCGAGGTCATCCAGATGTTCGTGGTGGATCCGCAGAGCTGGGACAAACCCCAGCCGCATCCGCAGGCCGAGCAGATCAAGGCCAGCCCGATCGATGTGGTGGTGCACTCCTCGTATCAGATCAACGTGGCCAGCACCAACAATCGCCTGCGCATGCCCTCGCGGCAGGCGGTGGCGCTACAGGCGCAGGCGGCGGCCGACCTGGGCGCGTTCGGTCTCGTCGTGCACGGCGGGCACGTGCGCTCGGATGCGGAGATCGAGGCCGGAATCACCAACTGGGGCAAGCTGTTCGAACGTCAGAAGGACAAGGGCGGTTTCGCTGTGCCCATCCTGATCGAGAACACCGCGGGCGGAAATCACGCCATGGCCCGGTATTTCGACTCCATCGCCAGGCTCTGGGAGGTGGTCGGCGATTTCGGCGCCGGGTTCTGCCTGGACACCTGTCACGCCTGGGCCGGCGGCGAGGAGCTCGTCGGCGTGGTGGACCGCATCAAGGCCATCACCGGCCGTATCGACCTGGTCCACCTGAATTCCTCACGCGACGAATTCAATTCGGGCGCCGACCGGCATGCCAACTTCGCCGAGGGCACGATCGACCCGCAACTACTGGCCGAGGTCTGCCGCACCGCAGGCGCACCGGTGGTCCTGGAAACCCCCGCCGAGGGCGTCGCCGACGACCTGGCCTACCTACGCGAACATCTCGGCTGAGCCGGGCGGGAATGCCGGCTCGGCGCGGGGGATCTGCCCTCCGCAGCGCCACCGTTTCAATCCTGCTGACTGCAAACCTCTTTCGCCGCGCCCGCCGGTGATGTGCTGCTCGTTGCATCACATATCCGAGCGAAAGGCTCCCATGTCCGTCGATTACGCAGTAGGAACCGATACCGCCGTGCAGGTGGTCAAGCTTGGCGAACACATCGGTGCACGGATCGAAGGCGTCCGGCTCGGCGGTGATCTGTCCGCGGAGACCGTCGCGGCGATCCGCGCCGCCCTCAACGAGCACAAGGTGATCTTCTTCCAGGGCCAGGACCATCTGACCGAGGACGGCCAGTACGAGTTCGCACAGCTGCTGGGCACCCCGACCACACCGCATCCCACGATCACCTCCCGCGGGGCGCGAACCCTGACGATCGACTCCGAGACCGGGCGCGGCGGCGCCTGGCACACCGATGTGACCTTCGTGGACCGCGTGCCCAAGGCCTCGATCCTGCGCGCGGTCACCCTGCCCAGCTACGGCGGCTCGACCACCTGGGCCTCCACCGTCGCGGCCTACGATTCGCTGCCCGACCCGCTCAAGCGGCTCGCGGAGAGCCTGCGCGCACTGCACACCAACGCCTACGACTACGCTGGCGATCACGGCAAGGATTCGGACCAATTTCGCCAGGCGTATCGCGACGAATTCGTGTCGACCTACTATGAAACCGAGCACCCGGTGGTGCGCGTGCACCCCGAGACCGGCGAACGTGCCCTGCTGCTGGGACTTTTCGTGAAGCAGTTCGTCGGCCTGAACGCCTCCGAGTCGCAGGCGCTGTTCCGGCTGTTCCAGGACCGCGTCACCCGGCTCGAGCACACCACCCGCTGGAACTGGTCGCTCGGCGATGTCGCGATCTGGGACAACCGGGCCACCCAGCACTACGCCGTCGGCGACTACGACGGCGCCGAGCGCCGCCAGCTGACCCGGATCACCCTCGCCGGCGATATTCCGGTCGGCGTCGACGGCCGGACCAGCACGGTGGTCACCGGTAACGCCGAGCACTACTCGATAGTCGAACAAGCCGCCTGATCGCTCGCCGCCGGAGGTCACAGCCACGAATTCCACTCCGGAACTGTGACTTTCGGCGTGGATCGGATCAAGGCACCACCGGCCGCATAGATCTGGTTCATCTGAATTTCGCCCGCGACGAGTTCGATTCGGGCGCGGATCGGCACGCGAATTTCGCCGAGGGCACCATCGATCCGGAACTGCTGGCAGAGGTCTGCCGCACCGCTGGTGCGCCGGTGGTTCTGGAGACCCCCGCCGAGGGCGTCGCCGAAGATCTGGCGTACCTGCGCGAACATCTCGGCTGAGCCCGGCTCGACATCGCCTGTGCCCGGGTCGAATTCGGCCCGGCCGGACCAGCGTTTGGATCCCCCTGACCGCAAATCTGGTTCATCCCACTCGCCGGTGATGTGCTGCTCGTGCATCACAGATCCGAGCGAAAGGCCCCTCATGTCCGTCGATCAGGTAGTAGAAACCGACACCGCCGTGCAGGTCGTGAAGCTCGGCACCCACATCGGCGCGCGTATCGAAGGCGTCCGGCTCGGCGGTGATCTGTCCGCGCCGGCCGTCGAGGCGATCCGGGCGGCGCTCAACGAGCACAAGGTGATCTTCTTCCGCGGTCAGGACCACCTCACCGAGGACGGCCAGTACGCCTTCGCGGAACTGCTGGGCAGCCCGACCACACCGCACCCCACGGTCACCTCGCGCGGCGTCCGCTCGCTGGCCATCGACTCCGAGACCGGGCGGGCCAACAGCTGGCACACCGACGTGACCTTCGTGGACCGCGTGCCCAAGGCCTCGATCCTGCGCGCGGTCACCCTGCCAGCTACGGCGGCTCGACCACCTGGGCCTCCACCGTCGCGGCCTACGATTCGCTGCCCGACCCGCTCAAGCGGCTCGCGGAGAGCCTGCGCGCACTGCACACCAACACCTACGACTACGCCGCCGGTCACGGCAAGGAGTCGGACCCGAAGTACCAGTCGTACCGTGACGAGTTCGTCTCGACCTACTACGAGACCGAGCACCCGGTGGTGCGCGTACATCCCGAAACCGGCGAACGCGCGCTGCTGCTGGGCCATTTCGTGAAGCAGTTCGTCGGCCTGAACAGCTCGGAATCCCAGGCGCTGTTCCGGCTGTTCCAGGACCGCGTCACCCGGCTCGAGCACACCACCCGGTGGAACTGGTCCCTCGGCGATGTCGCGATCTGGGACAACCGCGCCACCCAGCACTACGCCATCGACGATTTCGACGGCGCCCAGCACCGCAAGCTCACCCGCATCACCCTCGCGGGTGACATCCCGGTCGGCGTCGACGGCCGGACCAGCACGGTGATCGCCGGTAACGCCGAGCACTACTCGGTGGTCGAACAGGCCGCCTGATCGCTCGGTACGGCCGGAGGTCGCAGCCGCGAATTCCACTCGGCAGCTGCGACTTTCGGCCAAATCCGGGTCCGCTCGGTACTCTGTGGGCACAAATCACAGCGGCGGGGCGGAGTCCCTGCGCGGCACGCCACCCGGCAGCGCGGACAGCTACCGCACGGACGACCGCGACCATTCGGTTGCGACCGATCCGGCCACGAACACAGGGCACCACCGGGCGAGCAAACCCACGCGCTCCCTCGCCCGGCATCACTTCCGGAACCGGTCGGGCCATCTGCTCCCGCACCACCCGGGCCTGCGGCGCGGCCACTACCCCACACCGGAGGTCGGGACTGTGGTGCTCACCCCGCGACTGGTTGAATCGATCGCATGGAGATTCGGCCGCTGGACGGAGTGCGGGTACTGGAGCTGGGCAATTACATCGCGGCACCGACCGCGGGACGGATTCTCGGGGACTTCGGGGCCGAGGTGATCAAGGTCGAGCGGCCGAAAACCGGTGACGAACTGCGTAATTGGCGGTTGTACGGCGGGGACACCTCGATGTTGTACCGGACGGTGAATCGGAACAAGAAGTCCATCACGCTGGATCTGCGGTCCGAGGCGGGCCGGGCGATCGTGCTGGATCTGGTCTCCCGGTCCGATGTGCTACTGGAGAATTTCCGGCCGGGCATGCTGGAGAAGTGGGGGCTGGGCCCGGAGGAATTGAACGCGGCCAATCCGGATCTGATCCTCACCCGGATCTCGGCCTACGGTCAGACCGGGCCGCTGTCCCAGCGGCCCGGATTCGCGGCGGTGGCCGAGGCGGTGGGCGGCCTGCGCGAGTTGGTCGGCGACCCGGACCGGCCGCCGGTGCGGGTGGGCGTGTCCATCGGCGATTCGATCGCCGGGATCTACGCCGCCTTCGGCACCGTGATGGCGCTGTTCCAGCGGGAGCGGTCCAGCGAGTCGATTCCGTTGCCGCACCGCATGATCGACGTCGCGTTGAACGAGTCGATCCTGTCTGTGATGGAATCGCTGGTACCCGACTACTACGCCTACGGCATCGCCCGAGAACGGGTCGGCGGCCGGATGGAGGGCATCGCCCCCAGTAACGCCTACCCCTGCTCGGACGGGTTCAGCATCATCATCGGCGGTAACGGCGATGCCATCTTCCAGCGTTATATGCAGGTCATCGAGCGGCCCGATCTGGCCGCCGATCCGGAACTGGCCGACAACGCCGGTCGCTGGAAACACCGCGAACGCCTCGACGCCGCCATCGCCGAGTGGACGCGCGCCCGCACTCGCGACGAGGCGCTGTCGATTCTGGAGACCGCGGGCATCCCGTCCGGCCCGATCTACACCGCGGCCGATATCACCACCGACGCACAATACCTGTCGCGCAACATGATTCAGCACTTCCCGGTGGACGTCGGCGAATCCGAGCCGAAGCAGGTGGGCTTTCCGGGCATCGTGCCGGTGATCGGCGAGACATCCCTGCCCATCCGCAACGTCGGCCCGGATCTGGGCGAGCACACCCAAGAGGTGCTCTCCGGGCTGCTCGGCATGTCGGACGAGCAGGTCCGCGCTCTGGAGGTGGACTGATGCTGCGCGATGTCACCCTGCGCGACGGCCTGCAACTGACCGGCAAGGTGCTGCCCACCGACCGCAAGGCCGAACTCGTGCGCACCCTGCTCGGACTGGGCGTGCCGACGCTGGAGATCGGTTCGATGGCCCGCCCGGTTCTGGTGCCGCCGATGGCCAACACCATGGATCTGATCGCCGCCCTGGAACCCGAAGAGCTGCAACATTGTTGGGTGTGGGTGGCCACGCCGCGACACGTGCGCCGGGCCGCCGAAGCCGGTGTGCGCAATTTCCAGTACTGCTTCTCGGCATCCGACGCGCACAACAAGGCCAATATCGGCCGTACCACGCAGGAGAGCCTGGCGGCCATGCCCGAGGCGATCGCCCTGGCACACGAGGCCGGTGGATCGATTCAGCTGTGCCTGGCAACGGCGTTCACCTGCCCCTTCGACGGTCCGGTGGATCCGCGCCGAGTGCTGGACATCGCGAACGATCCTCGCGCGGAGGGCGCGACCGATATCGTCATCGCCGACACGCTCGGCCAGGCGTATCCGCAGCAGGTGAGCGATCTGATCGCCGCCGTGCGCACCCGGACTCCCGAGCGCCGCATCATCTTTCACGGCCACGACACCTGGGGTATGGGGGTGGCGAACTCACTCGCCGCACTCGATGCCGGCGCCACCATGGTGGACGGTTCGCTCGGCGGACTGGGCGGCTGCCCGTTCGCCCCGGGCGCGAGCGGCAACACCTCGAGCGAGGATCTGCTGTTCGCCACCCGCCCGGACTGGTTCACCCCGGATACACTGGCCACCCTGGTCGGCCTGTCCCGCGATCTGCTCGGCGATCTCGGCGAACCGAATCGCTCCCGCACCGCCGAGGGTGCGAGATCCAAGGCCGAAGCCTTCGAATGGGTTGTGCGCGAGGAGAACTGAACGGTCGGCGACGCATACATCAGGTTTGCTCCGCGGGAACCTTCTGCCCGAGTTCGATCCTTCGAAGGCATTCCACAACGGATGGACGGCCCTGCACCCGGGCGATTCCCCCTGCGGACTGCTCACTCCGGTAGCCCGAGCCGGATGGTCAGGCCGTCGAGGATGCAGGCGAGGGTCCATTCGACCGGTTCGGCGGGGCCCGCGCCGGTGCGGCCCTGGAACCAGCGGGCGAAGGCCGGGTAGTTGCCCTCGGCGAGGATGGGTTCCACGAAGGGGCGGGCGGCGGCGGCCAGCTGGTCGTCGGTGTGCAGGCCGACGCGCATGCGCATGCGTCGCTCGTGCGCCAATTGCAGTGCCGCGCCGAAGAGATGGCCGTCCACCGCGCCGGTGATCAGCGACAGCTCGTCGGCGGTGCGGCCCAGGGTCTCCAGCATGGCGAACCGGAAATCGAAGTAGCGCAGCGCATTCGGCCCCAGCGGCGGGCGGGTGTGCACGAGCTCGCCGAACCAGAGGTGGCGCAGCAGTACTGCCCAGGTGTCCCGCGCGAGGCTTTCCAGGCCCGAACGCCAGTGTGCCGCAGGCTCGTCGGGCAGCGGTATCTCACCGTAGACGGCGTCGATCATCAGATCCACCAGACCGTCCTTGCTGCCGACGTAGCGATACAGCGACATCGGCGTCGACGCGCCCACGGCCGCGGCGACGCGCCGCATGGTCAGCGCCGGGGCGCCCTCGGCGTCGGCGATCGTCAGGGCCGCGCGCAGGATGCCCGCCCGGCTCAGGCTGGTCGTGGGCCGTCCGGGCGGTTCGGGCAGGGTCCAGATCAGCGGGCCCGGAGCCTCCTCGGCCATTGCACCTCCTCGAAAATCCGTCCCTTGCCGGGCATTCAACCATTGGTGTACAACGTACATATGATGTACGACGTACACGAACCCGAGGTGCTGATCGTCGGCGGCGGGCTCGTCGGCCTGACGGCGGCGCTGTTCCTGCGGTACCACGGAGTGCCGTCACTACTGGTGGAGCGGCGTGCGACCACCTCCCCGCAGCCCAAGGCCCGGCGGATCAACATCCGCACGATGGAATTGTTCGACCAGATCGGCATCGGCGAGGCGGTCCTGGACGCGGCGCGCGATCTGTCGGCCCACCAGGCCATGGCCGCCGGGCCGACGCTGGCCGATGCCACCCGACTGCCCTTCACACTTCCGGGCGGCATGCCCGACTGGGCCGCCATCACCCCGTCCACGGCCTGTCTGTGCGCGCAGGATCTGCTGGAGCCGACCCTGCGCGCCCTGGCCACCGAACGCGGCTGCGATATCCGCTTCGGCGTCGAATGCACCGAATTCACCCAGGACGCAACGGGAGTCGCGGCAACGCTGCGCGGCGCCGAGGGCGATACCCGACGGATGCGGGTGAGCTATCTGATCGCCGCCGACGGCGCCGCGAGCCCGATCCGGGAGCGACTGGGCATCCCGCGCAGTGGCCGCGGCACGCTGGGCCGGGCGGTGAACGTCTACTTCCGCGCCGAATTGTCGAATCTGGTGCGGGGCAGGGAATTCAATCTCTGCCAGATCGAGAACGACCGTGTACCAGGCGCATTCATGTCCGTGGACGGCGCTCGCCGATGGATCTTCAGCACCTCGCGCGATATCGATCGCCCGGCGCGGGACTGGCCGCGGGCCCTGCGCATCGCGATCGGCGAACCGCACGTCGATGTCGAGGTGATGAGCGTATTGCCCTGGGAACCAGGGATGTTCGTCGCCGACCGGTATCGCGACGGCAGGGCCTTCCTGGCCGGGGACGCCGCCCACGTCATGCCGCCGTACGCGGCCGCCGGCGCGAACACCGGCATCCAGGACGTGCACAACCTCGCCTGGAAACTGGCCGCGGTACTGCGTGGCGAGGCCGGGCCCGCCCTACTGGACACCTACCACACCGAACGTCACCCGATCGGCTGGTTCACCGCCGACCAATCCAGCGTCCGCACCGCCGACCTGCGCACCATGGCCCACCGCTCGACCGACGGCACCGCGCCGGCCGACCCCATCGCGATGATCCTCGGCCAGCGATACCCGTCCGGAGCCTTCATCGACGACAACAGCCCGCACACCCTGACTCGCCTGGACCTCACCGGACAGCCCGGCACCCGAGTACCCCACCTCCCGCTGCCCGGCGGGCGCTCCACCCTCGACCTCCCCGGCCCCGGATTCGCCCTGCTCACCGGCCCGCGGGCAGACCGTTGGCCGCAACCGGATCGGCTGCCCGTTCCGGTTCACCCTCTGGATGAAAAATGGTGCGCAGCAGCGGGTATCACCTCCTCGGGCGCACTACTGCTACGTCCCGATCAAATCGTCGCCTGGCGCACCCCGATCGCCCCTGTGTACCCAGCGGCACTCGACTCGGCACTCGATCGAGTCCTGGCCCGAGCGCATCAGCACTGAGTGTCACGGATTCGGCAGCGGCAGAAGCCAGCAGCGCACGAATCCACACTCGTTCACAACCCATGTCCCGGAGCATTTCGCTCGACACGAGCCAGCCGGATCATCGCAGCGCACTGAAACCGGCCGTAATTGCCTTGTGCCGCAATGGATCACTCGATGCGCCACCAGAGGCCACAGGAAGTGCGCCAGCTCGATGGTCGACTCGGTCCGCACGGCCGCCGACGCTGAGCGCGTAATCCCTTATCGCCCAGCGGATTTCCGCAGGCGTTCACCGATCCGGGCGTTCAGGCCGATCCGTGCGCATCGGCTCGGAGCTTCAACAGCACCAGTCCTGCGGTGCTGGCGAGGATCAGGCCCGCGACAGTAACCAGGACGCGTAGGTCGACAATGCCCATCACCGCTCCCGCCATGCCGCCTGCGAAGATCACCCAGGCCACGAGGCGCGCGACGATCGTCCAGGCGGAACGCGAGGATTCGGCTGCGGCCGAATCACTCTGGGGCGCCGCGCCCAGGGGGGTCGTCGAGAAAGCTCCCATCACTACTCCTCGATGACGCCGCCGGAGCCGTGAATCTCACGGTTCCCCCGGCATATTGGAGGCGTCTCACGTGTAACTTTGCCCACACGCTACGTCTCCGTTGCCAAATCTCCACCCGACACGCGCGCGACACGCTGAAGTTATCGATCCGTTATCTGGCTCATATCCGTTTGACAAGACGGGTCGGTATCTTGCGACCAGCACGCTCGTCTGGCCTCCGACCGGGGCGCTCGGATAATGTGAGGCCGTCTCGGGAACAGTTTGAGGAGCTAGTCATCAATGCACGGCAGTAAGGCGGAGTTGGGGGATAACGCCGAGGACATCCCACACCGTCTGACCGCCAAGGTAGCAGGCCCGGCGATCGCGGCGGGCGCGATCTCGTTGGGGCTGGTCCTGATCGGGGCCTGCGGACTCGGACATCACGACGTCTACGTCGCCCCGCCGCCACTGAGCACGGACGGACAGGTCACCACGGGAACCCGCGCGGCGAGTGCGACGTCCTATGTCGTGGTCATCCCGCCGTCGCCGTCCTGGCGCATCGCGGCGAAGACCACGCCCCGCTCCACCTCGACGACGTCGCCGTTCCCCACCTACCCGGCCGATACGCCGACCACGGAACCCGCCTACACCACGGACCCGTTCGACGAGCAGAGCTTCGATCCCCCGCCGACGAGCGCCACCGCCCCGTTCGACGAGGACACGACCACCGAGGTGACGACCGATCCGCAATACCCCCACCATCGGTCGCCGTCCGAAGACGACGGCAACTGACGCGGAACGGCCGTCACCGAGGTCGCACTACAGCTCGACCAGGTCGTATTCGCCGACATGATCGGTCAGCACGCGCAGATGCTCGAATCCGCCGCCGAAAGTGTGCTCGATGGCGGTGAGCCGGGCCGTGTAGTGGCTGACCGGATATTCGGTGGTGACGCCGATACCGCCGTGCATCTGGATGGCCTCCTGGCCGATGTGCCGGGCCGACCGGCTCACCTGCAGGCGAGCCCGCGAGGCCACCGTCGGATCGGGCTCCCCCTCGGTGAGCGACGCGGTGGCGTACACGCTCATACTCCGGGCCAGTTCCAGCGAGACGTACATGTTCGCCGCACGCTGGGTGAGCGTCTGGAACTTCGACAACGTGACCCCGAACTGCTTGCGGGTCTTCAGATATTCGGTGGTCAGCCGCAACGCCTCGGCCATCGCGCCGACCGACTCCGCGCACAGGCTCGCCTGCGCCTGCACGATCTGCGCCGCGATCGCCGCCGAGGCGTCACCGGGCTCGCCGAGCAATTCGGCCGGGGCCGAGTCGAATTCGATCTGCGCGCCGCGCAGTCCGTCGAAGGTGCGATACGGCGTGCGGGTCGCGGCATCGGCCGTGACCAGGAACAGGCCGATGCCACCGCCGGGCAACGTCGCGCTGACGACCAGTAGGTCGGCGCAATCACCGTGCGGCACCGGGTTCTTCACGCCCGTGATCCGGTAGCCGTCACCATCGGCCGCCGCCGTGACCGCCGAACCGGTTGCGGGCCAGCGCGTCCCGGGCTCGTCGTGGGCGAAGGCGAGAAGTGTCGTACCGGAGACGACCTCGGGCAGCACGCGAGCGCGCTGTTCCGGGGTGCCCACCCGGGCGATCAGCCCGCCGGGCAGCAGCACCGCGTCCAGCAGCGGTTCGGGTGCAAGCCGACGTCCGATCTCCTCCATGACCACCATGGTCTCCACCGGACCGGCGCCGACGCCGCCGTCCTCCTCGCTGAAACTCAGTCCCAGCACACCCAATTCGGCCAGCTGACCCCACACCTGGCGGTTCCAGCCCAGTTCGGTGTCGATCACCTTCAGCCGGGACTCCGGGTCGTAGCTGCGGGCCAGCAGGTCGCGGACCGTGTCGCGCAGCATGCCCTGTTCATCGGTGAGTTCGAAATCCATGGCGGCGCCTCACAATCCGAGAATGGTGGAGGCGATGATGGTGCGTTGCACCTCGCTCGATCCTCCGTAGATGGTGGTCTTGCGGAAGTTCAGATACCCCGGGCCGCTGCGCTGCGCCCAACCGGGCGAGGCGATGCCCTCGGCGTTCACCGGCAGGGAATCCGGGCCCGCGACGTCCAGCAGCAGTTCGGTCGCGGCCTGCTGAAGTTCCGAACCACGCAGCTTGAGTACCGAGGAGACCGGATTCGGTTTGCCCTCGGCCGAATTGGCCACCACGCGCAGCAGGGTCACCTCCAGGGCCAGCAGTTCGTTCTCCAGCTCGGCCACCCGCGCGCCGAACACCGGATCCTCGAGCAGCGTGCCCGAACCGATCTTCGTCTGCGCGGCATACTCTTTCGCGACCGAGAGCTTGACCTTGGTGCGGCCGACACCGGTGATGCCGGTGCGCTCGTTGCCGAGCAGGAACTTCGCGTAGGTCCAGCCCATGTTCTCCTCGCCGACCAGCTGATCGGCGGGCACCCGGACGTTCTCGAAGAAGACCTCGTTGACCTCGTGATGTCCGTCGATCAGCTTGATCGGGCGGATCGTCACGCCGGGAGTGTTCACATCGAACAGCAGCAGCGAGATGCCCGCCTGCTTCTTGGGCGCGTCCGGGTTGGTGCGCACCAGGCAGAAGATCCAGTCGGCGTACTGGGCCAGGGTGGTCCAGATCTTCTGGCCGTTGACGATGTAGGAGTCGCCGTCGCGCACCGCGGTCGTGCGCAGCGAGGCCAGGTCCGAACCGGCGTCGGGCTCGGAGAAGCCCTGACACCACCAGATGTCCATGGCCGCGGTCGGCGGCAGGAAACGCTGCTTCAGCTCGGGTGAGCCGAACTGGGCGATCACCGGGCCGATCATGTTGACGTTGAAGGTCAGCGGCTCGGGCACGCAGGCCAGCTGCATCTCGTCTTCGTAGATATGACGCTGCAGTGGCGTCCAATCCTTGCCACCCCACTCGGTGGGCCAGTTCGGCACCGCGAGCCCCTTCGCGTGCAGGGTCTTGTGCGCGGTCACGATTTCGTCGCGGGAGAGCTCCCGGCCGTATTTCACCTTGTCCCGGATCTCGGCCGGAATCTCGGTCCGATAGAACTCACGCAGTTCGTCCCGGAAGGCCACCGCATCGGGTGCCAAAGCAAGTTTCATGGGCGTCTCCCACCGTGTTTTGGTTTTCCGGACTCAACCTACTCCCCGGTAATCCGGTGCTGTCGGATGGATCACACCAGCGGATTCGTGCCGATCGGCCGGGCGGTTCCGGTCGACCTCACTCGACCGGCTTCCAACTGGTAAGTTGCTCCGGAAGCAGGCTGCCGCCGCCCGAAAAACCGGACGAAGCCCGGCGGCCCATCGGTTCACGATCTAGGAGTACGACGAGTGAACGGCAGGATCATCGCGCGTCTGTTCGCGGTTTCGGCCTGTGCCGCAATCGGTACCGCGACCGCATTCGGAACCGCCGTTGCCGCGCCGAGCGCGACCGACACCGCGATCGATCACCTCACCACGGCCGCGGGCACCGATGCGGCGGCGAAGAACGCGGTGCGCACGGTTGGTAAGGCCGCGCGTCTGGTCACCGCCGCCAAACTCGATCACATCGCGGGCGCGTTCCAGCCGTTCTGGTTCTCCTCACCGACATTCGGGTGCCCCGGCAACCCGGTCACCATGACGGTGGGATCGGGCGTCGCGGGATCCAACGGGGCCGTCAACGGTCTGCACGGCGGCTACGGCACCCTGCGTTTCCAGGCCACGACCGCCAACCCCGGTTACGCCACGGGTTCGGGTCTGAACGTCGCCTGGCTCAACACCGGCAACGGCCGCAGCGGCGTCACTCCGCTCAACGACATGACCCAGTATCACCTGCCCGGCCTGTCCAAGACGATCGCGACCGGCCCCGGTACCGTCGTGGCCGCGCTCTGGGGCACCATCACCTTCCCCGGCGGCACCTGTGTCATCACCCCCACCGTCGGCGCCTTCACCGTCTACAACGCTCCCGCCCCCAACTTCAACGCGCCCATCCCCGACGCCACCACCCCGCCGGCGCCCAAGCCCGCCCCGAACCAAGCCGTACCCGGCGGCGTCCCCTCGGGTCCCCACAGCGCCCGGTAACCGGGGTAGGCGTCGGCTCAGCGCCAACTCGAAACGCGAACCCCGAGGGAGGGCGGTGCGATTGCGAGTTCCCCCCGTCGCACAGCCCGCCACCACCGGCGTCCGGAGTCGGCGGCATGCCGGATCTTGCGCACAGCGGGTACCTGGGTGAGCAGGTGTTGCTGATATTGCCACGGCATTTGTTGCCCGTGCCGGGCCGCCATGGCATAGGCGAACTGCACGGCATCGCGGTCGAGATACCGGTCGGCGTGTTCGAACCAGGTCATGCTGGTACGGGCGGCGGCCTGTATCGGGCGTAGCGTGGCGCGCCGCTGCGCATCGTAGTTCTCCAGCGCGTCGGCGACCTCGGCATGCTCGTACAGGTTCTGTGCGAGCGCGACGGCGTCGGCGATGGCCAACCGGGTGCCCGAACCGATGGTGAAGTGCGTCGTGTGCGCCGCATCGCCGAGCAGCACCACATTGTCGTGATACCAGGTTTTGTTGGTTACCTCGGGAAAGCGGCTCCACCTCGCGAGTGCGCCTCGCGTCTTGGTGATCAGGGAGTGGCCGTCGAGAAGGCGAGCGAATATGTTCTCCAGAACACGCAGGCTCTCCGGGTTCTCCAGGGAATCAAATCCCAAGGCGTGCCAGGTCTGCGGTTGGCACTCGACGATGCAGGTGCTGATCTTCTCGGCGATCGACGGGTAGGCATGGAACCAGATCCAACCGGCCGGAGTGTGTTCGAAGGCGAACGTGAATCGGGTGAAGACCTTGTCCGTTCCGAGCCAGATATATCGATTCTCGCCGAGTGTGACCGACGTATCGAAATAGTGATTACCCAACTGCCGTACCCGGCTGTTCGCGCCGTCGGAGACCACGATGAGATCGGTGTCGTCGAAGCCGCACAAGTTGTCGACCTCTCGCCCGTGCCGGACATCGACGCCCAGATCGCGCGCGCGACGGGAAAGCACGTCGAGTAATGCCGCGCGGCCCGTACTGAATCCGTAGCCCCCGAAATACGCGGTCTGGTCGCGCACATGGATTGCCTGTTCACGCCATACGACCGACCCGGCACGCACCGCCCGCGCGCTGTCGGGGTCGTTCCGATACAGAATATCGAGCAGGTCGTCCCAATACGCGACGCCCCAGCCGTAGGTCGACCCGACGGGATCGCGGTCGATCACCGTGATTTCATGGGCCGGGTCGCGCCGCTTCATCGAAATAGCGAAGTACAACCCGCCCGGGCCGCCGCCGATACACACGATCTTCATTTCGTCACCAGCTGCAACCCGGTTGGTCGGACCTGGCTCGACATGATCTGTACTCGATACGACCGAGCCCGGCACGCTGTGCGTGTCCGGGCTCGGTCACCGGCGCTAGAAGCTGCCCCAGCCATGCCAGCCGGGTAGGTTCCACCAGCCGGGATTCCATCCCCAGCCGCCGTGTCCCCAGCCACCGCCGTGTCCCCAGCCGCCGTGTCCCCAGCCACCGCCATGGCCCCAACCGCCCCCATGCCCCCAGCCACCGCCGGGTTTGTCGACGAGTTGGGTCGCGGACGTGGACGTCGTCGCTTGCGCGCCGGGCGCTTGCACCGTGGCTGCGACGACCGGAATCGCGGCAACCGCGGCTATACCGGCAGCAGCCGCCAACCGAGCGAACTTCGTGTGTGAATTCTTTCTCTCGAACATGATTGGGCTCCAGATACCAGTCCCGACCTGCCCGAATTCTACGCGGTTTCGCCGAACTCCAGTAGTTGGCGTGTTAACCCGTCTATAATGCCGCGACATTCCGCGCCGACGCCCGATCCGAGGATCGCTCGCGTACTCGTGGCGGAGAACCGGTGGCAAAGGTCGCAAAGGTGCGACGAATGAGCGTCGACGGAGCGGCCCGAAGCCATCCATTCCGCGACCGCGATCGGTCAACGAACCCCTATCGCACGCGAGCCCGCGCCGACGGCGGCGGTTCCAGCTCGCGCAGGGGCGGGGGAACTCAGGTGCGGGGTTTGCGGCGGTCGAAACGCTTCGGCTCGCGGCGGGGGCCGCGGCCCAGGGGGCGGTGTCCGGGCGGGCCCTGGTCGAGCTGGAGTTGGATCAGGACGCCGCTGATTCTGGTGCGGCGCAACGCTTCCAGCGTCTCCGGGGGTAAGTCCGCCGGTAGCTCGACGAGACTGTGGTCCGGGCGGATGCTGATGTGGCCGAAATCGCTGCGGCGCAGGCCGCCCTCGTTGGCGATGGCGCCGACGATCGCGCCGGGCACCACCCGGTGGCGTTTGCCCACGGCGATGCGGTACGTCGCCATATCCGCGTCGGTGCCGCGATGTTTACTCGGCCCGGCCGGGCGGCGGTCCTCGCGCTCATCGAACTTGCGCGGAGCCCGTTCGCGCCGTTGCCTGTCCGGCTCCGGCTCGGCTTCCATGAAGAAGTTGTCGCCGTCGTTCGAGCCGACCGCCAGCGCGGCGGCGATATCGACCAGCGGAATGTTGTGCTCGGCCTCGTAATCCTCGATCAGCTTGCGGAACAGCGCCAAATTGTCCGAGGACAGATTCTCGGTGATCGCGTCCTGGAATTTCACCACCCGCTGCGCGTTCACATCGTCCACGCTGGGCAGTTGCATCTCGGTCAGCGGCTGGCGGGTGGCGCGCTCGATCGCATCGAGCAGGCGGCGTTCGCGCGGCGCGACGAACAGCAGCGCCTCACCCGTACGACCCGCGCGACCGGTGCGGCCGATCCGGTGCACATAGGACTCGGTGTCGTGCGGGATGTCGTAGTTGAGCACATGCGAGATGCGATCCACGTCCAGCCCGCGCGCGGCCACATCCGTGGCGACCAGGATGTCCACCGCACCGGATTTGAGCTGACCGATGGTGCGCTCGCGCTGGTTCTGCGCGATGTCACCGTTGATCGCGGCGGCCGAATAACCGCGTGAGCGCAGTTTCTCGGCCAGTTCCTCGGTGGCCTGCTTGGTGCGCACGAAGATGATCATCGCCTCGAAGGATTCGACCTCGAGGATCCGCGTCAGCGCGTCGAGCTTGCGCTGATAGGACACGTGCACCCAGCGCTGGGTGATGTTGCTGGCGGTGGTCGTCTTGGCCTTGACCGTGATCTCCACCGGATCGTGCAGATACTGCTTGGAGATCTTGCGGATCACGGTCGGCATGGTCGCCGAGAACAGCGCCACCTGCTTTTCGGCGGGCGTATCGCGCAGGATGCGTTCCACATCCTCCTGGAAGCCCATCTTCAGCATCTCGTCGGCCTCGTCGAGCACCAGATACTGCAGCTGCGACAGATCCAGCGTGCCGCGCTCGAGGTGATCGATGACACGGCCCGGCGTACCGACGACGACCTGCGCGCCACGCCGCAGCC
This sequence comes from Nocardia miyunensis NBRC 108239, assembly GCF_001613065.1. GTDB lineage: Bacteria > Actinomycetota > Actinomycetes > Mycobacteriales > Mycobacteriaceae > Nocardia > Nocardia miyunensis. The sequence continues at coordinate 27,279 of NZ_BDBQ01000029.1, forward strand.
CGGACAGCTGCACCGCGTAGTTCTGACCGCCGTAGATCGGCAGCACGTGCACACCCGGCAGGTGCGCGGAGTACTTACCGAACGCCTCGGCCACCTGGATCGCCAGCTCACGAGTCGGGGCCAGCACCAGTGCGCGCGGGCTCTTGGACGGACGTCCCTCGGCGTTGGCCAGACCCATCAGGATCGGGATCGCGAAGGCCGCGGTCTTACCGGTGCCGGTCTGTGCCAGGCCCACGACGTCGGCCCCCGCGATCAGCGGGGGAATCGTGGCGGCCTGGATCGGCGACGGCGACTCGTAGCCGACGTCGGCGATGGCCGACAGAATGCGGTCATCGATGCCGAGATCGGCGAAGGACGGGTCGGCGGCGTCCCTCTCGTCGGACCGGGAATCGCTGTCGACCTCTGAGGTATTCATTGACCAGCAGTTTACTGCGTGCTGGTGGTCACCCCGACCATCGGCCCAATACGGTGAGACGTATGCAACCGCAGCAGCCGCCCGTGCCGCCCGTCACCGTCACCGCCGGAACCTCCTCGACGCGACCGACCAGCAGCTCCGATGCCTCGCCGCCCGCGAAGGCTCTCGACGTCGCGGTGGTGCAGTTCGATCCGTACACCGACAAGGACGCCAACCTGGTGATGCTGCGCGAGCACGTACGCGCGGCCGCCGAACGCGGTGCGCGGGTCGTGGTCGCCCCGGAATATTCGATGTTCGCGGTGACCCGTCTGGACCAGCGGGTGATCGACGCCGCCGAACCGCTCACCGGACATTACGTCACCGGACTGCGCGGACTGGCCGCCGAGTTCGGGGTGCACCTGGTCGCGGGCGTGGTCGAGGCGGGCGGGCCGTCCGGCCTGGTCTACAACACGCTGGTCGCCGCCGCACCCGACGCCGAATTCGCGGCCGTCTACCGCAAGGCGCACCTCTACGACGCGTTCGGCTTCCGCGAATCGGATATCGTGCTGCCGGGCCCGATCACCGCACCTGCGACGTTCACCGCGGACGGTGTCGTCTTCGGCATGCAGACCTGTTTCGATCTGCGCTTCCCGGAGGGTTTCCGCCGCTTGGCCACGGCCGGTGCGCAGGTATTACTCCTTCCCGCGCAATGGATTCCGGGCCCGGACAAGGTCGAGCAGTGGTCGACGCTGCTGCGGGCGCGTGCCATCGAGAACACCGCCTACGTCGCGGCCGCCGACCATGCCGCGCCGCGAGGTGCGGGCTGGTCGATGATCGTGGATCCGACGGGCATGGTGCTCGCCGAACTGGGCGAGGGCACCGGCATCGCCACCGCCCGCATCGAACCCGATCACCTGGACAAGGTCCGCACGGCGAACCCCAGCCTGAACCTGCGGAGATTCGGTGTCGGCGAACTAGACTGACAATCACCATGATCTATCCCGATCGGATCGCCGCCGGTCGCTCGCTGGGTGGGTCGCTGATGCACCTGCGAGCGTCGAATCCGCTGGTGCTGGGACTGCCACGCGGAGGGGTCCCGGTCGCCGCGGGCGTGCACGCGGTGATCGGCGGTCACGTCGACATCCTGCTGGTCCGCAAGCTCGGCGTGCCGTGGCAGCCGGAGCTGGCGATGGGCGCGATCGGCGAGGGCGGGGCACGGGTGATCAACGACGACGTCCTGGAACACACCGGCGTCGGTCCCGATGAGCTGGCCGCCATCGAGGACCACGAACGCGCGGAACTCGCACGGCGGCAACGGATTCTGCGCGGCGGACAGCCGCCCGTCCCGCTGACCGACCGCTGCGTTGTGATCGTGGACGACGGGATGGCCACGGGTGCGACGGTCGCGGTCGCCTGCCAGGTCGCGAATACCTGTGCGCCGCGGCGGCTCACGGTGGCGGTGCCGGTCTCCTCGGTGGAGGCGCTGCGCCGCGTCGACGAGCTGGCCGACGAGCTCATCTGTCCGCTGGTCCCCCGCGTCCTCGGTGGCGTCGGCGGGGCTTACCGGGATTTCCATCAGCTCTCCGACGAAGAGGTCGTCGATCTGCTGCGTTCCTCGGCCGCGACGGACGAATCACCAGGCCCCGGCCTCGGCGACGATGCGATCGGCCGCGGTGAGCATGGGGCGTAGCGCGGCGGTGAAGGCTTCCGCGGTCACCGGGACGATATCCACCTCCGTGCGGGTGTGCACGGTGTAGCGGCCGTCACCGGCGACATCGATCCAGCACAGCACGCCCAGCGGGCGCAATTCGCCGTTGCCTCGGCGCGCGGAGACGATGATCTGCCCGATCCCGTCACGAGGCTGTTTGAGCAGGCGTCTGATGCGAGCCGCGGCGGTCGGGCCGGAGATCGGCACGGTGACCAGGTCGCGGCTGTCCTCACGGACGCGGTCGACCGGGGCGCTGTAGCGCGGCCCGGTCCCCGCGACGTTCTCCGGGAGCATCGAGATCACGCGGGGCGCAAGGGATTTCGCATTTCCGACGAACAATCGCACATCCGAACCGCGATCCGGCGTCACGCCCGCGCGCTGCGCGGCCACCACGGTGACATGCCCCGACCCCGCGCCGAGCACTCGCACGGGCGGCGCGTCCTCGCCCGGCCCCTGCCTGCCGAAGACCTCCACCCGCACGTCGGGGCGGGCGAGCACCCGCAACGCCGCTTCCAGATCGGGATCGAGTGTGCGCGAACACCATTCGTTCAACTCGGGTAGCTGTGCGGTACGTTCACCACTGTCGCGGGCGGACAGTCGGACCGCGAGCGGATACGGGATCCGGTCGCCGTCGGTGCGCTCCCAGGCCAGCGCGAACTGGTCGGGTGTGAGCGTCCATTTCACCGGCGGCGGCCCACCACACACTCGACAACCGGACCGGTCGTCGGCTCACTCCTCATCGTCGACCCACTCGCCGACGACGGCCGGCGTCGTCGGCTCCAGATGCCCGACCAGATCGGTCTCGGGTTCGGCGGGCTCCAGGAAGGTCGGATCGTCGAAGTCGGGGTAGTAGTCCTCGTCGTCCTCGTACTCGTCCTCCGGCGAACGCCGCGGCGGGACCGGGACGGTGTTGCCGGGCCGGGTCGTGTCGCCCACGGCGAACGCGCCGCCCGCGAGGCCGCCGACGATCCCCGCACCCATCCCGGACGAGACGTCGGCACCGCCGGAACCGTCACCGCCGGCGGATCCGTCGGCCTGGTCCTTGCGCTTGCCGTCGCCGTCGGCGCTCTGCGGCTTCGTGGACGTGTTCTGCGGCTTGGCCGAGGCGCTCCGCGGCTTCGCGGCAGCCGGAGCGGGCGCCACCGCGGGAGCGGCCGCCGAGGCAACCGGGGCGACCCGATCGGCTTGCGGCGCAACGGCATTCACCGGCGCGACGGTGGACGCGGTGTGCACGGCCGCGGGGGTAGTGGACGTGGCGGGCACGGTCGCCGGGGTGGTCACCGAGGCCGGTGTCACCGAGGCGGCGGCATCGGTGCGAGCGTGGTCCGGCTGGGCGGGCTGCTGCTGGGTCGGCTGGTGGATGCTCGTATCCGACGGTGTCGCAGCAAGATTCGAAGTCGGCGCATGCGACGCGTTCGGGCTCGCGGTGTCCACGCTGGTGCCCGGGGCGGCCACGCCGGGTTGCGGTGCGGTCTGCTGCTGAGTCGGGTACATGCCGCCGACGGGGAAGCCCGGCACGTTGTTGCCGGTCGGGATGAAGGCCCCGACGTAGACCGAATTCATCACCCGCACGATGTCCAGGCGGACGTTCTCTGCCGTCTTCGCCGTTTCGGCATTCACGGTGGCGTGCTTGGGATCCAGCAGTGCCGCATCGAGATCCATGGAGACCGAAACCGGGTGCGATACCGAGGAACGCAACGTCTCGGCTGCGTCATTGGCCTGCCCGAGACGTCGGCCCACGTCGGACATCACATCGGCCAGATTCTGCCCCAGCGATTCGAACGCCTGCACGGCATTCGAGGCCAGCTGTGCCGCGCTGCCGCGCCAGCCGTCGGCGATGGCGGCGCGAATCTCCGCGTGCGCCTGCTGCACCGCCTCGCCCATCGCGCTGCCCGAACTCTGCCAGGTCTGGCGGCCCGCGGTGAGCACTTCCGGCTCGAGCGCCATGACGCCGCGGTAGATCTCGCCGTAGGTGAGATGGTCGAAGACCTCGACGTTCGGCGCGTAATCCGGGTCGGGGTGCGAGGTTTCGACGGTGGTGCCGTCACCGCTGATCCTATGCATGCCCGGCCCCCACCACGTCACTGTTGGTCTTGCCGATGGCCGCGGCGATATCGGCGTCGTGCTGGGTGTAGGCCGCGCCCGCGATCCGCAGCGTCTGCGCGAGCTGGCGAGCCGCGTCGGCGTACTGCCGCAGATGTTCGAGTGCGTCGGTGGCCTTGCCCTCGAATCCGCGCTGTAGCGAGCCGCCGGATTCGAAACCGCCGAAGCCGGGCAGCGCGGTGGCCGCGTGCAACACCGTCATCTGCTGTTCCACCTGCTCGGCCAGAGTCTCGTAACGGCGCGCACAGCGTTCGTGGACGCCCTCGGTGACGAGTACACCGTCCATCCACAGTTCGCCGTCGTCGACCGCTTGCGTCAGGGCTGCCACATCACTGCGCAGGTCCCCGGTCTCTTGTGATTGCACCGGTCCCCCTTTCTCGCCTCAATGGAGTCCGGCCGGAACCACACCCCGTATCCACTCCGCGATGTCGGCGGTGACCCGCGCGTGCACCGGTTCGTGGAGCAAATCGTGCCCGGCATCGGTGTACTCGCGCAACCCTACAGATTGTTGACGCCCGGTCCAGTCGCGAATCGGATCGATGGGCGCGCGACGATCGTCGACGCCGTGCAGGGCCAGAACCGGTAGTCCTTCGGGCACAAGCGCATCGGGGGTCGCCGCCCGCGCCGGGGTGCCGGTGAGCACGAGTCCGGCGCAGTCGGGCAGAGCGGAGAGCGCGGTCAACGCGGTGGCCGCGCCGAGTGAGTGCCCCGCCACGATCAGCGGCACACCGGGCAGTTCGCCGCGTATCAGGCTGGCCAGTCGCAGTGCGTCGGCGGCGAGTTCGTCGGGGGCGCCTGGAGCGTCCGGATCGCCTTCGCTCAGTCCCTGCCCGGCGGTGTCCAGCCCCCACACCTCGATGCGCTGCGCACCCAGTGCGCGGGCGAATCGGTGATAGTGCCCGGTGTGCTGCCCCGAACCGGGCAGCCATTCCAGTACGGCCAGCGGTTGCCGCGCCGGCCAGCGCCGATAGTGCAGCCGCCCGCGCGCGCCCTCGAAAAACGGCATGCCGCAATCCTTTCACCGAGCGCGCCCGGCCGCGCCGCACCCCCTGCACCGGCCGATTGCCCACCTGACCACCCGCGACGGCCCGCGTCCCATACACTCGGTTCCGGGCCTACCGGCACGCGGGGGTGCGGGCCGGGTCCACTCGGCTGGCTGCGTTTCACTTCACGTGCCGACACGCGCCGCGTACGCCACGCCGTGCGACCTCGAATGATTACGCTGTTGCGCGACTCGGCACGCAACGGTGCGTTCGCCCGGGATTCGGGTGTCCCGAGACAGCAGGAGGGCCACGATTGATTCTGTTCGGTGATCGTGTCGTGTGCAGCACCGGTGACCTGGTGGAGGCGGCGCGCTGCGAGTTCGCGCTGCTGCGCGCGCTCGATGCCGAACTGGGCCTGGTGCCGCCGGTCGCGGGTACCGGGTCCGCACCCGATTCCCTGTCCACGACCAGCGCGGATGACGTGGACGCCGAACTCGACACCCTCCCGGCCCATCTCGCCGACGCGGCGGTCCGCATCGATCCGCCCGACGGCGACGATCCCGCCGCGATCGTCGCCGCCCTGGATCGCGCCGATCGCCGGACCTTCGCCGCCCTGCGCGCCGGGGAGCCGGTGATCGCCGGCGCACGATTCTTCGACGGCGACTTCACCACCGGTTGCGCCCTGCTGGTCCGCGCCGAACCCGACGAGCCCCGCCCTACCGAATCCACCCCGGCATTCGACGACAGCGACGCCATAGTCGACGGCGACACCCTGGGCGCGAACATGGCCACCGGACCGGCCGGGCAGCTTTCCCCGCACGCGAGCACGTCCGGACCAGCCGAGCGGCTTCCCCCGCACACGAACATGTTCTCCTCCGGGCAGGCCGGGCAATTCTCACCGAGCATGGATCCGAATTCCGCACCCGCCGCCAAGGGCCCGCCACACGGCGCGACAACCGACCTGATGGCGCCGCACTCGATACACCGTGCGGCAGCCAACCATTCATCGGGCCATTGGATACAGGGCGTGACACACGACCAACGGTCCGAGCATTCGACGCATGCCACGACGACCGACCGAGCCTCGCGGCACTCGATACACGCTGCGGCCGAGGACCGGACTCCGGAGCACTCCGCACACCACGCGACGCCCGACCGACTGCCGGAGAGTTCGACGCACGGCGCGATGGCCGAGCAGGCTCCGAAGTACTCGATTCACGGTGTGGCTGGTTCGGGGTCGCCGATCGGCGCGTTGATCGAACTGGCGGGTTGCGCACACATGATGCGGCAGCGCGGATTCCGGGTGGATCCGCGGCTGCGGCTGCGGCTGCCCGACGGCTCGGAGCTGATCCACGACCTGGCGACGGCGAGCGCGGTGTACCGGGCCCGGCGCGAGCGCCTGACCACGATTCTGGCCGCGAAACAGAACGAACTGCTGCCGGTGCAGTGGGGCGATCGCCGCTATCTGGCCTGCGGACACTGCCCGATCTGCACCGCGGAGCTGGTGGCCGGTCGCGATCTGCTGCTGGTGGCCGGTATGCGCCCGGGGGTGCGGGCGCAGCTGCGCGATGCCGGTATCACCACCGTCGATCGCCTCGCGGCCGCCGACTCCGCGGTCACCGGCGTTGCGGCACATACCTTTTCGGCGCTGTCCCGGCAGGCCGAGGTGCAGTTGCAGCACGAGCGCACGGGGGCGGCGGTCTATACGGTGACCGATGCGGGCGCGCTGGGTGCGCTGCCGCTGCCCTCGCCCGGGGACGTCTTCCTCGCCGTGACGGACACGCCCGCCACGGCGGTCGGCGTCGGCGTGGCCCCGGCGCATCACGCCGAGGCCGGCGAGGACCCGGTGATGCTGTTCCACGCCTTCGCCATCGCCGGAACCGATTCGGCCGACGAGGGTTTCGACGCCGCAGACGAAACGCCCGACCTCCTGGAATATCTCCTGGATCGCCAGGAGCACCACCCCGGCATGCGGATCTACCACTATCGTTCGCCGGTTCGGCAGCTGCTGGCGCGACTGTGCGTCCGGTACGGCGCGGATGAGCAGATCATCGACGATCTGCTCGGATCCCTGGTGGACCTGTACCCGATCCTGCGGTCCGCGCTGATCATCGGGCAACGTTCCTATCGCCTGTCCGATCTGGCCGGACTGTTCGACACGAGGACCGAAATCCCTTGCGAGGACCTGGAATCGGAGTGCGCACACACCCTGCGGCTGCGAGAGTGGCTGCGCGACCTGGCCGCCGAACACGATGTCCGCCCCGCCCCGGAGACCCCGCGCCCGGAGACCGAACCGCTGCCCGCGGTAGAGGCCGCGCTGCGCGAATTCGCCTTCGACTTCGACGAATCCCGCAGCGCCGCACAGCGGGCCGCGGCGCTGACGGCCGCGACCCTTGCCTATCACCGGCGCGAGCGGCAGCCGTTGCACTGGGCGCACGAGGATCGCCTGCGACGGCCGATCGCCGAATGGGAGGACGCCCCGGGTGTGCTCATCGCGGACTGGGGCACCGTGGACACCAAGTGGCACAGCACCGGCGAGTCGCCGATGCGCCGCTATCTCACGCTGACCGGACGTCTGGGCACCGGCGGCGCACCACGTCCCGGGACGCCGGTGCTCACCGTCTACGACCGGCCGGTACCCGGTATGACCAGCAGACCCGGCCGACGCGCGACCGGGCACGCCACCATCCTGGGTTGCGCGCTGGACGTCAATTTCGACGACGCCGTACGCGTCGAGGAGTTGCTTCCGCAGGGCTGCGAACCCTATGACGAACTGCCCGTCGCGATCGTGCCGGGTCCGCCCGGCCAGGACGAGAACATCGCGGACGCACTCGAATCCGCGGCGCACGAGTTGCTGGTGAGCCTGCCGGAGGTGCCCGCGACGGCCGCGTTCGACCTGCTGCTGCGGCGTCCGCCGCGGCTGCGTTCGGGGGCGGCGCTGCCCGAGGTGTTCGGTGATCACGCCGCGGCCGTGACCGCGGCGGTGCTGGACCTGGACGATTCCTATGTCGCGGTACAGGGTCCGTCGGGGACCGGCAAGACCGACACCGCCGCCCGCGTGGTGGAACGGCTGGTCACCCGGTACAAGTGGCGTGTCGGGGTGGTCGCCCGGTCACACTGGGCGGTCGAGCAGGTTCTCGACGCGCTCGTGCGAGTCGGGGTGCTGCCGGAACTGGTCGCCAAATCCGACACCCACGCGGTAGCCCCGGAATGGCTGACCATCGAGCCGGGCCGCTACCCGCGTTTCCTGGACAATGCCGTCAACGGCTGCGTGATCGGCGGTCTGCCGGGCGATTTCGCCGACGCCGCGCAGGTGCCGCCGGGCGCGCTGGATCTGCTGCTGATCGCCGACGCCGGGCATTTCTCGCTCGCCGACGCGATCTCGGTCGCGGGCAGCGCGCACAATCTGCTGCTGTTCGGCGATCCGGCCCCGCTGCCCGGACACGGTATTCACCCCGAGCCGGTGCACGATTCGACACTGGGCCGCCTGCTCGGCGAATTACCCACGCTGCCAATCGAATTCGGCTACTTCCTGGATCGCACCTGGCGTATGCATCCGCAGCTGTGCGGGCCGGTCTCCCGGCTGCGTTACGCCGGACGACTCCGCTCGAGCGAAACCGTCACTCTCGCACGCGATCTCGAAGGCGTCCCGCCGGGCGTGCGGACCAAGCCGATCGAACATCACGGCAACAGCACCGAATCCGCCGAGGAGGCCCGCGAGATCGTCCGGCGGGTGCGGAATCTGCTGGGTCTGCCCTGGCATCAGGGCGCGGTGACCCGCCGCCTGCATCCGCACGACATCCTGGTCGTCACCCCGTATCACGCCCAGGTCGCGCGCATCCGCACGCTGCTGTCCCGGGCCCGCATCGAGGACGTCCTGGTCGGGACCCCCGAACGCCTGGCCGGGCGGGAGGCCGCGGTGGTGCTGGTCTCCATGACCACCTCCTCCCCCGCCGACGCGCCCCACGGGATCCATACGCTGCTGTCCCGGCACTGGATCACCACGGCGGTATCCCGAGCCATGTGGACCGCCGTCATCGTCCACTCGGCCCTGCTCACCGAGTACCTCCCCGACACCACCGAGCAGCTCACCGATTTGGCCGCATTCCTGGAACTGGCCGAGCCGTAACGGAATCCGTCCCGGTCCGGCGTCAGCCGAAGTTCTTCCCCTCACCGCGATAGGTGGGGACCGTGGTGCGGGTGCCGTCGGGTGCGACGATCTGCACGCTGTCGAAACGTTCGAACAACTCGCCCGCCTTGGCATGGCGGAACCAGACACGGTCGCCGATCGCCAGGTCACCCGCTCCGGTGAGCGGGGTCTGCACCTCGCCCGCGCCCTCGGTGCCGATCAGACGTAAACCTCTGGGCCACACCGGTTTCGGCACACGGGATTTACCGGCCGGTCCGGAGGCGATATATCCGCCGGAGAACACCGTGGCGATATCGCGCGCGGGACGGCGCAGGACGGGCTCGGCGAAGTACAGGGCGGGACGCGGAGTGAAACTGCGATATCCGTCGAACAGCGTCGGCACGTACAGCCCCGAACCGGAGGTGACCTCGGTGACCCCGGGCGAGGAGACGCTCACCTCGATCGAACCGCTGCCGCCGCTGTTCACGATCCGCAATTCACCGACCACCGATCGGACCGCGTCCAGCACCTGCACCCGGCGCGTGGCGATCTCCGCTGCCGAGAGCTGTTTCACCAGCCGCACCGCGGGATTGGTATCGGGCAGACCCGCGATCTGCGCCTCGTAGGTCATCACCCCCACGACCTCGAAACCGCGATCGAGTGCGGCGCGGGCGAGCCGGGCGGCCTGGTCGGGGGTGCGGATCGGCGAGCGGCGCACTCCCAGATGCAGCGGGCCGATCCGCAGCGAGGCGTCCGCGTCCAGGCAGATGCGCGGGCGCACCCGATCGGCGCCGACGGCGGTCTTTATCAGGTCGAGTTGTGCGGTGTCGTCGACCATGAGCGTGACCGATTCGCGCAGGACCTCGTCCTCGCCCAGTTCGGCCAGCGCGGCGCGATGCACGCTCGGATAACCCAGCAGAACGTCCCGGGCGCCCTGGCGGACCAGCCAGATCGCCTCGGGCAGTGAGTAGCCCATGATCCCGGCGAATCCGCCGGACGCGGTCAGACCGGAGCCGAGTACCTCCTCGAGGACCGCGCGGCAGCGCACCGACTTACTCGCCACGCGGATCGGCAGACCCGCGGCTCGGCGGACCAGATCCGCGGCGTTGGCGCGAAGCGCCGCCAGATCCAGGGCGGCCAGCGGCGGATCCAGGTCGGCGGTGGCCGCGTGCAGGCCGGCGATGGACGACACGTCTGTCACACCCTCCACTGAACCATGAAGTTGGTCATACGTCCAGTTTCGCGGCGGCCCACACGCCGGGCCCTCGCCGCGGGACTACTTGTCGACGGCCTTGGTCGACAGACTCGAGACCAGATCGTCGAGCACCACGAGCGTCGTCTCGTCATCGCAGTCGGCCAGCCAGCGCAGCACCGTACCCTGCACGACCGCGACCGCATAGGCGGCGATCGCCTCCACCGGCTCGAGCCACTCGGTCCCGGACCGCTCCGCGCACAGCCGCAGAAACGCCGTGACCTCCGCTTCCTGATGCCGGAACAGCGCGATCGCCGACTGATCGGCCGCGCATTCGCCCTGCCCGTCCCACCTGCGGCGCAATGCCCTGATGGTCGCCTCGTAGATGCGCACCTGACGGTTCGGCGTGTCCCTGATCGCGGGCCACAGCACGCTCACCCCGGCATGTAACAGCACCCGCAACGCACGCGTACCCGAAAAATCGAGCTCGGCATATGCCTGTTCCACCGCGTCGGCGAGCGCCGGCCTCGGCCGGAGCTCGGTCATCTCTCCACTAGCGCTCAACGAAGACTCCCTTTGGGCAAACTGAACACGCACCTCGCCTGCGCGGGCCGCTCAACGGGTTGCAGATCCTCGCTGATCGGACCGAACATGCGCCCGGTCGACCCGTTCAACAATCCTCAATATAGAAGGTTTCCAGGAATGGTGACCGAGTTCAGTGCGGGTTTACGGACTGAAGGAATGTTTTGTTACCCCCTTGGAACCACGCTGCGATCCAACAGACATCCGTCCCATCATCCCCGCCGAAATATGAGACGGCTCGGTGATCGGGCCGAAGTTCCAGTGAACCACGGAATCGTCACCGAATCCCTGTGGCGGATCCCACATGCCGCCGGAGATTCGCCGGTTCGATCGACCAACGACACCCGGGGGAAACCAGCGCGACCGTAGCCTTGATAGATGAACACCGTGCGTGCAGACCACTTTCTGATCTCCGGCACCTTCAACTACCGCGACGTGGGGCAGCTACACACCTCGCGCGGACGCAACCTGCGCAGCGGAGTGCTGTTGCGCTCGGCGCATCTGTGCCGGATCGACGCACGAGGCCAGGAAACGCTGCGCGAGCTCGGCGTACGCACCGTGCACGATCTGCGCGGACCGCGGGAGATCGATCACCTGGGCGCGGATGCCCTGCCCGCGGACGTGCGCCTGCGGCTGACCCCGTTCGACTCGGCCATCGGCGGACAGCCGCCGCACGAGGCGGCCGCGGAGCGCGACGGGCTCGCCGAGATGCTCGCGGTCTACCGATCGTTCCCCGGCATGTCCGAGGCGCATGCGGCCCTGCTGGCCATCGCCGAATCGATCCTGCGCGGCGACGGCGCGGTGCTGGTGCACTGTGCCGCGGGCAAGGACCGCACGGGCTGGGCGATCGCGACCCTGCTGCGCGCGATCGGCGTGTCCGAGGCCGACATCCTGGCAGAGTTCCTGCTCAGCAATCACGCAGCCGAGGCCCTGGCCGCCGACGTCGAACGCAATTCCGGCGGCCGCCTCCGCCTGCCGCCCGAGGTGCTCGGCGTCCGGCCCGAATACCTCGCCGCCGGAACGGATTCGATGCACGACCTGCACACGGATCTGAACGGCTACTTCACCGCCATCGGCCTCACCGAGGATCTGCGTGCCCGGCTGCGGGATCGCCTGCTCGAGTGAGTCCGGCGCACGCCGGACCCGACGCCCGGGTGCCGGCCCACCGGATGACCCGGGCCCGCTATCCGATACCGGGTAAATCCGCACCGCCGACAACCCAGCTGCGAGCGCGGGGACCGGACGGCTCGCACTGTGATCCGAACCCGAGAACACTGCGCGGCCACCAGCGCGCGCGAGCGTACGACTCCGCTCGCGGTCACCGGGTTCGGTCGGCCGCGGATCGGACTCGTGATCCGAGCAGGTAACCGCATGCCGGGCCGACCGAGCGGCTCAACCTGCGAACTGGTCGGGGACCTGTTCGGCTGGGCGGGGCGGGGGCGGCGGAGCGCCCTCGCCGAAGGGAGTGCCCGGTAGGGTTTCGCGGCCGTGCGGGGTCAGCCAGCCGGACAGTTCGGGGCCCTTGGGCACGAGCCGGGTGGGATTGATGTCGGTGTGGACCATGTAGTAGTGCTGTTTGATCTGGGTGAAGTCGATGGTGTCGCCGAAGCCCGGAGTCTGGAACAGATCGCGCGCGTACGCCCACAGCACCGGCATCTCGGCCAGCTTGGTCCGATTGCATTTGAAATGGCCGTGATAGACCGCGTCGAAGCGGGCCAGTGTGGTGAACAACCGCACATCCGCCTCGGTGATCGTCTCCCCGACCAGGTAACGCCGGTCGGACAGCCGCTCGGAGAGCCAGTCCAGAGCGGTGAACAGCCGATCGTAGGCCGCATCGTAAGCGCCCTGGTCACCGGCGAATCCGCAGCGGTAGACACCGTTGTTGACCTCGGTGTAGACGCGCCGGTTCACCTCGTCGATCTCGGCGCGCAGCGGTTCGGGATAAAGCTGCGGCGCACCCGGGCGGTGATACCGCGCCCACTCGGTGGAGAAATCGAGGGTGATCTGCGCGTAGTCGTTGGTGACGACCTGCCCGGTCGGTACGTCCACCACCGCGGGGACGGTGATACCGCGCGGATAGTCCGGGAAACGGGCCAGATACGCATCGCGCAGGAAGTGAATGCCCAGCACCGGATCGACGCCGCCGGGATCCAGGTCGAAGGTCCAGCTGCGCTGGTCGTGCGTGGGACCGCACAACCCCAGGGAAAGCACATCCTCGAGGCCGAGCAGCCGCCGCGCGATCAACGTCCGATTCGCCCACGGGCACGCCCGCGCCGCAACCAGCCGATAGCGCCCCGGCTCGACCGGATACCCGTCGCGGCCGTCGGCCGTGATGCGGGTGGTGATGTAGTTGGTGTCCCGTTCGTATTCGCCGGGCTCGACATAACCGGCCGTCTTCGAAGTGCCGCTCATATCTCCGAGTCTGGCAGATCGGACCGGGTCGCTGTCCTCTTCGCGGCCTCGGATGGCTAGATTCGGCCCATGAGTGAGCTCCCCGAACCCACCCGCCTGAACCGCACCGATACGGACGCCGGGGCTCAGCTGGCGACCATCACCATCGACCATCCGCCGCTGAACCTATTCGACCAGGCCCTACTGGACTCCCTGGCCGCGAATGTGGCCGAGCTGACCGCCGCGCCGCCGCGCGCGGTGCTGCTGCGCGCGGAGGGCAAGGTCGTCTCCGGGGGCGTGGACGTGCACGTCTTCGAGGGGCTGTCGGTCGAACAGGGCACCGAGCTGTGGGAGAACCTGTTCAGCCGCATCATCCATCCGATCGAGGCGCTGCCGTGCCCCGTTGTGTTCGCCGCGCACGGGCTGACCCTCACCGCCGCCTTCGAGATCGCGCTGGCCTGCGACATCATTCTCGCCGCGCCGAAGGCGAAATTCGGACTGGTCGAGACGGTCGTCGGGCTGACACCGTCGATGGGCGGCCCGCAGCGACTGGCCGAACGCGCCGGTTCGGGCCGTGCCCGCGAATTCGTCATGACCGGCGATCTGTACGACGCGGCCACCATGGCCGACTGGGGCGTGGTCAACGCGGTGCACGAGGACGTGGACACCGCCGCCCGCGCCCTGGCCGCCAGGCTGGCCGACGGCCCGACCCGCGCGCACGCGGCGACCAAGCAGATCATCGAAGCCTGGCGGTCCGGCGGCGTCGCGCACGCGGATTCGGGTACTCCGCGGGTCTCGGGCGAACTGTTCGCGACCGAGGATCTGCGCGGTGCGGTGCGCAGCTTCCTGGACGTCGGACCGGGCAAGGCGAGCTACTCCGGACGGTGACAGCGGAGACACGTTTGCCCACAATCAACCCACGATTGTGAGCTGAGTCATATAGTCACAGGTGCCTGCCGGATACGAGGCACTCGGAGGGATGTATGCCACAGCTCGTCGAATATCCACAAACACGAAATCCGTGGTGTACCAACCCTCTTGCCCGCGGAGCCGATGGCGTTCTGCGATACGGCAACCTCAACCCGGCTCTCACCGAACTGCTCGACGTGCAGGTACACGCATTCTCCAACCGCGAGGCCGTGGTGGAGATCGGCGGTGCGAGCGGACGCGAGATCCGCCTGACCTACCGGCAGCTGTGGCACAGCGCCGCCAGGATCGCCGGCGGGCTCCAGGAGCACGGCATCGGCTACGGCGACCGGGTCGCGGTGCGCATGCCCGTCGGCGCGCGCTGGGTGCAGGCCTTTCTGGGGGCGCTGTTGTCCGGCGCGGTACCGGTGCTGGTACCCGACTCGCTGCCCGATGCGCTTGCCGCCCAACTGCTCTCGGACAGCTCCGCGGATTTCGTGCTGGACGGCGGCGGGGCCGAGGCGCACTACGCGGATCTGCCCGACGGCGCGGCCTTCATCGACGACGGCGCGTCCCTGAGCGAGCTGGCGGTGCTGTGCTACACCAGCGGCGCGCTCTGCCCGGACGATTCGCCCGCACACGGCTATCCCAAAGGTGTGGAACTGACCAACGAGAATCTGCTCTCGGCGGTTCGTTCCATGGTGGGCGCGCTCGATCTGCCCACCGACGGGATGCGCAATCTCGTCCTGCTCCCCCTCGCCCATGCCAGCGGATGTGTGGATCAGATGCTGCCGACCTTCGCGGTCGGCGGCACCCTCGTCCTGTCCCCGGATCCGGCGCTCATCGCGGAAACCATTGTGGCCGAACGCATCGACACGGTTTGCGCGACGCCGCGCATCTTCGCCGGACTCCTGCCCGACCTGGCCGGACTACATGCCGACGGGGTGCGGCAGGTGTGCAGCGCCGGACATCGCGCCGAACTGGCCGCCACCGACCCCGGCACCCGCGCGGTCGTGGCCGACGCGCTACGCGAGGTGTTCCCGCTGGCGCGCCAGTGGTCGGTCTGGGGCGCCACCGAGACCAGCGGAATCGGATTGGCATTGGCCGACAGCGGCGAACCGCACTGCCGCGATCTGCTCGGACTTCCTTTCGGCGGAACGGAATTGGCCCTGTGGGGTCCGCGGGCCGAATCCGGCCACGGCGAGCTGCTCTGCCGCGGGCCGAATGTCTCGCCGCGCTACTGGAACGACCCGCAGACCACCGAATCCCGTTTCACCGGAAGCTGGTTCCACACCGGCAACCAGGTCGACATCGATGCGGACGGCCTGGTTCACCACGCCGAATGATCACTCGCCTTCCGGGGCTCCGGCATAGGTACCGAAACTCCACATCACGCCCTCGGGATCACTGCAAGTGAAACCGCGGGAACCGTAATCCTCGTCGCGCAGGCCGCGGATGATCGTGGCTCCGGCGGCCTCGGCACGGGCGAACAGCTCGTCGGGATTGTCGACGACGACGTACACGGACCCGCTGCCGGTCGGCATCGCGCTGTGCACCGAGTCCTCGCGGATCGAACCGAGCATGATGCCGCCGCCACCGGGCCAGCCGAGTTCGGCGTGCTGGATGACATCACCCTCGCCGTAGCGGGCGCGTTCGACGAAACCGAATGCGCGGCACAGGAACTCGATCGCCGCGGGAGCATCGCGATAGGCGAAGCACGGCCACAGCGGGGTCGCGATGCGGGTGCTGATTTCACTGGTTGTATCTGTCATGCTCATCACCCTTCCAACAGTTCGGGTACCGGGCCTTGGACGAATGGGAACACCTCGCACTCCAGCCACCGCGAGGGCGGCAGCCCGGCCAACTCCCGCCATTCGCGGGCCATGTGCGCCTGGTCGTAGTACCCGGTCGCGGCGGCCACCTCGGCGAGGGATGCGCCCGTGCCGGGCTCGGTGGCTTCGGTGGCCACCGTACGCAGCAGTCTGTGCGAGGACTCGAAACGCGCCAGCCGCGCGGCGTCCTTGGGAGTGATCCCGAACTCCGCGGCGAATCGAGAGCCCAGATGTCTTCTGCTCCAACCGATCTCCTCGGCCACCGCGGCCACGCGGGCGCGCCCGGCCGATCCGGTCAGCAACTGCCACGCCCGCCGCAGCTCCGGTTCGATCGTGGCCTCGCGCATCAGGTCCAGTAGGACCTGGTCCAGAATCGCGAACCGGCGGGACCAGTCGGCGGTGGCCGCCATGCGTTCCCGCAGCTCCGCGGCCCGCGGCCCCAGCAGGTCGGTCAGGTCGACCAGCCAGGACCCCAGATCGGCGGTCGGCACGCCGAACAACACCCGCGCGCCCAGTGGCGTCAACGCGAGCTGGACGCCGTGCTGATATCCGTGGTGCCCGATCAGGCACGGTCGCACGGTGAGCCCACTGGCCAGCGCGTCCCACCGGCCGCCGGGCTGAGCGGGGTGACAGCTGACGGGCAGCTCGATCGGCTCATCGATCGTCACGATCACCGTCAGCGCCGTGGACGGCATCCCGATATGCACTCCGGGTGGAAAACCGCGCAGCCGATAACCGGCGTAATCCCCCAGATAAGGCCGCAACCGCGGATCGGGTGCGGCCCGAGCCCCCTCGGAGACGCCTGCACCATCCGGTTCGAACGCACTGCCCACCGCTCGCTGCCGGGCCAGCAACTCGTCCACGAGTTCGCCCACGCTCGCATTCCGCCCCAATCCGGTGCGGCCGGTTCCACCCTCGGTCGGCTCCACCACGGATATCGCAGTCACGCGTCCACCCCCTGAACAGTTCCGTGAGCTCACTTACGCCTCCACGGTAGGCCGGACCACCGACAATTTCGGGAAGTGCCGATCTACCGGCACAATCCCGGCGAACCGGTTTCACGGAACGGCGGCGCCGGGATCGGCCACACTAGACTCGGCGCGAACGAGAGGGGTGATATGCCGATATTCAAGGCCGGGGTGGAGAAGGCGATCCGGTCCATGCTCGACAACGGCGCGCAGCTGCAGGCTCCCGCGGTCGCCAAGTACGTGGACCGCTTCCGGCGCGCACATCCCACCGAGTCCCCGGCACAGATCATCGGGCGGATCGAGACGCTGTTTCTCACCACCGTCACCGGCAGCGGCACCGCCGTCGGCGCGACCGCCGCGGTACCGGCGGTCGGCACGCTCGCCGCGCTCGCGGCCGTCAGCGCGGAGACCACGTTCTTCCTGGAGGCCTCCGCGGTCTACACCCTCGCGGTCGCGGCCGTGCACGGTATCGCGCCCGAAGACGCCGAACGCCGCCGCGCACTGGTGCTGGCGGTCGTGCTCGGCGAGAGCGGGATGGAGATCGTGGAGAAGAACATCGGCCGCTCGGCGCAGAACTGGGCCACCTTGCTGACCGAGCGGATTCCCGGAATCCGCAGTCTCAACGACACGCTCATGCGACGCTTCATCCTGCGTTTCCTGGCCAAGCGCAGTCCGCTGATGTTCGGCAAAGTGCTGCCCGCCGGAATCGGCGCGGCCATCGGCGGATTCGGCAACCGGGCGCTGGGTAAACAGACGATCGCCAACGCGCACCGGGCATTCGGCCCGGCACCGCTGGTCTGGCACACTCCGGTGGTGATCGACGCGGATCCCCTGCCCTCCCCGGACCGGGAGGAGCAGCAGTGACCCTTCCGCCCCGACCGACCACCACGGCCCGTAGGAGCGAACGATGAACGCGGCACGACCGCTTGCCCTCGGCGTCACCGGGCTGACTGTGAAATTCGACGGCGTCACGGTCTTGCGCGAGGTGAGTTTCTCGGTGCCCGCCGGGACGACCGCGGCCCTGGTCGGACCGTCCGGGGCCGGGAAGTCGCTGGTCACGCAGGTTCTACTGGGTCAGCTGAAGCCCTCGTCCGGAACCGCGTCGGTCGGCGGCCCCGGCTCCGGCGTGCGCGGGAACCGGCCGGTGGGCGCGATGTTGCAGCCGCACGGGCTGCAGCCGGGGCGGACCGTGCGCGGGCAGCTGCTCGTCTACGCCGCGGCCGCGGGCGTCCCCGACGCCGAGGTGGACGGAATTCTTGCCCTGACCCGCCTGGATTCGGTAGCCGGAAGCAAGATACAGAAACTGCCGCCGAATATGACCACGCGGCTGGCGTTGGCGATCGCGCTGCTGGGCGATCCGCCGCTGTTGATCCTCGACGATCCGCTCACCGGACTCGACGGCCCCGAACGGGCCTGGCTGCTCGACCGCCTGCGGGGGCACGCCCGCCGCGGCGGCACCACGCTGCTGACCTCGCAGAGTCTGTCCGCCGTGCTGGCGGTCGCGGACAATCTGGTCGTGCTCAGCGCCGGTTCGGTGGTGTATCAAGGCAGTCCGCGCTCGCTGCGGCGCAGCCATCCCGACCGCCTCGTGGTCGCGGCTTCGAGCCCGATCGCGCTGGCCACGATGCTGGCCGCGGACGGCTTCACCGATGCGGTCATGCGTTCGGACGGGCGGCTGGCGATCGCCGAGGCCGGACGCGCCGAGATCGAGGCCGCCGCCGGTCGCGCCCGAGTGCGCCTGACCGAGATGATCCCCGAGCCCGTACATCCGGACCGGGTGCTGACCGCTCTGACCAGGACCGCGCCGACACCGTACGGGATGCCGCAATGAACCTGACCATGCCCACGCTGCCGAAACTGCCGTCCCTGTCGCAGATTCCGCTCCCCGTGCGCCGGGCCGCGTACTCGGAGATCCGCCGGGTGACCACCCAGCGTTCGGGGTGGCTGCTCCCGGCGTTCTGCGCGGCGATCGGCCTGGTCACCGGCCTGGTGAGCGCGGGAACCGGTAGCGCACCGCAGGACGGCGGGCAGATCGCCACCGGAACCGTCACGGTCGGGCTGTATCTGGCCGTCCTGGTGGCGGTCGTTGCCGCGGCGGTGAGCGGCGCGTCGGCGACCGGTGCGGAATACCGTTACGAGAGCATGCCGCTGACGGCGCTGTTCGTCCCCGACCGCGATCTGCGGTTCGGCGCGAAACTCGGTGTGGCGGCGTTGTATTCGCTGGCGCTCGGACTCGCCGCCGAAATCGGCGCGGGCATCGGGCTGGCGATACTGGGGCACTCGGAGGTCCAGTTCGGCCTGCGCCTGACCGGAGTTCTGCTGGGCGGTCTGCTCGCGGCCGTCTGCTGGGGAGTGATCGGCGCGAGTCTGGGGCTGCTGCTGCGCTCCACGGGACTCGCCGTGACCGCGATGCTCGGCTGGTGCCTGGTCGCCGAACCGCTGCTGTGGCTGATCGTCCGCGGTATCGGGATCCCCGGCATCGCGGTTCTGCTCCCCGACTCGGCCACCATCGGCACGGCCGCCGTCGGCTCCTTCTCGCACAGCTCGTTCCTGTCTCCCGGCGCCGTCTCCGCCGTCGTGCTGATCATCTGGACCGCCGCCGGCGGCGCGCTGTCCTGGTGGAAGCTGCGCGAGCGCGACATGTAGTCCGCACACAGGCTTCACCGGGGAAGGATTCGCGGGCGGGAGGGGTTGTCGGTTCCGGTCGGTAATGTCGGAGGCCGATGAGGAGCTCGGTAGAAATGGGGGCGGGTGCGGTGCGGAACGGTGAGATCGGGTGGTTACGCCGGTTGTGGGCGGCGTGTTGGGCGCGGCCGCGGTTGCTGTTCGCGGTAATTCTCATATTGGCGTTGGGCGCGGTGGCCGAGGCGGCGGTGCCGGTGGCGGCCAAACAGGCGCTGGACAGCGCCCGGGTCGGCGATATGCGGGCCATCACCGGCGTCACGGCGGTTCTGGTGGCGTTGGCGATCGTGCGGTTCGGCACCTCGGTCGGGCGGCGGTGGCTGGCCGGGCGGATGGCGCTGGACGTGCAGCACGAGGTGCGGGTATCGCTGCTGACAGCGCTGCACCGCTATGACGGGCGCGGTCAGGACGGGCTGAGCACCGGCCAGGTGGTGTCCCGGTCGATCTCGGATCTGCAACTAGTGCAGGGGTTCCTGGCGATGGCGCCGATGTCGGCGATGCAATTGCTGCTCGCCGTGCTGGCCGCGATCGTGATGATCGTGCTGTCGCCACCGTTGGCGCTGGTCTCGCTGTTGACCGTGCCGGCACTCATGCTCGTGGTGTATCGCACCCGCCCGCGCCTGCACGCGGCCACCTGGTCGGCCCAGCAGCGCGCGGCCGATCTGGCGCAGCACGTCGAGGAGACGGTCACCGGTGTGCGGGTGGTCAAGGGGTTCGGGCAGGAGGCCCGGATGGTGGGCGTGCTCGAGGGGCATGCGCGCCGGTTGTTCGGCGAGCGGATGCGCGCAGCGCGCATCGACTCCCGGTTCGCACCCACCGTGGCGGCGATCCCGCAGATCGGCATGGTCGCGGTGATCGCGCTCGGCGGCATGCTCGCCCTGCGCGGCTCGATCGGCATCGGCACCTTCCTGGCCTTCGCCGCCTACGTCACCATGCTCGCGGGCAGCACCCGGGTGGTGGCCAGCGTCGTCGTGATGGCGCAGCTCACCCGCGCCGCCGCCGAACGGGTCTTCGCCGTGATCGACGACGCGCCCGACACCGTCGACGAGCCCGAGCCGCGGCCACTGCCCGAAGGACCGCTGGGGATCGAGATCGATTCCCTCACTTTCGGATTCGAGCCCGACCGCCCGGTGCTGCACGATTTCGACCTGACGGTGCGTCCAGGCGAGACCGTCGCGATCATCGGGCCCGCCGGTTCGGGAAAATCCACCCTGGCCATGCTGCTGCCGCGCTTCTATCACCCCGATGGCGGACATATCGTCCTGCACGGCACGAACGGCGGGGCCGATGTGGAGCATCTGCGAGCCGCCGACCTGCGCGCGGCGATCGGCGTCGTCTTCGACGAACCGTTCCTGTACTCCGACACCGTCGCGGCCAATATCGGACTCGGACGTCCCAGGGCGACCGCCGAGGAGATCCGGCGCGCCGCCGAACGGGCCGCGGCGCACGAGTTCATCACAGCCCTGCCCGAGGGCTACGACACCGTCGTCGGCGAGCGAGGCCTGACCCTGTCCGGTGGTCAACGTCAGCGTCTGGCCCTGGCCCGCGCCCTGCTGGCCGACCCGCGCATCCTGGTCCTCGACGACGCGACCTCAGCCGTCGACGCCGTCACCGAGGCGGCCATCTTCGACGGCCTCGCCGACGACACCGGCCGCACCACCGTCATCCTGGCCCACCGCGAATCCACCCTCGCCCACGCAGACCGCGTCATCCGCCTACCGGCACCGGCCCGCCACGAGATCCCGGACCTCTGGTCGAATCCGGACGAGATAGCCACTGCTGCAACAGCTTCCGGAGCAAGCACCGACCCGACCGCGCACTCGGCCGACGCATTCCCGGGCACCGCACGACAGCTCCCGCCACGCAACGACTCCGACGTGAGCCAACCGCGAAAGCTGCCGGCGCCAACCGAATACACCGCAGATCAGCCGGGGCAACCTGCGCGGGCCGGCGAATCCGCGGTGGGCTGGTCGCAAGAGACCGGCGTCGCCGCTGTCGATGTGCCGCCGGAGCTGCGGGAGTCGCTCGCGCGGTTGCCCGCGGCCGATGAGCCGCCGAGCATCGACCCGGGTGAACACGAACGTCCCGACCCGAATTTCCGGTTGCTGGGACTGTTGCGGCCCGTGCGGTGGCTGTTGGCGGCCGTGGTGACGCTGCTGGCCCTGGATGGCGCCATCGGCGTCGCCTTCCCGATGCTGACCCGCTACGCGCTGGACCACGGGGTGGCCGCGCACAGCGGTGCCGCACTGGTGGCCGCGGCGCTGGGTGCGCTGGTTCTCGCCCTGCTGAGCTGGCTGGACGAGGCCGTGGGCACGATGCTCTCCGCCCGCGGCGGCGAGCGGATCCTCTACGGACTGCGCATCCGCAGCTATGCGCATCTGCAGCGACTCGGGCTCGACTTCTACGAACGCGAACTGTCCGGCCGGATCATGACCAGGATGACCACCGACATAGACGCGATGTCGACCTTCCTGCAGACCGGGCTCGGCACCGCGCTGATCGGCATCGCCACCGTCGCCGGAGTCATGGTGGCGCTGGTGATCTGCGATGCCGGACTCGCGCTGGTGATCTTCGCGGCGCTGCCGCCGCTTGCCATCGCGACGCTGGTGTTCCGGAAGATCTCCGCCTCGGCGTATTCGGCCTCCCGCGAGCGAGTGGCCACGGTGAACGCGGATTTCCAGGAGAACATCGCCGGATTGCGCACCACCCAGGCGTACCGCTCCGAGCCACACGCCGCGGTGCGATTCACCGACTACTCCGACGCCTACCGCAAGACTCGGATGCGAGCGCAGAAGGCGATCGCGGTGTATTTCGGCTTCATCGTCGCCTGGGCCGACCTGGCCCAGGCCGCGGTGGTCTTCGTCGGCGCCCGTGATATCGCGCACGGCGTGACCACTCCCGGAACGCTGGTCGCCTTCGTGCTGTACCTGAGCCTGCTGATCAACCCGATCGTGCAGCTGTCCCAGGTGTTCGACGGCTACCAGCAGGCCCGAGTGGGGCTACGCCGCATCGAAACGCTCTTGCACACACCGTCGTCCATCGCACCCGATCCGGCCGATCCGGTCCCGGCAGGCACAGGCAGAGCCGCTGATGTGGTATTCGACACGGTGCGCTTCCGATATCCGGGGGCAGCCGCCACCGCCCTGGACGGCTTGCGCCTGCACATCCCGGCCGGTTCGAGCCTGGCACTGGTCGGCGAGACCGGCGCGGGCAAGTCCACCATCGTCAAACTCCTCGCCCGCCTCTACGACCTGCCGCCCGAGCAGGCCGCGATACCCGGGCCGACCCACGAGGGCGGCAACGGCGTCGCACAATCCGGCCCCACGGGCGCGATCCTGGTCGACGGCGCGGACGTGCGCGACTACCGCCTGGCGGACTTCCGCGCCCGCCTTGGCGTGGTCCCCCAGGAGGCGCACCTGTTCACCGGTGACATCGCCGCCAATATCGCCTTCGGCAGACCATTCGCGACAACCGCGCAGATCGAGCGGGCCGCGGAAACCGTCGGCGCACTGGACATGATCGCGTCCATGCCACGCGGCATGCGGCAGCCGGTCGGTGAGGGCGGGCGCGGACTGTCGGCCGGGCAACGGCAGTTGATCGCGCTGGCCCGCGCCGAACTGGTCGACCCGGATCTGCTGCTCCTGGACGAGGCGACCGCCGTACTGGACCCGGTCAGCGAAGAGAAGGTCCTGGCCGCCAGCGCCGCGATGACCGAGGGACGAACCGCGGTGATCGTCGCGCATCGGCTCGCCACCGCGGCGCGGGCCGACCGGATCGCCGTCGTGGCCGACGGCCGGATCACGGAGATCGGCACCCATGCCGAACTCGTCGCGGCGAACGGCATCTACAGCCGACTATGGGAAGCGGCAGGGGCTGGTGAGGGAATATTCTCGACATAGGACGGGTCGTCAACTATGAGGTCGGTACGTCCGGCAGATTTCCTGGCAGCGTGGATTCGCGCCAGCGGGGTGCGGAGGTCGGGACGGGCCCGAAGGAGGCAGCTTGGGTAATCAGGCAGCGACCGGTGGGCACCGCCATGAAGCCTCGGTTCAGGGCTGGGCCTATCCTCAGAAAGGGCGCATCGGCGCGCATTAGCCGGTACCCGTGCCAGCACGTCACAAACGTCGCAGCGCGAAGAACGAAATGAGGCGAACACCTGCTGTGAGCAGCTCAACATCCCAGTTCGGACAGAACCAGTGGCTCGTCGACGAGATGTACCAGAAGTACAAGCAAGATCCGTCGTCGGTCGATGAGAGCTGGCACGAGTTCCTCGCCGACTACACGCCGGAGAGTCCGTCCGACAACGGTGCCAGCAACGCCGGCACCCCGACTGCCGCCGCCACCGCGACCACAGCCGCGGCCCCCGCGCCCGCTCCCGCTGCGAACCCGGCCCCCGAGGTCGCACCCTCCCCGGCCGCCGCCCCCGCGGCAGCGCCGAACCCGGTCGCCCCGAAGGTCGCCGTCGCAACCTCCGCCGCAGCCGCCCCGCCGCAGGCGCGCACCCCGCAGACCACCCCGGCCCCGGCCTCCAACGCCGCCGCCGCGGGCGCACCCAAGTCCGCCGAATCGGCCGACGCCTCGCAGGTGCTGCGCGGTCCCGCCGCCGCGATCGTCAAGAACATGTCGGCCTCGCTGACCATCCCGACCGCGACCAGCGTGCGCGCCATCCCCGCCAAGCTGATGGTCGACAACCGCCTGGTCATCAACAACCATCTGGCCCGTACCCGCGGCGGCAAGATCTCCTTCACCCACCTGCTGGGTTACGCGATCGTGCAGGGCGTCAAGGCGTTCCCGAACATGAACCGGCACTTCGCCGAGGTCGACGGGAAGCCCAATTCGGTCACCCCCGCGCACACCAACCTGGGCCTGGCCATCGACCTTCCGGGCAAGAACGGCGCACGCACCCTCGTCGTCGCGGCCATCAAGAACTGCGAGACGATGAACTTCGCGCAGTTCCACAACGCGTACGAGGACATCGTGCGCCGCGCCCGCGACGGCAAGCTGACCACCGACGACTTCACCGGCGTCACCATCTCGCTGACCAACCCGGGCACCATCGGCACCGTGCACTCGGTACCGCGGCTGATGCCGGGCCAGGGCGCGATCATCGGTGCGGGCGCGATGGAGTACCCGGCCGAATTCCAGGGCATGAGCGATCAGCAGCTCGCCGAGATGGGTATCGGCAAGCTGATGACCCTGACCTCGACCTACGATCACCGCATAATCCAGGGCGCGGAGTCCGGCGACTTCCTGCGCACCGTGCACAACCTGCTGATCTCCGACGAGTTCTTCGACGAGATCTTCCACGGCATGGGTGTGCCCTACGAGCCGATCCGCTGGCGCAAGGACATCAAAGAGCGCGGTGTCGACAAGAGCGTGCGCGTCCAGGAGCTGATCTCCGCCTACCGTGCGCGCGGCCACCTGATGGCCGACACCGATCCGCTGCGGCTGGTCAAGGACAAGTTCCGTAGCCACCCCGACCTGGACGTCACCCAGCACGGGCTGACCCTGTGGGATCTGGACCGCGAATTCAACGTCGCGGGCTTCCACGGCCAGGAGCGCATGAAGCTGCGCGATGTGCTGTCGGTGCTGCGTGACGCGTACTGCCGCCACGTCGGCGTGGAGTACACCCACATCCTGGAAACCGAACAGCTGCAATGGATTCAGGACCGGGTCGAGCAGAAGCACGAGAAGCCGACCGTCGCCCAGCAGAAGTACATCCTGTCCCGTCTGAACGCGGCCGAGGCCTTCGAGACCTTCCTGCAGACCAAGTACGTCGGCCAGAAGCGGTTCTCGCTCGAGGGCGCGGAGTCCACCATCCCGATGATGGACGCGGTCATCGACCAGTGCGCCGAGCACGGCCTGGACGAAGTCGTCATCGGTATGCCGCACCGCGGCCGCCTGAACGTGCTGGCCAATATCGTCGGCAAGCCGTACTCGCAGATCTTCACCGAGTTCGAGGGCAATATGAACCCGGCCGCCACGCACGGCTCGGGCGATGTGAAGTACCACCTCGGCGCGCACGGCACCTACATCCAGATGTTCGGCGACAACGACATCGAGGTCTCGCTGACGGCCAACCCGTCGCACCTCGAGGCCGTCGACCCGGTGCTCGAGGGTCTGGTCCGCGCCAAGCAGGACCTGCTCACCAAGGAGGATCTGGTCACCAGGGGCGAGGAGGCGCGCACCTTCTCGGTCGTGCCGCTGATGCTGCACGGTGACGCCGCCTTCGCCGGTCAGGGCGTGGTCGCGGAGACGCTGAACATGTCGGGCCTGCGCGGTTACCGCGTCGGCGGCACGGTGCACATCGTGGTGAACAACCAGATCGGTTTCACCACCGCGCCGGAGAACAGCCGTTCCACCGAGTACTCCACCGATATCGCCAAGTCGATCGGCGCGCCGATCTTCCACGTCAACGGCGACGATCCCGAGGCGTGCACCTGGGTCTCCCGCCTGGCGACCGACTTCCGGGAGAAGTTCCACAAGGACGTGGTCATCGACCTGATCTGCTACCGCCGTCGCGGCCACAACGAGGGCGACGACCCGTCGATGACCCAGCCGTACATGTACGACGTCATCGACACCAAGCGCAGCGTCCGCAAGTCCTACACCGAAGCGCTGATCGGTCGTGGCGACATCTCGATGAAGGAGGCCGAGGACGCACTGCGCGACTTCCAGGGCCAGCTCGAGCGGGTCTTCAACGAGGTGCGGGAACTGGAGAAGTATCCGCCGGAGCCGAGCGAATCGGTCGAGGAGGAGCAGGTCCCGGGCACCGTCGTCACGGCGGTGGACAAGACCGTGCTGCAGCGCATCGGCGACGCGTTCCTCAACGTTCCCGAGGGCTTCAACGTGCACCCGCGCGTCAAGCCGGTGCTGGAGCGTCGTCGTGAGATGGCCTACGAGGGCAAGGTCGACTGGGCGTTCGCCGAGTTGCTGGCCTTCGGCACACTGATCGACGAGGGTCGCGCGGTGCGCCTGACCGGTCAGGACTCCCGCCGCGGCACCTTCACCCAGCGGCACTCGGTGGTCATAGACCGCAAGACCGGTGCGGAGTACACCCCGCTGCACAACATCGGCAGTGCGAACCCGGGCTGGTTCGCGGTGCACGACTCCGCGCTGTCGGAGTACGCCGCGGTCGGCTTCGAGTACGGCTACTCGCTGGGCAATCCGGACGCACTGGTGCTGTGGGAGGCGCAGTTCGGCGACTTCGTCAACGGCGCGCAGTCGATCATCGACGAGTTCATCTCCTCCGGTGAGGCCAAGTGGGGCCAGCTGTCCGAGGTCGTGCTGCTGCTGCCGCACGGTCACGAGGGTCAGGGCCCGGACCACACCTCCGGTCGTATCGAGCGGTTCCTGCAGCTGTGCGCCGAAGGTTCGATGACGGTGGCGGTTCCGTCCACCCCGTCGAACTACTTCCACCTCCTACGCCGGCACGCGCTGGACGGCATCCGCCGCCCGCTGATCGTCTTCACCCCGAAGTCGATGCTGCGCAACAAGGCCGTGGTTTCCAACGTCGAGGACTTCACCGACAACAAGTTCCGCTCGGTGCTCGAGGAGCCCACCTACGAGAGCGGCGACGGTGATCGCAGCAAGGTCAAGCGGATCCTGCTGACCAGCGGCAAGCTCTATCACGAGCTGGTCGCGGAGAAGGCCAAGAAGGGGCGCGACGACGTCGCCATCGTGCGCATCGAGCAGCTGTACCCGATTCCGTCCTACCGGCTCAACGACAAGCTCTCGACCTACCCCAACGCGACCGATATCGCGTGGGTGCAGGAGGAGCCGGCCAACCAGGGCGCCTGGCCGTTCTTCGGGCTGAACCTGCCGGAGATCCTGCCGGACCGGTTCACCAAGCTGCGCCGGATCTCGCGTCGCGCGATGTCGGCCCCGTCCTCGGGTTCGTCCAAGGTGCACGCGGTCGAGCAGGCGGAGATCCTGGCCGAGGCCTTCGCCCCGACGGCCTGACCGAATGCCTTAGGGCTCACCCGAATACGGTCCGCCGCAGCGCCGGGCCGGAATCGCTCCCTCCGAGCGGCTCCGGCCCGGCGCTGTCGCGTGCGGCGAATGCGAGCCGCTCGCCGGAAGACGATCGGACTGTGACGGCGATCATTTCCCTTGTCTGCCCCTCTCCCGCGTCGTATATTCGGCGTGGAATATTCGATGCGGAAGATGTCGTAGGTCTCCAATAGAGTCCCGATCGACGAATAGGAGTGATCACGATGACCAAGCAGCCGGGTACCACGTTGACGCCATTGGCGCTCGCGGTGCTCGCGCTGCTCGAGGAGCGGCCGATGCATCCGTACGAGATGTATCAACTGCTCATACAGCGCCGCGAGGACTACCTGGTCAAGGTCCGTCCGGGCTCGCTCTATCACACGATCACCCGCCTGGCCGAGCAGGACCTGGTACACGCCGAGGGCATCGACCGGGCCGGTAACCGGCCCGAGCGCACCATCTACCGGATCAATCCCGCCGGTAGAAGGGCCCTGCGCATCCGGATCACCGACATCATCCGTCAACCCGTCCGCGAGTATCCGATCTTCCCGCTGGCCGTCTCCGAGGCGCACAACTTGCCCGCGGAACAGGTGATCGAGCTGATCACCGAGCGCATCGGCCGACTGAACAACGACATCGCCGAACTCGACGCCCTCATGAAGTGGCTCCCCGCGAATCGGGTACCGCGCCGCTATTGGATGGTGATCGAATACATCCGGGGGCAGACCCATGCCGAGATCACCTGGCTACACCGCATCACCACCGAACTACGGGACGGCACGCTCGAGTGGGAGCAGTTCACCCCCGACGGCGAACGAATCGATACCGAGGATCCAGGTCCCGACTGGGGCGCGACCGTCACCGACGACATGCTCGCCCAACTGCGGGAGGGCGGTGTACTCCCTGCCGACCAATGAGCCGCATCTCCCGCGATGTGCGCGATCCACCCGACGCCATACCGGTCGTTCACCCCGATCGATACCTGCTGGATAGGAATACGAGCATGACCACCCGACGCAATCCCTGGCTGGCGCTGTCCGCGCTGGTCGTGGGCTTCTTCATGATTCTGCTGGATATGACCATCGTCGCGGTGGCCAATCCGACCATCATGCGCGACCTGAACACCGACATCACCAAGGTCATCTGGGTTACCAGCGCATATCTGCTCACCTACGCGGTGCCGCTGCTGGTGACCGGGCGGCTCGGAGATCGCTTCGGCCCCAAGAACATCTATCTGATCGGCCTGGTGGTCTTCACTCTCGCCTCGCTGTGGTGCGGCCTGTCCGGCAGCATCGAGATGCTCATCGCGGCGCGTGCCGTGCAGGGCCTGGGCGCGGCGCTGATGACCCCGCAGACCATGGCCGTGATCACCCGCACCTTCCCGCCGGACAAGCGTGGTGCGGCGATGGGCGTGTGGGGCGGCGTCGCCGGTCTGGCCACCCTGGTCGGGCCGATCCTGGGCGGTGTCCTGGTCGACCAGCTGGGCTGGAACTGGATCTTCTACATCAACGTCCCGGTCGGCGTCGTGGCCTTCGCCCTGGCGATGTGGCTGGTGCCGGCGCTGGAGACTCATGAGCACCGGTTCGACTTCGTCGGCGTGGCACTGTCGGCCATCGGCTTGTTCTTGCTGGTCTTCGGTGTTCAGGAGGGCAACGCCCACAACTGGAACGCCTGGATCTGGACCATGATCATCGCGGGTGTCGTGGTACTGGCCCTGTTCGTGGTCAACCAGGCGCTCAACAAGGGCGAGCCGCTGGTGCCGATGAGCCTGTTCCGCAACCGGAACTTCGCATTGTCCAGTGTGGCGATCGCGGCGATGGGGGCGGCGATCACCGCCCTGATGGTGCCCGCCTACTTCTATCTCGAAGCGGTGCGCGGGTATTCGCCGACCAGGGCGGCGCTGGTCTTCGCGCCGATGGCGATCGTCACCGGTTTCAGCGCGCCGATCATCGGCAAGATCTCCGACCGGATGCCGCCGCGGATCATCCCGACCATCGGTTTCGCGCTGTTCGCGGCGTCGATCTTCGGATTCGCGACGTTGATGAAGCCGGACGGCTCGATCGTGGCGTTCATCGTGCTCGGCGGCGTCGCCGGTCTGTCCAACTCCTGCATCTGGGCTCCGCTGGCCTCGACCGCAACTCACGACCTGCCGATGGCGCAGGCCGGAGCGGGCGCCGGGGTGTACAACACGACCCGGCAGATCGGCTCGGTCCTGGGCAGCGCGGTGATCGCCGCCCTGGTCTCCAACCGGATGGCCGCCCAGCATCTCGGTGGCGGCCAGTTCTCCGAGGGCTCCAGTACGGCCAAACTGCCGTCGTTCATCGTGCACCCGTTCAGCACCGCACTGAGCCAGTCGATGTATCTCCCGGCCGCGATCCTGCTCATCGGCGTCGTCGCCTCGGCCCTGTTCGTCAGAACCAGGCACAACGCGCCCGCGCCCACATCCGGATCCACCGAAACCGAGGGCGCCGCGGCGCTGCCGGTCAACGAGGCGGCGGGGGCCGTCGCCACGACCGCACTGCTCGCCCCGGTCGATCGGGCGGGCGAGGATCAGTTCGCGACCTCGGCCGTCGGCGGCGAACAACCACTGTCGGTGCATGTGCACCAGGAGGACGGCCGCCCGGTGTCGGGCGCGGCGCTCACGCTGATCGATCAACGCGGACAGCAGGTCGCCCGTGCCGCGGGCGGCGACAACGGTGCGTACCGCATCGCGGCGCCGGCTGCCGGGCAGTATGTGCTGATCGCGTCGGCGACCGGGCATCAGCCTGTCGCGATCACCGTCACCGCTGGTGACCGCCACGCGGTGTGGGAGCTGATCCTGAGCGGTAACGGTGAGCTGTCGGGTGTGGTCGCCGCCGGTGACGGGAAGCCGCTGGCCGGGGTCACCGTCACCCTGACCGATTCGCGCGGCGAGGTCGTCGCCGCCGGGGTGACCGGTGGTGACGGCGCATACGCCTGCCATGGCACGGTCGCGGGGACTTACACGCTGGTCGCGGTGGCCGAGGGCCGCCAGCCACACGCCACGACCCTGACCGTTCCGGAGTCGGGCACGCTGCGCTACGACATCGAGTTGGCGTCGATGGCGGTACTCAGTGGCCGGGCCTGGTCCGATTCGGACGTGGTCGCCGATGCGCAGGTGTCGATACTCGATTCGACCGGCCGGGTGGTGGACTCGGTGTTCACCGACACCGAGGGCAACTACCGCATCCCGGACCTGCCCGCGGGCGACTACACCGTGGTGGCGCGCGGATATCCGCAGGTCAGCAGCCGGGTGTGGATCGACGGGGCGAACCTCACCCACGATGTGAATCTCAGCTACGAGATCACCCACGAAACCCGGCCCACCGAGTACAGCAACGCCAGCTACAACGGGGCGTCCGACCGTCCCTGAACCGGGGTGCCGCCGGAACTCAGCCCACCCGGACGGTGACCGACGGATATCCGGTGGCACCGTCCGGGACGACGTCCTGAACTTCGGAGGTCTGTACCTGGCCGGTGCCGTCGGTGGCGCGGGCGCGCAGGGTGTGGGTGCCGGACGTGGGGGTCCAGTCGTAGACCCACTGTCGCCAGGAATCGATGGTGGGTTCGGCGGCCAGGCGGGCGGATTGCCAAGGGCCGTCGTCGATCTGCACCTCGACGGCGTTGATGCCGCGATGCTGGGCCCACGCGACGCCCGCGACGGCGACCCGGCCCCCGCCCACCGACGCACCGTCCCTGGGGGTGTCGATGCGGGTGCCGGTCTTGATCGGGCCGCGTTCGGACCAGCCGCGTTTGGTCCAATACGCTTGGGCGCGATCGAATCTGGTGATCTCGATATCGGTCACCCATTTGGTCGCCGAGACGTAGCCGTACAGACCGGGCACGACCAGCCGCACCGGATAGCCGTGTTCGATGGGCAGCGGTTCGCCGTTCATCCCGATGGCCAGCATGGCGTCGCGGCCATCGGTGAGGGTGGCCAGCGGGCTGCCCGCGGTGAATCCGTCGACGCTGCGGGAGAGCACCATATCGGCGTCCGGATGGGGTCCGGCCTCGGCGAGCAGATCGGCCAGGGAGTAGCCGAGCCATCGGGCGTTGCCGACCAGATCCCCGCCCACCGGATTCGAGACGCAGGTCAACGTCACCAGACGTTCGATCGGGCGACGCGCCTTCAAATCGGCGTAGCCCAGCCGGATTTCGCGGTCGACCATGCCGTGCACACGCAGTGACCAACTCTCGGTGCTGACCTGCGGAACGGTGAGCGCGGTATCGATCCGGTAGAAGTCGCGATCGGCGGTGAGGTACGGGGTCAGGCCGGGAATGCGCAGATCGGCCGCGGGATCGATGGACGGCTCCGGCGACGGCGGCACCGGCAGTTGCACCGCGGCGCGTTCGGCGGAGACGCTGTGCAGCTTGGATCCGATGAACCGGCCCGCCACTCCGGCCGCTACGGCCAGCGCCCCCACGCCGGCGAGCGCCCGCATCAAACCCCGTCGATCGACCACGGCAGACGAGCCGGAAGTCGTTGCGCCGGAATCCGTCTCGCGGCCAGCATCCACCGGACCGGAGACTTCCGCACCGGAGGCGGTCGCGTGGTCCTCATCCGCAGACCCCGAACCTGGTGCGCGGGAAGTGGTTTCGCGCTTCGACTCGTACGCCTCGATCCGGCGGGTCAGCCCGCGCAGCACCACGATCGCCAGGCCGACCCCGATCACCGAGGGCAACGCCCACGTCCAAGACGCGGCCGGCCTGGTCACCGCGACACCGGCCGCCGCCAATCCGAAAACGGCGAACAGCACGGACCCGACCGGGCGACGCGAGCGTTCGATCCGCCCGGCGAAGGCCGCGACGATGACCGCGACGGCCGCCATCAGGATGAACAGCACCAGCTTGTCATTGGTACCGACAAGGCCGATCACCCGCTCACGCACACTGTCGGGGGTGTGGTCCACGACCGTTCCGCCCAGGGCGGTCAGCGGCGCGCTGCCCGAGCCGATCGGGGCCGCCACCAACTCCGCCGCACCCAGCGCGAACCCCGCGGTGAGGATGCCGGAGGCGGTGCGCAGTCCCGATCCGGCCGCGGCGGGATCGGTGCCGGGCCGGGTGTCGTCGCGCTGTGTGCCGCCGGTCCCGGGAGAGGTTCCGCGCGTGCCCGAAGAGGTCATATCGTGAGCGTACTTCCAGTTCGGGCCCTCGTGACCTGCCGATAAGCCCGGAAATCCGGACCGTCACGGATTCGTCAGAAATGCGGCGTGCGCGGCCGGGCCGGAAATGGCGGTGCTCACCGTGGCGGTTCCACGGCATCTCCCCAGGCATCTCTCAGGAACGGCGCGCTTAATTGATTCAGAGGTTCCTGAGCAATAAGGACGTGATGACCGTGTATCCGAATCAGGGGAGCAGGCCCGGACAGCCGGGCCCGTACGGAACACCTTACAGACCACATACGCCGCAGGGTGGCCGGCCGCCGCGCCACGGGCTGGGTTTCACCGTCGTGGCCGCGATCGTTCTGGCCCTGGCGGTGACCATCGGCATGGTCACCGCGCGCATGACCACGCACGAGGCGATCACACGTTCACCGCTGGCGCAGTCGCCGGGAATCGTGTCGCAGCCGGTCGATTCGCAGACCAGCAACGCCGATCTCACCGCCGCGGCGAACAAGGTCGTCCCCGGAATCGTCAACGTGGACACCCAGCTCGGCCTGCAGAACGGTGAGGGTGCGGGCACCGGGATCGTGCTGACCTCCGATGGCGAGATCCTGACCAACAATCACGTCGTAGAGGGCGCCACCAAGATCTCGGTCACCGCTCTGGGCAATGGCAGGACCTATCCCGCGACGGTGGTCGGCTACGACCGTTCCGACGATCTCGCGGTGATCCAGTTGTCCGGCGCATCGGGCCTGCGGACCGCGCCCCTGGGCGATTCGGATCGAGTGGCGGTCGGCGACGCCATCGTCGGCCTGGGCAACGCGGGCGGCACCGGCAGCCCGACCGCGGCCGCCGGACATGTCACCGGGCTGAACCGGTCGATCATCGCGAGCGACGAGGCCGCGGGCGCCTCGGAGAAGCTGACCGGGCTCATCCAGGTCGCGGCGAATATCCAGCCGGGCGATTCCGGCGGTCCGCTGATCAACAGTGCGGGACAGGTCGTCGGCGTGGACACCGCCGCCTCGCAGGACTTCCGTTTCGGCACCGTCAGCGCGCAGGGTGGCGGCCAGGGCTTCGCCATCCCGATCAACAAGGCGCTGAGCATCGCCAAACAGATTCAGGCCGGTAAGAGCTCGAACACGGTCCACATCGGCCAGTCCGCCTTCCTCGGCGTCACGGTGAGCGATGCCAACGGCGGCGCTCTGGTCCGCAATATCGTCACCGACGGTCCCGCCGAAGAATTGGGCCTTGCCCCCGGCGACGTGATCACCGGCGTCGACAACACCACCGTCGGTTCGGCCCTGGAACTCACCGACGCCATGGACCAGCACCACCCTGGAGACACGGTAACCCTGAAGTTCACCGACCAGACCGGCCAGAGCCAGTCCGCCCGGACGCGACTCGCCCAGGGCCCGGTCGGCTGACACTCCCGCTCGCCTCATCGGGCCGACACCGCACAGCCGGTGTCGGCCCGAATTGTTCATCCCCCACTGCCGCAACGACTTTCGTTCAGCGGCGGGCGTCATGACATTCGCGGTCGATCGAGCGGCGGTCCGGGATGGGCCGAGACGAGACGGGCGCTTCCGTTTGACAGATAGCCTGCATGGGTACTCGCACAAAATGACGGCAAAACGGGGTCCGGTCCAATTCCCAACGCCCAGAGGCCGTTTCGATCACGTAGCCGCCGGATGCCCGATATCGA
This sequence comes from Nocardia miyunensis NBRC 108239, assembly GCF_001613065.1. Lineage (GTDB taxonomy): Bacteria > Actinomycetota > Actinomycetes > Mycobacteriales > Mycobacteriaceae > Nocardia > Nocardia miyunensis. The sequence goes on from NZ_BDBQ01000029.1 coordinate 61,963, forward strand.
CGAGGATATCGAGATATTCCGCCAGCGGCAGGAGATACGGATAACGCATAGCACACCGACCGCACTGCGTAATCCGCGATGACACGGCCCCGAATCGACACGCTGGATCCAGGGGTCGAGAGGAGACAGGTCTTGTCGACTTCAACACGGGAATCGACGATCCGAAACCCGGAAAAAGGTTATGTCGCGCTACTGGGCTGGAGTCTGAGCGCCGTCGAAGCGGTGGATCGTTTCGATCGGCGCTACGTCGTGGTGGCTCCCGAGTGGGCGGAAGAATATTGCGCCGAACACCAGATCCCTTATATCTGTTGGGATTTCGAACGACTCAACGATCGGTCGGTGGAGATCGCCGAGACGCTGAAGGACAGGGGCGTCGACGTCGCCATTCCGATCTTCGAGGAAACCGTCGAATGGGCCGGGGCGATCAACTCGGTCCTGCTGGACAATCCGCGCCTGCTGGGGCAGGCGATGCTGCTGCGCGACAAGTCGCTGATGAAGCGCCGCGCACAACTCGGCGGCATTCGCGTCGGCATCTTCGAGGAGGCGCACGAGCGCGACGACGTCATCCGCTTCCTCAAGCGGGTCAACCAGACTCTGCTCAAGCTCGACGGCGACCCCAACGATCCGATCCACATCAAGGCGTTCGACAAGGCGGGGTGTCTCGGCCACCGGGTCATCCGCACGCCGGACGAGGTCGATTCGATACCCGACGAGGAATTCCCGGTCCTGATGGAATCCCACCTCGACGGTTGGGAATTCGCGGTCGAGGCGTGGATCCACGACGGCAAGATCTGTTTCCTGAATATCTCCGAATACGTGACTCTCGGCTATTCGGTATTCGTCCCGGCGACGCCGGAGCTGGAGCGGTACCGCCCGGAGATCACCCGGCAGATCGAGAAGTTGATCAAGGTGTTCGACATCGATTTCGGTTTCGTGCATCCCGAATACTTCGTCACCAGCGACGGGGAGATGTATTTCGGCGAGGTAGCCTACCGGCCACCGGGCTTCAAGGTGTTCGAACTGCTCGAGCGGTGCTACGGATTCAATGCGTATCATGCGCTGGTCCTGGCCTTCGACCCGAAGACCACCACCGAGGAGATCGAGGCTTTCTTCCCGAAGGAGGTGGTGGACGCGAAGGGGCATGCGGGCTGCTTCGGAGTTTATCCGCGACGACGCGTGGTCAGCCGCTTGGCCATGCCCGAGGAGACCGAGGACCACGACTACTTCGATTCGCACGAACTGACGACGCCGCTGGAAGAAATGGTGACCAAACGCACTGCGTTCGGAAACCATTGGGGCGTACTGTACTTCTTCGGAGAAGACCCATACACTCTCCGAAATCTGTTGAAACGCCAGGAAGAACTCGACTTCTACATTTGAATCCGTTCGACGGTAACGGCTCACGGGGAGGATCCTGATTGAGTCCACTGAGCAGCGACAGCACGACGTTGGACAGACGTCTCGCTGCGCTGGACGATGCCACCGGATCCCTCGCGGCCGCCGCCGATTTCGGCAAGCAGGTCAAGCTGACGAGGGTTCTGGGCACACTGCGGCGGGTGCTGCCCCTCCCCGGCGGCTGCGCGGCGGTTCGCGCACGCGCGGCCGGACTCGAGTCCGCCGGACTGTTCCTCGGAACGGACTGGGCGAGTCCGGAGATCCTCATACCGGCGCTGAGCACCGGTTCACTGCACAGTCCCAACCCGGACACCGTGGTGCTCGAGACGGTCAGCGACCTGCGTCTGCTGGCCGTAGCGAAAGGGGAATACGTGCACCCCACAGTGTCCGCCGAGTACGCCCACAACCACCTGTCGCAGGTCCTGGCGACCAATCTGTCCCTGCTGTTCACCCCGCCGGGTGAGGCCGAGCGCGCACAGCAGGGCCGGATGGCGCTGGCCTCCCGCGAACTGCTGCGCCTGCTGGTCCAGGAAATCGGGTACGAGAAGGTGCTCGAGAACCTGATCGACGAGATCTGGCGCATCCTGCGCCAGCGCCCGATCCAGGTCGATTCGGTCAAGCGGATGATCACGCAGATCGCCGTGGCGCGAGCCAATCCGGATATCGATCTCGGCGCGGGCGCACTCGGCGCGGATCGACTGATCAGCAGCCTCTACAGCACCACCGACGCGTGCCGGGAGGATCCCGGCATCGAGGTCTACCTGGCCCGGCTGGAGGCGATGGACGACGCCGCATTGCAGTCCGAGGCAACGGGATTCGCGCGATCTATGCACGACACCGGTCTGGTCTCGCCGTATCACGCGACGCTGCTGCGCCACCTGCTCGACCGGGGCGCGCATCTGCTCAGTGAGGCAATGGGATTGTCCAGCACCGGGCGCGACTGCCTGCTCTGCTACCACGAACTGGTACGCACCCTCATCGAAAGGGCCGTACATCCCGAAACGGCCCAGTGCGTCTACGGTCTCGCGTCGATGCTCGAACGCGGCATCCTGTATCAGCCTCCGGTCGCCCCCGCGATATGGCGGCAGCTCAGGCTGGAGTTGTCGGCCGACTCGCGGGCCCGGTTGAGCCAGGTGTTCGGTCCGGCCGTCGACGCGGGCACCTGGTTGCTGTCGGGTGTGCTGTCCATCCTGGGCCTGCCGCTGGGCGTCGGGCAGGGTGACAATCCCACGTGTCAGTCGGCGCGGGCGCTATCGATGTGGTCCTACAACGATCCGGACTACCTGTTGCAGACCGTGGCCTGGGCCGCGCGCGACGACGAGGTCGTCATGCACTTCGAAGGGCAGGCGATCTCCTCGCGGGAGCTCGGTGCCGGTGTCGCGACCACGCTTGCCTTCGATCTGGACCCGGTATCGCTGCTGGTGGTACCGCATCTGGACCGGATCTACGCGGAGATGGGACGGCGCTGTATCGGCCGCGAGGGCGATCCGCACCGCTGGATCAACCCGGAGTTCCACGGCTGGTGGTCCGGACGCGGATTTCGGATCAACGTCGACGTGGCCACGGGTGCGCTGACCGATCTCGAGGAGTTCCTGCGGCACTTCTACGCCAGCTATCACCCGTTCTACAACGGCAATCAGCCACTGGTGCACCCGCAGCCCGCCGGTATCGCCGTCACCGACAGCGCAGCCCGTTTCGTCGGCTGGCATGCGATCACCATCCTGCGAGTCAGTCTCGACCCCCAGGACCAGATGCGGGTCTACTTCTACAACCCCAACAACGACAGCGGGCAGGACTGGGGTGACGGCGTGGTCGTCGGCACCGCCGGGCACGGTGAACGTCCCGGCGAAGCGTCTCTGCCATTCGAGCAGTTCACCTCACGCCTGTACATCTTCCATTTCGACCCGCTCGAGCACGGCGAATCGGCCTCGGTCACCCCCGACGAACTCGAGCGCGTCACCGGATACATCCACCGCAGCTGGGGTGCGGACCGTCTCGGAGCAAGCGAGGGCACCGTAACCTGAACGGCCGCAACATGAAATCCCCGATTCGTCGCGAACGGCCCAACCGCACAAGGCGAGTGGGCCGTTCGCTTCGAAAGCCGTTGTCCTACAAGAGGACTCAGCTGTAGATGGCCTCCACATCGGCCGCGTAGTTCTTCATCACGACCGCGCGCTTGAGGGACATCTTGGGGGTGAGTTCGCCGCTCTCCTCGGTCCAGTCGACCGGAAGGATGCGGATCTTCTTGATGGCCTCGGCGTGCGAGACCAGTTTGTTGGTGTCGGCGACGGCGGCGTCGATCTCGGCGACCAGATCCGGATTCTCGATCAGCTTCTCGATCGGGGTGTCGGCGGGGAGGTTGTGACGTTCCGTCCAGCCGGGCAGTGCCTCGGCGTCCAGGGTGATCAGCGCGCCGATGAACGGCTTGCTGTCGCCGACGACCATGACCTGGCTGATCAGCGGATGCGAGCGCAGCGAATCCTCGAGCATGGCCGGGGAGACGTTCTTGCCGCCCGCGGTGACCAGGATCTCCTTCTTGCGGCCGGTGATGGTGATGAAACCGTTCGAGTCGATCGCGCCGAGATCGCCGGTCTTGAACCAGCCGTCGACGAAGGCGTCCTCGGTGGCCGCGTCGTTACCCCAGTAGCCGGAGAAGACGACCGGGCCGCGCAGCAGCAGCTCACCGTCCTCGGCGACCTTCGCGCCGTGGCCGGGCAGCGGGCGGCCGACCGTGCCGACGCGGGTGTACTCGGGCGTGTTCACCGAGACCGCCGCGGTGGTCTCGGTCAGGCCGTAACCCTCGCGAATGTTGACGCCGACGCCGCGGAAGAAATGTCCGAGCCGGGCGCTGAGCGGGCCGCCGCCGGAGACCGCGGACTCGCACCGCCCGCCCATCGCCTCGCGCAGCTTGCCGTACACCAGTTTGTCGAAGACCGCGTGCTTGAGCTTGAGCACCAGACCGGGCCCGCCGTTGTCCAGGGCCTGGCTGTAGGCGATGGCGGTATCGGCCGCGGCGTCGAAGATCGCGCCCTTGCCACTGTCGTGCGCCTTCTGCTTCGCGCCGTTGAACACCTTCTCGAATACGCGCGGCACCGAGAGGATGAAATCGGGCTTGTACTGGCCGAACTGCTCGACCAGGGTGGACCAGTCGGCGGTGTGCGCGACGGTGACACCGGCGTCGAACGCGGCCAGCGCCACCGCCCGCGCGAAGACGTGGGCCAGCGGCAGGAACAGCAGCGAGCGCTTACCGGGCCGCAGGTCCTGCGGCATGACCGCACGGTCCGCGGCGGACTCGGCGTAGAGATTCGAGTGCGAGAGCATGACGCCCTTGGGACGTCCGGTGGTGCCCGAGGTGTAGATCAGGGTCGCCGGGGAGGCCGCCTTGACCTGTGCGCGCCGCTCGTGCACGACCGCGTCGTCCAGATCCGCACCGCGACGGGTGAATTCCTCGACCGCGCCGTGTCTATTGGGCGTGAGCGGGGGCGCTGCGTGGTTACGCTCCGCTGCCGCCTCCGCGCCTGACCCGCTCACGCCCTCGGACAGCAGCAGCGTCTCCGCCAATTCCGGCAGGGCCGACTCGATCTCGCCGATCATGGCGCGCTGCTTGGGCGTCTCGACCACGAGCAGCTTGGTTCCCGAATCCTGCAGGATCCACTTGGCCTGCTCGGCCGAGGAGCTGTCGAAGATGGCGACGGTGCAGCCGCCGGCGGCCCAGATGGCGAAATCCAGGACGACCCAGTCGTACTGGGTCGAGGCCAGAATCGCGACGCGGTCGCCGAGTTCGATGCCGGTGGCGATCAGTCCCTTCGCCACACCGGTGACGGCCTGCGCGAACTGCTTGGCAGTCACATCGGTCCAGCCGCCCTTGCCGTCCGGCCTGTTGAACACCACCAGGCCGGGCGTGCGCTCGGCATGCCGGAAGACGCCGTCGGAGACGTTGACATCTTCCGGGATGGTGTAGGTAGCCGGGACTTCGAACTCTCGCATCGGTGCCCTTCCACGTGGTTTACTCACCAGTAATTTACGCTAGCCGCCGCATCGGCCGCGACCGGGCCGTCTGCCGGCGCCGGATCGTTCGCGTCTCATCCTATGGTCGGATTTGCGCAGGTTGCAGCGATTCGCCGAGGAAATCGGCGAGCTCGCGCACCGCGGCCGCCGCCGGGACGACCAGCGCGGCCTGCAACTGGGCCACATGCCACAATCCGCTCGTCACCGAGAACCGCGTCGGCACGTCGGCCTCGCGCAACGCCCCCACCAGACGCGTGCACTGGGTGTACAGCAGTTCGCCCTCGTCCACCTGGACGTAGGTCGGCGGCAGTCCGCTCAGCTCGCCCAGCAGCGGCGCGTAGCCGGGATCCAGCGGGTCGCCGTCACCGAGATATGCCGCGGAGCAGGCTCGCGACCACGAACGGTTGACCACCAGATCCCGCTCCCGCGGCGGGGGTTCGTTCGGATCGGACCACGGCGCGATCAAACCCAGTGCGGCGGGCCGGATTCCGTGCTGATCGATCAGACGGCGAGCCAGCGCGAGCGAGAGGCCGCCACCGGCCGAATCACCGGCTACCGCAAGGTTTTCCGGCCGCAGCCCGGTGGACAGCAGCTCCAGATAGGCCGCCTCGGCGTCGTCGAGGGCGGCCGGGTACGGATGTTCGGGCGCGAGCCGGTAGTCCGGCAGATACACCGGACGCCCGAGTTCGCGAGCCAGATGCGCGGCCAGCGAGCGGTGCGTGGCAAGCGATCCGATGGTGTAGCCGCCGCCGTGCAGATACAGCACCGCACCCTCACCGGTGTTCGAACCGGAGGCGATCCGCTCGGCCGGACGACCGCCCAGGCGCAATCGATCCACCCGGGTGCCCGGCGGCAGTACCTGTAGCGCCGAACCGGCGTCCAGCAGCGCGCGCTGCACGGTCCACGGCAGCCGGGAGTGCATCGCATATCGGAACATCGGGCGCAGCACCGCGCGGACGATCGGCAGCGGCGGCGAAACAGCGGGAATTCTCATCGCGATCAGGGCAGGAATCGCCGGTTCACCACATTGGCGATCCGCTGGTAGTACGAGCCGGTGACCCGCACGAACAGGTCCAAAGCCTTTGCCTCCCAGCCGATCAGCACCCGGCCGTGTCCCTTGGCGACGCCTTCGGTGATGGTCTGCGCGGCCATCTCCGGCGTGTGCAGGGCCAGCTGCTTGTCGAAGAACGAGGCGAACTGCTTGGCGTCGATCCCCTCCGCGTAGGTGGCGTTGCGCGCCACGGCGGTCTTGATGCCGCCTGGGTGCACGCAGGTGACCTTGACCGGATGCCGACGTGCCATCATCTCCTGACGCAGCGATTCGGTGAAGCCGCGCACCGCGAATTTCGCCGCGTTGTAAGCACTTTGGCCGGGTACGGCGATGATACCGAACAGGCTGGACACGTTGATCACATGTCCCGCACCGGATTCGATCAGATGCGGCAGAAATGCCTTGGTGCCGTTGACGACTCCCCAGAAGTCGACATCCATGATCCGCTCGATGTCCTTGAACTGCGAGTCGGCCACCTCGCCGTGGAAGGCGATACCGGCGTTGTTGTAGATCTGGTGGATGACGCCGTAGCGCTTCTTCACCTCGTCGGCGTAGAGCAGCACGGCCTCGCGCTCGGCGACGTTGAGCCGATCGGATTCGACCTGCGCGCCCAATGCCTCACAGCGCCGGACGGTTTCGGCCAGGCCTTCGGTATCTATATCGGAGAGAGCGAGTTTCGCGCCACGGCGGGCCAGATTCTCCGCCAGCGCGCGCCCGATGCCCGATCCGGCGCCGGTGATCACACAGACCTTGCCGGTGAAATACGCGTCGTTGCTCACAGTGTTACCGCCTCGGATGTATCGGAGTTCGCCACGGCGCTGGTCCGATAGGCCGCGACATCGAACGCATCCAGCAGCCTACGGAATCGGAACGTGAAATCCGGCCACAGCGTGGTGTTGTTGCCGTGCTTGTCCAGATACCAGCTCGCGCAGCCGCCGGTGCTCCACACGCTGCCGGCCAGCTTGTCCTGCAGGGCGCTGTTGAAGGTGTCCTGCGTGTCCTTGCGCACCTCGACGGTGCGCAGGCTCATCCGGTCGAAGGTGGCTACCGCGTCGGCGATGTAGTTGATCTGCGATTCGATCATGTACACCATCGAGGTGTGCCCCAGGCCGACGTTCGGGCCGAGCAGGAAGAACATGTTGGGGAAGTTGGCGATCGCCGAACCCTTGTACGCCTGCTGGCCGCCCTCGTCGAACACCTCGCTCAGGGTGCGCCCGTCGCGACCCGAAATCGTCTCGTACACAGGCGAATCGGTGACGTGGAAGCCGGTAGCCACGATGATGGCGTCGACCTCGCGTTCGGCGCCGTCCTTGGTCACGATCGAGCCGGGGCGGATCTCGGCGATGCCGTCGGTGACCACGTCGACGTTGTCGCGGCTCAGCGCCGGGTAGTACTCGTTGGAGATCAGCATGCGCTTGCAGCCGATGCGGAAATTCGGGGTGACCTTCTCGCGCAGTTCGCGGTCGCGCACCTCGAAGCGCAGTTTGGCGCGGGCGATGGTCTCCAGCGCCAGCATCGCGGGCGGGAATTTGGCCAGGCCGACGACCTGCGTCTCGCGGGCGGCGTAGATGGCCGCGCGGGACAGCTTCTGCACGCCCGGAACGTATTTGAAGGCCAACCGCTCGGGCAGCGTGTACGGCCGGTCCATCCGCGGCAGCAACCACGGCGCGGTGCGCTGATACAGATCAAGGTGCGCGACCTCCGACGCGATCGAGGGCACGATCTGGATCGCCGAAGCGCCCGTGCCGATCACCGCGACCCGCTTACCAGCCAGGTCCGCATCGTGATCCCAGCGCGCGGAGTGGAAGATCTGCCCTCCGAAGGTGTTGATGCCCTTGATATCCGGCAGATTCGGCTCGCACAGCGCGCCGACCGCGGAGATGAGGATGTCGGCGGTGAACTCGCCCCGGCTGGTCTGCACCTCCCAGCGGGCCCGCGCCTCGTTCCAGCGCGCGCCGGTCATCTCGCAGTCGAAGAGGTGCTTGTCGCGCACACCGTACTTCTCGGCGACGCCCTGGATGTAGCCCTGGATCTCCGGCTGCCTGGAGAACGACCGCGACCACTCCGGGTTGAGCGCGAAGGAGTACGAGTACAGGTGCGAGGGCACATCGCAGGCCGCGCCGGGATAGGTGTTGTCCCGCCAGGTGCCGCCGACGTCACCGCCGCGCTCGAGCACGAGATAGTCCCGCACGCCCTGCTGGCTGAGCCGGATGGCCATACCCAGCCCGGAGAAACCACTGCCCACGATGAGGACGTGCAGGTGGCGGGCCGGTTCCCCCTGATCACCGACACCACTGTCTGTAACCTTGCGACTCATGTATTCGAGCCTAAGGGCTTATTGAGCCGGAGTCAACAGTATTGACCCGCGTTCAGTAAGATGGTCGCCGTGGCCGGAAGAACTGCTGGTAAGAACGGTAAGCGGGTGCGCCTGAGCCCCGACGAACGCCGTCGTCAGCTGATCACCCTGGGCACCCGGATGCTGCGCGAGCGCGCGCTGGAGGATATCTCCATCGGCGAGGTCGCCGAACAGGCCGGGATCTCCCGCGGCCTGCTGTTCCACTACTTCTCCTCCAAACAGGAATTCCAGCTGGCGATCGTGGCCAACGCGAACGCCGAACTGCTCACCCGGACCGAACCGGACCGCAATCTCCCGCTGGGCGACATGCTGCGCGATGCCGTGCGCCGCTACGTGGACTACGTCAGCGAGAACCGCACCTCGTATCTGGCCCTGCTGCGTCGTCCCGCCGGCACCGAACTCATGGCCCTGGTCGACGCGACCCGCGGCGCGCAGGCCGACCGCATCATGGCCGAGATCCCGCTGCCCCCGGATCATCCGGACCGGCCGCGGCTGGAACTCGCCGTGCGCGGCTGGATCGCCTTCGTCGAGGAGGTCACGCTGAGCTGGCTCACCGCCGAGACCGTCACTCGCGAGCAGTTGATCGACATGCTCGTCGAATCACTGCCCGGACTCGCCGCCGATCCGTCGCTGATCGCCCTGCTGCGCAACTGAATCCGGGCCGGAGCGGTCGGGCGTTCAGGTGTCGTACTCGTATCCCGCGCGGTCGAATCGAGGCAGTGAGATCGCGGTGAGCACCGCCGCGAGCAGAATCATGACGGCCGAAACCAGCAGCGCCACATCGAGTCCGCGATGGAACGCCGCGTAGGTGGCCGTGATGACCTTGTCGACGATGGGCCCGTACGCCGCCGAGGCGGCCTGATCACCGCCCGCGGGGACGTTGCCGGTCTCGATCGCGTCGATCACGATGGCCTGGAAATTGGCCGGGACCTGCAACTGGTTCAGCCGAGAGGTCAAGTCCGAGTTGAGGAACGAGTTGACCAGCGACCCCAGGACCGCGACGCCGACGACCGCGCCGACCTGCCGCATCGTGTTGGTGGCCGCGGCCGCCATGCCCGAATGTTCGGCGGGAACACCGGACAGCACCGCCGAGGTCAGCGGCACCACCGCGATGCCGAAGCCGATCCCGGCGAGCGTCAGGGACAGCGCCAGCGGCGTGAAATGCACGGTGACGCCTAGGAATTCGCGAGTCAGCAGAATTCCCGCACCGCCGAGCAGACAACCGGCGATCATCGGCGTGCGCGAACCGCGCGAGGCCACCCAGAATCCGGAGATCAGCGAGCCCACGATGATGGCCACCGCCATCGGCGCGAAGACAGCCGCGATCCGCCAGCCCGAATAACCCACCACCTCCTGCAGGTACAGCGCGGTGAAGAAGAAGATCGAGAAGATGCCGAAGTACACCGCGAACGCGACGATCAGCGCGCTGCGCACCAACGGCCTTCGCAGATAGGCGAAGTCGAACATCGGATTGCGAGCTCTGGTCTCCGCCACCAGGAATCCCACTCCGGCCACACCGCCCACGACGAACAGCGTGATCACCGAGGCCGCGCGGTAGCCGACCTGCTCACCGGAGATGCCCGCGTAGATCACGCACGCGAGAAACGTTGCGCCCAGGATGAATCCGGGCACGTCGACCGGGCCCGGCTGCGGGTCGGCGCTCTCGGGAACGTAGCGCAGCGCGGCGGCCAGCACGACCACGCCGATGATCAGGTTGAACCAGAACACCGATCGCCAGCCGAACGCGCCGACCAGCAGGCCACCGACGACGGGCCCGGCGGCCAGCGCCAGCCCGGACACCGCCGCCCACGCGCCCAGCGCCTTGGCCCGCGCGCGGCGATCGGGATAGATGTGCCGGATCACCGACAGCGTCCCGGGTTCGGACGCGGCCGCGCCCACACCCATCACCCCGCGCCCGGCGATTAGCACCGCCACCGATCCGGCCAGCGCCGAAATCACCGATCCCGCACAGAAGATCACCAGTCCGGCGATCATCACCCGTTTGCGGCCCCACCGGTCGCCGAGTGATCCCGCGGTCAGCATCAGGCTGGCGAAGACCAGGGTGTAGGCGTTGACCACCCATTGCAGCGACACCACCCCGGCGTGCACATCGGACTGGATGTTGCCGAGGGTGACGCTGACGATCGTGGTGTCCAGGAACGTCACGAACAGCACCGCGGTCACGATGGCCAGCGCGACCCGCGGCCGCTCTGCTCCGCCGCGCACCGGATCCCGCGATATCACGATGCGCCACAACGATTTCGGCGCGTCCGAGGAGGCCATGTCCGGCTCAGGACGTCGGCGCGGGCGTTGGTGTCGCCGAGGCGGCGCACACCGGTGGCGGATTGCCCTCGAGGGTCAGCAGGGCGCAGAACGTCGCCGCGGTGACCTTCCAGGCGCCGCCGGTGCGGATCGCCGTACCGGACTGCCCGGCCAGCGCGGGTTTGCCGTTGAACAGGATGGTGAAGGTGACATCGGCGCGGTCGGTGCCCGAACTGGCCACGTTGGACACCGTCGCGGTGGTGCTCTTGGCCATCGAGGAGCCGGCCTGGGCCTTGATGGTGGCCGCGAAGGCCTCGCCGTTCTCCAGCAGGGCGATCTTCTCGTCGGCGCTGGTGGATCCGTCGAAGAATCGCTGGTACGTGGTGGTGACGGCCTGGGTCACCGTGGGTTGGCGACTGGTGGAAGGAGTACCGCCGGATTTGTTGTCCGCCCCGCCGCATGCGGCGGTGGTGGTGGTCAACAGCGCGGCCAGCGCACCGGCGGTGAATACGCGCGCCACGATCGTCCGATTGAACATGCCTGCGCCTCCCTCGGGTGGCCGCTCGAACAACCCAACTGAGATTACTCGTCCGAATCGACCGGTGGCCCCGGATCCGCGCCGAGGGTTACGACCTCGAAATCGGACAGAACCCCGGGCAACATATCGGCGAACTCAGCCGGATCCGGGACGTCCCGGATCGCCCTAGAGGTCGTGCTCGTCCAGCCAGCCGCGGGCCAGGTCGGCGGCCGAGGCGTTCTCGTCGCGCAGACGGCGGATCAGGGTGGTCAGATCATCGGTGGTGAGCTCGCCCGCGACGTAGTTCAGCTTCTTGATCTGGGTTCCGGTCAGTGATCCCTGCCGGAACAGCGGGACGATGTTCTGCGCGCGGAACGCGTAGTCCGGATCGGCGGCCACGACCAGATCCCCGGGACCGTCCGGCAGCAGCGTCGCCGGAGCGGTCAGCACTCCGGCCTGAACCCGCCCGCCCCGCAACGCGTTTCGCAGCGACGTGTCGCTCCGGTAGATCGTGTAGTGAGGGATATCGCAGCCGTAGACCTGCCGCAGCGGGATCAGCACGTCCCGCTGCGGGTCCGGCGCGGGACGCAGCGGATCCAGTTCGCTGCCCACGGCGATGCCCACCGACAGCTCGCCGCAGTGCGCGGCCAGATCCTTCAGCGAGTGCGGGACGCGGGCGGCCTCGGCGGCGGACAGCACGAAATCCGGGCGCAGATCGGTGCCGTCGGCGATATCGGATATCACGAGCCCCTCGGGCAGCGCCCGGCTCAGCGCATCCGACACCGAGGAGCCGGGGGCGGGCTGCGCGGTCGTCGTTCCGGTCGACTCGCTCGCCTGTTCCGCGGCCGACTCCGGATCGGGGATGCGCGCGGTCGACCGGGCGTCCAGCGTGGTGAGCAGATCGCCGCTGTCGTCGCCGACCAGCGTCACCCGATCCGCGTCCAGGGCCGCCAGATAGTCTCCGCGACCGCCCAGCTGCGCGGACACTGCCGTGTGCGCGCCGGTGCGGGCCAGCGCTCCGGCGTAGATCTCGGCAATCAGATCAGACTGCGCGGAACTGCCCGCGCCCACCGTGATCGTCCCGCCGGACTCGCTGTGCGAACACGAGACGACCAGCGTCAACGTCGTCACGGCGAGCACCGCGCGAGCCGCCGTTCGCAGCGACGCTGCCAATTCCATCCGGCGACACCCACTCCCGTTCAGATAGTCAGATCGACACCCGGCTGCAAGGATGGACAACCAGATCGCGGCCGTCCCGACGACGAATGGTAGCCGGGCCGCGCCGCACCTCACCCGGCAGCGCCGGGCCCCCGGAAGGACAGCAGTGAAATCCACGATCATCCTCTCCGCGCGTCGGCGCGGACTTCGCCCCGCATTCACCGCCGTCCGATTCGTGGCCACGGCCGTTGCACTGGCCGCGGCGATGGCCCTGTCCGCCTGCGGCGGCAGTTCCGATCCGCTGGCCTCGGGATCGGGCGGCTGCACCGGTGACGCCAACAAGCTCACCGTCGGCTCGGCCAATTTCCCCGAGTCGGAGACCGTGGCCGATGTGTACGCCGAGACGTTGCGCGCCAACGGTTTCACCGTCGACACCAAACTCAACATCGGCAGTCGCGAGGCGTACATCCCGGCGCTTCGCCAGTGCTCGATCGGCGTGATCCCCGATTACACCGGCAATCTGCTGCAATACCTGGACAAGTCGACCACCGCGACCGATGCGGACGCGGTGAATCAGGCCCTGACCAAGGCGCTGGGCAACGATCTGGTCGCCGGTACGCCCGCACCGGGTGAGGATTCCGATGCGGTGGTGGTCACCCAGGAAACGGTGCAGAAGTGGAATCTGCACTCCATCGCGGATCTGGCCGCGCATTCGGCCGAGGTGAGTTTCGGCGGGTCGCCGGAGTTCACCGAGCGCGCCGAGGGCCTGCCGGGCCTGAAAAAGCATTACAACCTTGATATTCCGTCGAACAGATACGTCACGATCAGCGACGAGGGCGGGCCCGCGACGGTGCGCGCGCTGACGAGCGGACAGGTCACCGCGGCCGATATCTTCACCACCTCCCCCGCCATCAAGGAGAACAACCTGGTGGTGCTCGCCGATCCGCAGCACAACTTCGCCGCGCAGAACGTCGTGCCGGTGCTGAACGCGAAGAAGAAGTCCGACAAGGCGCTGAAGGTGCTCGACGCGATCTCCGCGAAACTCACCACCGACCAGCTGATCGCGCTCAACGAGCAGGTGTCCGGGGCCGCCAAGGTCGAGCCGGCGTCCGCCGCGAAGTCGTGGGTCACCGCGCAGGGACTGGACAAGCCGATCGGATAGGCCTGCGGGTAAACGCGAATGCCGATGAGGGGCACCGTGAACAAGCATGAGAGCGAAGGGCCGACGCTGTGGCCGACGCGGCCGGAGTCCACTCGTGAGCGACACGAACGGCCGACACGATGCACATCGCCCGGCTCGGAACCATATGTCGGCCAGGTGGACACGGCGCAAAGAGCCGTCAGTACATCGCGCAGCACCGCGCTGTCCGGCGGCGAGGTGCACTCGTGAGTGGGACACAGCGGAGAGAGCCGTGGCCACAGCGCACATCGCGCGGGGCGGAACCTAGCGGCAGCGGGATGCACTCGTGAGTGAGATCGAATTCAGCGGCGTGGGCAAGACCTATCCGGACGGCACGACCGCTGTCTCGGATCTGGATCTGCGGATCGAATCCGGGTCGTTCACCGTGTTCGTGGGGCCGTCCGGCTGCGGCAAGACCACCTCGATGCGGATGATCAACCGAATGATCGTGCCGACCACGGGCACGATAACCGTTGCAGGACAGGATATTTCGACGGTCGATCCGGTGCGGCTGCGATTGGGCATCGGCTACGTCATCCAGAACGCCGGACTGCTGCCGCACCGCACGGTGCTCGACAATGTGGCCACGGTCCCGGTGCTGCGCGGGCAATCCCGCCGCGCCGCGCGCCGGGCCGCGCTCGAGGTGCTCGATCGCGTCGGGCTGGATCGCGCTCTGGCGAGCCGATATCCGGCGCAGCTGTCCGGCGGTCAGCAGCAGCGGGTGGGCGTGGCACGGGCGCTGGCCGCCGATCCGCCGATCCTGCTGATGGACGAGCCGTTCAGCGCCGTGGATCCGGTGGTGCGCGAGGAGTTGCAGGCGGAAATGCAGCGGTTGCAGGCGGATCTGCACAAGACGATCGTCTTCGTCACGCACGATATCGACGAGGCGATCAAGCTCGGCGACCGCATCGCGGTCTTCGGCCGCGGCGGCGTTCTGCAGCAATATGATTCGCCGCAGCGGGTGCTGGCCGCGCCCGCGACCGATTTCGTGGCCGACTTCGCCGGGCGCGACCGGGGCTATCGCGGACTGTCCTTCCGCGCCGCCGATGGCGTTGTGCTGCACGAGATTCGGACCGCGACCGGGTCGGAGGTCGCCGAGCTCCGGCTCGACGCCGGGGAATGGGTTCTGGTGGTGGGCGATTCGCGCCGTCCGATCGGCTGGGTGGACGTCACCGGCGTCGAGCGCGTCCGCGCGGGGCATCCCCTGGCCGAGAGCATGTCCGCGGGCGGCTCGCTGTTCTCCCCCGGCGGCGATCTGCGTCAGGCACTGGATGCGGCGATCTCCTCGCCGTCGGGAATCGGTGTGGCCGTCGATGATTCGGGCGCCGTGACCGGCGGGCTGCTGGCCACCGAGGTCATCGAGCGGCTGGCCGCGCAACGTTCCGAGGAGGACGCCGCGCGCAATCGCCACTTCTTCGAACAGGAGCGGGCGTGATGATCGGATGAGATATCTGATCGACAACTTCGCCGAGATCGCCGGATTCGCGCGCACGCACCTGTATCTGGCGCTGATCCCGCTGCTGATCGGACTGGTGATCGCGATCCCCGCGGGCGCGGCGGTGCGACGGGTGCCGTGGTTGCGCCGGATCACCATCACCGTCGCGAGCCTGGCCTTCACGATTCCGTCACTGGCGCTGCTGGTGATCATTCCGCCGCTGGCGGGCATCGCGACCATCGATCCGCTGAACGTGGTCATCGCGCTGAGCATCTACTCGGTGGCGCTGCTGATCATCGCGGTACCCGCGGCGCTGGATTCGGTGCCCGCCGAGGTGCTCGATGCCTCCGACGCCATCGGGCACACCCGGCTGCGCCGCACTCTGACGGTCGAATTCCCTTTGGCCATACCGGTTTTCGTGGCCAATCTGCGGGTGGTGGCGGTCACCAACATCTCCATGGTCACCGTCGGCGCACTGATCGGCGTCGGCGGGCTGGGCAAGCTGTTCACCCAGGGATATCAGCGCGACTACCCCGACGAGATCATCGCCGGAATCATCGTGGTACTGGTCCTGGCCCTGGTGGTCGACCGGGCGCTTTTCGTGCTCGGACGCTGGGCCACGCCGTGGTTGCGCGCGGAGCGGCCGAGCCTCGCGCAACGCCTGCGCCTTGTGAAAGGGGTTGGCGCATGAACCTTTTCATCGACGCCTGGCACTACTTCACCACCGCGGCGAACTGGGGCGGCCCGGCCGGAATCGGGAATCGGCTGCTACAGCACCTGTGGTACAGCTTCCTGGCGATCGCGATCTCGGCGGCGATCGCGGTGCCGATCGGACTGCTGATCGGGCACAGCCGCCGCGGCGGCGGCCTCGTCGTCGGCTTCGCCAATGCGATGCGCGCGCTGCCGACGCTCGGTGTGCTGACCGTCGTGGTGCTGGGTCTGGGACTGGGCTTGCTGCCGCCGCTGCTGGCGCTGCTCACCGTCGGCATTCCGCCGCTGCTCGCGGGGACGTACGCGGGTATCGCGAACGTCGACCCGACCGTGGTGGACGCCTCCCGCGCGATGGGGATGACCGAACGTCAGGTGCTGCTGCACGTGGAGACGCCCAATGCGATGCCGGTCCTGCTCACCGGATTGCGTTCGGCCACACTGCAAGTGGTGGCGACCGCGACCATCGCCGCGTACGTGAACCTGGGCGGGCTGGGCCGCTACATCTTCGACGGCATCAGCCTATACAAATACGACCGGGTGTTGGTCGGCGCGCTGCTGGTGGCCGCGCTCGCGCTGACGCTGGACGCACTGCTCGCCCTCGCGGTGTGGGCAAGCACACCGGGCACGGGCCGATTGCGCCGTGGCGCAACGGTTCCCAGCGCGCGGTGACCGGCTGCCCTACTGGAGATTCAGCTGCCAGGAGACGCCGTACCGGTCGTTGACCCAGCCGAACCGCTTGCTGAAGCCGTACTCGCCCAACGGCATCAGCTCCCCGCCGCCCTCGGACAACGCCGCGTAGAGCCGCTCGAGTTCCGCATTCGAGGAGCATTCGACGAACAGCGACATCGACGGGGTGAAACCGAATTCGTGATGGACGAAGCTGTCGATACAGCTGAACTGCTGACCGGCCAGCGCGAACACCGCACGTTTGACACTGCCCTCCGGTCCCGGCTCACCGGCGGCGTACCGCTCGATCTCCAGCACCGCCCCGTCCTCGAACAGGCTCGTGTAGAAGGTCATGGCCGCCTCGGCGGCACCCTCGAACATCAGCTGCGTGGTGATTCTCTGATCCGCCATGGGCCCATCATGACATGTCAGCGAGCAATTCCGGCGCGATGACCGGTGTGCCCCGATCCTGAGGATCCACCGGCAGCAAACTCGTAACCACCTGCACCAACACCGATCTGGGCCCCGGCACCATGAACTACTCACTGCTGTGCACCAACCTGCAATTCGAGTGGTACCACACCGAACGAATCGGCCCCACCTCCACACAAACCATGATCCGCGACTGCGGCCCCGGCGCACACCCGATCCTATGGGGATCCTCCGGCATCACCGATTACCAGCAGCTGCTGAACAACAACGACGACGACGATTAGCAGCTGGTCGGCCGTAACACTGCCGATCAGTCAACGGGCTGATCCGCGACAGCACGGTGTCGTGTGCGGCCACCTGCGCACCGACCGCGCTGCAGAGGGGCGCCGCAGCAGCACCACGCCCGCCGCGATCCACGGGATGCGCCCACAGGTGTGCGTGCACCGAGGACGAAAGCACGACGATGAGCCCGGCCAGGCGAAACAGCCTGGACAGGCCCGTCGGCGCGATGCCGGCGATCATCGCGTTCAGTGTGCCGCAACCCGGTACGGCTCCCGGGTACGCCGCAGCAACATCACCGAGCGCCCTGCCCGGTTCAGCGCCAACATCAGCAAGATGATCCCGCCGGAGGCCACGATCTTCGCTCCGCTCGCCGACGCCCACACATCCACCCCGAGCCGCACCGCCACCATGACGAACCACAGCAGCGACCCGGCGAGCCCGGTCCGCGCCTGCAGACGCCCGTCCACTCGCCGCACCTGCGACAACATCCCCATCCCGATGCCGACCCCCACACTCAGCACCGCCTCGAGCGCCAGCAGCGCCACCGCCAGCGCCCCGATCGATGCCCCGGCCACCGCCGACCGCGACACCAGCACCCCGACCACCGCCAGAATGACCGGCCCCCGCCAGACCTGCGCGAGATCCAGCACCTGCCACCGCGTCTGCCGATAGATGATCCACCCCAGCACGAGGACGACCACGACACCTTCGAATACCGCATTCTGCAAGCTCATACTTCGAGCGTCGGCCAAATGAGCCGGTATCCCCACCACCCACGGGTGGACCCCGGGTGGAGATCCGCGGTCGGGAATCCACCCGCCGCAGATCCGCACCGCGCAACTCCGCGGACAGCATGGACCCGCAGTGCCACAACCACAACCACACAGAGTGCAGCCCGCCGTCGACGAGACCTCGACGCGGCTGCACCGCCCGCGGAGTCGGGACCGCCCGAGTAGACGCGGGTGAGGACACTGGACTTGATGCGTTGGAGACCAGATCCAGTTGCGTCGCAAGGGAGTTGCCGTCTGAGCACGTCCGATTCCGCCCCGCCTTCTCCACGACACCGCGGCCTTTCACCGCGGAGGTGGCGAAGTGGTTGTGCCACAACAGGGTCAGCTTCTCCCGCACTGCGGCCGGTGAGCTCGTTCAGCTGCGGCGGTGATCTCGGCGTTGTACCGGCGACGCCTCGTTCAGGCGCCCCTCGATCAATCCTCAGCCCACAGCCGCCACAATGTCGGGTGTGCAGAGCGGGCGAATCCTGGTCATCGAAGATGCCGAAGCCATCCGGGCGGCGGTCGCGTCGGGGCTGCGCGCGTCCGGGCACGAGGTGCTCGGGCGGCCGGACGGCCGCGAACTCGAGCGGGATCTGGCGCAGTTCCGCCCCGACGTGGTGGTCCTGGACGTCATGCTGCCCGGACGCGACGGCTTCGCGCTGCTGGATTCGGTGCGCGCGCGCTGCGCGGCGGGCGTGGTGATGCTCACCGCGCGGGACGGGGTCGGGGACCGGGTGCGTGGGCTGCGCGCCGGATCGGACGACTACGTGGTCAAACCCTTCGATCTGACCGAACTCGTGGCCCGGGTGGAGGCGCTGCTGCGGCGCATGGGCAAGCTGCAGAACAAGATCACGATCGCGGATCTGGTGGTGGACGTCGAATCGGGAATCGTGTTGCGCGGCAACGAGACCGTCACGCTGACCGCGACCGAGTTCAAGCTGCTGACCTACCTCGCCGCACATCGCGACCGGGTCGTCACCAAGACCCAGATCCTCACCGCCGTATGGGGTTACGAGGATTACGATCCGAATCTGGTGGAGGTGTACGTCAGCGCGGTCCGGCGCAAACTCGAAGAGCACGGGCCGCGCCTGCTGCACACGGTGCGCGGCATGGGTTACGCCCTGCGGGCCGGGGACCGATGAGCCGGGCAGCATGAGGACCGTATCCCTGCGTCGCCGCGTAACCCTCACCGCCGCAATAGTTTCCGGATTCGCACTGGTGGTCGTGGCGATCGTGGTGCACGGCCTGTTCGCCGTCGTGGTCTCCCGCAGCGAGGCGACCACCCTCACCGACCGCGTACAGCTGGCCCGCCAGCTCGCCAGGCAGAACACCCCGCCCGGGGCGCTGATCATCCGGGTCGACAATCGCTCGGTGCGGGCACGCCTGGTGCTCGCCGACGGCCGCGCCTACGGCAGCCTCACCCCGCGTCGCGAGGCCGAGAGCACCGCAAGGACACGACAGGTGATCCTGACCGCACCGGGTCAGCTCGATCAGGCGCGGCTCACGGTGCAGATCGCCGAACCTCTGCCGGCGCGGATCGGTTCGCGGCTGGTCTGGGTGCTGGTCGCCGCGATCGCCGCGGCGCTGCTACTGATCACGGGCGGACTGTGGTTCGGGGTGCGGCGGGCTCTCGCGCCGCTGGATTCGATGACGCTCCTGGCCCGCGACATCGCCCGCGGCCACCGTGGCAGCCGCCTGTCCCCCGACCGCGCCGATACCGAACTCGGCCGCACCGCAAGCGCTTTCGACGAGATGCTGGACGCACTCGAGGGCGCGGAATCCCGAGCCCGTGGTTCGGAACAGCAGTTGCGCGCCTTCGTCGGCGACGCCGCGCACGAGTTGCGCACCCCCGTCGCGGGAATCCGCGCCATAGCCGAGGCCGTTCTGCATCAACCGGCCGATGCCGATCCCGAGGAACGTCAGCACATGTATCTGCTGCTGGCCCGCGAGGCACAGCGAGCCGGTCGGCTGGTCGACGATCTGCTCGACATGGCCCGCATCGATGCGGGCCTACAGTTGCGCGGCGAGCCGGTGGACCTGTACGAACTCACCGGAATTCAGCTCGATCGCGTCCGAATACTGCACCCCGAGGTGGAATTCCGGCTCGACGGGGAGCCGGTGCGCACGATCGCCGATCCGGAACGCATCGGGCAGGTCCTGGTGAACGTCCTGGGCAACGCGGGTCAGGCCGTGTCCGAGGGCGGCACCGTCACCGTGCGCGTCGAAGCACGCGACGAACTGGCCCGGATCACGATCGCCGACACCGGCCCCGGCATCCCCCCGGCCGATCGCGAGCGCATCTTCGATCGGCTGGTGCGCCTCGACCAGGCCCGCGAAACCCGTTCGGGCGGTTCGGGCCTCGGCCTGCCCATCGCCCGCGGCATCGCCCGGGCCCACGGCGGCGACCTGATCTGCACCGAACCCGAGACCGGCCGCGGCGCCCGGTTCGTCCTGACGCTGAAGATCAGCTGAAGGTACGCGGGTCGGAAGCCGGTAATTCAGCGCGCCCTCAGCTACAGCGGGCAGATTCGTCCCGACAGCACGAATCGACCGAACGGAGTCCACCCGTGAGACGCATCGCCGCCACCCTGCTCACCGCCACCGCGGCCCTGACCACCCTCGCCGCCGCCCTGCCCGCGACCGCCTCCGCGGCCCCGGCACAGTGCACGGTGCAGAACCGCGCCGCGGCCCGCGCCGCCGCCGCGACCGAGGTAGCCGCCTATCTGGCCGCCCACCCGGACCTCACCGCCGAACTCGCCCACATCAGGACCCTCCCGAAGGACCAGCGCAAGGCCGAACGACAGGCCTACCGCCGGGCGCATCCGGACCTGATCGCGGGCCTGCGGGGCGCGCGCCGGCCGATGATCGACTACCGGCACGCCTGCCACCGGTAACGAACACCCCTTCTCGGGAATCGGCCTGTGACTGTTGTGTCGCCGCAGCCCGTGCGATACAACAGTTGCGTCCATTCGACCTTGAAATAGCGGGGGAAATCAGATGATTCGCAACATCGTCACCGCGGCGGCGCTCACGACCGCGGTGCTCGGCGGTATCGCAACCGTGGGTTCGGTTGCGGCGCAGGCGACTCCGATCGGAACCGTCAACTGCGTCTCGGTACCCACCGGAAGCAAACTCGTAACCACCTGTACCAATACCGATCTCGGGCCGGGCACGATGAACTACTCACTGCTGTGCACCAATCTGGTGTTCGAGTGGTACCACACCGAGCGGATCGGCCCGACCTCCACGCAGACCATGATTCGCGACTGCGGGCCGGGCGCGCATCCGATCCTGTGGGGTTCCTCGGGTGTCACGGATTATCAACAGCTGCAGAACTACCAGAACCAGCAGAACATGGACCGATACAGCCGGTAGCCGCGCCCGCGAGATCAGGTCACCGGAGACGGGCTGATCCGCAACAGCACGGTGTCGTGTGCGGCGACCTGCGCGCCGACCGTGGTGCGCACGGTCGCCTGTGCGCCCGACCACAGATTGCGGGCGGTGAAGCTGTCCGCGACAGGCAGATTCAGGTTCGGCAGGGGTACGGAGATCGTGGCGGTCGAATCACCGCTGTTCCACAGCGCGACCGCGACCGAACCGTCCGACAACGTTCTGCGCCAGACCTTTCCGTCGGTCCCGGGCACCACGGTGGCGGGTGCGGCCAGCGGATCCTGGTCCACCGCAATGATTTCCGCATCCGTCAGCAACCGCCAGGTCGTCTCGTTCATGTAGGGCAGGGCGTTACCGGCCATCAGGGGCGCGGCCAGCAGCGCCCACATGGCGAACTGGGTCCGCTGCTCGGCCTGGGTCAGCCCGGGATAGGAGGTGCCGAGCACACCCGGCACGCCGACCTGGAGCATATCCGGATCCGCCCAGTGCCCCGGACCGGATCGAGCGGCCGATATCGCCGCGCTGGACAGGATTTCGCGGATCCCCTGATCTCCGGCCGGGCCCAGGTGCAGCGCCCAGCCGGGCAGCAGATCGTTGGTCGTGCGCCACAGCGTGCCGATACCGGACCAGTCGTAAACGCCGCCGGGCGGCGCACCGGGGACGTCACTGTTCGGGTTGATGCTGTAGACGATCGGCCGTCCGGTGGCGCGCAACGCATCTCGCATTTTCGTGAATGCCGACACCGCCCGGTCGATATTGGAATCCGGTGAGCACCAATCGTATTTGAGATAATCGACACCCCACGACGCGAATGTGCGGGCGTCGAGATCCTCGTGTCCGATACTTCCGGTACTTCCGGTATACGTTCCGTTGATCTGTGCGCACGTGCGGGAATTCGGACTCTCGTAAATGCCGAATTTCAATCCGCGCGCGTGCACATAGTCGGCGAGGGCCGCGATACCGTGCGGAAAACGCGTCGGATCCGGTAGCAGCGCACCGGAAGACGAACGCTGCGGCGAGAACCAGCAGTCGTCCACCACGACGTACCGATAGCCCGCCGCGCGCATATCGGTGGCCACCATGGCGTCGGCCGCCTGCTCGATCATGCGCTCGTTCACCGTGCAGCCGTAGGCATTCCAGGAATTCCAGCCCATCGGCGGTGTGCGCGCCACACCGGGAATCGCGATCGCCCGATCGCCCAGGCGCACGGAATCGGCGAGCGGCTCGGCCGCCACACCGCCGATCAGCACCAGGGCGATCGTCAGGGCGGCGACCAGCGCCGTCACCACACCGCGACGCGCGCCCGACCGCCCACCCGGCGGCGCCCCGGACAACGCAGAACGCCCCACGCGACCCGGCGTGGGGCGTACTGACTTCGAAACCACCTGTTACGCAACACCTTCCGCACGCGCTGCGGCGGCAACGGCCTCGGCCACCGCCGGGGCGACCCGCGGATCCAGCGGGCTCGGGATGATCTTGTCCACGGCCAGTTCCTCGCGCACCACGCCGAAGATCGCGTTGGCGGCGGCCACCTTCATCCCCTCGGTGATCCGGCGCGCACCGGCGTCCAGCGCACCCTTGAACACGCCCGGGAAGGCGAGCACGTTGTTGATCTGGTTCGGGAAATCGCTGCGGCCGGTGGCCACGATCGCGGCGTACTTCTGCGCGACCTCGGGGTGGATCTCCGGGTCCGGGTTGGACATGGCGAACACGATGGCTTCCGGCGCCATCGAGGCGATCAGCTCCTCGGCGATGGTGCCCGCGGACAGGCCCATGAACACGTCCGCACCGGCGAGCGCATCGGCCGCACCGCCGCTGAGCTTGCGCGGGTTGCTGCGCGAGGCCAGCTCGGCCTTGACCGCGTTGAGGTCGGTGCGATCGGTGCCGACGATGCCCTTCGAATCGAGCACGACCACATCGGTCACGCCCGCGGCGAGCATGATGTTGGTGCAGGCCACGCCCGCAGCGCCCGCACCGGACACCACGACCTTCAGATCCTTGATGTCTCGGCCCTGCACGGTGGCCGCACCGTTGAGCGCGGCGAGCACCACGATCGCGGTGCCGTGCTGATCGTCGTGCATGACCGGGCAGTCCAGCGCCTCGATCACGCGCTTCTCGATCTCGAAGCAGCGGGGAGCCGAGATGTCCTCCAGGTTGACCGCGCCGAAGCTGGGACGCAGGCGGATCAGGGTCTCGACGATCTCGTCGACGTCCTTGGTGTCCAACACAATCGGAATCGAGTTGAGCCCGGCGAACTTCTTGAACAGCGCCGCCTTGCCCTCCATGACCGGAAGGGAAGCGCGCGGGCCGATGTCGCCGAGGCCCAGCACCGCGGTGCCGTCACTGACCACCGCGACCAGACGGTCGGTCCAGGTGTAACGCTTGGCCAGCGCGGCGTCGGCCGCGATGGCCCGGCTCACCTGTGCCACGCCCGGGGTGTAGGCGATCGACAGATCCCGCTGCGAGTCGAGCGGAGCGCTGAGTTCCACCGAGAGCTTGCCTCCGAGATGGCCGGCGAAAATCTCTTCGTGCGTGATCTCGGACAGGCTGGCAGTTGTATTCGGTGCGTCAGTCACAGATGACACGATTTCACTCCTGCTCGATGCGGGCTGAACCGGGGGACGGTTACCGTCGGGTATGGAAATAAGGGGTTTTTCGGGTTACTCGAGGGCGCGCTGAATGTGCTCGCGCATGTCTCGCAATACCGTTCAGTAGTTACATCGCGGCAAGCCGCAAGGGGTATTACGGGATACGGTTCGCGTATCGCTGCACAGATCCGTCGAGCCGGGGCCGGATGGTTGTCCGGGCAATGCACTACGGTGGTGATCCGCTGACCGGAGCCGTGCGTCACGGATCGCCGTTCACCAACCTCCCCGGGCCGGGCGGTGGCACCGGCCGGGATCCCGAACATTCTGCCAGCAGGCTCGGCACTTGCCAAATCCTGCCGCGCGGTGGCGGGTCGAGAACGGCTGGGATGTGCCATTTCCCGAGGCTACGTGGCGCAAATTACCCCCGGGTCACCGAAGGCCGACCATCCGCGCGACGGCTCGGTGAACTGTCGCACCGGACACGGGCGAGAGTTGTGCGCGCGATCCGGCCTCCGCGATCAGGCCCGAACGCACCCCCGCGCGGGAACGGACCATCGGGCCGGACCCGATCGTGCTGCGGCGGAACCCGGCCGATCGGTCAGGCAGTAGCCAAGTCCGTCGGCTCGAGCGCGGAAACCGGCTCGGACTGCGGCTGCGGGACGGACACGATCGGCTCGCACGCCTGCGGGCGCACCCAGACCGTGGACAGGCCGCCGGTGAGCAGACGCCGACACCAGTGCTCGACGACCTCGGGATGGTCGGTGCGCCGATGGATACCGCGGGATTCGGTTCTGACCAGCGCACTGTATTTGGTCCACCGCGCCACCGCCAGTAGCGCCGCGGCCTCGCGGGCACGCAATCGATCCGGGCCGCTGCCGCCGAGCGCGAATTCGGTGGCGGGCCACAGGGCGTCGAGTTCGGCGATGCTGTCGCGCAGGCTGTCCGCGCTGCGCCGATAACTGCGTCGCATGGGCAGGGTGTGCTCCTGGACCAGGCCGATCACCGCGCGCGGATCGAGGCCGGATCCGCCGTGCAGTCCCGCACCCGGAACCAGCCGCACCGGGCCCCGCCGACCGCGTCCGGTGGCGAAGCGAGCCGCACCGGCGCCCGCCCACACACCCGACGACATCGACCAGGCCCCACCCTGACCGCCGAACCCGCCGACCGCGCCGGTGATCGGTTCGCGCCCGGTCACCTCGCCTGCCGCGAAGAGTCCGGGAATTGTTGTGGCACAATCGAATCCGACGAGCCGCACACCGCCTGCGCCGCGTACGGTGCCCTCCAGCACCGCCCGCACGGGCATGCGCGCAAGATCGCCGGCCACCCGCTGACCCGGCACGGCGTCGCGCGGATCGAGTTGCCAGCAGGCGTAGACGCGTCGCCCGTCCGCGAGGGCCGCGAGCGCCTGTGCGGCGAATCCCTCTCCCGCACTGCCGAATACCGTGCCGGACTCGTCGCAGAGGGTGGCCGTCCGCAGCGCGGCCCGGGCGGCCGGCGCGCGCCGCTCCGCACCCGCCGGATGCGGACCCAGCACCGGCGCAAGGGAATACGCGCTGGAGAACTCCATGCCGGACAGTTCGCCGCCGGCCTCGGCGGCCATCAGCATCCCGTCGCCGGTATCGACATCGGTCCCCGCGCCGCCGGACCGGAACGCGCATCCGCCGGTGGCCAGCACCACCGCACCGGCCCGCACGGACCAGGATCGAAAACCGTCGCGAGCCTGAATGCCCGCCGCGCCGGAGACCACCCCCTCGGGGTCCACCACCAGTTGCAGCGCCGGGTGGTGATCCAGGATCCGCACCCCGGCCAGCACGAGCGCTCGGCGCATACGGGCGAGGTACTGCGCACCGTCGAGCCGGATCCGGGCCGCGGGCGCCGTACGCCCCATCGGACCGCGCTGCACCGAGCGGGCCAGCCGGTCCGCGTGCCGGTGGGTCTCGGCCAGCATCCGTGCCATCCACTCCGGATCGCCGAGGCAACCGCCATCGGCCAGACCGCGCGCCACCGCCGCGTCACGCAGCGGGCCGGGCGGGATATTCCACAGCGAGACAATACTTTTCGCGGTCGGGCCGCTGTGCCCGCAGCGCGACTTGTCGACCAGCACCACCCGAACTCCGGCACGTGCGGCGGCCAGCGCCGCCCACACCCCCGCCGGGCCGCCGCCCACCACCAGAACGTCGGCCTCGACGTCGATCACGGCCGCATCCCGCGGCTACCCGACCCCATCATGTGGAGACATGCCGGCGCCGCGGACTGCTTCGAAGATTCGCTCGCGATCTTGCTCACAAAGAATAAGGTTCGGACACGATTCACCCGTTGGCAACCGTTACACGGGGGTCAATTCCACCATTGCGTAACCAATAGATAACCTGCCGCCACAAAAACGACCACCGATCCGGAGAATGCGGCCAAACCTCGACGCCGATCGGCAAATATCTGCGCAACCGCGGCAACGACCGCCAACCCTATATGCCACCCCACCGCCCGCCCGCCCGGCCCCGGATACCCCCACACGTTCCCCAGCACCGCCGACCCGGCCACCACCAAGGCCAACACCACCATCCCCGCCGTCACCACCCCGCTGCACCCCCGCAAGGCCCTCACGCCCGACACCCCATCCCGAACCGATCCACCACACGCCACCATCTCTCCCACCCCCATACACCGTTTCCTGAGCTACCGGCCATCTTCCGTGGCGACATTCCGCACCCGCGGAACACCCCATGATCGTTTCCGCCCATTCCTGTACGAAAGCTTTCGCCCGCAGCAGGATAGACCCGGAAATCAGCGAACGCACGGCCACTCCGCTGCGAACACGGGCGACAGCGTGACATACCGCGGCCATTCGGGCACGCCCGAAAATACTGTTCCACAATATGATTCAACCGCCAGTGCGTGGATGCACCGGTCGGCACAGCTGAGCCATCCTCGTGATACGGGCGGTATGACGGCAGATCACACCTCTCCGTCGCCGCCCGAAAGTGCCGAATCACAACAGAACAGAACCGGCAACGACCGTCCGCTCCGCGCGATCTCGCCGAGCGACCGTCAGGATACGAGCGGCCCGATGACATATCGCGATCATCCAGACCCCTCTGAAAGTTATGGCTCACAAGGGAACAGAATGGAAAGCCGCCAACCGTCCCGCGTGATCCGACGCCGGCGCGGACGAGTTCCGGGCGACGCGGATGTCGGCGCTGCGCGATGACGCGCGGTCCGGGGGTCATGCGGTGATCACCGGGACGCCGCTCGCCTTGCTGGCGAGTTTCTCGAATTGCACCGGGTCCGTGGTGCATTCGCCCAGAGCGATGACCTTGTTCGCACCGTGGTAGTCCGAGGAGCCGGTGGTGAGCAGGCCGAGTTCGGCGGCCAGATCGCGCAGAATCGCGCGGTCGGACGAATTGTGGTCGGGGTGGTCGAGTTCCAGGCCGCCGAGGCCCAGGGTGGCCAGGTCGCGGATGTCGTCGAGGGCGAGCAGGCGGCCGCGCGTGCGTGCGCGGGCATGGGCCACCACGGCGACTCCGCCTGCCGCGGTGACCATTTCGACCGCCGCGCGCAGCGGGGTATCGGCCTTCTCCGCGTAGTAGCGACCACGCGGGGCCAGCAAACTCACGAAGGCCGCGTCCACCGTCGGCACCACTCCGGCCGCGACGAGGGCTCGCGCCAGATGCGGGCGGCCCGCCGCGGGCCCCGCCGAGGCGAGGACCTCGTCCGGATCGACGGGCAGCCCGTCCGCGGCCATCCGCTGGGCCATCGCCCGCACCCGGGCGACCCGCTCACCGCGCAGCCGCTCCCGTTCGCGGGCGAAGGCGGTATCGGCCGGATCGAACAGATAGGCCAGCAGATGCACCGGCACCGGCCACCCGTCCTCCCCCATCCCCTGACACGACATCTCCATACCGCGCACCAGACTCATCCCCGCCGGTAACGCCGCGGCGGCCTCGTCCCACCCCGCGGTCGTGTCGTGATCAGTGATCGCGATCACATCGAGCCCCACCGCAGCCGCATTGCGGATCAGCTCAGCGGGGCTGTCGGTCCCATCGGAGGCGGTGCTGTGAGTGTGAAGGTCGATGCGCACTGTGTTATTTTTGCCTCCGCTTCGCTCCGGCGGGCCGCGGCCCCCAAGGGCCGCAGCCTTTGGTGTTGACGTTATCCGAGATCGGCAGAACTCAGGTGCCGTGATGTTCAGTCTCCGCTCCGGCAGGCCGAGGGTTGACGTTCTTCGGAGTCGGCGGAGATCGGGTGCCCTTGATGGCCGGTCGCCGCTTCGGATGCCTGCTGGATCGCCCCGACCTCGATCCACGCCGCACAGGGCCAGTGTGCCGCGGCTCGCACGGCTGTGGTGGGGCGGCGGAGGGTCAGAGATTCGCCGCGCCGCGGCCCGGATCGCGCACGTCGATTCCGGCTTCGGCCCATGCCTCGCGCAACGCGGGCGCACCGCGCAGGCGCACCCAGGCGGCCTCGGTGGCGGTGATCGGTGAGACCGACAGGAATCGCACGGGATCCGCGGGTTCGGGGAGGTCGAGTTCCGGGACGTCGCCGGGGCCGAGCAGAACCGCGGTGAACGGGGCGTTGGCCCACAACGGTTCTCCGAGGTCCAGCAGCGCATCCGGTTGCAACACAACGCCTTCCACTGCGGGGGAGGCGATCAGCACGCCCAGCGCGCGGGTCAGCCCGGTGTGCGCGTCGCCGCCGCGCAGGGTCAGCACCAGCTCCGCGCGCGGCCCGCGCTCCGGATCGACCACGGCCGCGGCGGGATCGGTCATCGGATGCCGCGCGCCGCCGAGGGTGACGTAATGCACGAACTCACCGTCGGGAATGCGCAGGATCTCGATCGGCTCGAGCCCGAGAAATGTCACCGAGGCCGAATCGGCCGTCCCGACACCGAAATGCCCGAGCACCGCAGCCCGGACCGATTCGATCACATCCATGTGGAACCGACTCCCCCATGAGCACGACAGGATTCGATCACGCGCCGCCGACGCGTGCGTGCTGGATCGCTCATACCGCTCAGATCGCCAGCTTGGCAAGCATGTCGCGGGCCTGTTCGGCGGCCTTCGGCTCGCACAGCACGTCGTAGCGACCGGCCACCAACTGCATGGTGGACGCGAAATCACGCTGACCGCGCGTGGCCGCGTACGGGATCGAGGTGGAGATCACGCCGAAGATCACACCGCCCACCAGGCCGACGATCAGCGGGCCGACCGCGCCGCCAGTGGTGAACAGGCTCAGCAGCAGTCCGAGGAACAGGCCTAGCCAGGCGCCCGAAACCATGCCGCCGCCAATGACTTTGCCCCAGGTCAACCGGTAGAGCACCCGCTCGACCTGCATCAGGTCCACCCCGACGATGGTCACGTTCTGCACCGGGAACTGGTTGTCGGCCAGATAGTCGACCGCGCGTTGGGCCTCGGCATACGTCGGATACGACCCGACAGGCCAGCCCGACGGCGGGGTCGGCAGGCCCTGCCGATTGCGGTTCGAATTCCCGAGTGGGTTGGTCATAACTCCATCATGCTAGTTCTCGGCGGCCGGCGGGGGTACGAAACGCGTAGTTCGCGCCATTCCCGCGGCCCGGCCCTTCTCCGCTATGACGTGCGCCATCTTCGCGCTCGCCTCATCGATCATCTCCGCGCCCAGCATCACCGCGCCGCGGGCGCCGCCGTCGGCCGAGGTGTGATAAGCGTACGCGTCCAGAATCTCCTCGGCGCGGTCGTAATCGGCCTGGCGCGGACTGAAGATCTCGTTCGCGGCCTCGATCTGCGTCGGGTGCAGCACCCATTTGCCGTCGAAGCCCAGCGCGGCGGTGCGAGCCGCGGCCCGCCGGAACGCATCCAGATCACGAATCTGCAGGTAGGGACCATCGATCGCCTGCAGGCCGTGCGCGCGGGCGGTGAGCAGGATGGTCATCAGAATGTGATGGTAGGCATCGCCGGTGTCGTAGCCCTCGGGCTGCTCCCCGACGACCAGCGTGCGCATATTGATACTGGCCATGAAATCGGCGGGACCGAAAACCAGCGTCTGAACCCGCGGGCTCGCGGTGGCGATCTCATCGATGTTGCGCAGGCCCAGGGCGTTCTCCAGCTGCGGTTCGATGCCGATACTGCCGACCTCGAGTTCGCACGCCTTCTCCAGCTGGGTCAGCAGCAGATCCAGCGCCCGCACCTGACCGGCGTCGACCACCTTGGGCAGCAGGATCGCGTCCAGATGCGCGCCCGCGCCCTCGACCACGGCGATCACGTCGGCGTAGGTCCACGGCGTGGTCCAGTCGTTGACCCGCACCACCCGGATCTGATCACCCCAGCCCGGTGAATTCAGCGCTGCGACAATATTTCCCCGCGCCGCGACCTTGGCGGCGGGTGCCACCGCGTCCTCGAGATCCAGGAATATCTCGTCGGCCGCGAGCCCCTTGGCCTTCTCGATCATCTTGGGGTTGCTCCCGGGGACTGCGAGCACCGAACGGCGGGTTGGCATACGCGACTCCTCCACGTCTGGGTTCGGTGGTGAGTCTATCGATACGGCCCTCGAGCGCTGCCTCTAACCTTTGAAGCATGGCTTCGACGAGGGTTTTCGCGGCCAGGCTCGCCGGTTTGGTGGTCCTGGGTCCGGACGGCGAATCGATCGGCCGCGTACGGGACGCGGCCATCTCGATTCGCTTCGACCGACAACAACCCCGAGTCCTCGGGCTCATCGTCGAATTGCCAACGCGCAAACGCATTTTCGTCCCCATGCTCCGAGTCACCTCGATCGAACCCGGTTCGGTCAGCCTCAACACCGGAACGGTCAGCCTGCGCCGGTTCCAGAAGCGTCCCGGCGAGATGCTCGCCCTGGCCCAGATCCTCGACTCGCGCGTGTACGTCGAGGATCCCGACCTGCCCGAACTCGCCGGCGTCGAGGTCTTCGTGGCCGATTTGGGCATGGAGCAGACCCGCACTCGCGACTGGGTGGTCTCGCGCGTGGCGGTGCGCCGCTATCGCGGACTGGGCCGGGCCCTGCGTCGCAGCGCGATACACGTCGTGGACTGGAACGATGTCCGGGGCCTGACTTTGCAGCAACTCAATCTGCCCGGACAGAGCGTGACCGCCCTGCTCGAGCAGTTCGAGGGCCTGCGTCCCGCCGACGTGGCCCATCTGCTGCGCGAACTGCCCGAGAAACGTCGCATCGAACTGGTCCGCGCGCTCGACAACGAACGGCTCGCCGACGTCGTCCAGGAGTTGCCCGAGACCGACCAGATCGATGTGATGCAGAATCTGGGCGTGTCCCGCGCGGCCGACGTGCTCGAGGCGATGGATCCCGACGACGCCGCCGACCTGCTGGGCGAACTGCCCAAGGGTGAGGCCGAAGCACTGCTGGCGCAGATGGATCCGGAGGAGTCCGAACCGGTGCGCCGCCTGCTCGAGTACTCCCCCTACACCGCGGGCGGCATGATGACGCCCGAACCGGTGGTGCTGCCCCCGGCCGCCAACGTGGCCGAGGCGCTGGCGCGGGTGCGCGATCCCGATCTGCCCGCGGCGCTGGCCTCGATGGTGTTCGTCGTCCGCCCGCCCACGGCCACCCCGACGGGACGCTATCTGGGTTGCGTGCATACTCAGCGATTGCTGCGCGAACCACCGGCAACCCTGCTCGGCGGTATCGTCGACACCGATCTGTCCCAGCTGCGGCCGGAGACCACGCTTCCCGCGGTGACGCGCTATTTCGCCACCTACAACCTGGTGTGCGGGCCGGTGGTCGACTCGGAGAATCACCTGGTGGGCGCGGTGACCGTCGACGATCTTCTCGATCATCTGCTGCCCGAGGACTGGCGAGAACACGACGAGGAGGCACACGAGGTCCAAGCCGGCGCGCACGCGGGCACGGGCGTAGGTACCGCGGCCGAAGGAGAAGTGCAGTGACCGAACGCGCCGATAAGCCTCGCGCCCGCCTGGAGACCCCGGTCGAGGGCAGATTCCGCTTCGATTTCGACGCCGAGGCGATGGCCCGGACCAGCGAGCGGATCGCCCGGTTCCTGGGCACCGGCCGCTATCTGGCGATCCAGACCGTCATCGTGGCCGTGTGGATCGTGGTGAACGTCTTCACGATCGCCCTGCGCTGGGATCCCTATCCGTTCATCCTGCTCAACCTGGCGTTCTCCACCCAGGCCGCGTACGCCGCGCCGCTGATCCTGCTCGCGCAGAACCGGCAGGACAACCGGGACCGGGTCTCGCTCGAGGAGGATCGCCGCCGCGCCGCACAGACCAAGGCCGACACCGAATTCCTGGCCCGCGAACTGGCCGCGCTGCGGATCGCGGTCGGCGAGGTGGCCACGCGCGACTACCTCCGCCGCGAACTCGAGGACATCAAGGGCATGCTGAACCGGATCGAGTCGATCACCCCGATCGACGATGAAGATTCGGGAGATGGGCCCAAAACGAGGAAGAGTACCGATCGGAAGAGGGGACAGGTACCGATTTCGCCACAAATTGGTGGCAACTGACCGCAAATATCGACAACATCACCGAGACCCGTGGGTAACCTGGATCACGTTGCTCGGAACGGCGGGTTGTACCCGGGCCGCTCATATGACCAGAGGGGATTGGTGTGCCGATGCGAATATCTGGACCAGTAACCGTATCGGCGCTGGTAGCAGCGGGTTTAGTCGCCTCTGGTTCAGCGGTACACACCACCTCGCATACGCATTCGCAGACCGTGTCCGAACCGCAACTCGCGGCCTCCGGCGACTCCGCGGATCCGTCCGCCGCCTCCTCCGATGGCACCGTAGGTCTCGTTCCGGCCGCGCCCGAAGCAGCCCGCAAACTTCGCGCGATGTCCTCGTCGACCGACGATCTGCCGCTGTTCGGGGGCACGATGCCGTTGCAGGACATCATGATTCCGGGCGGTTCGGGCATCTTCGGCATCCCGGAGATCGTGCTGGCCGCCTATCGCAACGCCGAGCTGGCGCTGGCGTCCTCGGATCCCGGTTGCGGGCTGAACTGGAGCCTGCTGGCCGGTATCGGCAAGATCGAGTCGAATCACGCGGCCAACGGCCGCACCGACGCCAACGGCACGACCCTCGGGGTCATCTACGGTCCGGCGCTGGACGGCACGCTGCCCGGTAACGAGGTGCTGAAGTCCGGCGACGGCGGTTTCGTGCGGGCCATCGGGCCGATGCAGTTCCTGCCCGGCACGTGGTCCGAATACGCCTCCGACGGCCTGGGCAACGGCCACCCGGACCCCAACAACGTCTTCGACGCCGCCCTCGCCGCGGGCAAATATCTGTGCTCGGGCGGGCTGGATCTGCGCGATCCGCAGCAGCAGCTGCGTGCCGTGCTGCGCTACAACAACTCCATGGCCTATGCCTCGGAGGTGTTGAGCTGGGCCAATGCCTATCGGACCGGCGGCGTCCCGACCC
Organism: Nocardia miyunensis NBRC 108239; assembly: GCF_001613065.1. GTDB lineage: Bacteria > Actinomycetota > Actinomycetes > Mycobacteriales > Mycobacteriaceae > Nocardia > Nocardia miyunensis. The sequence goes on from NZ_BDBQ01000029.1 coordinate 95,552, forward strand.
AGGTGACCATCTCGCCGGATCTGGTGCCGCCCGGCACGATGCCCGAGGGCGCGGGTTCGCAGATGACCGCGGCCGATTCGAAGGTGACCGCCGCCCCCGGCCCGGCCACCCAGCCTCCGGTCAGCTCGAACGACAAGCCCGCGCCGACGCCGACGCAGGTGATCATCAATATCCCTGGGCTGCCGCCGATTCCGTGCGGCATCTTCTGCCCGGCGCCGCAGCAGACGAACCCCTGCGATCCCGCCACGACGCCCGCCCCGGCGCAGAATCAGGATCCGAACAACCCGCTGGCCCAATTCCTGCGGTGGGCGCCGGGAGCGCTTGCGGGCCAGACGAGTTCGAGCACACCGTTGAAACCGGGCGATCCGGGCGCGGCGGATCCGAAGGACCCCGACGCACAGCAGCAGCCCGCCTGCACCCCACCGCAGACACCGGCTCAGCCGCAGTCGGCTCCGGGCGCACCGAAGGTCCAGCAAGCCCCGGCGCCCGATCCGGCAACCCAACCGGCACAGCCTGCGGCACCGGCGAATACGCCCCCGCCCGCACCCCCCGCGGCACCCCCGCCCGCGCCCACCGTCGCGCCGCCTCCGCCGGGAATCCAGCTGCCGTTCGGCATCGTCATCCCGCTGCCTCCGGCCCCGCGATAACGGTAAACCGAAAAGAGCATCACGAAGGAGTAACGAAAAGATCTCGGATGCGGTAACCTTCAATCGTTGTGTCACGCAAAGCTCACAGCGAGCATTGGAGGGTCACCACACAGTGGGACGTCACCGCAAGCAGCCGGAGCCAGTCTTCCGGCGTGGATCCGTTATTGCGCTGGCCGGTCTCGTCCCCGCGGGGGTCGTCACCGTCAGCACCGCCTCCGCCTCGGAGCTGAACACCGGAGAGTTCGCGGCCTTGTCGGCGGCGCAACACAATTCGGGCGCACAGCAGGCTCAGGCCGCCGCCGCGACGGTCTCCGAGGAGACCATGCACATGGCCAAGCATGCCGGGCCGCCGGTCGTGGAATCGATTGCGCTGCCGGAGAATCGGGCCGAAGCGCGGGTTCCGGCCGGGCCCCTCGGCATGCCCGGAGTGGCCTACGCCGCCTACCAGAACGCCGAGCGAATCCTGGCCCAGGACGAGCCGGACTGCCACATGCCGTGGTCGATGCTGGCCGGGATCGGTCAGATCGAATCGCATCAGGCGTACGGCAAACTCGACGCCGACGGCAATCCGATCGAGCCGATCTACGGCCCGGTCCTGGACGGCAGCCTCTACGGCAACAACGTCGTCCCGGAGACCGACGGCGGCGCCCTGGACGGGATGACGAGTTACGCCCGCGCGGTCGGCCCGATGCAGTTCCTGCCCGAGACCTATCGCAAGTACGCGGGGGATGCGCGCGGCACCGGCGTCTCCGATCCGCAGAACATCTACGACGCCTCGCTCACCGCGGGCAGGTACCTGTGCGAGGGCGGGCTGGACATGCGCGATCTGTCCCAGCAGTCGCGGGCCATCATGCGCTACAACAACTCGATGGCCTACGTCGCGAACGTCATGGCGTGGGAGACCGCCTACCGCACCGGCGTCACCCCGCACGCCGCGGACCTGCCGATTATCTGACGCGGTCGGCGGGCCCTCTCGAGCCGCACACAGGCTGCCGGATCAGTAGCACCCACCCCATCGCTAGACTCGAGTCCATGCCAGTGGTTACGGAATCGGATGTGCGGGGCGCCCTCGCGAAGGTGATCGACCCGGAGATTCGCAAGCCGATCACCGAACTGGGCATGGTCAAGGAAGTCCGGGTCGGTGACGACGGCACTATCGACGTCGAGATCTATCTGACCACCGCCGCCTGCCCGTTGCGCACCGAGATCAGCGATCGGGTCTCCCGCGCGGTTGCCGATGTGCCCGGTGCGGGCGCGGTGACCGTGGAACTCGACGTCATGAACGACGAGCAGCGCACCGAACTGCGCAAGCAGTTGCGCGGCGACGCCGCCGAGCCCGTGATCCCCTTCGCCCAGCCCGGTTCGCTGACCCGCGTGTACGCGGTCGCCTCCGGTAAGGGCGGCGTCGGAAAGTCCAGTGTCACCGTGAATCTCGCGGCCTCGATGGCCGCGCGCGGCCTGTCGGTGGGCGTGCTGGACGCGGACATCTACGGCCATTCGGTACCCCGCATGCTGGGCACCGATCAGCGGCCCACCCAGGTCGAGCGGATGATCATGCCGCCGATCTCGCACGAGGTGAAGGTCATCTCGATCGCGATGTTCACCCAGGGCAACACCCCCGTGGTGTGGCGCGGCCCGATGCTGCACCGCGCGTTGCAGCAGTTCCTCGCCGACGTGTTCTGGGGCGATCTGGACATCCTGCTGCTGGATCTGCCGCCCGGTACCGGCGACGTCGCGATCTCCATCGCCCAGCTGATCCCCAATGCCGAGATCCTCGTGGTGACCACGCCCCAGCCGGCCGCCGCCGAGGTGGCCGAGCGCGCGGGCGCGATCGCCCTGCAGACGCGTCAGCGCATCGCGGGCGTGGTGGAGAACATGTCCTGGCTGGACCTGCCCGACGGCTCCCGCATGGACCTGTACGGCTCGGGCGGCGGCCAGGACGTCGCGGACCGCCTCACCCAGGCCGTCGGCGCGAACGTCCCTCTCCTGGGCCAGATCCCGATCACCCAGGAACTCCGCGAGGCGGGCGACAAAGGCACCCCCATCGTCCTGAGCTCCCCCGACAACCCCGCCGCCCAGGCCCTGCGCGACATCGCCGACAAGCTGGCAGTCCGCCGCCGCGGCCTGGCCGGAATGTCCCTGGGCATCGACACCACACGTCATCTCTGAACTCCTCCGCTCCCGAGAGTTCAACAGATCACCGAGCGCAGGGAGACTCGGGCTGACGGCCAACAAGACAGTTGGGTTCTGGCCGTCCCCGGCGCCCATGTGCTTGCGACCGGCGAGTACCACATCGTCTCGCGGGTAACCGGTGTCGTCCAGCTCGAAGCTCCGTTTCCACTCACCATAGATCTCGATGCTCTGACCGGTGACCGTAGAGTCGAGGGGTCGTAGAAGGTCCTGGGCTACAGGATGTTCCAGCGGGATGGGGTGCCCGAGCGGAGAGCGGCTATGCGGCGCAGGACTTCTCGGGCGCAGGCGGTGTCCGGGGCTGACTTGTAGGCGTTGGTGGTGATCATGCGGAGTTCGCGCAGATCGCGAAGCCAGGGGTAGCCGGACCAGGTGCGGATGTCGAAACCGTAGGCGTGGCAGAACTTCTCGTATTCGACCGTGGGGTGGGCGAAGCGGCGGCAGTGCACCTCGAGGGTGACCAGGTCCCACTCCGGGTGCCCGAAAGCCACGCTCTCCCAGTCGCACAGCACGCTCCGGCCGGTTTCGTCGTCCCACAGCATGTTCCGATGATGGGCGTCGCCGTGGATGAGGCCCGGGGGCAGGACGAAGGTGATCTCGGCGGCGCGGGCGGCCAAGCGGGCTCGTTCGGCCCGCAGCATCGCGCGGTCCTCGGCGGTCAGAATCCGGCTCGCCGCAATGGATTGCGCGATCCGGGTGAAGGTTCCGGCCAGGTGGCGGGCGGGCAGCCACTGCCGCGGGCGGGTGCGCAGCGAATGCAGCATCGCCAGGGGCGCGGCGAGATCCGGGGCGGTGATCTCGCGACATTGCGGCAGGTACCGCCAGAACGTCACCGTGCAGCCGTCGATCTCCATCGGCTGCCGCACCGGCGCGAGCGCCACCACCGGCACCTGCCCGGCCTGCAACCAGCGGACCAGTGCGACCACGTCGACCGGCGAACGACCGCCGAAGGGCCGATCGATCTTCACCACGACCGGCGCGCTCGCCAGCCGGTACACCGCATTGGTGTGATGTCGCAGCAACTCCGCACCGAGGTGATCCAAACCCACCACGCGACAGGCGCGTTCGAGGATCGACAGAGTCCACTCCGGGGTGAACGCCGCCGCGGCCATCGGTTCGGCCGGTTCGAACGTCGTGATCACCGCGACACCTCCGTTCCGGACGAGACCAGATGCCGCAGTTCGTCCACCCGGCGACGTCCGAGCCCGTGTTCCCCGATGGCGTCCACCACCGCGGCCGCTCGGGTCAGCACGATCGTGGTGCGATGTTCCGGCGGCAGCGTGGTCAGCACCTGCTCGGCCAGCTCGCACGCCTCGTCCACCGCGCCGTCGACGGCATAGCCGATCGCGGTGTCCAGTTCGATGAGCGCGGGATCGACCACCACGCCCGGACTATCGCTGTACAACCGCAACGCCTGCTCCTGCACTCGCCGCGCGGCAGCGGTGCGCCCGAGATTGGTCAGAATGCCGGATTGGTAGAGCAGCAAACGCTTTTCACCGAATCGGAACGCCTCGTCGGTGGCGGTGTCGCCGAGTTCGGCGGTGCGGTGCACCGCCCGCGTCAGAGCCAGGTCCGCACCCGCGGAATCACCCAGGCGGGCCAATGCCCGCGCCTCGGCGGCGGCCGCCAAAGCGGTTGAGTCATCAGCGGTTTCGGGTAGTTGCGCCTGTGCGGCCCGGGCCAGCGCCACCGCCTGCTCGGGACTGCCGTAGTAGTACGGCAGCATCGCGTGCTGAGCCCGCACCCGGGCCCGCAAACGCAGGTTGGCGGTGTCGTCGGCGGCCATGCGCGCGGTGCCGTACCAGAAGTTCGCCCGTTCGATCTGGCCGAGTTTCATCAGCGCGTCGGCGATCAGCAGGCCCAGGACCGCGGTGACCTCCGACAGCCGGGACTGGATGGCCGCGGGTTGACGTTGCGTCGCGACGGCCTGGACCTCGAGCACGTCGGGGAGCACGGTGGCCAGCACCTGCGCGGGCGGGGTGCGGGTGTAGGCCAGGATGCGCCCGGCGGCCCGCTCCTCCATCAGATCCACCATCACCGGTCCGACCGTGCAGGCGGACACCGTGCGATCGACGAGCGCGCGGGCGTCGTCGAGCCGGGCCAGCAGCGTCGTGTCGTAACCGGGGGCCGCGGCGGCGGGCGCGGTGGTGCGGCGGGCGGGCAGACGGCGCGCGCCGAGTGCGGCCTCACCCTCGACGAGGATCTGCTCGAAACGCTCGCGAACGTCCGGGCCCACCTGTACCAGCAGGGTGTCCAGTAGTTCCTGGGTGAGCGGGCGCGGGGTGACCGCGCTCAGACCCGCGCGCCAATTGGCGACTGTCGTCATCTCGATGCCGAGGTGGGCTGCGAACTCGCGCACGGACTTTCGCGTAGCCTCCTGCAGCGCAACCGCTTCGAAGCCGGTCCACGGCCGACCCAACACCATGGCGAGTCCTGTTGTGAGTACTTGTTAATTCTATGTTTCGAGCTTCATGCCAACAGTAGGCCAACACCAACGCCAACAGTGCGCGATTTCATATCTGTACGGAAACGACCAAAGTAGAGGGAGCACCCGGCGTCGAGCGTCACCCTTCACAGCCGGAGCAATCGCGCACCGTGGCGGCGATCCTGAGACCACGGCGGAGCGGCAGCTCATCAGGCGACATGCGAACCTCGGAAGGCTCGCGGACGTCGCCGGGCCCGTTCCCGGCGCCGGGTGCACTCGCACACCCAGGAGGTATCTCCATGAACACACCGTCTTCCGGCACCAGGGACATGTGGTTGATGAACAGCCGCGACTGCGGGCACGAACCCATCGAACTCACCGACGAGCTGGCGCGATTCATCCTGGCCGTACACGCCGGGCACGGCGGCGGCTGCCGGCAGTATCTGGCCGCGTCCGCCTACTGCTTCCGGCGCACCGGCGAAAGATGAACCAGCGGCTCGTGATTCGCGCCCACCCGGCCGCCGGAATGGAAACCGGCCGGGTGGTCCGATCGCGGACTCGCGTGTCCGGGCACGATCGGCACTCGTCGCGGGCCGGGGCGGGCGACGGCAGCGTCGCCCCTGTCGGTCCCGCCCCCTATTCTCGAACGCATGCTCACGATGCTGCTGTACGTGCTGATCGTCGGATTGGTCGCCGCGCTGCTGTTCCTGGTCGCGAGCGCGGTGTTCGGGCGCGCGGAGGAACTGGGCCCGCTGCCCGAGGGGACGACCGAGACCGTGCTGCCCGCCCACGACATCAGCGGCGACGATGTGCGAGAGCTGCGCTTCCAGCAGGTTTTCCGGGGATACAAAGCGGGCGAGGTGGATTGGGCGCTGGCCCGGCTCGCGGCCCGCATCGACGAACTGGAGACGCAACTGGCGCGGGAGCGCGGCGGATCACCGCAGCACCCCGAGTCCGGCGAGCCCGTGGAGCAGACCGGCCCCGGCACATGGACCGGCGCTCACCCGGCCGCTGAACCCCCCGCCGGAACTCCGCGCGCACCCGGTGATTCCAGGATCGAACGCCCCGGCAATTCCCAGGGCAACGGTTCGACCGAGCAGAACAGCGGAACATCGTCCGACACGCCCGGCCGATCCGACGGAATGCAATCGTCGCTGGCGGGACTGACGATCGGTTACGTACCGACCACCGACCCGCCCGGAAACGCGACGGGACAGATCCCCTGGCACGACCCGGCCGAAACCGGCCCCTGGGAACCCCCGGCCATCGGCAACGACGCGGGTCCAGCCCGCACGCCCGTCGCCACACCGGCCGTGTCCGCCGGGCCAGCGCAGCTGGGAATTACCTACACAGCACCACCTGCCCCCGCACCCGCCGTCTCCGCCCAACTACCGCAGCCGGGCATTCCCTTCACAGCATCGCCGGCCCCCGGCGTCGCGGCCGGACCACCGCAGCCGGGCAATCCCTTCCCGCCACCGTCCGGGGCAGTACCCATCGTCTCCCCGGGACCAGCCCAACCGGGCGGCCCCTGCACAGCGCCGCCACTCCCCGGTTCGGCCGGACCGGACGGATATCCCGCGGCTCCGGGCGCGTACACCACCGGCCAATCCGCATCCGACGAGCCCGCGGGCTTGCCGCCGCAGACCGGCAGCCTGGCTCTGCCGCCCGTCGCGACGACGCCCGGCCAGCCGGGCGCGCCCGTTCCATGGCCCGGCCAGCCCGGACAGACCACAGGGGGACAGCTGTGAGCACCGACGGACCCGTGACCCCCGACGGCCGCGTGCGCTGCGGCTGGGCCGAATCCTCACAGCTCTACCGGGATTATCACGACCGGGAATGGGGCCGCCCGCTGCACGGCGACGACGCCATGTTCGAGCGGATGAGCCTCGAGGCATTCCAGTCCGGACTTTCCTGGATCACGATCCTGCGCAAGCGTCCGGCCTTCCGATCGGCTTTCGCCGGATTTTCGATCGAACGAGTCGCAGGATTCGGCGAGGCGGACGTGGATCGGCTGCTGGCGGATCCGGGCATCGTGCGCAATCGCGCCAAGGTCGTGTCGTGTATCGCGAACGCAAAAGTTGCCCGCGAGCTGGACACCAGTCTGGACAAGTTGATCTGGTCCTTCGCCCCGACCCCGCGATCACGCCCCCGCACACTGTCGGATGTGCCCGCCGTCACACCCGAATCGACCGCTCTCGCAAAGGAACTCAAGCGACGCGGGTTCCGCTTCATCGGGCCGACGACCGCATATGCGCTGATGCAGGCGACCGGGATGGTGAACGATCATCTGGCCGATTGCTGGGTCGACGCGCACGCGTGAGTACACGCCCGGCTGGTCGGTTTTGGAACTCCGGTACCCGCCCAGTTCCGCAATAGGGAAGAATAGGCCTGGTGTAGCCCTCGGTGCGGCGACCGCCGCTTCGGCGGGCTACCTGTTGGTGACAACACGAGTTCCAAGAAAGTGCGCAGAAGACCGCGCGGATCTGGAGGGAGCAGAGGATGGCGGCCATGAAGCCCCGCACCGGGGATGGTCCCCTCGAGGCAACCAAGGAAGGGCGTGGAATCGTTATGCGGGTTCCACTCGAGGGTGGCGGGCGTTTGGTCGTCGAGCTCACGCCCGATGAGGCGGCGGCTCTGGGCAAAGAGCTCACCCAAGTCACGAGTTAGTCGCTCGACTCGCCCGACGTGGTGAATTCGGCGACACAGCTCGCCACGGTCGCGTTCTTGCTGGCCTGTCCCGAATGCGGTGACGTTCTGGCCGTGCGCGATCGTTCATTGTTCTGCGCGCGCGGACATGGTTTCGATATCGCCCGGCAGGGATACGTGAGCCTGCTGACGGGTGCGTCGACGAAAATGTCCGGCGATACCGCGGCCATGCTCGACGCACGGGCCGCCTTTCAGGATGCGCGCCATTTCGCACCCATCGCCGACGCGGTGGCCGCCGCCGTTCACCGGGACGCCCCGCCGTCCCCATTCTCGATTCTCGAGATCGGCGCCGGTACCGGGTATTACCTCGCCGCGGCATTGGACGCCGCGCCGGATGCGCACGGGATCGCCTTGGACGTGTCCAAGCCCGCCGCCCGGCGCGGCGCCCGCGCACATCCGCGCGCCGCCTCGATCCTCGCCGACGCCTGGCGCGGCCTGCCGATCCGGGACGGCCGGATCGATCACGTGCTGTCGGTGTTCGCACCCCGCAACGCCGACGAGATCGCCCGGACGCTCACCCCGGATGGTCTGGTCACGGTGGTCACCCCGACGCCGCGCCACCTGTCCGAGCTGATCGAGCCGCTGGCCATGATCGGCGTGGACACCGCCAAGGACGATCGTCTCGCCGAGACGATGTCCGCGCATTTCACTCTCCGCGACCGCGACGTCGTGGAGTACTCGATGAAACTCACCCACACCGACATCGCCGATGTCGCCGCCATGGGCCCCTCGGCCCATCACGCCGCGCAGCAGCGCGCCGAGCGGATCGCCGCCCTGACCGACGTCGTCCAGGTGACGGCCTCGGTCACGGTGTCCACCTTCGGAATTCGGTGAAATCAGCCCTTACGGAGGCGTTCGTACAGGTCCACGGTGCGCGCGGCGACCTGCGCCCAGTCGAATTCGGCGATAGCGCGGGCGCGTCCGGCGACGCCGAGGGATTCGGCGAGTCGCGAATCTCCGGCGACGGCATTGACCGCCTCGGCCAGACCGTGTTCGAAATCCGCGGGCGTCTCACCGTCGTAGTGCACCAGACGCCCGGTGGCCTCGGCCACGACCTCCGGAATTCCGCCGACATCCGATGCGACGACCGCCGTACCGCAGGCCATCGCCTCGAGATTGACGATGCCCAGCGGCTCGTACACCGAGGGGCAGACGAATACCGCCGAGGCCGCCAGGATCTGCCGCACCTGTTCGGTAGGCAACATCTCGCGAACCCAGAACACTCCCCCGCGACGTTCGGCCAGATCCGCCACCGCCGCCGACGTCTCGACCTCGAGCTGCGGCGTGTCCGGCGCCCCGGCGCACAGCACGAGCTGAATGCCCGGATCGAAATAGCGGGCGGCGGCGAGCAGATGCCCGACGCCCTTCTGCCGGGTGATCCGCCCGACGAACGAGACGATCGGCAGATCCGTGCGCACCCCCAGCTCGTCCAGCACGTCGCGGGCCTCGGGAACAGGGCCGCCGGGATGCCAGACCTGCGCGTCGATTCCGTTGTGTACCACGTGAACCCGGTCCGGATCGATGGACGGATACGCGTCCAGCACATCGCGTCGCATGCCCGCGCTGACCGCGATGATCGCGTCGGCGTACTCCATCGCGTTGCGCTCGGACCACGAGGACAGCCGGTATCCGCCGCCGAGTTGCTCGGCCTTCCACGGCCGCCGCGGTTCGAGCGAATGTGCCGTCAGCACATGCGGAATCCCGTACAGCGCGGCGGCCAGATGTCCGGCCAGGCCGGTGTACCAGGTGTGCGAGTGGACCACGTCGACGCCGTCGGCGGCATCGGCCATCCGCAGTTGCGCCGACATCATCTGCATGGCCGAATTGGCCGCGTACAGCATGGGATCGGGTTGATGCACCACCGCGTCGTCGCGCGGGATTCCCATACAGTGCACCGTCACATCGCACAGCTGTCGCAGCTTCGCGGTCAGCTGGGTGACGTGTACCCCCGCACCGCCATACACCTCGGGCGGATATTCGCGGGTCATCATCGCGACCCGGAGCCGGTCACGTTCCTGGGGCTCGCCGCTCACGACTGCGCCTCGCTGACGCTCGCCTCCGTCGTGCGCGGCGCGCGCTGTGTTGATGGTTCGCTCGCAAGCTCACTCACGACACGGGAACTCACCGGTCCAACCTAATCGTTCACCTTCGTCATCACCACCCGTCCAGCCCTCGGGCTGTAGGTTGGACTCGTGAGGAGCCAGCCGCACGTACTCGGGATCGTGCTCGCCGGTGGTGAGGGCAAGCGTCTGTTCCCGCTCACCAAGGATCGCGCCAAACCCGCGGTCCCGTTCGGGGGTGCGTACCGGCTGATCGATTTCGTGCTGTCCAATCTGGTCAATGCCGGATATCTGCGGATATGCGTTCTCACCCAGTACAAGTCGCATTCGCTGGACCGGCACATCTCGCAGACGTGGCGGTTGTCCGGATTCGGCGGGGAATACATCACCCCGGTGCCCGCGCAGCAGCGGCTGGGCCCGCGCTGGTACACCGGCAGCGCCGACGCGATCATGCAGTCGCTCAACCTGATCTACGACGAGGATCCCGACTACATCGTCGTGTTCGGCGCCGATCACGTGTATCGGATGGACCCCGAACAACTCGTTGCCCACCACATCGATTCCGCCGCCGGGGTGACCGTGGCCGGAATCCGGGTGCCGCGCAGTGAGGCGAGCGCGTTCGGCTGCATCGATTCCGACGAGTCCGGCCGGATCACGCAATTCCTGGAGAAACCCGCCCATCCGCCCGGCATCCCGGACGACCCGAATATGACCTTCGCCTCGATGGGCAACTACGTATTCACCACCAAAACCCTCGTGGACGCGATCCGCGCCGACGCCGACGATTCGGATTCCGATCACGACATGGGCGGCGACATCATCCCGAACCTGGTCGCCCAGGGGGAGGCCAGCGTCTACGACTTCGCCGAGAACGACGTCCCCGGCTCCACCGACCGCGACCGCGGCTACTGGCGCGACGTCGGCACCATAGACGCCTTCTACGACGCCCACATGGACCTGGTCTCGGTACACCCCGTCTTCAACCTCTACAACCGCCACTGGCCCATCCGCGGCGCCGCGGAAAACCTCCCGCCCGCCAAATTCGCCCAGGGCGGCCTGGCCCAGGAATCCATCGTCGGCTCCGGCAGCATCCTGTCCGCGGCCACGGTCCGCAATTCCGTACTCAGCTCGAACGTGTTCGTCGAGGACGGCGCGACCGTCGAGGGCAGCGTCCTGCTCCCCGGCGTCCGCGTGGGCCGCGGCGCGGTGGTACGCCGCGCGATCCTGGACAAGAACGTCATGGTCGGCGAGGGCGAGATCATCGGCGTCGACCTGGAACGGGACCGCCAGCGTTTCGCGGTGAGCAACGGGGGTGTGGTGACGGTCGGCAAAGGTGTTTGGGTGTAAGGGAATTCGCTATTGCCAGTGCAAAATCCGTTGTCCCACACCCTCACCGAAGTCCTCGGCGGCGTCCCGGCACGTGACTTGTCGGCGGTGTTCGGACGTGCCGCGGAGACTCGCCGGTATCGAGACCGAAGTTGTCGGTGGTGGCGGGTAGCTTGCCGAACATGGGGGTCCAACCATCGAATCCGCACGACGCGCTGTTCCGCAGCATCATGCAGCGCGACGGCCAGCTTGCCGGTGAGCTACAGATCGCACTCCCGCCGGAGCTCGTGATGCGAATCGACTGGAGTGTGTGGCGGTACATACCCAACGACCTGGTAGCCCCAGGGTTGGAATGCCGCCAGACCGACCTGTTCGTCGAGACACGATTCGATGGCGCCGAGGCCCTCATGTACATCCATGTCGAGCATCAGAGCCGTCCGGACCCCCTGATGACATTCCGGATGGGTGAGTACATGTTCGGGCATTGGCGCCAGTACGTGGACCGGTCGGAGAAGGTACCGACGTCGCTACCGGTGATCCTTCCGGTGGTGGTGAATTCGGGGCCGCGGAATCAACCCTGGAGATACTCGACGCAGTTCGCAGATATGTTCGCGCTGGCCGAGGACGCGCGGGCGGCACTGACCCGGTATCTGCCGACGTTCGACATCATCGTCGACGATATCGCTGCCATCTCGCTGGACGAGCTGGCCAAGCGCCCGATCCCGGCCGCAGCACTGCTGGTGTTCGCGCTGCACAAGAGCGCCAGTAAAAATCCCGACCTGGTGCAGACACTTGCGCCGGTGATCGAGAAGTTCCAGAACCTCGAAAACGAGCCCGGCGGAATGATCGACCTGCGCGATATCATCGGATACATCGTCGAGGTCGGCGACATCGACGATGACGACTTCGTGGAGCTGATCGATCAGTTCGGGCCGCGAGCCAAGGAGGTAGCCGTGACAACCGCAGAACGTTTCCGCGCTGAAGGTCTGGAAAAGGGCCGGGTCGAGGGCCTGACACAAAGTCTGCTGAGTCTGCTCACGGCAAAATTCGGTGACGTCCCGACCGACGTCGAGGACCACATCCACGCTGCTGACCCGGACCAGCTCCAGAGCTGGACCTTGAAGATCCTGTCCGCGACCACTATCGGCGAGGTCTTCGAGTAGTTCCGCGCGAGACCATCGGCGGCGAAGCAGAACGTGGCGGTGGTGATGGAGAGAACCGGTTCGGCACTCGATCAACGCTACAACCGATGATTCGAACGAAGACCGCGAAGTCGCGGCCGGATGTCGAACTGATCGGCCTCGATCGACTCTACGGCCGCTGACCCGGGACGTCGACGAACAACATTGGGGTGTACAAGAATTCGCGGATTCCAGCGCAAATTCGACCTCCAACGAGCGATGGCCTCGCTCGACGTCTGGCGTGGAGCGAGGCCGTCAGTTCGCACGAAAGATTTTGTCAGGAAAGAGAATCAAGCCCTCAGCCATGCACGGACGCGATTAAGGCATCCCACTCGGCCGGACCGAAGGTCAAGGCAGGCCCGGTCGGGTTCTTCGAGTCACGCACACCGACCTGACCGTCGCTCAGCCATGCGACCTCCACACATTCGCTCTGGCTACTGCTATAGCTACTCTTGAACCAGTTCACGCCAGGTAGATCAGTATTCACGCCGAATAGCTCCTTGCCACCTGCCTGAGCAGGTCTCGCGACTTCGCCTCGTCCAGTGCTGTCTTCCGAATGTCCTCAGCAAGCTCATGGTAGCGCCGAACATCCTCGGGCTTCTCGAGGTAGAGATCGTTGCTCATCTGACTCTCGAGGAAGACGAGAGGCGGCTCCAACGGGCGGCCCTTGGCGTCATTACCGAATTCCAGAATCACGAAGGGGCCATGGAGCATTCCCCACGTGCATCCAGCCGCAAAAGGATGGATGCGGATCGAGACGTTCGGCAATTTGCCAATCTCGGCCAGATGCCGGAGCTGTGCTGCCATAACTCGCTGACTTCCCACGACGCGATGCAGTGCTGATTCATGAAGCACCACTTCGAGATTCACCGGCATCGTCTTGCGAGTGACGATGGCCTGTCGTTTCAGTCTCAACTCCACTCGTCGGTCGACATCATCCTGGCCGACATAGCCGGGGTAAGCACTGAACACCGCCCGCGCGTACGCCGCTGTCTGCAACAACCCAGGCACATGCTCGTGATACGAAAAAATCTGGCGCGCAGAGGCTTCGAGTCCGACAAACATGTTGAAGTTGTCCGAGAACAAACCGCTGAATGCGCTGTACCAGGACTTGACCTGCGCCTGTTTGGCCAGCTCGATCGCACGCTCAGCATCATCCGAATCCACCTCGAGGACCTCGCAGAGCGCCTGAACATCCCGCACGCGAACCTTCTTCACCTTGCCGGACTCGATGCGTTGCAAACCGGCGGAACTGAGTTCCACCAGCTCAGCCACTCGTTCAATGGACAACCCGACCTCGTTGCGCGCCTTGCGAAGAAAGCGCCCGAGCTGACGCCGAGGCAGCGTCGAAGGTTCGTCGTTACCGGTCATACCGCTCGTACCTCCTGCGAAAGTGATTGAAACCGAACCGAAAAGTGAGTTAACCCCGCGAATGATGCGATCGGGTCTCTGGGTTTTCACAAGATCTGCCTTGAATCCCCCAGATCTGATGCCGCCACTGTACATCCGGTGATTCGCTGTACGGCATGTTCCCAACAAACAGGGATTGGACTGTCCCCATTGCGATTTCATACCTGAGGCGCGACATATCGAAGTTGAACCAGACCTGGCACGAGAATCAGTTGCGGTCGCTGGCAAAACGATTCGGGTACGTCCATTCGAAGACGATCGTCTTCGGCCACGCCGATCCCGACCGCATGTCACGTCTTCTGCACGAGGCGCACCGCGCCGACGCGGAAGCGATCTTCACACCAACCCTCGCGCACCTCGACTTCACCGACCTCGACACCCTCCTGGCCGACGCCGCCCAATCGGGCATCCACAGCGTCATAACCTGGAACCCCCTGTTCACCCACCAACTCGACAGCCGAGAACCCCGCTCCCACAACCTCCGCCGCCGAAACCGCCGCGAGTGACCGCCGAGTCTCCGGCCGGGGCGATCCGCGGATCGAACAAACCGCGCCCGCAACAGCTTTCATCGCATGGGCCGTGGCTGATCAAATGGTCTTTACCCGCAACGGATTCCACTGCATCGACAGCGGGCCCTCGGTCGGCACTGTTGCAGAGACGACCTGGACGCCCAGGTTTCGTTCTACGCGGGCGTCGCGCGCAAGCCGTAACGACCTGATTCCCGCCCGGCGCAGGCGAATTCACCGTTCATACCTGACTTGACGCACGTCGACCTCACGCCCACAGCACTCGCAGCGCAGGACCTGCTCGATACGACCGCCGTCGTCGCCGTGCAGCAGGCGTAGCGGCGGCTCGCTGACACACCAGCGGTCACCCCAGCGCATCAGCGCCACCGTGACCCCGTAGAGGTCGAGCCCCTTCTCCGTGAGCCGATACTCCTCGCGCAGGGGTTTCTCGCTGTACCGATGTCGTTCGAGAATGCCGTTGTCGACGAGTCGTTTCAGTCGCTCCGCCAACACATTTCGCGCGACGCCGAGGTTGCGGCACAGGTCGGTGAAACGTCGCACCCCGAAGAACGCCTCGCGCAGGATCAGGAACGTCCACCGGTCACCGACCTGATCCAGCGCGGCCTCGACCGAATCGACACGTCCATGAGCGATGCCGGAGCCGTTGTCTTCATCGAGCATCCGGTCACCCTATCCCCGAAACAAAGGCCGGCTAGTCGGTTGCGATTAAGAACCGACCAGAGCTAGGGTCAGTATTGATCTGAAACCGACATGGAGGTGCTCGTGGCCGTGAAGATGCCGACCTGGATGATCGGCGCGCTGCTCAGGCCGCTCCCCTCCGCACGGCGCGCGGCGATGCGGATCAGACTCTCGGCCGACGAACCGATTTCGGGTAAGCGGATCGTTGTCACCGGCGGATCGTCCGGCATCGGACGCGCGACGGCGACACGTCTGGCCGAGTTGGGCGGCGAGATCGTGCTGGTCGCCAGGCGGCAGGCAGAGCTGGATCTGGTTCGCGACGAGGTCGTCCGCGCCGGTGGTCGAGCGCATGCGCTGGCTTGCGATCTCACCGATCCGCGAGCAGTTGAACAGCTGGCCGCCGAGATCACCGACCGCTGTGGCAGCGTCGATATCTTGATCAACAATGCAGGCCGTTCCATCCGGCGAACCGTCGATGAATCATTCGGTCGCCTTCATGATTTCGAACGGACGATGGCCGTCAACTACTTCGGCCCCGTCGGACTCACACTCGCACTGCTGCCATCGATGCTCGAACGCGGTCGTGGCCACATCATCAACGTGGCCACCTGGGGAGTTCCAGCCGGAACCATGCCGAAGTTCGCCGCATACCACGGATCGAAATCAGCATTGACGGCATTCGGGCGAAGCCTCGCCGCAGAGACCGCCGCGCGAGGCATTCATGTGACGACACTGCACTTTCCGCTCGTGCACACACCGATGACCGCACCGACCGCCGACTACCGCAGTCTGCCCGCTCTGAGCCCCTCTGCCGCAGCGGAATGGATGATCACAGCGATCCGAACGAAACCGACGGCGCTACGACCCGCTTACGTTTCTCTGATCCGAGCCGCGGCGACGATATCCCCGACACTCGCCGACTCATTGGTGTTCGCAGCCACCTGATTCTCAATGGTGTTCGCAGCCGGCTATTTCCAGCCCGGCGGAGGTGTATTCGGCCCCGCGGTGCAGAACGGATAGCAGGTGCCCTGGGTCGGCGTGGGGGTCGGGGTCGTGGAGTGGTGGCTGCCGAAGCCGCCGGTCACCAGGAGCATGACCAGGAGGGCGACGAAGACGGCGAAACCGAGGACCACCGCGACGAGCACGATCCACCCGCGCGGCATGACCTCGATAAGAATTGCACGCTGGATCACCACTGCCCATCACCCCACAACCGAATCGCACACTGCCCCAATCGTATCGGTTCGAGCCAAATCGGGTGGGCGGTGGCTCGAGATCGGTCGGCGATGCTGGTCAGGGCGGGTGTGCCGCTGAGGTTCACGTGGCAGAACAGCGCTCGGGGCGGCGGCCGACCGCTCTGGTCTCGTCCACCGCCGCGGCAGGCTTCACCCCCCACAGGTGACAGCAATTTTCACCGCCTCGGCCTTCCCGGTTCGGAGTTCGTCGCGCTGCTGCGCGCTCAGTTTCCACGAACTGTCCGGAGCCGATGTCCAACGGTCAACTATCAGGACGCAATCGTCTTTATCCGGCCAATTGCCGATGGCGATCAACGTGGTATCCGATAACACGACTGGCTGTTTGGGCGGCTCGAGGATCACATCACCTGCTGTCACCACAGAACGGACATCACCGCTGATCACCGGGCCGATGTAATATTTCGTGGCGCCAGTGATGGAATCACTGCTCCCACCTGCATCCTGAGGGGAATCACCAATCTCTGTATACCCACGAACAGAAACCCCATCCAGATGATGATCCGCCGTAGTAGGGAGTCGCATTTTACAGGATGCGCAGACCACAATCGTAACAAACACTGCCAGAACAACACTCGGCAACCGACTCCGTCGAGCGGCGGCAATCAGTTGCATGTGTAAGCCCCACTATCGCACATAACGTGTTGAAGCCGAACATAATTCTGATCGATTCGCCCGACGTACGGTTTTACTGCATTCCCCAGTCTCGAACTTTCCAGATAATTCTGCGCATTGCTATCCCCTGAATTGTAGACCGCAGCAAGGAACTCGTTGCGTGTGACCTCGGCACGCATCTGCGGACTCACACGACCGGCGTATTGATCCTGGATCTGTTTCAATCGGTACGTGGTGGCCTTGATCGCGAGGTCTTCGTTCCCGTCCAGATCGGACCATTTCGCGTTGCCGAACTGAGCAGGGTATGCCTTCTTCAGGCTGTTGAACGGCCCTTCCTTCATATTCGTCAACCCCAGAGAATTGTCCCGGAAACCGCTGGTCAGCAATCGGAAGTCATCATAGTTCTCGCCCTTGCCCTGGAGGGTACGCGTCGCACCCTCGTTCAGCACGACCGCCATGACCAGCCGAGGATCGACCCCGGCGGCATTACCATACTTCACCGACGCCGCGATCCAGGTCTTGACCTGAGGGTTGATGTCGCCCAGTGCATTCAGGTCAGCCGCGGTGAGCGTCTGCCCGGGGGTCTCCCAGGTCGCAATCCGGTCGATCTCGCCCTTCAGCACGGCGTTATCGGTCTGATTGCCCGATTCGGCTGGAATCGGCAACTCGGCGAGAGCCTTGACCTTCGACAGAGTGGAGAAGATCTTCGGTTCCACGAAGTCGGTTTTACGCAGAAAATCGTAGAGCGGATCGTCAGAATACGTCTTGTCGAAGATTGAACCCGCGTTGTACAGTTGGACAGCGCCGAGATCGCCGTCCACATCGATATGGATCGATACGTCATCGGTCGAGGTCGTCACCTTCGCATCGGGAAACGCGCCCGGCGCGGCAGCGACCACTTTCTTCCGTAATCCGTCGAGATCGTCGTGATAGGTCTTCAAAGCGGTCGACAACTCTGTCGATACGGTCCAGATGTCCTCGATCAGCCCCTGCAAACTACCGAGACCTTCGGTGATGTCGTCGACTTCCGGCGTCTGTATCCCACTGAAGGAATTGGTCGCCGCCTGCAGCGTTACCGGAGCGAGTCGCACCTCGTCACAGTTCGCGAAGGATTCCCACGCGGCGGCGGCCACGGCCAGCAGGCCGAGTCGGCCGTTCGGAACACCTGTGACGAAGTTGGCCTGCAACCCGGCGGGTGCGAGCACGATACCCGGTCCGTTGTCCCCGATCGGATTCGGGATTTCGGCGACGTTGCCGTCGCTCAGTGCAGCGGTGCTCGACAACGTCGGCCGCTGGGGCTCGGGGCCCTTCGGGTTCCGATCGGCCTTGAATTCCGCCTCGTCCCAGTTGTATCCGGCGACATTCAGCACATCGGCGAAGTGCTGCAACGCGTTTGCGTAAGCGATCACAACTGTTCGGACATCACCGCTGTGCTGCTGGTATGCGGATGCCCACCCGGTCACCGTGGGCATGTTTCCTGCCATACCCGTGGTGGCTCGCAATCCGGAAACCAGGACCTTGCCGACAGCCCCGCAGAACTCGGTGGCCAAGGTCTGTAGCTGCTTGGCCGCGGCGTAGTACACCTTCGGATCCACGACGATCGGACCGGACATTCCAGGCACCTCCCCGTGCTGCGATGTCGCCCCCGAAAACGAATCGCGCAGCGCCCCAATAATATCGTTCGCGGCTGACCAGTGTTGCGGTCTCGCGAGATCGGCGGGGATGCAGGTCGGCTCGGATGCGTGGAGCAGGCCCACCCCACAGGCGATACCGGTCCGGGCGGATCGGGATGGCCGGGCGGCCGAGAGCCGCTCAGCTCGGGTGGGCCGGGGAGGGGGTGGCGGTGGGGTCCGCGGCGCAGAAGGGGGCACAGGTGCCGGGGGTGGTGAGGACCGAGGATTGCTGGTCGTTGAAGTGGGCGCCGCTGACCAGGAGTAGGACCACGAGGGCGGCGGCTATCACCAGGCAGAAGGCGATCAGTAGGGGGCCGATGAATCCGCCGGGCATGTGCTCGCCGAGTTCGTCCTGGATTTCCACGAATTCGATCACGCTGCGTCACCCCTCGTGACCACTCGACCGGCTGCGCGGCGGTTTCAGCTCGTAACGGTCGGGAAGGTGGTTGCACAGAACTCCGAGCGATCCGTCGCAGAATACGCCCCCGGCCGTGGCTGGGGGCGTATCGGATGGAATCTGCGGGCGAACTCTCAGCGAAGATCGCGTCGACGGAAGGCGTACAGCCCCAACCCGATCAGCGCCGCGGCGATCACCACCAGGGCGACGACCGGAGTCCAGGCGAACGGCTCCGCGGGCAGTTTCGGCAGATGGCTGTACGGGTCGATGTCCAGAACCCATTGCGGCATACCGGCGATCGAGCCGAGCAGGAACAGCGCCACCCCGGCGGTGAACACGCCCCACGCCACCGTCGCCCAGCGCGGCAGCACCCCGAACAGCAGCACGGCGGCACCGGCGAACAACCAGACGGCAGGCAGTTGCACGAGCGCCGCACCCAGCACCCGCGGCAGTTTCCCGCTGACGTCGTGCGCGGCGATACCGTATGCCAGACCACCCAGCACACCCGAGACCAGCAGCAGCACAACAGGTCCCAGCAGCGCGAACACCAGATGCGAGGCGACCCAGCGCATCCGGCCGACCGCGCCGGTGAGCACGATCTCCGCCCGGTCGGCCGATTCCTCCGTATTCAGGCGCAGCGTGGACGATATCGCGTACGCCGCCGCGGCCAGGCCCAGCAGCGTGAACGCGGTCGTGATGAAGGCGTCCTCGAGCGCACTGGCCCCGCCCATGCGAGCGATGATGTCCTGCACCGATTTGCTGCCGCCGACCTCGTTCGCGATGCCGTTGACGACACTGCCGATGACCAGCCCGTACAGGCCGAGCCCGACAGCCCAGGCCACGAGCGCGCCGCGCTGCAACCGCCAGGCCAGCCCGAGCGGTCCCGACAGCGCCGCCGTGGCCGTCGGCGCACCGGGACGTTCGGCGATCAGCCCGGCGCCGATGTCCCGCCGCCGCAGCAGCGAATACGCCACCCCGATCAGCACGATCGTGGTCGCGACGTGCAGCAGCAGAATCCACCAGTGATCCCCCGACAGCGCCCGCACCTGGATCGACCAGCCCTGCGGCGAGAGCCAACTGAGCACACTGGCAGGCCCGGCGGCGGCGCGCGCGTCGCCTACCGCGCGCAGCACATAGGTCGCCGCGAGCACGGCGAAGGCGATCCCGCGAGCGGTCCGGGCGCTCGCGGACAACTGGGCGGCCACCGCGCCGACGGCGGCGAACACCATGCCCGATCCGGCCAGCGCCAGCCCGAATGCCAAGGCCCCGTGCGCATCAACGCCCGCACCCTTGATGCTGACCACCGCGAGCAGACCGGTGGCCAGCGCACCGATACACGAAACCAGCAGCGCGGCAGTGAGGTTGGCCAACCGGCCCAGCCGAGTCGAGGCGAGCAGCTCCTCGCGACCGGTCTCCTCCTCCGCGCGGGTGTGCCGGATGACGGTCAGAATGGTCGCGATGCCGATGATGGTGAAGAACATCCCGGCCTTCCACAGCCCGGCGGCCGCGCCGGATGTGGTGTTGTAGACCGGCCCGTACATGGCCAGCTGGGCGGGACTGGTGTTGATCGAATGCGCGAAGTGCGCCAGCTGATCCGGGGTCGAATACACCTTCTCGGTGCTCTTGACGTAGACGCTGCCCAGCGGAAGCGACAGCAGCAGTACCCACAGCGGCAACACGATCCGATCGCGCCGCAGATACAGCCGCAGCAGCCGCCATGTACCGGTGAATTCCGATGCGACACCGGATGATTCGGCGTGGCCGATCGGTCCGGCGACAGTTGCGGTGGTCATTTCGCCGCCTCCGCGAGATCGCGGGAATCCTGGCCGTTGAGCGAATAGTGCCGCAGGAACAGCTCTTCCAGCGTCGGCGGCTGGCTGACCAGACTCCGCACGCCGGCGTCGCCGAGCACGCGGATCAGCTCGCCGAGATGTTCGCTGTCGACCTGGCAGCTCAACGTGTGATCGGTGATGCTGATGTCCTCCACGCCGGGAACGCGGCTCAAATCACCTGGGTCGCCGGTCAATTCGGCCTTGATCGAGGTGCGGCTCAGATGCCGCATCTGCGCCAGCGAGCCGGTCTCCACCGTCTTTCCGGCGCGAATGATGGTGACCCGATCGCACAGCGCCTCGACCTCGGACAGGATGTGACTGGACAGCAGCACCGTCACGCCGCGTTCGGCCGCCTCGCGAGCGCAATCGCGAAATACCTGTTCCATCAACGGATCCAGGCCGGAGGTGGGCTCGTCCAGCAGCAGCAGCCGGGCCTGCGAGGAGAAGGCCGAGACCAGGGCGACCTTCTGCCGATTCCCCTTGGAATAGGTGCGCGCCTTCTTGCGCGGATCGAGTTCGAATCGCTCGATCAGCTCGGCCCGGCGCTCGGCGTCCAGGCCGCCGCGCATCCGAGCGAGCAGATCGATGGTCTCCCCGCCGGACAGCGACGGCCACAACGTGACATCGCCTGGGACATAAGCGATATCGCGATGCAGCGCGACCGCGTCGGTCCACGGGTCGCGACCCAGCACCTCGGCGGTGCCGGACGTGCGGGCCAGAATGCCCAGCAGAATCCGGATGGTAGTCGACTTGCCCGCGCCGTTGGGGCCCAGGAAGCCGTGCACCTCCCCCTCGGCGACGTCCAGATCGAGACCGTCGAGGGCACGTACCGGTCCGAAGTGCTTGTGCAGCTCCCGGACGACGATTGCCGATGACATCGGATCTCCTGTGTTCGTGGCGCGGACCGCGACTCCGCGGGGTCCCCCGGAGAATCAGCCCTCCGCGCCGGATTGGTTCGTGGGTGAAATGTGTTGCGCTTCAGTGGTTTCGCGCTCGGACAGCAGCGTGTCCAGCGCCATCGAATCGGTGAGCAGACCGTTGGTGTAGAGCTCGATCGCGGGGAGCATCATCACGTCGGTGTACTCCCGCAACATCTTCGGATAGTCGGGCACGCCGTCGTGCCGGGCGAGGTAGAGCTGCATGAACAGCAGGAACCCCCCGCCGTTCTGCAAGCCCATGAAGCGAGCGGTCGCCTTCAGGTCCAGCGGGGCCCGCAGCGAGCCGTTCTCGATCCCGACCTTCAGATAGGCCTCCACATCGGCGATCATGTGCTCGAACAACTCGAGCGCCAGCGGACCGCCGGTCTGCAAGCTGCGCATCAGATAGGCCAGGTACGGGGCGAACTCCTCGACCTCGGCCAACGCCTGCAACAGCCCCTTCGGAGAAGGGTTGCTCATGTAGTCCATCTTGGCCCTGCGGATGAACTCGCGGACATGGTCGTCACATGCCTGCCGCAGCCCGTCCTTGGAGCCGAAATGATGGTTGACCAGACCGGGTGACACGCCCGCCGCGGCGGCGATGGCGCGAACCCCGACCCCGAAACCCTGCTCTCCGAAAATTGTCATCGCGGCCTCGCGGATGCGGGCGCGGGTATTCAGATCCTCGGGGGATCCTTCCGGTACGGCGACTCCTTTGAACACATGTTCAATATACTAAACGCGCGTTCAATCGTCACGCAAGAGTTCGCCCGAATTTCCGGTGTGCCGTGTTCACGACTGTTCGACACGACCCACGACCGGGGCCGTGACCTGTGATAACTATCCGCGCGAGGCGCAGAGCAGCCCGTCGCCGAGCGGGATCAGCACGCTCGTCAACCGCGGGTCCTCGGCGATCGCGCGAGTGGCCGCGCGCACCGCCTGCGTACCCGCGTCGCGCTGGGCCGGATCGGGCACCCGGCCGCCGAGCAACGCGTTGTGCAGCATGATCGCGCCACCCTCGCGCAACAGCCGCACCCCCTGCTCCACGTACTGCGGATGCTCGAGCGGGGCGGCATCGATGAACACCAGGTCGTAGGCGCCGTCGGCGAGCCGGGGCAGCACGTCCAGGGCACGGCCGTTGATCAAGCGGGTGCGCGCGGGAGCGATATCGGCGGTCCGGAACGCGTCGCGGGCCGCGCGCTGATGTTCGGGCTCGGAATCGATCGTGGTCAGCGTGCCGTCCTCGCGCATGCCGTCCAGCAGCCACAGACCGCTGATTCCCGCGCCGGTGCCTACCTCGACCACCGCCCGCGCACCCAGCAACTGGGCGTACATACTCAGCAACGCGCCCACCGACGGCGGCACGGGCGCGGCGCCCAGTTCTGTGGCGCGTTCCCGCGCGGCGAGGAGAACCTCGTCCTCGACCACGGATTCCTCGACGTACGCGAGGTTGCGCTGCAGAGCCGATGCGGTGGGTATGACGCTCACGCGTATGAGGCTAATCGCGGATCACCGGGACGGCCCGGCGACGCGACCCGCAGTTTTTCTCAGGTGTCGCTCAGGCTCCCCATACCACGGCCACATCGGGACCAAGTTTAGTAAGCACTACGCAAAGGCCGACCGATCGTCGACCGGCGCCGGGAACAACCCGAGAGGTATCGACGGTTGTACCCGTACACGACACGAGTCGTGTTGGCGTCGGGGCACGGTCCCGAGTAGGAGGTAACCCCATCCACATGGTCGATGCGGCGCGTGAGTTCGCCACCCTGCCAGAGTCGAGTCTGCCGATCGACGGCGCCTCGGCCGATTATCCCCTGCCCGCGGCGGACGGCAGCGACCCTGTCGCGCTTCCCGCCCACCCCGACGAGGCCGTCGAGGCCGAACTCGCCGAGCCCGATCCGTTGTCGGGCACCGCGGCCTTCGACGCCACCGGCGATCGCGCCATGATGCCCAGCTGGGACGAACTGGTCCGCGAACACGCCGATCGGGTCTACCGCCTCGCGTACCGCCTCACCGGCGATCCGCAGGACGCCGAGGATCTCACCCAGGAGACGTTCATCCGCGTCTTCCGGTCGCTGCAGAGCTATCAGCCCGGCACCTTCGAGGGCTGGCTGCATCGCATCACCACGAACCTGTTCCTGGACATGGTGCGCCGCCGCAACCGGATCCGGATGGAGGCACTGCCCGAGGACTACGACCGCGTGCCCTCCGAGGGCCCCGATCCCGAGCAGGCCTATCACGATTCCCGGCTGGATCCCGATCTGCAAACCGCGCTCGACGCGCTCGCGCCGGAATTCCGCGCCGCGGTCGTGCTGTGCGATATCGAGGGCCTGTCCTACGAGGAGATCGGCGCCACGCTCGGCGTCAAATTGGGCACCGTGCGCAGTCGCATCCATCGCGGGCGTCAAGCGCTGCGGGAGTACCTTGCGCATAATGGATCTCAGCCGCGGTTCGCCGCCGCGGAGAAGGTCGGGTAATTTACGGCCGTCGCCGACGGCGGAAAATTCTGTTGGTGCCAGCTGTTGTCAGGTCGGAAGGGTGTGTGCACCGTATGAGTGGCCAGGAGCGCGATTCGGGTAACGCGGCCGGTAGAGCGCCCCAACGCCGACCTCGCTTCGCTCCGACCGAACATTTGGCCAGCGAGGCCATCGCGGCCTACGTGGACGGTGAGCTGCGGATGAACCCCTACCTGCGCGCCGCCGAACATCTGGCGCGCTGCTCCGAATGCGCCGCGGAGGTCGAGGCGCAGCAGCAGGCCCGCGTGGTCCTGCGCCAGGCGGCCCAGATGCAGATTTCCGCGCCGCACGATCTGCACGACACGCTCAGCCGGATTCCGCTGGCGGACCTCACCGGAAATCACGTGGAGGATATGTCCCGCGGCGCGAGTTTCCTGGGCCTGCGCGCGGATTCGTTCCGTTTCGCCTCTTCGACGGACCGCGAATTGAGTTCCGACAGCAGGCGATGGACCGGTTGGTGGCGCAAGTAGAGTTCATGACGTGAACGGAGCGCAGCGGAGTGAACCACTAGCACAGCACCGCGTGGGCGCGGCGGGGTCGAGCGTTAGCGAGGTGCCGTCGTGAACACCGAATCGACGAACACCGGATCACAATCCGCGACGGACGGGCCTGCCGAGCAGTCGTCCGCGCCGGATTCCGCGATCGCACGAGGGAACCTGAGGCCGTCGGACGCGCCGGTACTCGGCCCGCGGCCGGTTTTCCGGCCCGAGGTCGACAAACACACCGCTCGCGCGTTCCGCCGCCCCGACGGGCAGAGCGGCCCCTTCGCGGAACAGCCCGCCACCCCGCAGCAGCAGGCCGCCGCACCCGAACTGGTGAACCGGCCGCCCGATGCGGTGCTGGCCGAGGCATTCGGACGTCCCGCCGGCTCCGACGAGCTACTCCAGCGCGATCCCGACGCGACCGGCGACTCCGCCGCACCCCCACCGCCCGCCGACCCGTGGCGCGACCCGGAGGCCGCGGCCCGGCTCGGCGCACCCGCGGTCGGCACTCCGGAGCCCGCTCGGCTGCGCCCGGGCATCAAGCTCACCGCTCGCGAGGTCCTGTTCGGCAGCCGCGTCGCCCCCAAGGCCCTGGCCATTCTCGCTGCGATCGCGCTGGTCATCGGCCTGGCCGGTGGTCTGGTCGGTCGGCTCACGGCCGAGGCCACCTCGGTGCTGACCTCCAAAAAAGTCACTTTGGCCCAGGACAGCGCGTCGGGGAAGCCGCAGAGTTCGGTGTCCAAGGTCGTCGACGCCGTGATGCCCTCGGTGGTGCAGATCCGCGAGACCGTCGGCGACAACGGCGCGCTCGGCTCGGGCGTGATCATCGACGGCGGCGGATACATCGTCACCAACAATCACGTGATCTCGATGGTCGCGATGGACAAGACCAATCACGGCAAGATCCAGGTGACCTTCTCCGACGGTTCCCGGGTACCGGCCTCGCTGGTCGGCCGCGACCCCAAGACCGACCTGGCGGTGCTCAAGGTCGACAACGTCAAGAACCTCACCGTCGCCCGGCTCGGCAAATCCGACGACGTCAACGTCGGCGACGCCACGCTCGCGATCGGTTCACCGCTGGGTCTGCAGAAGACCGTCACCGCGGGCATCGTCAGCGCACTGCATCGCGCGATGGTGGAGACTCCGGAGGCCGGGGACGACACCGCCGGCGCGTTCGACGCGGTGCAGACCGACGCGGCGATCAACCACGGCAACTCCGGTGGTGCGCTGGTCGACGGTCAGGGCAGGCTCATCGGCATCAACACGGCCATCCGCAGTGAGAGCGGCGGTTCGGTCGGGCTCGGTTTCGCGATCCCGGTCGACCTGGTCAAGCGGGTCACCCAGACGATCATCCACCACGACACGATCGAACACCCATGGCTGGGGGTGAGCGCCAAGACCAAGCAGGTCGAGAACGACACGCTCAGCGGCGCGGCCATCGCGGACGTGGTGGCCGGCAGCCCCGCGGCCAAGGCCGGTCTGACCGAGGGTGACGTGGTGGTGAGGGTCGGTGATCGCGAGGTGACCGAGCAAGCCGAACTCACCGTCGCGGTGATGTCCCAGCAGATCGGTCAGAAGGTCGATTTCCATGTCGTGCGGGACGGTCGGCAGGTCACGATTCCGGTGACGCTGGAATCCGACCGGAACGCACCCAAGCCACCCCAGTAACCTGGTCTCATGTTCGATATCGGCTGGCCCGAGATGATGATCCTGGTGGTCGCCGCCTTGGTCGTGCTCGGGCCGGAACGGTTGCCCGGGGCTATCCGCTGGACCGCGCAGAGTCTGCGGCAGGTGCGCGATTACGCCAGCGGCGCCACCAGCCAGCTGCGCAGTGAACTCGGTCCGGAGTTCGACGAGCTGCGCAAACCGCTCGACGAGTTCAACGAGCTGCGCAGGCCGCTCGACGAGCTGCGTGGGATGACGCCGCGTTCGATGGTGACCAAACACCTGCTGAACGGGGACGATTCGCTGTTCACCGGCAATTTCGACAAGCCGGGCAGCACGTCGCCGGAGTCGGCTGCGCCGTACACCTCACCGGAGGCGTCCCCGCCGAAGCCGCTGGGACACAACGAGAAGCCACCCATCGATTTCGACGCAACATAACGATTTCGGGCCGGACCGGGCGGTCGCCCGGCAACGTTCGGCAAGGTAGAGGCCCGACGGGCGGCGCCGGACGGAATTACCACGTCAAGCGGCCTAGACACATACCGCTGTCGAGCTATCTAGACTGCGCACATGTCGGCCGATGAGGTGGCACGGGTGTTCGCGATCGATGACAAGGTCGAACGCCTCAAGGCGGCCACCGACGGAGTTGCCCAAGCGCAACAGACCATCAACGAGCTCACGCGCATCCGGCGCGCGGTCATCCGAGACTTGCATGCCGAAGGCTGGACCTTCGCCAGAATCGGTGCGGCCGCGGGACTTTCGCGCGCCCGCATCCATCAGGTGAGTACCCAGGGCCCGGTGCCCGAGGGCCTGTTCTTCGGCCACGGCCCGCTGACCATCCTCACCCCCGAGGTGCGCAGCACCACCCGCACCGCGCCGCTGGTCGGCGCACCCGATGCCACGGCACCGCACCGACTACAGGAATTACTGCGTGAACTGGGCTTCACAGTGACCGTCGAACGTTTCCTACCCGGCCGGCCGCTGGACCTCGAACGTGACGGACTCATCGTCCTGGGCGGCCCGGAGCTCTCGCCCAGCCTGCGCTATCTGGCCGGGGCCGATCCTCGCCTGCGCCGCACCATCGCCCGAGCCGGACGGGTGCGTCGCGGTATCGAGGACCGTGCCGCCCGCCGCGTCTACCGCCCCGGCGGCACCGAACCGTACGACATCGCCTATCTGGCCCGCCTGCACCGCCCCGACAGCCACGGCACAGTGCTGCTCATCGACGGACTGCATCCGCCCGGCTCCCTCGGCGCGATCCGCCTCCTCGCCACCCGCCTAGCCACTCTGCACGAACGCGCCGGCACCCACCCGTTCTCCACCGTCGTCGGCGTGCGCTACGACCGCAACACCGGTGAGCCGCTCGAGGCGGACCTGCTGACGCCGATCTACCGCCACGAGCGATAACGACGGAAGCACCGCCGCGCATCCGCGGTCATTCCTCGGAGTGCGACAACCGATCTCGCAGCACGAAGACGATTCGGCGGAGGGACCCCCTATCGCATCGCTGCTCCGAGCGACCCCCTCAGCCTGGTTGACCGTCAGGATCGCATCGTTACCGCCTACGTCGTCTTCGAGACCCGCCGACCGATTTGCGAGCACATGGGCAAGCCTGCGAGCACACCCCGAAATCCGACCGCCCAACGGTCGGGCCCGGGCATGAGTCTCGAGAGGCCCGATGACACGCGGTGTGTGCCCGCGCACTGCCCGACCGATCTCCCCACTCGAGGCCGATGCGTCGAATTCCGTTGAGGCCCAGCCGATATAGTCGTCCGGCCGAATCAGCGCGACGCTGACCTCACGCCACTCACCCGGCTGGGGCCGCGCGCCGGGAGCGACCCGGCAGCGGGTGATGTGCCGTACAGCGTCACCGAATTCGACGTCGTCGAGGACGGGATGATCGCACCGCCCGAAGTCGATCAGTGCGTAGTGACCGTCGACCAGGAGCGGGAAAAGCCTGTCCCGGTCGGAGAGTTCCAGGTTCGCGGCACGCCGACCGGTCAACGGATGTGACTGCGGCGCAACGGAATAGCGGACCGCCAGGCCGGACAGTCGCTCCACGAGAGCATCCTCTGTCAGTGACCAAGAGGCAAGGGATATCCCGCGCGAAGGCCGGTCTCACCGTGGACCGGGTCGTCGCGACCGCGTTCGACGTCCTGGACGCCGGTGGCGCGGGCAGACTCTCGACCCGCGCGATCGCGACCGAACTCGGCGTCAGCATGAATACGGTGCTGTGGCACATCCGCACGAAGGACCGTCTGCTGGAACTGATGTCCGACGCCATCGTCGGCGAGGTCGACCTGGACGACCTGGCGGGCGAGAACCTTCAGCAGGCGGCCGAGCTGTTGCACCGGCTACGGCGAGCCATGCTGAACCACCGCGACGGCGCCCTGATCATGTCCGGCACATTCGCGCGGAACCGAACACCCTGACCTTCGCCGACCGTCTGGTCGCCATCCTGCTGGACCTGTGCCCACTCCCCGCGCCGCGGCTTGGACCTGCTGGAGCCTGTTCTACTTCACTCTGGGCCTGGTCCAGGAGGAACAAGCTTCTCCGAACACCTGGCACGACACCCCGGAAATCGACGCACGAACGCTGCCCGCCCTCGGCTCCGTCTGGCCCGAATTCAGCTCCGGCGACTTCGAGGCCCGCTTCACCTTCGGCATCCATCAAATCCTGAACTCGCCGATCCCGACCTAGCCTGGGCGGCTCGCTGCGCGACGCCGAGCGACGATCGGACTGTAAACCATTGGCTTACAACGCAAGTCCCGCAACGCTCGTCGATGCGAGCGCATCCTCGACCATCAGCCCGAAGTGCGAGTTGGCGGCAGCCCGAGAGCATGCTCGAGCCCCGGCGAGACGGCCGGGCGCGTTGCAGTCCCGGACAGGCGAAGCAGCCGGTCCAGTACAGTCTGGGTATGAGTTCTGCGTCGCCGTCGCCCACTTTGTGCGGGAAAACGGTGGCGACGGATCGGGCTCTGGTGATGGCGATCGTGAATCGGACGCCGGATTCGTTCTACGACCGAGGGGCCACGTTCTCCGACGACGCGGCGTTGGCGGCGGTGGATCGGGCGGTCGCCGAGGGGGCGGATCTGGTCGATATCGGCGGGGTGAAGGCCGGTCCGGGGGATGTGGTGGACGCGGCCGAGGAGACTCGGCGGGTGGTGCCGTTCGTGTCGGCGATCCGGGAGCGGTATCCGGAGCTGTTGATCAGCGTGGACACCTGGCGCGGCACGGTGGCGCGGGCGGCGGTGGCCGAGGGGGCGGATCTGATCAACGACACGTGGGCGGGGGCGGATCCCGATCTGGCCGCTGTGGCCGCCGAAACAGGTGCGGGGATCGTGTGCAGTCATACCGGAGGCGCTCGCCCGCGCACCCGGCCGCATCGGGTGCGTTACACCGACGTGGTGACGGAGGTCACCGAGACGGTGGTGCGGGCGGCGGAGAACGCCGTCGCCGCGGGTGTGGCGAAGGACTCGATCCTCATCGATCCGACCCACGATTTCGGCAAAAACACCTATCACGGGCTCGAACTGTTGCGTGCGATGGACATTCTTGTAAATACCGGATGGCCGGTCTTGATGGCGCTGAGCAATAAGGATTTCATCGGGGAGACTTTGGGTGTCGGCCTGTCAGAGCGATTGGAGGGCACATTGGCAGCAACGGCATGGGCAGCCGCGGCCGGCGCACGCGTCTTCCGAGTCCACGAGGTCGCCGCGACCCGGCGAGTGGTGGACATGATCGCGGCCATCCAGGGCATCCGTCCCCCCGCACGAACTCTGCGAGGTCTGGTATGACAACCAACCCCGACCGTATTCCCGACAACACCTGGGCCACCAGCAACACCTGGGACCGCCCGGATTGGACCGTCGACGAACTCGTCGCCGCCAAAGCGGGCCGCACCGTCTCGGTGGTGCTGCCCGCACTGAACGAGGAGAACACCGTCGCCGATGTGGTGGCGAGCATCCTGCCGCTGCTGGGCACTCTCGTGGACGAACTGGTGGTGCTGGACTCCGGTTCCACGGACGCCACCGCCGAACGCGCCCGGGCCGCCGGAGCGCGCGTGGTGAGCCGCGAACAGGCTGTGCCGGAACTAGATCCGGTTCCCGGCAAGGGCGAGGTGCTGTGGCGTTCGCTGGCGGTCACGTCCGGTGATCTGATCGCGTTCGTGGACTCCGATCTGATCGATCCGGATCCGTCCTTCGTGCCCCGGCTGCTGGGCCCGTTGCTGACCGTGCCGGATATGCATCTGGTGAAGGCGTACTACCGCCGTCCGCTGCGACAGGGCCAGACGGTCGACCACAACGGCGGCGGCCGGGTCACCGAACTCGTGGCCCGGCCCCTGCTGGCGGCCCTGCGCCCGGACCTGTCCGCGGTGCTGCAACCACTCGGCGGTGAATACGCCGGAACCCGGGAACTACTCACCGCGGTCCCCTTCGCCCCCGGCTACGGCGTCGAGATCGGCCTGCTGCTGGACACCTACGACCTGCTCGGCATGTCCGCCATCGGCCAGGTCAACCTGGGCGTGCGCACCCACCGCAACCGCCCGTTGTCGGATCTCGGCGTGATGAGCCGTCAGATCATGGGAACCATGCTGGGCCGCACCGGAATTCGCGATTCCGGCGCGGCGCTGACTCAATTCCCTCTGGTCGGAGACGAATTCACCGCGTTGAGCACCGAGGTGTCCCTGGCGGATCGCCCACCGATGAACACGTTGCGTCCGGCGATCGTCGCTGCCTGAAGGGCTGCTGGGGGCCGTTGTTCTTCGGCGCTCACACAGCCGGCGCGGAGTATTATTTCGGGCGGGGTGTCTTCTGCGAAGGAGTCCCCGTAATGACCAGGTTCGTTCAGGCGATCGAGTTCAAGACCACGCATATCGACGAGTTCAACGAGAAGCTCGACGCCTGGCTCGCCGCGACGGCGGGCAAACGCACAGCACTGCACGGTATGGAGACCCGGGATCGCGACCGCGCGAACACGTATCTGCAAATGGTCGAATTTCCCTCCTACACCGAGGCGATGCAGAATTCGGGTCTTCCCGAGACGACCCGGTTCGCCGAAGAGCTCGCGGAGTTGTGTGACGGCCCGGCGGTCTTCCGCAATCTCGATCTGGTGCGCGAGGACGACATGTCCGACGGTCGAACACAGCGCCTGGTCGTGAGAAGTCTCGACGACCCCGACGAATCGCGCCCCTTCGAGTCCGGAGCCGGACGGATGGACGTGGTCGACACACCACACGGTCCGGTCGGCCGCGCCGTGCTGGAACCGGGCTGGCGCTGGTCGCAACACGTCAAACCGATCGCCGGCACTGACAGCTGTCAGGCCACGCACGCGGGCTATTGCGTGTCCGGCCGGATGCGGATCCACATGGACGACGGCACCGAAAACGATATCGGTCCAGGCGATTTCCTGTTCTGCCCGCCCGGACACGATGCGTGGGTCCTCGGTGACGAGGCTTGCGTGATGATCGACTGGGCCGCTGCGGGCCAGTACGCGCAGCGGCGTTGACACCGAACCGGGCCGAGGCTCACTGGCGCATGGCGCACCCACTGTTGTGTGCGCCACCACCGGGCGACCGCAGGACGTCCATGAACATGCGGATTCGCCAGGTCAGCCGCTCCGGAAGAAGCCCCCGGTCGAGCGGACCTGATGACGACCGTTCCGATGCGACGAGATCGACGTCGGCGGCCTGCCGGACGTGCTGCCGACCTGCAATGCGGTCAAGGTCAGGGTTTGGCGCCCGCTGCGACCTCGGCGAGGTAGGTGTCGTACAGGGGGACGTACCCGTCGGCGCGGCCGGACAGAGCGTAGAGGGTGGTGTTTTCGTCCGGGATGAACCCCTGTTTGCGAAGGTCCACCTTGCGGCTCTTGAAAGTGCTGGTGGTTTCGAGTTCCTCGACCACCCGAATGAACAGAGGGACAGCGTAGGCCGGTAGCCGACCGTAGAGATGGGTGGCCAGGGATTTGCCGTCGAAGTCCGCGCCGGGGCGCAGGGTCACCGCGGCCATTCCGGCCTTGCCGTCCGCGCCGGGGACGTCGACGCCGTAGACCACGGCCTGGGTGATCGGATCGAATCCGTCGAATGCGCCTTCGACCTCCGTCGTCGCGACGTTCTCCCCCTTCCACCGGAAGGTGTCGCCGAGGCGGTCGACGAAGGCGATGTGATGCCAATGCTGGTCGCGCACAAGGTCTCCGGTGTCGAACCAGCAGTCGCCGTCGCGAAATGCGTTGCGCACCAACTTCGCCTCGGTCGCGGATTCGTCGGTGTAGCCGTCGAAGGGGGAACGTCCGGTCACCTTGGCCAGCAGCAGGCCGGTCCCGCCGGACCGTACGCGCCGGGCTCGGCCATCCTCGAAACGTCGCGCCTTGCCGGTGGCGTCGTCCACTTCGACGATCGCGTACGGCAGCGGTCCGAATCCGGCGGTGCGGTCCACGCCGAATGCGTTGATGAAGCCGATATTTCCCTCGCTCGCGGCATAGAACTCCACGATCCGGCCGATGCCGAAACGTCGCCGGAACTCGTCCCACAGCTCCGGGCGCAGCCCGTTGCCGACCGCCAAACGCACCGAATGCGTTCGCTCCCCGGGCTTTTCGGGCTGATTGAGCAGATAGCGGCACAGCTCGCCGATGTAGATGAACGCGGTGGCCCGGTTCTCGGTCACCTCGTTCCAGAAGCCGGACGCGGAGAACTTGCGCCCCAGTGCGAAACTCGCACGTGATCCCAGGACCGCGCCCAGGGCGACGGTCAGCGCGTTGTTGTGATAGAGCGGCAGGCAGCAGTACAGAGTGTCCTCGCCGCGCAGGCGGATACCGAGACCACCGAGTCCGGCCATCCCCTTGATCCACCGCAGATGCGTCATCACGCTGGCCTTGGGCAGGCCGGTGGTGCCGGAGGTGAAGATCAGGAAGGCCCGCTCGCTGGCCCGGACCTCTTGGCAGACAGCCGGATTCGCGGTCGGCTGAGCGGTGGCGCGGTCGGCGAGTTCCTCGGCGAAGAGCAGATTCGCGGGAGGTTCGGACAGCGACTCGAGGGCCTCGCGGCACTCCTCACCGACCACGTTCACCACACTGCCGAGCAGTCCGACGCTGTGCGCCAGAACCCGATCGCGCTGATGATGATTGAGCAGACCGACCGTCCCGCCGAGCTTGACCGCCGCCAGCACCACGAACAACGTCTCGGGCCGATTGGTCATCAACACCCCGACCACGTCGCCGCGCGAGACCCCGCACTCGGCCAGCACAGCCGCATAGCGGTTCACTTCGAGATTCGCTGCGCCGTAAGTGTATTCGCGTCCCTCGTAGCGCAGGAAGGGGCGATCCGGCACACTCTCGGCCGCACGCTGGAAGTACGAACCGATCGAGGCCCGGTCATCGGGACGCACCAGCATTCCGGTCGCCGCGCGCAGCATGCCGGGCACGTCCGGGGCCAGCGCGGGCAGTTTGCGCACCAGATCGAGCAGGGTGACGACGTCCGCGGTCACGGTGTCCTCCAGCGGTTTTCGGGTCTCAGTTCGGAAGGGATGCCAGCATGTCGAACGCCTGCTGCAGATCCGGCGTCACGCGCACCCGGTCGAGCGAGGACCGGCTGACGAAACCGCTGTCGAGCAGCTGCTCGATCCAGGCGAACAGGCCCCGATAGTGGCCCAGCGGATCGAGCACCACCACCGGCTTGTCGTGCATACCGAGATACCCGCCGGTCCAGGTCTCGAAGAACTCCTCCAGCGTGCCGATACCACCGGGCAGAGTGAGGAAGGCGTCGGCTCGATCCTCCATGATCTGCTTACGCTCGCGCATGGTGTCGGTGACGATCAGCTCGTCGGCCTCGACATCGGCGACCTCGTGATGCACCAGCTGTTTCGGGATGACCCCGATCGTGCGCGCGCCACCGGAGCGGGCCGCGGTCGCGACCGCGCCCATCATCGATACGTTGCCACCTCCGGACACCAATTGCCAACCGCGCCGGGCGATCTCGGTGCCGACCTGGACGGCCAGCCGCAGATGCGCCGCATCCCCGGCACTGGCCGAACAGTAGACGCACACCGCGAAGGGCCGCTCACTCACCACTGATCCTCCGTCCCTATCGCATCGTCACCGCGGCTATCGGCAGCGCGAACCACGATCTCGACGACCTTCTCGACACTGTCGGTGACCTCCACCAGACTCAGATCACCGGGTGAGATCTTCCCCGACCCCAGCAGTGAATCATGCAGCCAGTCCACCAGACCCGACCAGTATCGGGTGCCGAACAGAATGATCGGGAAGCGGGTGATCTTGTGCGTCTGCACCAGGGTCAACGCCTCGAACAGCTCGTCCAGCGTGCCGAATCCGCCCGGCAGGCAGATGAACGCCTGCGAATATTTGACGAACATTGTCTTACGAGCGAAGAAATAGCGGAAGTTGATACCCAGATCCACCCACTCGTTCAGGCCTTGTTCCATCGGCAGTTCGATACCCAGCCCGATCGAGTAGCCGCCCGCCTCGTGCGCACCCCGATTGGCGGCCTCCATCACACCCGGCCCACCACCGGTGATCACCGCGAATCCGGCGCGCGAGAGCGCACCGCCGATCGCCTGCGCGGCCTGATACTCCGGATGGTTCACCGGCGTCCGCGCGGACCCGAAAACCGTTACAGCCCTCGGGATCTCGGCGA
Organism: Nocardia miyunensis NBRC 108239; assembly: GCF_001613065.1. Lineage (GTDB taxonomy): Bacteria > Actinomycetota > Actinomycetes > Mycobacteriales > Mycobacteriaceae > Nocardia > Nocardia miyunensis. The sequence goes on from NZ_BDBQ01000029.1 coordinate 130,702, forward strand.
GCGCGCCGAAGCCCTCCACGAATTCGCTCTGAATCCGCAATACCCGCCACGGATCGGTGTGCACCCAATCGGTCGGCCCGCGCCCGTCGAGCAGATGCTGATCGGTGGTACCGGTCCCCCGCTTACGATCCCCCCGCAACATGATCGGCCCCCGGAACTTCGGCGCCGACCGAGGCGATCGGGATACAACGGGCTCGGATTCACTCGACATGAAACAACTGTATCTGCGGCCTCCGCTCCGCTCCGGCGAGCCGAGGCCCTCGTGACCCCGGTCCTTCCCGCCCTCCGCTCCCCCTTGCTTCGCTCCTCCGCTCCGTCAGTCCAGGACCGGGGCGAGCCCCGGCCTTGATGCCGGGACATTCAGGGGCGGTGTCCCAGGTGATTTCCGCCGGGGTTCCGCCGGCATCCGAGCGACAGGCCCGGATCCGCAGGGCCTCCTGCTCAACCGAGCCAATTGTCATGCGCGAGTGAGATAACCGCGGAGGATGTCGGCGACCGTGGTGATCTGGGCGGTGGGGACGTGTTCGTCGACGGTGTGGGCGAGGTTGGGGTCGCCGGGGCCGAAGTTGACCGCGGGGATGCCGCGGGCTGCGAAGCGGGAGACGTCGGTCCAGCCGTATTTGGCGCGCACGCCACCGCCGCCGTGCGAATGCACCTGCTCGACAAGGTTCTTCGCGGCGGGCGCGGTCAGTCCGGGCAGCGCGCCGGATGCGCCGTCGGTGCGTTCGAAGTCCAGGTCCAGGCCCGAGAACACCTGGCGCACATGCTCGGTCGCCTGCTCGAGCGAACGGTCCGGGGCGAAGCGGAAATTCACGTCCACCGTCGCCTCGTCCGGCACCACGTTACCGGCCACGCCGCCGCCGATCCGCACCGCCGACAGCCCCTCGCGATAGACGCAACCGTCGATGTCCACCTCGCGCGGCCGATATTCGCTCAGGCGCTGCAGGATCGGGGCGAGGGCGTGAATCGCGTTGTCGCCCAGCCAGGCTCGCGCGGTATGCGCGCGGGTGCCGCGGGCGGTGAGCCGGACCCGCAGTGTCCCCTGACATCCCGCCTCGACCCAGCCGCCCGACGGCTCGCCCAGGATCGCCAGATCGCCGTCGAGCCATTCGGGCAGTTCGCGTTCGATGCGGCCCAGGCCGTTGAACTCCGCGGCGATCTCCTCGCAGTCGTAGAAGATCAGCGTCAGATCGCAGACCGGATCGGCGACCGTGGCGGCCAGGTGCAGGAACACCGCGTCACCGGATTTCATGTCGACGCTGCCGCACCCGTAGAGCGTCTCCTGCCCGTCCAGCGTCTCGAACCGGCCCGGGACGTTGCCCGCGATCGGCACGGTGTCCAGGTGTCCGGCCAGGATGACGCGGGTGTCCCGGCCGCGATCGGTGCGGGCCAGTACGGTGTTGCCGCAGCGCAGCACCTCGAAGCCGGTGGTCTGCTCGCGCAACGCCCAGGTCACCGTGTCGACGATCGCCGCCTCGTCCTTGGACACGCTCGGGATGTCCACGAGGGCGGCGGTGAGGGTGATGGGATCGGCGCGCAGATCGATGGTCACTCGTACCAGCCTAATTGCTCGCGAACTCCGGCTCCCGGGCCGCGATGCATCGGGCGGCACCCGCGAACCCCGCCGCACCCGGCCTGCCCATACACTCGGGACCGTGAGTATTCAGGGAGCATCCGCAGTCGGCGTGGCGACCGTCACCGTGAACGGTACGGTTCTGGACACCTGGTTTCCGTACCCCGAGCTGGGCGAATTCGGTACCAGCGGCACCGAGAAACTGGGTCCGGCCGATCCCGAGTACGCGCGATTCGCCGATCTCATCGGTGTCGACGAGGCCCGCCGGGTGGAGGTGGTCGCGGTGCGCACCACGATTTCCGACCTGTCCGCCGCCCCGGTCGACGCGCACGATGTCTACCTGCGGCTGCATCTGCTCTCGCATCGCCTGGTGCGCCCGCACGGGCTGAGCCTCGACGGTCAGTTCGGCCTGCTGGCCAATGTCGTGTGGACCAACTACGGCCCGTGCGCGGTGGAGGAGTTCGAGCTGGTGCGCGCCAGGTTGCGCGCCCGCGGTCCGGTCACGGTGTACAGCCTGGACAAATTCCCACGCATGGTCGACTACGTGCTGCCCTCGGGTGTGCGCATCGGCGATGCGGACCGGGTGCGCTTGGGCGCGCACCTGGCCGAGGGCACCACGGTCATGCACGAGGGTTTCGTGAACTTCAACGCCGGGACGCTGGGCGCGTCGATGGTGGAGGGTCGCATCTCGGCCGGTGTGGTGGTCGGCGACGGCTCGGACGTCGGCGGCGGCGCCTCGATCATGGGCACGTTGTCCGGCGGCGGCAAGCAGGTCATCTCGATCGGCGAGCGCTGCCTGCTCGGCGCGAACGCCGGTCTGGGCATCTCCCTCGGTGACGATTGCATCGTCGAGGCCGGGCTCTACCTCACCGCGGGCACCAAGGTCGCGCTCCCGGACGGCGGCACCGTCAAGGCCGCCGACCTGACCGGACGCTCGAATCTGCTGTTCCGGCGCAATTCGCTGACCGGTGCGGTGGAGGTGGTCGCACGCAAGGGCACCGGTATCGAACTCAACGCCGCCCTGCACGCGAACTGAGAGCGTTCATCGAATTGCCTTGGTAACCAAGGCAATTCGATGTAACTGTGCACAACCTGTGCGGCCCGGCAGCACTCGAGTTACGGTTGATCGCGGTGCGGGGCGGGTGAGGAGGCCGGAACGCCGCGATGGCACCTCGGATGTCGACATTTCGGCCGGAGGCGAGTTTCGAATTGCCGCTGCACACCGAACGAATGAGATTCGCCGTCACGATCTCGCCACCCAAGGAGTACATACATCGCGAGGCATTTCGCGAGGTGGCCGAGACCGTGAACTGGGGCCTGATTCGCCTGGGCTACGGCAGCGTACTCGCCGACGATCTGAGCCTGCCCAATCGGACGCACATCATATTCGGCAGCAATACGATGGCATGGTGGGGACTCGAGGCTCCCGAAGGTGCGATTCTCTACAATCTGGAGCAGATCATTCCGGGCGAGGGATGGGCGACCGATTGGCTGCTGGACATGTTTCGCCGGCACGTCGTCTGGGATTACAGCCGCCACAATATCGAAACACTCGCGACGCTCGGCGTGACGAACGTCCGGCATGTGCCGATCGGCAGCGCGCCGGAGATGGAGCGCATTCCGCCCGCTGAGACGCAGGATATCGACGTGCTGTTCATCGGTAGTCCGAACCGCAGGCGGGCCTGGATCATCGAACAGCTGCGCGCGGCCGGGGTGAACGCGCAGGCGCACTGCAATGTCTACGGCAAGGCCCGCGACGCCCTGTACGCCCGCGCGAAGATCGTATTGAACATCCATTTCGGCCCACGGATATTCGAAATCGTCCGCATCTCGTATCTGCTGACCAACAGCATATTCGTGATATCGGAGGATTGCGTCGACGCCGCCGCAACCGAGGAATTCGCCGACGCGATCGAATTCGTCGACTACGACGAACTCGTCGGGACGTGTCTGCGATATCTCGCCGACCCCGCCGCACGCGCGGCACGGGCCGAGAAAGGCCTCGAACTCATGCGCGGCAGACCGGTCGAGAGATATCTGCACACGGCACTGCAATCACCGTCGGAATTGAGCGGCATCGGCCGGGATTGACGGTCAACCGAGCAATTTCTTCTGCACCTTGCCCATCGCATTGCGCGGCAGCGATTCCACCAACCGCACCTCGCGCGGCCGCTTGTGCACCGAAAGCTGTTGTGCCACATGGTCGATCAAGGTTTGCTCCAGTCCTTGGGGGACATCCTCGCGCGGCACGACGAATGCGACGATGCGCTGGCCCAGATCGTCGTCCGGGACGCCGACCACGGCGACCTCGGCGACCGCGGCATGACCGAGCAGGGCGGTCTCGATCTCGCCCGCGCCGATCCGGAAGCCGCCGGATTTGATCAGGTCCACCGATTCCCGCCCGACGATGCGGTGGAAGCCGTCCGGGTCGATCGCCGCGACGTCGCCGGTGCGGAACCAGCCGTCCTCGGTCCAGCTCTCGGCGGTGGCCTCGGGGCGGTTCAGGTAGCCGCCGAACAGCATCGGCCCGCGCACCTGGAGTGCGCCGATGCTCTCGCCGTCGTGCGGGACGGGTTCGCCGGATTCGTCCCGCAGCCTGGTCTGCACGCCCTCGACCGGGGTGCCGACCCAGCCGGGACGGCGTTCCCCGTCCACTCGGGTGGACACGGTGATCATGGTCTCGCTCATTCCGTAACGCTCCACCGGAGCCTGCCCGGTGAGCTCGCGCAACCGCTCGAACACCGGCACCGGCAGCGGCGCGCTGCCGGATACCAGCAGTCGTGCATTCGCCAGTTCCCTTGCGGCGGAGGGATCTTCGACGACCCGCGACCACACCGTCGGCACCCCGAAGTACATCGTGCCCTTCGCCGCGGCGTAGGCGGCGGGCGTCGGCTTGCCGGTGTGCACCAGCGGGCTGCCCACCCGCAGCGGGCCCAGCAGCCCCAGAATGAGGCCGTGCACGTGAAACAGCGGAAGTCCTTGCACCAGAACGTCGTCCGCGGTCCATGCCCACGCCTGCGCGAGCGCGTCAAGTCCGGCGGCGATCGCGCCCCGGCTCAGCACGACCCCCTTGGGCGCACCGGTGGTGCCGGAGGTGTAGAGGATGAAAGCCGTTGTGTCCGGGCCGGGTTCGGGATAGGTGTGCCAGGATCGGGCGTGCGTGCGCACCGGGATCACCGGCAGTTCCGTATTCTCGGGAGCCGCACCGAGCCACGCCTGTGCCCCGGAATCGGACAGGATGTGCGCGATCTCGGCGGGTCCGGAATCCGGCGGCACCGGAACCACCGTGACCCCGGCGATCAGGCAGCCCAGGACGGCCAGCACCGTCGTGGCGCTCGGCCGCGCCAGCACCGCGACCCGCTCGGCCTGCGCGACCCGCTCGGCCACCGAGGTCGCCGCGCCGACCAGATCGCTGCGCGAGAGCGTATGCCCGTCGATCGTGACGGCATCGGGAATATCCGCCCCCGCGGCGACGACGGCCGGATTCAACGACTTCAGCAGCGGTAACGACCCATACGACACCGCTTCAACCTACCAAGCCGCACACGTCCACCGTTCCGAACGGCCATCGAACCCGGAGCGCGGCACCGACCGACAACCGATCACCCGGGGCGCACCGAGCCGCCGTAGCTACCGGTCGCTCCGCCTGCCACCGCTTTCCGCGCACCAGCGGCGGTTCGGCAGCGTCGCCGAGCTCAGCGCGCCGAGGACAGCCGGATCGCGCTGAACATCGGGGAAAGCGCAGGGCGTTGCCACTTTTCGCCGCACCGCCGATACACGCCGGAAACGGTGCGGCTCAGGGGATCCGGAAGCCCGGCACCACGTGATCGCGGGCGAAGCGGCGGACCGCGGCGTCGTCGTCCAGCGGGATGACCGTCTGCGGGGTCAGCGCCATGGACAGGGCGGTGCGCGCGATCATCTCCGCCAGCGGCAGCGGATCGTACTGCGGCAGTTTGCCTTCCCGCTGCAACCGTTCGATGAATTCGGCCAGGTAGTCGCGCCCGAGTTCGATGACCGGCGCGCCGCGCACGGTCAGATAGGGCAGCACCATCTCCGGTTCGGTGGTCAGCAGCCGATCCAGCAGCCGATTGCTGCGCAGTCCGTCCTGGAAGGCGACGAACAGCTCGACGATCTGCTCCTCGGCGCCGGCCTCGGAGTCGATCTGCCGCTGCACGACCGTATCCACCTGGTCGATGAACTCGCGCGCCTGCCGCAGCCCGACGGCCTGGATGAGATCGGACTTCCCCGCGAACCGCCGATACAGGGTGGCCAGCGAGAGTCCGCCGCGCCGCGCGACCTCCACCATGCTGGTGCGCTTGATCCCGAAATCGAGGAAGGCCAGCAGCGCGGCGTCGAGCACCGTCGCCTGATTGCGATCCTCCGGAGCCGCGTCACGCACGAGCGGCAGAAGTTTGGCCAACTTGGTCACGACCGTATCCTCTCTCTGCACGACGATGACCATGAAATCACCGCACGCAGCCAACTTTACGGCCGCAGCGTTTGACAGGTCCAGATCTCGATGAGAAAGTGAGAAGGAAAGTTTCTCACACTTCTTCCGTCGAGTGGCGTGAAGAGAGATCGAGGAGACGAGTCGACGATGACCGCCGCCCCCCAGCAGTGGGCCGAGCCAGAGCAGACCCCGCCGGTGACACTTACCCCGGAGACGGTCCGCCAACACATCGACGGCATCGCCGCGTTCATCGGCGGGGCCGCGAACGTCGTCATGCAGCTGAGTCACCCGCCGGTCGGCTACGGCGTCGTGGAGAGCACCGTGGACAGCGGCAAGGCGTCACTGCATCCGGTCAAGCGGCTGCGCACCACGCTGACCTACCTCGCGGTCGCCTGGATGGGCGACGACGAGGATCGCGCCGCGTACCGCGAGGCCGTCAACGGCTCGCACCGCCCGGTGCACTCCGAGCCGGGCGCGGCGGTCAAGTACAACGCCTTCGACCCGAATCTGCAGCTGTGGGTGGCCGCCTGCCTGTACTGGGGCGTGGACGACCTGTACACCCGCATGCGCGGACCGATGGAACCCGCACTGGCCGAAGAATTCTACCGCTACAGCGCGCGGCTGGGCACCACCCTGCAGATGCGTCCGGAGATGTGGCCCGCGGATCGTGCTGCCTTCCAACGGTATTGGGATGAGAACATCGCCAAGCGCACCATCGACGACACCGTGCGGGACTACTTCAACGAGATGATCGACCTGAAGTGGCTCTCCCCGGTACCGCGCCTGCTGTTCGCCCGCGTGCACCGATTCGGCGTGACAGCGCTACTGCCGCAACACCTTCGCGATCAGATGGGCATGACCTGGACCGCCGGGGACGAACGTCGTTTCACCATGCTGCTGCGGTCGGTCTCGGCGGTGTGGACCCGGATGCCCACGATCATCCGCGCCGCTCCGCTCAATACCTGCCTGTCCTACATGCGGTTACAGCGCAGGTTGGGCCGCCCGCTGGTCTGAGCCACCGGATAGCAGGCGTCGACCCTGTGCCGCACGTTCCTCGTGCGGCACAGCCGTTTCCGGATCGCACGTGCGAATCTCCGCATCCGCCGAGCGAACCGGGGGCTCAGGCGGCAGGATGGTATTCATGCGCGTAGTGATCCAGCTTCACCCCGCCACCGAACTCCTTGCCGCCGTTGCCGATCCCGGCACGCAGGTCGCGGCGACCGATGTGGTCGGTGATCTGCCCGGTTTCGCCCTCGAGAACGCCTACGATCCGGTCCACATTCCGGGGCTGACGCCGGGTGGTTCCGGTGGGCCGGAGACGTTCTCCGCCCATCCGGCCGACGGCTCGGTCCTGGTGCGCGGTGAGATTCCGGACGACGACGAGGGCGTACTGCCAGCCCTGCACGGTTTGTCCACCGTCACAGGGGTTTTCGCCGATCCCGTCATCGAAACCGTGCTCACCTGCGGCGGCGACCCGGCCGTCGGCGGCTGGCACGACGTCGAAACCCTGCTTCGCACCGGCGATCTCACCGCCGCCGGGCTGACCGGCAACGGCGTCGCCCTGGCCATCGTGGACACCGGCATCAACGCCGATCGCGTCAACCAGGCGCGCGGCGGGACGTTCACCATCGACACCAAGCGCAGCTGGAATCCCCAGGGCGTCACCGGAACCGCGGGCCAGTTCCCGGTGGACCACGGCAGCATGTGTGCCTTCGACGCGCTGATCGCCGCACCGCGGGCCACGTACCTCGATATTCCGGTCATGAAGAGCACCCGCCAGGGCGGATCGACCATGGACGGCCTGCTGTCCGATGCCGTGGCCGCCTACGCCCATCTGCGCACCGTGCTGTCCGATCAGCCGGAAGCCACCCGCGCACTGGTGATCTCCAACAGCTGGGGCTCGTTCTCACCGCAGTGGGACTTCCCGGTCGGCCAGGCCGGTAACTACTCCGACAACCCCAACCATCCGTTCAACGTGATCGTCCGCTCGCTCGACGCCGCGGGCGCGGACATCCTGTTCGCCGCCGGGAACTGCGGCAAGGACTGCCCGGACAGCCGCTGCGGTTACCCCGACCACCCGATCGGCGGCGCCAACTCCAGCCCGAACGTGCTGAGCATCGGCGGCGTCGACACCAAGGGACAGCGCGTCGGCTACTCCTCGCAGGGGCCGGGCCGCCTGAGCGATCGCAAACCCGACGTCTGCACCTACACCCATTTCCTGGGTTCCACGGTCTACGGCGCGACCGATCCGGACACGGGCACGTCGGCGGCCTGCCCGGTCGCCGCGGGGCTGGTCGCGGCCATCCGCACCACCCATCCGGCCACCGCCCTGCCCCCGGCCCAGCTGCGAGCCCTGTTGCAGCGCACCGCAACCCATCACGACCAGTCCGGTTTCGACTACGACTACGGTTACGGGACGATCGACGCGTCGGCGGTCCTCGCCGAACTCCGGAAGTCGACCGCGGCCCGCGCCTAGACACCGGACCGGTGTCGGGAAAGGGCCCGAGAACTCGGGCCCTTCCTCCGCGGAGAAATCCAGTACCGTGGACGCATGCCGCTACTCACCGTCCGGCTGCACCAGGGCGCGACCCTGGACGACGCTCTGCGGGAATTACACCTGAGCGAGTCCGATGCCGATATCGGCTACGGGCTGATCTGCCTCGACCCCGACGAGGGCTTGTACACGTTGCGCGTCACCGACGGCGCCGCGCAGCGGATGAGCGAATCCGATAGCGAGGCCACGGTCTACGCGGATCCGCGGATCGAACCCGCGGGCCCGGATTCCCCTGCGTGACAGGGTAATCCGATCACTCCTCGGTGAGCCGTTCGGCCGCGGCGGCGATCCGCTCGTCGGTCGCGGTCAACGCGATCCGGACGTGGTCCATACCGGTGGGGCCGTAGAAGTCGCCCGGGGCGGCCAGGATGCCGCGTTCGGCCAGCCAATCGAGGGTGGCACGGCCGTTCTCCCCGCGCGTGGACCACAGGTACAGGCCAGCCGCCGAATGATCGATCCGGAAACCCGCCTCCTGCAACGCCTTTCGCAGGATCTCGCGACGCGCGCGATAACGTTCGCGCTGCTGCGCCTCGTGCATGTCGTCGTTCAGCGCCGCGGTCATGGCCGACTGCACCGGGAACGGCATGATCATTCCGGCATGTTTGCGCACCTCGAGCAGTTCGCGCACCAGCGCCGGATCACCGGTGACGAATCCGGCGCGGTACCCGGCCAGATTCGAGGTCTTCGACAGCGAATGAATCGCCAGCAGACCGGTGTGGTCGCCGTCGCAGACACGCGGGTCCAGGATCGAGACCGCGGGCTCGTCCCAGGCCAGACCCAGATAGCACTCGTCGGAGGCCACGATCGCACCGCGCTGACGGGCGAAGTCGACCACCTTGCGCAGATGATCCACGCCCAGGACCTTGCCGGTCGGATTGGACGGCGAGTTCAGGTAGATCAGCGCCGGGGATTCCGGGCCGAGCCGGGTCGTCCCGTCGGCGCGCAGCACCCGCGTGCCCGCCAGCAGCGCACCCACCTCATAGGTCGGATACGCCACCTCGGGGATGACCACCAGATCGGACGCACCCAGCCCCAGCAGCCGCGGCAGCCCGGCGATCAGCTCCTTCGTGCCGATCGCGGGCAGCACCGCGTCCCGCACCACACCCGTGATGCCGAACCGCCGCGCCAGCGCCTCGACCGCCGCGGCCCGCAACTCGGGCGTGCCGTGGGTGGCCGGATATCCGGGCACGTCGGCGGCGGCGGCCAGCGCCGAACGGATCAGCGGATCGACCGGATCGACCGGCGTGCCCACCGAGAGATCGACGATGCCGCCGGGATGCTCGGCCGCCCGCGCCTTCGCCGAAGCGATGGTGTCCCAAGGGAAATCAGGTAGCAGACTACTGGCTGGAGTTCGATGGCGGCGGGAACGGTCCCCTCCGTGGTTACGCAAGCTGCCTCCTGCGGGGCCGTCGTTCCCGCCGCGGTGACGCTCCGACAACGTCGTTACTCGCTCGCCATCGGCGGCAGCGCCGCGATGAACGGCGGATCGAAGTCCACCTTGCCGACCTTCGTCGCACCGCCCGGGGAACCCAGGTCGTCGAAGAAGTCGACATTGGCGTTGACGTACCCGCTCCACTGGTCCGGGGTGTCGTCCTCGTAGAAGATCGCTTCCACCGGGCACACCGGTTCACATGCACCACAGTCCACGCACTCGTCGGGATGGATGTACAGCATGCGGCCACCCTCGTAGATGCAATCCACAGGGCATTCCTCGATGCACGCCTTGTCCTTCACGTCAACGCACGGTTCAGCGATGATGTACGGCACTGCCGCTCTCCTAGTCTGTCCTTGCCTGCGGGATACTCCGCCCGCGCAACAGTATCCCGGCATCACACGTTACTACTGGTCAGCCTTGCCTAACTTCGGCCGCCTACCGCATGCGGCACCACGGCACATCGTAGCCACCGCGCGGCCCTCGATCGACCGGCAAGTGACGCCGGGAGGATCGGTGTGGCGCGGCACACCATGGGCGGCAGTCCGCGCACGCACCGGACGGCCGATTCCGGCGGCGATATCCTTCCGGTCAGCGGGCGTCGTTGTCCGACGTGACCGGCGCGGACAGGGACAGTACCTCTTCCCTCGCGGTCTGCCAGTCGTCGAACCCGTCGACGCCGAACCCGGACTCGTCCGGCTCCTGCCACGGGCTGCCCTGCGGATTCACCGGCAATGCCAGGCCGGTCTCCGGATCGGTAAGGGCCGCAACGTGTCCCGCGACCTGCGGATCGATCCACGGCTGCCCGGCCAGCACGTAGCGCGGATGGGCGGTGAGCCGCTCGGTGAGCACGTAACCGCACTGCGCGGTGAGTTCGGCGAGGGTGTCCAGATTCGGCCAGGGCCGTTCGGGATTGACGTGATCGGGTGTCAGCGGGGAAACCCCGCCCCAGTCGTCGATACCGGCGTCGACCAGGGCGCGGCACTCCTGCAGCGAGACCAGATTCGGCGGGGCCTGAATGCGCATCTCGGGACCGAGCAGCAGCCGGGTCACCGCGATAGCGGCGCGGAACTCCTCGAGACCGGCGTCGGGGGTGTTGCGCATCGCGGTGCCCTGTTTGGCCAGGAAGTTCTGCACGATCACCTCCTGCACATGCCCGAATGCCTTGTGCGCCTGCCGGATCGCCATGATCGATTCGGCGCGTTCGGTGAGGGTCTCGCCGATGCCGACCAGGATGCCGGTGGTGAACGGCACAGACACCCGGCCCGCGTCGTTCAGCGCGCGCAGCCGCACCGCCGGATCCTTGTCCGGACTGCCGTAGTGCGCCTGACCGCGCTGGGTGAACAGCCGCTCGGAGGTGGTCTCGAGCATCATGCCCATCGACGGCGCGACCGGTTTGAGCCGCGTGAGTTCCGCCCAGCTCATCACGCCCGGATTCAGGTGCGGGAGCAGACCGGTCTCCTCGAGCACCCGGATCGCCATCGCGCGCACGTAGTCCAGCGTCGAGGCGTAACCGCGTTCGTCGAGCCACTGCCGCGCCTCGGGCCAGCGTTCCTCGGGACGGTCGCCGAGCGTGAAAAGCGCTTCCTTACAACCCATTTCGGCGCCGCTGCGAGCGATCTCCAGCACCTCGTCGGGCTCCAGGTACATACCCTTGCCCGCGGCGCGCAGCTTTCCGGGCACGGTGACGAACGTGCAGTAGTGGCAGACGTCCCGGCACAGGTTGGTCAACGGAATGAAGACCTTGCGCGAATAGGTGATCGGCAAGCCCGATTCGCGGTCGCCGTACGTCGCGCGCAATCCCGCGTCGCGCACCCGCGCCGCCGAGGCGCACAGATCCGCCAGATCCGCACCGCGGGCGTGCAGCAAAACCACCGCCTCGTCGAGGTCGAGCGTCGCCCCGTCCTGTGCGCGCTGCAACGCCCGGCGCATCGCCGTGGAAGTTGGTGCGGCGGCTGGGACGCCTGGTTCAGGTAGCTCCGTCACGCCCTCGATCATGCGCCAACCATCCGACAGTTCTCCCTTCGGTGCCTGAGGTGAGACAACCCGACGCCTGCGCACCCTATTCCAGCTGTTCCGGATTCGGGGGAATTCACCCCTGCCCGCGATGGAGATCCGACCCGCGCGAACCCCGCCGCGACACCGGTCACGCCGATGCCCGATTTGATGCACTATTGGCGGTATGGCATACGGAGGGGCGATGGGCCAGGAAAGAATTCCACTCGAGCAAACCGTTCTCGCGGAACCGGCATGGCGACCGAGTCCGCGCGCGAAGACGCTCTGGGCGATACCGGCGGCGATCGGATGGGGGATCGTGGTGATCGCCGAAGTGGTGTGGATCCTCTCGGACTCGGCCAACCGCGCCTGGCAGTGGACGGCGCTGGTGATCACGCTGGCGGTGGCCGCGGCGCACGTCGCCGGGGTGCCGCTGTGGCGGTACGCGGTACACCGCTGGGAGGTCACCGAGGAGGCGGTGTACACCCGTACCGGCTGGTTCACCCAGGAGAGCCGCGTCGCGCCGATCAGCCGCGTGCAGACCGTCGACACGCACCGCGGGCCGCTCGAACGGCTGCTCGGCCTCGCGACGGTCACCGTGACCACGGCCTCCTCCGCCGGCGCGGTGCGGATTCCCGCACTGGATCTGGCGACCGCCGAGCAGACCGTCGAGCGGCTGACCGAGGTCGCCGCGACGCATCGAGGGGACGCGACGTGACCGAGCCGGACCCGACCGGTGCGGATACCTCCGGCGAGGCGAGGAACACCGAGACGCCCTGGCGTCGGCTGGACGGCCGGATGCTGCTGTTGCATCCGGTGCGCGAGGTGGTGCGGTTCATCCCGGTGCTGATCGTGACCGTGATCGCGGGCAGTCGCAGCGACAATCCGATGTGGAGCCTGGCGGCGCTGGTGGTGATCGTCGGGCTGGCGCTCACGCGCTGGTTCACCACCACGTACCGGATCGGCCCGGACACCGTGCAGTTGCGGCGCGGACTGCTGCAGCGCAAGACGTTGACGGTGCCGCGCTCGCGGATCCGCTCGGTGGACGTGCACGCGGATCTGATGCACCGGTTGCTCGGACTGGTCGTCCTGGCCATCGGCACCGGACAGCACGCGGACAAACAGGAGCGCTTCCATCTCGACGGCGTCGACGCTCGGCAGGTTCCCGAACTGCGCGCGCTGCTACTGCACGACGTGGAACCGCCTGCGGTACAGGATGTTCCACAGCGGTCCCAGCCGGAGCCACAGCCGCACAGGGGAATCGAGATCGGCCACTGGCAACCGGCCTGGGTCCGGTACGCGCCGCTGTCGCTGCGCGGGCTCGCGGTCATCGCTCCGATCGTCGGCCTGGCCTTCAAATTCGGCATCGCCAACGTGCTGTTCGATCCCGATACGGTCGCCGCGATCGGCGCCCGCGGTGCGGCATTCATCACGGTGACCGTCGTGATCGTCCTGGCGGCACTGATCGTCGTGGTGACGCTTGGCGACTGCCTGCGTTATCTGACAACGTATTTCGGCCTGCGCGTCGTCGATGACGGCCGCACACTGCACATCAGCCACGGCCTGTTCACGACCCGCCAGACCACTCTGGACCTGGCTCGCCTGCGCGGCGCGACACTGAAAGAGCCGCTGCTACTGCGTCTCGCGGGCGGTGCGGAACTCGACGCCATCATGACCGGCACCAGCTCCCGCCAGAAGATCCTCCCGCAAGCCCCCCGCACCGCCGTGGACAGCACACTCGCCCAGCTGCTCACCAGCCGCCAGCGGCAGCGGCAGCGGGAGACGCGACCGATCACCGCCGATGCCGGAATATCCAGCAGTGCAACGGAATACCACGTTTCGGACGATGCGGCCCAGCACGCGTCGACCGCCCGCTTCGCCGCCCCCGACACAACGGACGCCAGCGCGATTGCGGGCGAGCGCCCCGGCTCCCACGTCGGTCCGATCACCGCCGCGAGCCCATGGACCGGCACGGACAGCATCCCCGGCACGCATGAAATAGGCTCATCCTCAACGCAATCCGCGTCATCCGGTGTTCGGACTACGTCCGCGACACAGGATGCCGCAGCGCCCGCACACGTCGCGCTGATCCCGCACGGAGGCCGCGCGCGACGGCGACGGTTCACCCGGGCGTTGACACCGCTGTTGGTCATCGCGGCGATCATGGCGGCGATCGACGTTGCGGGAGTAGGGATTCCGGCGTGGGTATGGGGCGTCCTGGCCGTCGTCGCGGTGATCGCGCTGGCGCTCGCGCAGGATCGCTATCGGGGCCTCGGGCATGCGGTCATACCCGGTGACGCAACGGGTCCGACCTGGCTGATCACCCGCAACGGCTCGCTGGACCGCGACCGCGACTGCCTCGAAGCGCCCGGCATCATCGGCTGGACCGTCCGCCAGACTTTCTTCCAGCGCCGCGCGGGCCTGGCCACCCTCGTCGCCGCGACCGCCGCGGGCAAGAAGCGGTACCGAGTCGTGGACGTTCCGCTGGAACAGGCGTGGTCGTTGATCGAGGCGGTGACTCCCGGACGACTGGGCGACCGCTGAGGGCGAACCCGTACAACTACAGCCGGGCTGCGAGTCCCGCACCGTGAGCGCGCCCGGCGCATCGGAACGCACCGGTAGTCCACGCCCGGCGCACCGGAACCGCAACGCCACACCGACTCCGGCGACACCGGTAGTCCCGTGCCGGGCACCCGGGCCCGCAAGACCGCACCAGCGCGCGCTCCGACAGCGCTGACCGTCACGACCGGGACGCCGATGCGCCCTTCCCTCATCCGGCAAAAGGTTGCTGATGTGTCGCTGTTACGGCGCGCGGCTGCCTCGCGTTCAATGGTTCGTATGGTGCAGACGCGGCAGAGGAATACTTCCGAACGCCCGATCGCGGATCGGCGGCTGCGCAGGCACCAGCGCGGCGACCAGTTCCGGCTGACCGCGCTCGGCGGTCTGGCCGCGCTGTCGCTGGACGCGCTCACCAGCGTCGCCTATGGTCCGGAATCGATCGTGCTCGTCCTGGTCACCGCGGGTGCCGCCGCGGTCACCTGGACGCTGCCGGTATCGCTGGCGATCGCCGCTCTGCTGGTCGTCCTGGTGCTGTCGTACCGGCAGGTCATCGCCGCACACCCCGACGGCGGCGGCGCCTACGCCGTGGCGAAGAAGGATCTGGGCCGCAGAGCGAGCCTGCTCGCCGCGGCCAGTCTGGTCGTGGATTACGTCCTCACCGTCGCGGTCAGTCTGGCCGCCGGGGCCGCGAGTCTGGCCAGCGTGTTCCCGGACCTGGCGGATCATCTGCTGCTGGTCACGCTGATCGGCCTGGCGATACTGACCGCGATCAACCTGATCGGCGTCGCCGAGTCGGCGAAAGTGCTGATGGGCCCGACGGTCGTCTTCGTGGTGGCGATCATCGCGGTCATCGCGTTCGGCTTGGCCAGATCCACGCCGGTCAGCGTCATCGGCACCGATCGGGGACCGATCTCGCCGACCGCCACGGTCGGAATCGTCCTGCTGCTGCGGGCATTCGCGGCCGGATGCTCCTCGCTGACCGGTGTGGAGGCAATCGCCAACGCGGTCCCGTCGTTCCGCACGCCCGCGGTGCGGCGCGCCCAGCACACCGAGGTAGCTCTAGGTGTGCTGCTGGGGCTCATGCTGCTCGGACTCGCCGTGCTGATCGGGAAGTACCACACCGTGCCGCGCGGCGACGTGACCGTCCTGGCTCAGCTCTCGGCGGCCGCGTTCGGCACCGGCTGGGCGTTCTACGTCACCAATCTCGCCGTGACGCTGGTCCTGGTCCTGGCCGCGAACACCAGCTTCGGCGGTCTACCGGTGCTGCTGGCTCTGCTGGCCAAGGACCACCGAGTACCGCACATGTTCGCGATGCGTTCGGAGCGACCGGTTTTCCGCTACGGCGTCACCGCCCTGGCCGTACTCGCCGCGATCGTGCTGCTGGCGGTGGACGCCGACACGCACCGGCTGCTGCCGGTCTTCGCGATCGGCGTCTTCATCGGCTTCACGCTGAGTCAGGTCGGCCTGGTACGGCATTGGCGACATCAGCGCGGACCGGGCTGGATCTGGCGCACCGCGCTCAACGGCTTCGGCGCGATCCTCACCGCGATCGCCGGAATCGTGCTGCTGGCAGAGAAATTCACCGAGGGCGCGTGGTTGCTGCTGATCATCGTGCCGGTGCTGATCCTGCTGTTCGCGCGCACCGAACGGTATTACGCCATGATCGCCGAACAACTGGGTATGGGCCGGATACCGCCCACACCCGTGCCGTCGGGACCGGCGCTGGTCGTGGTCCCCGTCGTCACCGTCAGCACGATCACCGAACAGGCCCTCGAGGCGGCCATGCGCATGGGCGGGGAGGTCGCCGCGGTCGCGGCCGCCATCGATCCGGGCGCGACGAAGAAGCTCAGCGCGAAGTGGGAGAAGTGGGATCCGGGCATTCCCCTGACCGTGCTGCCCTGCCCCAACCGCAGCCTCGTCGCAACCCTGGTCGGCTACGTGCGCAAACGGACCGCCGAGGGTAAGCACGTCACGGTGCTGCTCGCCGAGATCGACACCCAGCACTGGTGGCAGCGTCTGCTGCACAACCCTCGCGGCCCGGTCCTGGCGGCATCCCTGCGCAGCCGGACCGATGCGATCGTCGCGACGCTCACCATCCACCTGGACAGGAGTTAGCGCCCGGCGGCCTTCCCCGCGTTGCGCGCTGGCAGGACGAACCCGCGCCAGAACAGATACCAGCCCGCGGGCACCACCCCGCAGGCCAGGAACAACGGTGTGGTCCAACTGTCGGTGAGGATCACATCACCGCCGGGGCCCGTCGTCAGGCACACCACGAAACCCACCAGCCACGCCAGGACCGGCAGCGACATCGTGGCCGGGCGCGAGACCACGGTCCCCATGCCGAGCACCAGCACCAGATTGATCACCGCCGCGAAGGCCGCGCTGATCGGAAACGGAGTCGCGCCGATGTAGGTCGGCAGATACAGCACCTCGACCGCGAAGGTCAGCAGGCCGTTGAACACCAGCAGCACGACCAGAGCGGTACCGGCCAGCACGAACCCGGGCCGTTGCTCGTCCACCGAGGAACTCACCCGGCCGATCGCCGGGGCCGTCACGGGACGGGCGGGAAGCCGAGCAGCGTCAGCAGGTGACTCTGCAGATCGACGAAGGAGTACAGCACCGACAGATACAGGTCGTGTTGCGCCTGGAAATGTGGCTGCTGACTCTGGACGAACGCCGCGATGGCATCCTGCAGACTCCAGTTGTACATGCCGCTCAGTCTAGAGCCGCCCCCACAGCCCCGCGCCGGGCATCACAAGATCGCGACGGCGCCCCGTCACCGGCACGTACTCCTGCGGTCAGCGGCTGCTATCGCATCCGGCGCGGCAATGGCCGCGCTCGCCGAACGTCACATCCGGTCGCGGCATCGACACAGTGCACATACCGTCCGACGGCGGCTCGCCCCAACGGCAGGGCAGCGTCAGTGCAGAATGCCCAGGCCCGAGAACAGGTCGTGTTCGCGGCCGTCGGGGCCGACCTCACCACGCTGCCCACGCACGAGGATGTAGTGCTCCTCGGGCAGGATCGGCTGGGCGATGTTGTTCGAGAGGGCGAATTCGCGGCCGGAGGGGGCAACGCCGACCTGGGTGGCATGGGCGCGCAATGCCGCGCGTTTGGCGGGCAGCACCTCGGAGACGTCGATCGTGGTGGTCACCGATTCGCTTGGGACACAGGATAATTCGCCCTCGGCGGGCAGTTGCCAACCGGCCGGGAGGGCGCCGGGGAGCTGATCGACGGTGCGGCGGGCCAGCGCCTCGGTGTGCAGGCGCAGCACGGTGGCGTCGGTGACGGACCAGTAGAGTTTCGGTACGTCCCAACCTCTTTCGGCGGCACGGTCCACCGCGTCCATCGTGATCCGGTGTGCGCGAAGATGATCCGGATGCCCGTAACCGCCCTTGGGGTCGTAACAGATCACCACCGCGGGCCGCACCTCGAGCAGAATCCGCACCAGGGCCTCGACCGCGGCGTCACCGGACTTCACGAACGCCCGCGGGTGCAGCGCCGCCTCCGATTCACGCGGGGCCGCGGTGGTGCCGGACATGCCGGAGTCCCGCCAGCGCCCCGCGCCGCCCAGGAACAGCGGCGGTCCGGCCGCCAATTCCGCCAGGGCACTGGATAATTCGCCGATCCGATAGCCGCCGAGCTGATCGGCCGCCGAACTCACCAGCTGCGCCCACTCCTCGCCGATGACCTCGCCCTCCTCGCCGAGGGTGCAGGTCACCACGGTCACCGGCACACCCCGCCGCCGATAGTGCGCGATGGTGCCGCCGGTGATGATCGTCTCGTCGTCCGGATGCGCGTGCACCAGCAGCAGGCCGCCGACCGGGAAGTTCTCGGTCACGACAGGCGCCGCCAGTTCGCCGCGCCGCCGAAGATGCCCACCCCGATCGAGCCGCTGAGCGACACACCGTCCATCCGGGGCCCGGCCGCGGCGACACCGTTGTCCTGCACGATCGGCAGAACGGTCGCCAGATCCCACAGCTTCGGCTCGGCCTCGGCGATCGTCTTGGGCGGATCGATACCGCGCAGGGCCGCGTCGATCTGTGGTTGCAGGGCCGGATCGCACACCCCGGACACGTTGCCGGGGGCCTTGCGGATCGTCTCGGCCTGCGCGGACGCGGTATCGGTCTGTCCGGTGGGCGGCGCGGCGGGCGGGCAGCCGTAGCGCGAGGCCAGCACGGTCGCGGGATCACCGCCGGCCTGCTCCCAGCCGACGATCGCGTCGACGGTGCCGTCGAGCAGATCCTTGCCGTAGAGCTCGTCGGCGGGCAGGTTGCGCACGATGGCATCGATTCCGGCACTGCGCAATTGGTCCGCGGCGGTATTGGCGACCGCGAGCGCGGTCGTATCCTTGTCCACCGCGCCGATCCGGATGGTGAGGGTCTTGCCGTCCTTGGCGACCTGCCGCGGCTGCGGCGCGGGCGAGGTCGTCGAATTGGTCGGCGGCGTCTCGGGCGCGCGCGCGAATCCCGCCTCGGCGAGCAGCCCGAACGCCTGATCGGCGCTCATACGCGGCGGCTCGGTCGGAGCGTATCCGGGATCGGACGGCGAAAGTACTTGCGCGCGAGCGGGTTCCACCCAGCTGCCGGTCTGCGCGCCGACCGAGGCCAGCAGTCCCGGATCCACCAGACCCAGCACCGCGCGCCGCACCCGGACGTCGCTGAGATCACCGGTACGGCCGTTGAGCACCAGTTGCATCACCCGGGCCTGCGGCATGCTCGCGGTCCGCACCGACGGCACCGCGCCGAGTTGCGCCTGCGTCGCCGCGGTGCCGTGCACCAGCGCCATCTGCGCGTCGCCCGAACGCAGCGATTCGGCCACCTGAGCGGTGGTGCCGCCGCCGCGCAGCTGGATCTGATCCGGCACCGCCGGTGTGCCCCAGTACCGGTCGTTGCGTTCGAGCAGGATCTCCTCGCGACCGGCGTCGGCCTGTTTCACCCGGAATTGTCCGCCGGAGATCGGATTCTGATCGATCAGCCCGCGGTCCAGGGTCAGCGCCCGCTCGAATCCGCCGGGCGCGTCCTTGAGCAGATGTGAGGGCAGCAGATCGGTGAACAGGCTCCGCCACGCCGGATAGGCCCCGTTCATCGTGACCGTCACCGTCTTACCGCCCTGCGAGGAGCTCACATCGGTGATCATCCGGTAACCGGCCGGATCGACCACGCCCGGTTCGGTGATCATCTGCTGCCACAGATAACGGAAATCCTCCGCCGCGATCGGCGCACCGTCGGACCAGGACGCCTGATCCTGCAACCGGTAGGTGATGGTGAACGGATTCTGCGAGGTCACATCCGCCGACACCATCAACGCGCTGTCGGGCACCCAATCGGTCGCGCCCCGCGTCGTCGGCGAGGGCACCGGCCGGAACGGACTCGGAAACACCATCGAGGCAACGGCATCGGTGGCCGGGGACTGATTCGACCGCAGATGCGGATTGAACCCGATCCCGATGTCGTCCACCGCCACCACCACCGTGGTCTTGGTCGGCGTGGCGGGCAGCGTCTTCGGACTGTCCGTGCTCTCGATCGGCGGCGGCGGATTCGCCGTACATCCGGCGAGCAACGTCACCGACGTCGCCAGCACCAACACAACAGCCCGCAGCAGCACCGTGGCACGCCGCGTCGCGCAAGCCCCCGACATCACGCCCGGCACTGTAACAGTGTCGTCGGCCTCCGCTTCGCTCCGGCGGGCCGCGGGCCCCCAAGGGCCGATCCTTCCCTCCTCCGCTCCTCCGCTTCGCTCCCCCGCTCCGTCAGTCCAGAATCGACCCGGGCCGCGGCCAGGAGTTGGCGTTTCACGGGGTCGGCGAAACCAGGTGAACCAGGTGGTCACCTGCTGCGCGCAGCTGCACTCGGCGGGGTGGGGTGAGTGAAATCCGTTGAGGTCGTGCTCTTCTCCGTTCACCGCCCGATACCTCTCCGAACTCCCGGACAACTCCACCAGTCACGGCCCGGTGTCATCGGCCCCCTCGAGGCCCCGACTTCTCGGAGCCCAGAGGGGTACATGTCCGGCCTCACCGGATGACACGGCTCTCGGCCGTGCTTGTCGCGCACACTGTGAAGTGTTGCGCGACAAGGTGTTCACGCTTCGTCACGACGAACGAGAAGTCCGGTTACGCGTTCTGCGCAGCCCGGTCGCGGGCCTTGCGGCGGGCGGCCTCGCGGCCGCGCTCGGTGGCGCCGAGGATGACCTTGCGCACCCGCACGACCTCCGGGGTCACCTCGACGCACTCGTCGGCGGCGCAGAACTCCATCGCGCCCTCGAGGTCGAGCTGCAGCGGCTTGGCCAGGGTCTCGAACACGTCGGCGGTGGCCGAACGCATATTGGTCAGCTTCTTCTCACGGGTGACGTTGATATCCAGATCCTCCGCGCGCGGGTTGATCCCGACGACGTGGCCCTCGTACGTGTCCGCGCCCGGCTCCACGAAGAACTGCCCGCGATCGGCGAGCTGGATCATGGCGAAGGGCGTCACCGAACCGGCGCGGTCGGACACCAGCGAACCGGTGTGCCGGGCGCGGATCTCACCGGCCCAGGGGGCGTATCCGTCGAAGACGGCGTTGGCGATGCCGGTGCCGCGCGTCTCGGTCAGGAAGTCGGTGCGGAAACCGATCAGGCCGCGCGAGGGAACGATGAACTCCATCCGCACCCATCCCGCGGAGTGGTTGCTCATCTGCACCATCTTGCCCTTGCGAGCGGCCAGCAGCTGCGTGATCGCGCCCAGGTACTCGTCGGGACAGTCGATGGTCAGCTCCTCGAACGGCTCGTGCACTTTGCCGTCGACCTGCTTGGTGACCACCTGCGGCTTGCCGACGGTCAGCTCGAAACCCTCGCGGCGCATCTGCTCGACCAGGATGGCCAGCGCCAGCTCACCGCGGCCCTGCACCTCCCACGCGTCCGGGCGGCCGATGTCCAGCACGCGCAGCGAGACGTTGCCGACCAGTTCCTGATCCAGCCGCGACTTCACCATGCGGGCGGTCAGCTTGTGTCCCTGCGTCCGGCCGACCAGCGGCGAGGTGTTGGTGCCGATGGTCACCGAGATCGCGGGCTCGTCGACGGTGATGCGCGGCAGCGCGACCGGATTCTCCACGTCGGCGAGGGTGTCGCCGATCATGATCTCCGGGATGCCCGCGATGGCCACGATGTCGCCCGCGACGGCCTCCTCACCGGGTGTGCGCTCGACGCCGATCGTCTTCAGCAGTTCGGTGATCTTCACGGTCTTGACGCCGTCGCCGTGCATCCACGCGACGTTCTGTCCCTTGCGCAGGGTGCCGTTGTGGACGCGCACCAGCCCGATGCGGCCGAGGAACGGCGAGGCGTCCAGGTTGGTGACGTGCGCCTGCAGCGGCGCGGTCGGGTCGCCCTTGGGCGCGGGCACGTACTTCATCAGGACCTCGAACAGTTCGTCGAGGTTCTCCGCGTCGGGTGCGTTGCCGTTCTCGGGCCGGCTGGTCGAAGCCTTGCCCTCGCGGCCCGAGGCGTAGAGCACGGGCAGGTCCAGGGCCAGCTCGGCGGCCTCGGAAGCCTCGTCGTCCAAGTCGGAGGCCAGATCCAGGAGCAGATCGTGGCTCTCCTCGACGACCTCCTCGATGCGGGCGTCGGGCCGGTCGGTCTTGTTGACGACCAGGATCACCGGCAGGGACGCGGCCAGCGCCTTGCGCAGCACGAAGCGGGTCTGCGGCAGCGGCCCCTCGGACGCGTCCACCAGCAGGACGACACCGTCGACCATGGACAACCCGCGCTCGACCTCACCGCCGAAGTCGGCGTGGCCGGGGGTATCGATGACATTGATCACCGTCACGGTGCCGTCGACGTTGTGCCGGTGCACCGCGGTGTTCTTCGCGAGAATCGTGATGCCCTTCTCGCGTTCCAGGTCACCGGAGTCCATGACCCGGTCGACGAGCTCGGCGCGTTCGGCGAAGGCGCCGGACTGCCGCAGCATCGCATCGACCAGCGTCGTCTTGCCGTGGTCGACGTGCGCCACGATGGCGACGTTGCGGAAGTCGACAGACGACACGTTGATTCCTCCTGCTGAAAATGAAATGGTTGCCGGCCAACCCTCGCCGTAGAGGATCCGTACAAGACAGGTGGAGACAACTCACCGGGCATGCGGCCGGGTACAGCGTACCGAAATCAAGCGAGAGCTCCCCGCCCGACCTGATCGGATCGGCACATAGGACGCGCCGGCAGGGGTACAACCGGGGTATGGGTACTCCACTGCTCACCGAGGAAGAACTGCACACCGCACTCGCGGACCTGCCGGATTGGACCCGTACCGGCGACAGCATCGCCCGCACCGTCCAGGCGTCGTCGTTCCCGGCCGGGATCGATCTGGTCGGCCGGGTCGCCACCGCCGCCGAGGAGGCGAACCACCACCCCGACATCGATATCCGCTGGCGCAAGGTCACCTTCACGCTCTCCACGCATTCCGAGGGCGGGCTCACCGCGCGGGACGTGGCGTTGGCGAAACGGATAGACCAACTGGCACAACAGAATTGACGCTGTGACTACGCGGTGGCGTAGGACCCGGCTTTCACCCCGAACCGATCACGCCGGGTCCAGATCAGCCACGAGTAGAACCCCAGCACCCCGATGACGTCCACCGCACCGAGCCAGGACAGCACACCGGGCCGGGAGATCTTCCAGATCGTCGGCTGCGCGAACGACAGCACCCACGGCACCCCGATCAGAGCGTTCACCAGCCAATATCCAGTTACCACACGGACGCCCACGGCCTTCCGCAACGGCCCGTACGTCAGCCACAGCAGCAGCGGCAGCAACCAGACCCAGTGATGGGACCAGGAGATCGGCGACACCATCAGTCCGAGTAGCTGCACCACCAGCAGCGCGCCCAGCCGATCGTCCGGTTCGAGCGCTCGCCAGGCCAGCACCGCCAGCACCGCGACCACCGCGACCCAGGCGATCCACCAGGGCCCGAACGGAATTCGATGTCCGGCCAGATGCCAGGGCGCGCCAGCGTCGTGTCCGAGGATGCGGCTCAACGCCCCGCGCAAGGACTGATTCCACACCGAACCCACCGGCCCGATCCGGTTCGCGTCCCCGACCAGCGGGCCGAAGTACGTGCGCGTCTCACCGGGCGAGAGCACGAAACTCAGCCCGATCGTCGCGGCGAAGGCCACCGCCGAGGCCACGGCGGTGGCCCAGCGTCGCTGGGTCAGGAAGTAAAGGCCGGTGATCGCCGGGGTCAGTTTGACCCCCGCGGCCACGCCGACCAGCAGTCCCGACCACCACCAGCGCGCGGACCGCACCGCCAGCATCACCGCGAGCATCAGGAAGACGTTGACCTGGCCGTAATCGATGGTGGTGCGCACCGGTTCGAGCCACAGCCCCAGCGCGGTCCAGCCCAATGCCGCTGTGCGCCAACGGCTCTCGCGCGCCGCATCGCCCAGGATCAGGCCGAGCGCCAGGCGCACCACCGCGTACAGCGCCGCCGCGATCAGCAGCAGCCACACCACGGCAACCGAGGTGAACGGCAGGAAGTGCAGCGGCCAGAACACCACCGCCGCGAAGGTGGGATAGGTGAACGGCAGCGGGAAATCCGGCGTCTTGTCCGCGTAGGTGAAGTCGTAGAGGTGGCCGCTGCCCAGCGAGGCCGCCCCGTACACGTAGACGTGCAAGTCGACCAGGTTCATTCCGTTGGGCGAGAGCAGCATCCACAACATGCGCGCCAGAACCGACAGACCCAGCAGCGAGGCGGCGATCGGGCGGGCACGGGGGGCCGTCCACATTTCCCCGAGCCCCGCGCTGCCGCTGGGTGCCGTCCGGAGATCTGGGTTCACTGGGAACAACTTTCGGTCGGGTCGGCGGGCCGGGTCAAGACTAATCACACCGTTCTCCCACTCCGCGCACCCGTGACACGCCCGATACCATTGGCAACATCAATCCCACCAGCACCACTGGTCACGCGATATATTCCGAGCATGTACCGAGTAACTTGTCATTAGCTGAACGGAAGATCACTGCTGCGCTGTACAACACCCTGCTCACTCCCTAGAGTGGCACGGCGTACGCGATGCGCCCTCGCATCGCATTTTGACGTACCCGAGCTAAGGACGGCTACACCAGTGCTTCGCATCAGAGGAACGCGGTTCGCATTGCCGGTGCTGGCCCTTGCGGCCGGCGCGGTTCTCACCGCCTCGACCACGGCCATCGCCGCGCCAGCCGCGCAGACCCAGGCGAATCCTCCGCTGGTGCCCGAGGGCGTGCCGGTGGACGCGCTGGTCTCCCTGGCGCCCGCCATCATCGGCGCGGCCGCGGCCACGCAGATCTCCAGCCCCGCACAGCAATCGATCCTGGGCCAGGCACAGCAGGCGCTGAACTCCTCGGGCCTGCCCCCGTCGGTCAAGCAGACCCTCGGCGCGCTGATCGCCTTCCTCGACGGCAGCAACGGCGGCGGACCGGACATTCCCAAGAATGGTCCGACCATCGCGCAGTTCCTCTACCCGAGCATCGGCAAGGACTGCATCGGCCCGGGCTCGGATTCGGTCGGCACCGCACTGGCCGTCCCCGGTCCCGCGGAACTGCCGCCTCCGGGCCCCAGGGCCGGGCAGACCGGATTCGTGTTCACCGCGCTGGGCACCAAAGGTCTTACGCCGCACCAGAAGACGCCGATGACGGTGCAGTGGATCAACCTCGACAGCGGGCGGGGCGGCACGCAGGCACTGACCGATGCCGCGCACATCAACCCCGACGGTCCGGCCACCTTGACCGCGATCGCCAACACCGGTTCGGGGCGGGTCGTCGCGGTGGTCTCCGGTTCGCTGACCACCAAGCCCGCCGCCGACAAGGCGCCGATCACCTGCTCGTTCCTGCCGACCCTCGGCATCTTCAACGTCTCGAGTGCGGCACAGGCCGCCGAGCCGCAGGCCAAGACCCCGGCCAAGCAGCCGCAGGACGCCGCGCGGCAGCAGGCCAAGACCCCGGCGGCCGCACCGCACGCATAACCGAATTCGAGCTCGCCGGACCGGGCTCGACAGCACTTCACACCGGAGTGTCGCCCTGTGCGACACTCCGGTTTCTTTGGTCCCGATACAGCGTAGAACCCGCGCGATTTGTGATAGACCGCATATATGTCGACCCTCGATCAGCTCGAACGGTCCGCATCATCCGCATCCGATTCCGCCCGCGCGAAACCGGATTCCGCCGGGCGCGGCCGCGCCGGGCGGTCGGTCATGTCCCGCCGCTCCTACAGATCGGTGCTCTCCACCCGTTCGCACCGATCGATCCTGTCGATCCGCTCCGAACGCTCCATCCTGTCCATCGGATCGGCCTATTCGGTGCTGTCCATCGGCAGCGTCGGATCGGTGCTCTCGGTCGGCTCGATCGGCTCGTTCCTCAGCCTGGGATCGGTCATGTCCGGCATCTCCCGGTGGTCACTGCTGTCCTGGATGGGCGACCGCGAAATCCCCGAAGCGCGCCCGACACTCCGCGTCGTCCCCGAAGAACCCGACCTGTCCGCCGACCCCACCTGCCACTGCCAGACTTGAGCTGTATTTTTGGCCTCCGCTTCGCTCCGGCGGGGCGTTGGCGTATCCGGGGTCGGCGGAACCGGGTGAGCTGAGGGCCGGTGCTCGACCGCGCCAGAGTCGGCTCGGACCTCGGTACAGGCGAGCGCGCCGGGGGACGTATGTCAGCGCCGGCACTCCACGTCGCCCAGAATTGCTCCGAGACATGGTTGTCGCTGGTGTTCATTTTCGTCGGCAGCCCGATCACCATTGCCCGTAGTTCGGGGTGAGGATGTCGTTGAGGTCGACGCTGATGTTGTCGAGGGTGCATTTGTTGATCTGGAACTGGTGGAGGTTGGCGGCGGGGTGGACGAATCCGCGTGGGGTGCCCCAATTGTGTTGCCAGAAGTACGTTCCCAGTCCGGCGGCCTGGGCGAGTGCGATCGTGGGAGCGTTGGCGTAGACGCCGAGGCGGTCGTTGCCGATCACCGATTGCCAGCCGGTCAGGTAGGGGGCGATCATCCGGGCGAATTCGATCGGTGACGGGTTGTCATCGATGGAGGCGTAGATCGGGGCCGAGTCCGGGCCCCCGGCGACGCCGTGCAGATGCAGACCACGGTCGGCGCACTGCTTGCCCGCCTCCCGGCCGCCGCGCCAATCCGCCGTCGGCCCCTTGCCGTACTGGTAGTTCGAGACGACCGTGAGTCCGGCCGCGTGCAGGGCGTCGACCTCCCGGGCCTGTAAAGGCTTGCCCGCCATCCATTCCGCGCCCGGCCGCCGTTCCGAGACGTACCGGATCGCACCGGCGTGTCCGGCCGAGCGGATGGACGCGGCCGACGGGACGCCGCCCGCATAGTCGACCAAGGTGCCGAGCCTCGGCCGATCGGCCGAGGCAGTGGGTCCGAGTGCGGCCAGCGAGGTGGCCCCTACCGCCGTACCGGCGGCATATCCGAAGAGGGTGCGGCGCGAGATCGGCACGGAACGCATCGACGAGACTCCTTCGGCTCAGTGGAACTGCATACCCGCGTATCTGCCCTGTACTGCCCGTTGGAACCGCCGACGTACCCGGCGCACCTTCCCCAATGACATCGAGAATGCCATCTGCGCGCCGGGCACCTCGAGCGTGAACCAATTTCACCACACTCACATGAGAACCGCCATGCTCATTGGAAACATCAACCCCACACGCATCAGAAATCCCCCCTGCCCCGGCAGAAGTCAGTCCGTGGCCGCGGTGATGCGGTCGGCCACGTCGATGACGCGTATCGACGGATCCGCGAGTTCGGTGACGACGACCCGCGCGACCTGGGCCGCGACCTGCGCGCGAATACCGCCGAGCACGCCCAGCACCCGCGCGCGCCGGGTCTCGGCATGCAATTCCACCGCGATATCGTGCGCATCGGGCGGTACCGCGTCGATGACGACGAACAGCGGATCCGCCGCCCGCGCGATGAGCACCAGCGGGATCTCCACCTCGGCGCGATAGCGGTTGTTGCCCAGGACGGCGACGCTGATATCCAGCGTGACCGGAATGACCAGGTCGAATTGCACCGGATCCCCGGCCCGTTCGAACAGCCGCGGCATGCGCACGGCGCCCTTCACATCGACCGTCGCCGCGCGCCGCGGTCCGGTGCGCAGCGGGCCGACCTGGATGACCCGCCCGGCCAACCCCTCGACGACCTCGCGCACCCGGGCGGCGGTGACGATCCGCGGGAAGAATCTGCGCCCGAACTCCGCGTAGTCGATCCAGGTGAACCGTTCCAGCGCCCGGTGTTTCGAGCGGGTGCCGTTCATGATCGCCTCGACGTCGAAGACGCGAGCACGGCGAGCGCCCGGATCGGTCAGCATGGCGTTGACACGATTGGCGACCTCGCGCTGCACGAGCGTCGCGATCGGATCCATCAGCAGATCGATCGCGTTCCCGATGGCCTCGGCACGCACCACCAAACTCACGTCGCGCCCGCGCACCCGCGGGATATCGATGACGATCAGCAGCGGATCCGCGGTGCGCGCATGCAGCGTCAGATCGATCTCCACGACCGCTTCCAGCCGGAACTGCCTGCCCCCGAGGGTCACGGTGAGGTGCAGCGACACCGGCAGCCCGACCTCGAAGGTCACATGTGGCCCGTTGCGCACGATCTGCGGTTTGCCGACGCTGCCCTCGGCCACGAATCCCGCCAGCCCGGCGGGGCCGATCGAGAACGGACCGATGGATATCCCCCGACCGGCCATTCCCGCGACCGCCGCCTCGATCCGCGTCGGCGTCACCGCGGCAGCGACGAAGCGTTCGCCGAACTCCTCGTAATCGATCCAGGCAGGGGGGTTGTTCTGGCTGGACTGTCGCATGAGCTACCGAAACCTCGCTGTGCCGGATGGTGCGCCTGCCGATCTCGATCCCACGCCCGAGCGTACCGATCCCCGGCTCCCCCACGCGAATACGACGCAATGACACAACACACACAGCGATCAGCGGGTAGTAGTGGCGCCCCCGGTGTGCAGGTCCCTGTCCTGCCGATGAGGGGGCAGCAGGACAGGGACCGCGTCGACGGCGCTGCCGGGCGCCGCCGGGTCCATAGTAGGGCTCGGCACACAGTGCGCCTCCCCCGCCGGTCAGAAATACTCGCACGCCAAGGGCGGTATTTCCCGAATGACCGAGACCGACCTTACCTGTCCGATCGGCCCTGGCGTAACGAGAATTTTCTACCGCATCACTCTCATTGCCCCCACCGATGGGGACAGCGTTCGCGCCGCGGTCCGTCCCGGGACGCGTGTGATACTCGAATGCGCTGGTAGAGGTATAGATCACAGCACCATCGCCGCGCGTGTGAGCCGACAACCGACCCATGCGGACTTTTCTCCTCTCAGCAGAATCCCACCGCGCACTCACTTCGAGGGTCCGACGCAGCTCGGAGCCGTATCCCATCGCGCGATACCCCGCTTGACACATCATCGAACTGGCGGCTGCGGACACAACGAACCCCGCGACCACTCGCAGGATCCGACAACACTCCATCGCACGCACCCGAATCCCCTCCTGTCGGCGAACCCACCCGTTGGCATTCGATAAGACGTTCGATCGGGCCACACGGTTCCCTATCTCCGAAAATTCCCGGCCCCCGCCCGGCCCAGCCGATACCGGCCGCACACGGGATCGAACCCACCGATCTCCAATTCCCCCGACCGCCACACGCGGATGCTCGAAAGTGTCTCAGTTGCGCCAGATTTCATCTCACGGTCTGGGAAAAGCTCGTTCGCACGCGGCATTTGGCGTCGCCCTCGGCGAAAAAGCAGGCCGAAAAGCAGAAATCGCACATCTCCGGCAACCCACCGATACACTGACCGCGGATGTCGAGCCGGAAGGAACCATCCTGGACACCCTGTGGACGTACATCGTCGATCACCGCACCCAACTGCTGACGGATTCTTATCTGCACGTTTCCGCGGTGGTGCAGTCGGTGGTGATCGCGACCGTGGCGGCGGTGCTGGTCGGCATCGTCGTGCATCGCAGTCCCTGGGGTTCGGCACTGGCCACCGCGGCGGCCAGCATCATCCTGACCGTCCCCTCGTTCGCCCTGCTCGGCCTGCTCATCCCGGTGCTCGGCCTGGGCGTGCGACCCACCGTCACCGCACTGGTGCTGTACGCGCTGCTGCCGATCCTGCGCAATACGATCGTCGGGCTCGCGGGCGTCGATCCGGCCGTATCCGACGCCGCCCGCGGTGTGGGCATGAACCGGCTGCGCGTGCTGGCCGGCATCGAACTGCCGCTGGCCTGGCCCGCGATCCTGGCGGGCATGCGGGTCAGCGCCATGATGTCGATGGGCATCCTGGCCATGGCCGCCTATGCGAAGGGCCCCGGCCTGGGCAACATCATCTTCTCCGGCCTCGCTCGCCTCGGCAGCCTGACCGCGGTACCGATGGCACTGAGCGGCACGCTGCTGATCATCGTGCTCGCGCTGCTGCTGGACGCCGTACTCGCCCTCATCGGCCGCCTCACCACCCCCAGGGGAATCCGTGACTGAAACCGCAACCGCCGGATCCGATACCGCCGAACAGCGGCACGGCGCCGAGATCGTGCTCGACTCGGTGACCAAACGCTATCCGGGACAACGGGATCCGGCCGTCGAGGAATTCTCCATCACCATTCCGGCCGGGGAGATCGTGGTCTTCGTCGGCCCGTCGGGCTGCGGTAAGACCACCACCATGCGGATGATCAACCGCCTGATCGAGCCGACCTCGGGCACCATCACCATCGACGGCCGGGATGTCGCGGGCATCAACGCGGACCAGCTGCGCCGCAGCATCGGCTATTCGATCCAGCAGGCCGGACTGTTCCCGCACCTGACCGTCGCCCGCAACATCGCGACGGTGCCGGGACTACTCGGCTGGGATCGCAAACGGATCAACGCCCGCGTCGACGAGATGCTCGAACTCGTCGGGCTCGACCCCGGCACCTTCCGCCGCCGCTATCCGCGTCAGCTCTCGGGCGGTCAGCAGCAGCGCGTCGGCGTCGCCCGAGCGCTGGCCGCCGATCCGCCGGTCCTGCTGATGGACGAGCCGTTCGGCGCGGTCGATCCGATCACCCGGGGCCTGCTGCAGGACGAGCTCCTGAGCCTGCAGGCGGATCTGCACAAGACCATCGTCTTCGTCACCCACGACTTCAACGAGGCGGTCAAGCTGGGCGACCGAATCGCCGTGCTGGGCGACCGATCCCGCATCCTGCAGTACGACACCCCGGCCGCGATCCTGGCCGAACCGGCCGACGACACCGTCGCCGGATTCGTCGGCGCGGACGCCGGGCTGAAACAGCTCACCCTCACCCGCGTCGCCGACGTCGACCTCGGCCAATGCCCCACCGCGATCGAGTCGGACACCCCGGACGCCCTGCGCGCCGCCCTGGCCGAACGCGAATGGAAGTGGGGCCTGATCCTCGACGCCCAGCGCCGCCCGCTGCGCTGGGTCTCGGCCGATCAGCTCGCGCACGCCTCCGCTCTACGCGAAGCGGGCCAGTTGGTCGCCGGAACGGTTTCCCTGCGCGCCTCACTCCAGGAAGCCCTGGAAACCCTCCTCGCCGACAGCACCGCGCACGCCGTTGTCACCGGCCGGCGCGGTGAGTACGCCGGTCTCATCGCCATCGACACACTGGTCACCCACCTGTCCGCCATTCGTGACGAACACTCCAGTGCCGCAACGGGTTCGAATACCGATACCACCGCGAACACTGAAACCAGCAGCGCGAGTCCAGACGTCGCCGAGACCCCCGATACGAGCGATCCCGACACCGTCGCGACCGGCAAAGCGAGTGCGCAGGCCAGCGAAAACTCCAGCGCGAGTTCGGAACCCACCGCCCCGGAGAGCCAGGACGCGGCAGTAGGAGCCGAGGCGAGTACCGCCGCATCGAACGACGCCGGACCGGAAGACACCGATGCGACGACGACAACCGCCTCCACAGGAGCGGCTGGCGCCGATGCCGAGCCCGGCGGTGCGAGTACGAATATCACCGAGACAGCCGATGCGGGCAATGCCGGTACCGTCGATGCGGGCGCAGGGTCCACCGAAACATCAGGCGCGCGTGTGGAACCCGCTGGCGACGCGGAAGCCACCGGGACGAGCGATGCGTCCGCGAGTACCTCCGACGCGGTCCCGGACTCGGGTGCATCCCCTTCGGACCAGCCGGGTACCGGTGAGGCGAAGCCATGAGCATTCGGTACCGCGCGCCGCGGCCCGACGTCGGCGGGGAACGCGTATGAGCCCGGTCGATCGGCGTACCGAGCATCGAGCCGAGCTGATCCGGCTGGCCGCGCAGCCGCTGCTGGCGATCGTGCTGGCCGTCGGGGTGCTGTTCTGGGCGTTCCATCGCACGCTCACCACGACTCAGCAGGCCAGTATCACCGGGGCGAATATCGCCACCGTGGTGCGGCAGCACGTGTTGATCACCGTCACCGTGGTGGCGATCGTCGTGGTGATCGCGGTGCCGCTGGGCACATTGCTGACCAGACCCGGATATCGCAGGCTCGCACCGATTTTCGTCGGTATCTCCAATGTCGGCGCGGCGGCTCCGGCCATCGGCTTGATCGTGCTGTACTACCTGCTGACCCAGAAGACGGGCTTCTGGGTCGGGGTCGCGCCCATCGCCTTCTATTCGCTGCTTCCGGTGCTGCGCAACACGATTCTGGGCTATCAGCAGGTCGATCCGACCCTGGTCGACGCCGGGCGCGGCCAAGGTATGTCGTCGGCAACGGTGTTGCGCCGCATCGAATTTCCGCTCGCCGTGCCGTACATCCTGGCGGGCCTGCGGACCTCGCTGGTGCTGGCGGTGGGCACGGCGACGCTGTCCTTCCTGGTCAGCGCGGGCGGTCTCGGCATCCTGATCGACACCGGATACAAGCTGCGCGACAACGTGACGCTATGGGTGGGCGCACTGCTCGTGGTCGCGTTGGCGCTGCTGGTCGACTGGCTCGGCGCACTCGCCGAACAATTCCTCGGACCTCGGGGGCTGCGGTGAAACGTGCACTGCTGGCGGCATTTTCGGCCGCGCTGTGCCTGCTTCCGATATCCGGATGCGGGCTCGAATCCGGCGGTTCGGTGCCGCTGGAGGTCGGACCGGGCAGCATCACTCCCGTGCCGGAGTTGAAGGGCGTGCAGATCACGGTGGGATCCAAGGACTTCACCGAGCAGCTCGTCCTCGGCTACATCCTCGAATTCGCCCTGACCGCCGCCGGAGCGCAGGTGCGCGACCTGACCGACATCACCGGATCCAACAGTTTGCGCGACGCCCAGTTGCACGGCCAGGTCGACATCGCCTACGACTACACCGGCACCGGCTGGATCAACTATCTGGGCAATCAGGGCCCGATTCCCGACTCCGCCAAGCAATTTCAGGCAGTGCGCGATGAGGATCTGGCGAAGAACGGCATGGTGTGGGCGGATCTCGCGCCGATGAACAACACCTACGCCATGGTCATCAACGCCGCGGGTGCGGACAAGACCGGCGCGAAGACGTTGTCGGACTACGCGCGCCTGATCAACACCGATTCGAGTATCGGCCCGACCTGCCTCGGCACCGAATTCAGTGTGCGCCCAGATGGTTTCCCCGGTATGGCCGCGAAGTACGGCATCGATGTCGGCAAGGTGCACAAGCAGCTCATGCAGGACGCGCTGGTCTATCCCGCGACCGCGAACAACACCTGCGAGTTCGGCTCGGTGGACACCACCGACGGCCGGATCAAGGCGTTGAACCTGCATCTGCTCGACGACGATCTCGGTTTCTTCCCGAAATACAATGCGGCACTGGTGATGCGGAAATCCTTCGCCGACGCGCATCCGCAGGTGGCGAAGGTGCTCGCGCCGATCTCCCGGCTGCTGACCAACGAGACCATCACCGAACTGAACGGCCAGGTCGACCTGCACGGCCGGGAACCTGCCGTGGTCGCCCGGGACTGGATGGTCTCGCAGGGGTTCGTCACGGCCCGATGATCTCCGGCCGCGGCGATCAGACGTTGAGCAGTTGCGGTCCACCGTCGAGTTCACGTCCGATGGTGGCGCGCACGGCGGGCCATTCCTCGTCGAGGATGGAGTAGAAGGCGGTGCTGCGGATCTCGCCGTCGAAGCCGCGCGAATGTGCGCGCCCGACCCCGTCGCTGGTCGCGCCCAACCGCTCGATCGCCATGCGGGAGCGCATATTTCGCACATCAGCGCGCATCGCGATGCGGCGCACCCGCCACACCTCGAAGGCGTGCGTCAGCATCAGCAGCTTGGACTCCAGGTTGATCCCGGCCCCGCGCGCCTGCGGCGACAACCAGGTATTGCCGATCTCGGCCGCGTCGGGCGTGGCCAGCAAGGGATCGCCGGACGGCCGCCCGTGCACCATCGGCCCCTGCCAGTAGTCGAAACGGGTGAATCTGGTCGATCCCAGCACCCGATCGTCCGCGGCGCAGACGATCGCGAATGCCAGCCCGGTACCCGCTGCGTGTGCGGCCACGGCCTGCGCGACGTAGTCGGCGGCCTCGCATTAGCGGCGAACTCACGCCCTCGAAACGGCAGCCGTGTAGCGACGCGCCAGAGTCCGGATGTGCGCGACCAGTTCGGGTGGGCCGTCGACGCGGAAATCCATCATCAACATGCTGAGATAGATCGCGATCGTCTCCAGGGTGTCCGCGCCGGTGAGCAACAGACAGGAGTTCTCGTCGATCGGCTCGACCACGCCGACGGTCGGATTGATGCGCGCGATGACCGTTCCAGCGGGCGCGAGGACGGTGACGCGGGCGTGCATTTTCCAACCGGCCGTGGCGATTTCGCGTAGCACGAAGGCGACCAGGTCGTCATCGGGCAGGGCTCGGGCGGCGAAATATCGTTCGGTCGCTTCGACATTCCGCCACCCGGCGACGGGTAACGCACGCCAGCAATGGGTTTCGATTTCATAGCCGACCAGATACCACCGGCGCTGCCAGTTGATCAGCCGGTACGGCTCGACCTGACGATCGTCGATCCGAAGGGTGCACCCGGCACGCACGGCCGCGGCCACGGTGGCCAGGGTCTGGGCGGGCACCGGGGCATCCGGCTCGCGCGACCCGGTCACAGCGGGACCGATCTCGGTGGCGCTTCGTAGCGCGATCACCTTGCGCTGCAAGCGTTTCGGGAGAATTCGATCGAGTTTCGCGAGTGCCCGGCTCACATTGTCGCCGATGTCGGCGATCCCGGTGGAGCCGTCCTGCGCCAGCCCGATCGCGACGGCCACGGCGACCGCCTCGTCGTCGTCCAGCAGCAGCGGCGGCATGGTGCTGCCCTGGCCGAGTCGATAGCCGCCCACCGCACCGCGTCCGGCATGAACCGGATAGCCGAGCTCACGCAGGCGACTGATGTCCTGACGCAGGGTGCGATCGGTCACGCCGAGACGTTCGGCCAGCTCACGGCCGGTGTAACTGCGGTCCTGCAACAGTGACAGCAGCCGCAGCGCACGTGTGGTGGAGGTCACATAGAACTCCTCATCCGGCCGTATTTCATTAGGAAGAAAACCCATCCTAATCGGGTCATAACCTGGGTTCAACACCGAGAAAGACCAGCGGAAACGGAGCGCACGATGACCAGCACCCAGCAGACCCCGACCGAATCGCTCACTCCCGTGTGGCGCGAAGTTCTCGCCACCTCGCATCGCGCCCTCGCCGACGCCGTCGCCGGAACGGATGCCGAGCACCTGAACGCCATCACGCCGTGCTCGGAATGGACTGTGGCGCAAGTGATTCAGCATGCCGCCGCCGATCAGCGCGCGTACGCCGCGGCCCTGGGCGTGGGCCCCGGGCCCGCCTACGACCCGTTCGCTCCCTCCGGCACGCTGGACGATCCGGCAGCCCTGATCGCCGCCGCCCTCGAGGAATCGTCCACCGCGTGGGCCACCGTCACCGACGAGACCGAGTCCGTCCCCACCCCGCTCCCGCACGGCGAACTGCCCACGCCGACCGCTGCGGTCATGTGCGCCCTGGACGCGGCCGTACACGCCTGGGACATCACCACCGCCACCGGTCGCCCGGCCGCCCTCACCGACGGAGACTCCATCCACTTCCTCACCGCCGCAACAGGTCTCGTGGAACCGCTGCGCCAGTGGGGCGCATTCGCCGCGATCGTCCCGGGCCGCGAGTCCGACAGCCCCGCCCACCGGCTGCTCCGCTACCTGGGCCGCAACCCCGAATGGACCGCCGCATGAAACAGTAGGCTGAGCGCGGGGGAGTGATCCGACGAAAGGGTGACGCGTGTCCGGTCCGAATCTGTTCAGTGTCTACGGACGAATGACCGCGTTGCCCGGACGGCGCGAAGAGGTGATCGCGTTGATCAAGGAGTCGGCGCGCGTTGGCGGCAGCGACAGCGGTTTGCTCACGTACAGCATCAACACCGCCCTGGACGATCCCGACGCGATCTGGGTGACCGAACTGTGGACCGACAAGGAAGCGCACGACGCGACCACCCGCTCCGAGCCGGTTCAAGTAGTGACCCAGCGCTTCGTCGACCTCTTGGCCGAACCGCCGGCAGGGTACTACGGCCATGCCGTTCATGTACAAGGCCGTACATCCGACGGATCACTCTGATTCCAGGCTTTCCGATTCACCACTACCATCGGTTAATCCGTTGATACACAACATCTCTCGCGGCTTCAACAGATTCCGCATTCGGCAACGGCCGGGTATCGCGCATGCCGGAGCCGACCGCTGGCGCCGGAGTCGTGAGCGACGCTCGGCCGCGTGTCCCATTCGAGCCGCGCGGTCGGTCCGGAGGCCGGGGTTGTGGCACGGTGAACAGATGAACCGTCGTCGCTACGGCGCGACCGCGTTGTCGGCCTGCGCGGTGCTGCTGACCGCATGCGGCTCGGGTTCCGCGGGTGTTTCCCCGCAGCGCCCGTCCGCGACGCTCACACCGGTCACCAGCACGTCCACCACACCGGCTCGAGTCGGAGCGGGCCGGGTGATCGTGCTCGATCCGGGACACAACGGCGGCAATGCCGGGCACTCGGCCGAGATCAACCGGCGGGTCGCCGACGGCCGGGGCGGCCGGAAGGCGTGCAACACCACCGGCACCGCGGCTCTGGACGGTTATCCGGAACACGCGTTCAACTGGGATGTCGCGACGCGGGTTCGGGATGCGTTGTCCACCAAGGGATTCACCGTGATCATGACCCGGCCCGACGACTCCGGCGTCGGGCCGTGCGTCGACGAACGCGCGGCAATCGGCAATCGCGGCAACGCGGCGGCGGTGGTCTCGATCCACGCCGACGGCGCACCGGGCGCTAATTCGCACGGCTTCCACGTGGCCTATTCCGCCCCCGCGCTCAACCCCGCCCAGGGCGAACCGTCGATCCGCCTGGCCACGACCCTGCGTGACGGTTTCACCGCGGCGGGCTTCACCCCCTCCACCTACGTCGGCTCCCACGGCCTCAACCCGCGCGGCGACCTGTCCGGGCTGAACCTCTCCGAACGCCCGACCGCCCTGGTCGAATGCGGGAATATGCATCACCCCGGGGATGCGGCCGTGCTCGAATCGCCCGACGGGCGGGCGCGAATCGCGACCGTGATCGTCGACGCGATCGTCACCTACGTGAGCTGAGAAACGGCCCAGCGTCGATCCGCGGAGTCTGTCAGCCGGGACACGGCGGGTGCATCCTCACCTCGCCGCAGCCGAACCACCGCCACGATGAAACGCACCCTCACCGCGATTCGGCGCCACGATCGTCTACCTGGGGCAACAGTGAGCATGACCGCCGCGTAGACTCTTGTTCTCGTGAGTCTCACCCTCGGAATCGTCGGCCTGCCCAACGTCGGAAAGTCCACGTTGTTCAACGCGCTGACCAAGAACGACGTGCTGGCCGCGAACTATCCGTTCGCCACCATCGAGCCGAACGTCGGCGTGGTGCCGCTGCCCGACCCGAGGCTCGACAAGCTCGCCGAGATCTTCTCCTCCGAGCGCATCGTCCCCGCGACGGTGTCGTTCGTCGATATCGCGGGCATCGTGAAGGGTGCGTCCGAGGGCGCCGGGCTGGGCAACAAGTTCCTGGCCAACATCCGTGAGGCCGACGCCATCTGCCAGGTGGTGCGTGTGTTCGCCGACGACGACGTGGTGCACGTCGACGGCAAGGTCGACCCGGCCTCCGATATCGAGGTGATCGAGACCGAGCTGATCCTCGCCGACCTGCAGACCTTGGAGAAGGCCGTCCCGCGCCTGGAGAAGGAAGCGAAGGTCAAGAAGGACCGCAAGCCGGTCGCCGACGCCGCCAAGGCCGCGCAGGAGGTTCTGAACGCGGGCACCACTCTCTTCGCGGCAGGCTCGAAGGTGGATACCGAACTGCTGAAAGAACTTTCGCTGCTCACCACCAAACCCTTCCTCTACGTCTTCAACGCCGACGAGTCGATCCTGACCGACGAGTCTCGCGTAGCCGAGCTGAAAGCCAGTGTCGCCCCGGCAGATTCAGTCTTCCTCGACGCCAAGGTAGAAGCCGAACTCCTCGAACTCGACGACGAATCCGCCCTCGAACTCCTGGAATCCATCGGCCAAACCGAGCCAGGCCTACACGCCCTGGCCCGCGCCGGCTTCCACACCCTCGGCCTCCAGACCTACCTCACCGCAGGCCCGAAAGAGGCCCGCGCCTGGACAATCCACCAGGGCGACACCGCCCCCAAAGCCGCCGGCGTAATCCACACCGACTTCGAACGAGGCTTCATCAAGGCCGAAATCGTCGCCTACAACGATCTCATCGAGGCCGGTTCGATGGCCGCAGCCAAGGCCGCGGGCAAGGTGCGGATGGAGGGCAAGGACTACGTCATGTCCGACGGCGACGTCGTCGAGTTTCGCTTCAACGTGTAATCGAGTTCCGATCCAACGTTTGGGTCTCGGCGGTAAGCCCACGAAACCCAGCGACGATCACTTCGACCGCCTGGTCGATGCCCCTTGCTGTATCGACGCGAAGCACTGGGGCGAGCCAAGGTTCATACGTGCGTTCCTCGACCTGTTGCCAGGTTGGGACTGTCAGTCCGTCGAGGTCGGAGGTTCGGGTTTCGATGCGTCGCTTGTGAAGTGCGCGGTCGCTGCAGATCACCTCGATGTCGAGGAGTTCGGCGTGGGCGGTCTGTGCGCAGTTCGACCATGCGTGCCTCGTGATCGACAGCGGGTTCACACTGTCGGCGATGACATCGTGTCCTGCCTCGAGGTGGTCGCGTGCGAGGGCGTAGGCGACTCGATATCCGGCATCCGGAACTGCTGTCCAACCTCCGGCTCGGTCGACCATCCCGGACGCGGTCAAGGCTGCTTCGATCGTGTCGAGTCGCAGGTGAACGGCATTGATCTCGGAGCTCAGGCGACGCGCGAGGGTGGTTTTGCCTACACCGGGGAGCCCCGACAGGGCGATGAGCGTTGCGTTCCGGGTGGGCACCGTCTCGATGGTACGAGCCGTGCTCGACGTCCAGCGCGGTTCGCACCGGATAACTCGGTCGACTACGCATCGTCGCGGTGACACAATTTGCGCATGATCGCTGATCGAAAGGGCTGTGCCTCGTAATCGGCCCGGCGTGCTACGTGCTCGAGATTCCTGTCGGCCGATGTACGGTCCGCTACCCGTATCCATCCCAGGGTTGTCCGGACGAACGGTGCGGGCCATACATCGCACGGAATTGTCGAACCTAGGATCCGAGCTCATCTATTGGGACGCAACCGCTTCGGCGTTGCGCCGGTACCGTGATTTCGTCCGGCGCAATACGCGTTTTCCGCTGTACCCGATGCACTCGTACTGCTGGTGTCCGGACTGCTTGCAGGACGATGTCCGATACGCGCGCGATGTCCTGGAGTTCATTCACGGTGCGCTACCAGTTCGAGCGAAAGCCGAACTCATGCAAGTGGTTCGGATGCTGGATCGAAAATTCCAGGGCCGCAGCCTGCCAGATCTTTACGGCGATCATCGCGGGCGACATCCCAAGAGGGCATGGTGGTGGCATCGGCTCGACCTGGAGAGACCCCTTAGGTGGCCGCGCCTCATGGGAGACGTCAGCGAGGTTGTCAACATCGACCCCGCGCACGCGCATCGCGTCCACGACAGTGGGAGTACGGCTTCGGGCGACGGTAGGTTCAGCGCTGATCTCGGCGGTTGTGTTCGATGTGGGTGAGACGCTGGTTGATGAGACTCGGGAGTATGGGACCTGGGCGGATTGGTTGGGGGTGCCGCGGCATACGTTTTCTACGGTGTTCGGGGCCGTCATTGCTACCGGGCGGGATTATCGGGAAGCGTTTCAGGCGTTCAAGCCTGGGTTCGAGTTGAGTCGGGAGCGGCAGGCTCGGGTGGAGGCTGGGGAGGCGGAGACGTATGGGGAGGACGATCTGTACCCGGATGCGCGGCCTGCGTTGGGGAAGTTGCGGGAGATGGGGGTGTGGGTGGGGGTTGTCGGGAATCAGACCGTTCGTTCCGGGAGGATTTTGCGGAGTTTGGAGTTGCCGACCGATTTCGTTGCTACGTCGGATGATTGGGTAGTTTCCAAGCCTGCGCTGGAGTTCTTCGTGAGGGTTGTCGAGGTGGCTCCGTGTGACACTGAGGAGATCGTCTACGTCGGCGATCGGATCGATAACGACATAGCACCGGCCAAAGCCGTGGGGATGCGTACCGCCCACATTCAGCGTGGACCGTGGGGGTGGATCCTCCGGGACACCGAAGAGGTTGCGAACCTACCCGATTGGCGAATCAAGGGGCTCAGCGAGCTCACGGATATCGTTGCGGCAGAGAATGGTTAGATCATCCCACCAGCGAATTCACGGTGGTGTGCCAGTCATACAGGCGATCGGCGCGGATCGCCGGTAGGGAATCCCACTGCCGGAGGGTCTGGCGGACGGTCTTGACATCTTGCGGGACTTCAGTGGCGACGAGCGGGCATGGACCGGCGTCACGCCTGAATCCTTACTCGGACAAGCTCATCCGATCCTGAAGCCGTAGCCGACGGCGCCGGGGCGGGAGTTCAGGTCGTGGAGGATGCCGGTGATGCCGGAGTACCAGAACAGGGTGGCGGGTGTGCGCGGGGTGATGACGGACATGAGCCCGACGATGCCGGTGCCCTGATAGGCCGGGGCGCCCGAGTCTCCTACGAACGAAACGGCGCAGGACTTCAAGACGTTGTTCGCGATCGCTGAGAGAGCGCCCTTGGTGGTACCGGTGATCTGGCCGTACTTGCTGATCTGACGGCCGACCACGGGGGTGCCGAAGTGGTCGAGCGCCACTCCGTTCGGGGCCACGACGGAAATGCCCACACCTCGGTCCAGCTGGATCACTGCCCAGTCGTCGGAGCCGTCGGACTGTAGGAGAGCCCATTTCGAGCTCCAAGTGGCGAAGTTGCCGATCTTCCCGATCCCGGGCGCATAGACCTTCTGGCCGCGGCGGAGCATGCAGTGTCCGGCCGTGAGAGCCACCGCTCTGCCCCGAGCGTCGTGTCCGGCGGTGGTGATGGTGCACAGGCCGATCGAGGTTCCGGGGCCGACCACTGGGGGGTGGCTTCTCGCGTGTGCGGCACCGACTCCCGGCCCTACCAGGGTGATTGTTGCGGCGATTGCGGCGATCGTTCGCCTCACGGTAGCTCCTTCGCAGACCTCATCCGGTCGGGGCAGAAGTTCTCCGAGTCGATCGGGAGATTCCCAGCCGCCGTTGCCTCGAATCCTGTGACGCTTCCGGTCCATGAGTCTTCCATGTAACTCATGCCGGGGACGCAATCCACGCCGGAGGCGGAAGCCGCCAGGTCACGGGCTCATTTTCCGCGCGAGTCGCCGAACCCGCAGCCGGTGCCGCCCGACGGCGGATAATCGGCCGGGAACAACCCCGCGAGTAGCACGAGGACCTTCGGGAGCTCAGTAAGCCGGTCCCTCCGCCGACGCCCGCGGCTCCTGGAAAGGCTCATCAACTTCCCGAGGAAAGAGAGGATGTAGATGTCCACTCATCAGGCTGTTCACGTGCATGCCGCCGGTGAGGAGCTGAAACTGGTCGACGTCGATACGACGTCGCCGCCTCCTGACCACGTGCGTATCCAGGTCTCGGCGTGCGGGGTCTGCGGCACCGACCGGGCCTTCGTCGGCGGCGGGTTTCCGGGCATGTCCTGGCCGCTGACGCCGGGGCACGAGATCGCCGGAACCATCGCCGAGCTCGGCGCGGGTGTCGACAACTACGCCGTCGGCGATCGCGTCGCGGTGGGCTGGTTCGGCGGGAACTGCAACAGGTGCGTCCCGTGCCGCGCGGGCGACTTCATCCACTGCGAGAACATGCAGGTCCCCAGCTGGCACTACCCCGGCGGATACGCCGAATCGGTGACCGTTCCGGCGAACGCGCTGGCCCGCGTCCCGGACGAGCTGTCACTCGCGGAGGCCGCGCCGATGGGATGCGCCGGTGTCACCACATTCCACGCGCTTCGGGAGAGTCGCGCGACGGCCGGCGACCGCGTCGCGATCCTGGGCATCGGCGGGCTCGGCCACCTCGGTGTGCAGTTCGCTCGCGCGATGGGTTTCGAGACGATCGCGATCGCCCGCGGATCGGGTAAGGCCGAGGATGCCCGCGAGCTGGGCGCACACCACTACATCGACTCGACCGCCGGGGACGTCGGCGAGGCGTTGCGGCGACTCGGTGGCGCCCGCGTCGTCCTGGGCACGGCAGCCAGCTCGGCGGCCATGGCCGCGACGGTGGGCGGGCTCGCGCCGCGTGGCGAACTGATCACCATCGGTGTCACGGCGGACCCGCTGCCCATCAGTCCGTTGCAGCTGATCACCCCTGGAGCCAGCGTCATCGGTCACCCCTCGGGAACCGCGCGCGACATCGAGGACACCATGCACTTCGCGGTCCAATCCGGAGTGCGCGCCCGAACGCAGGAGCTTCCGCTGGCTCGGGCCGCCGAGGCGTATGCGGATATGGAGCAGGGGCGCGCCCGATACCGCATGGTTCTGACGATCTGATCTGGCGGGCACCATAATTCGGCACGGTCGGAGTGGCGCGAGTCGGGCACGCGCCACTCCCGACCGTCAGCCTGCTTGGCGTCCTGTCGGCTCAACGCCCAGCCGCTCAGCACCCCAGCCACTCAGCACCCCAGCCCGCTCAACGCCCGGCCCCGGCCCGCTCAACGCAGCCCACGTAGTGCCCAGCCCGCTCAGCGTCCGGCATCCGACCGCTCGATGTCCGGCCTGCTCAACGCCCAGCCCGCGCAACGTCGAACCCGCCCGGTGCCCAGCACGTTCAACGTCCGGACGTGCTCAACGCCCAGCCGCTCGACGCCCAGCACCCTCGTCGTCCGACCCGCTCAACGCGCGGTCGTTATTCGCCCGGTAGTTTCGCCGAAAACGAGGGGGGTTCCGTTCGGGCCGGTGGCTCGGGCGCGGAGGGTCACTTCGTCGTTGTCGCGTAGGAACGCGATTTCGGTGCCGTCGGCTAGGGAGAGCGGTTCTGTTCCGCCCCAGGTTATTTCGAGGAAGGAGCCGCGTTGTTTGGGCTCGGGGCCGGAGATGGTGCCGCTGGCGAAGAAATCGCCTGCGCGTAGGCCCGCGCCGTTGACCGTCATGTGCGCCAGCATCTGCGCCGCTGTCCAGTATGTTGCGCTGTAGGGGGCTGTCGACACCACTTCGCCGTTGAGGACGACGTCGATGTCGATGTCGAAAGCCCATGCGGGAGTGGTGGAGTCGTCCAGGTAGGGGGCCAGCGGGACGTCTCGTCGCGGCGGCGTGGTGCGGGCCCGGGCGAGAGCCGCCAAGGGAGTTACCCAGGCGGATACGGATGTGGCGAAGGATTTGGCCAGGAAGGGGCCGAGGGGAACGTATTCGAATGCCTGGATGTCGCGGGCGGACCAGTCGTTGGTGAGGGCCAGTCCGAAGACGTGGTCGTCGGCATCGGCCAGCGCGACTTTCCCCTGTGGGACAGGGGATCCCAGGACGAACCCCATTTCGACCTCGATGTCGAGTCGGCGGCTCGGGCCGAAGGTGGGCGGGCCCTCGGGTTCGGGGCGCAGGCCCTCGGGGCGCGGGATTTCGGTGCCGCTGGCCACGATGGTGCCCGCGCGGCCGTGGTAGCCGATGGGCAGGTGCTTCCAATTCGGCGTCAGCGGCGGCTGTCCGGGGCGGAAGATGCGGCCGACGTTGGACGCGTGGAATTCGTTGCCGTAGAAGTCGACGTAGTCGGCGACGGTGAACGGCAGGTGCAGAACAGTCTCGGCGAGCGGAACTGCCTCGGCGACAACGGTTTCGGCAACAGATGGGTCGGTCGATGCACGAATGATCCCGGCACGGACCCGATCCCAGGCCGCGCGGTCACGCGTGAGCAGGGTGTCGAGGTTCGCGTCATCGGTAGCCGCGACGTCCTCGGGCGCGGCACCGGCGTGACCCAGCAGGGTTGCCACGCCGAGAACGTGATCCCCCAGGCGCACACCGAGTTTCGGGCCACTATCGGACGTCGAGAACGATCCGTACGGCAGGTGGTCGATGTCGAAACCTGTGGTGGCCAGGCGTTCGGCGGCGGTCAACGGTTCTCCTCCACGAGTTCGCTCGGCCGTGCTCACCGGACCGTCCGTCCGGCCCACACCCAGGCGTAGACGCCGTCGTCACTGGCGGTCGCGGCCTC
The DNA here is from genome assembly GCF_001613065.1 of Nocardia miyunensis NBRC 108239. GTDB lineage: Bacteria > Actinomycetota > Actinomycetes > Mycobacteriales > Mycobacteriaceae > Nocardia > Nocardia miyunensis. Next base: position 174,824 of record NZ_BDBQ01000029.1, read on the forward strand.
GCCGAGTTCGAGCGGCCGGAACGTATCGACCATCACCGCCAGCTCGTCGACGCGCTCCACGCCGATCGACGCCTCCATCGCGCCGGGCTGCGGCCCGTGCGCGTGTCCGCCGGGATGCAGTGACACAGAACCGATTCCGATACCGGAACCCTTGCGAGCCGCGTAGTCGCCGCCGACGTAGAACATGACCTCGTCGGAGTCGACATTGGAGTGGTAGTAGGGCACCGGAATCGACTGCGGGTGATAGTCGACTTTGCGGGGCACGAAGGCGCAGACCACGAAATTGTCGCCCTCGAAGACCTGGTGCACCGGCGGCGGCTGGTGAACCTTGCCGGTGATCGGCATGAAGTCCTCGACGTTGAACGTGTACGGGTACAGACAGCCGTCCCAGCCCACGACGTCGAACGGATGGTCGGCGTAGGTGAAGCGGGTGCCGACGATCCCAGCCGTGCCGCGATGTTTCACCAGCACCTCGACATCCGTGCCATCGGCGAGCAGCGGCTGCTCGGGGCCGTACAGATCTCGCTCACAGTACGGTGCGTGCTCCAGCAGCTGACCGAAGCGGGACAGGTAGCGCTTCGGCGGGGCGATGTGGCTGTTCCCCTCGATCGCGTACAACCGGCTGGGCCCCTCGGCCGTATCGGGTACCCAGCGGTGCGTGGTCGCCCGGGGTATGACGACGAAATCGCCTGTGCGGTAGGACAATGCGCCGAATACCGTCTCGACGACGCCGTGCCCGGACTCGACGTACACGCATTCGTCGCCGATCGCGTTGCGGTAGTACGGCGACACCGCACCGGCCACCACGTAGCCGATCCGGATATCGCCGTTGCCCAGGACGAGCCGTCGGCCGGTGACCGCATCGATCCCGTCCGCCGCATCGACAGCGAACAGATCGTGCAGCCGCAGGTGACGCGGCTTCAGCGGATGATTCGGCTGGGTCGACTGCTCCCCCAGATCCCAGATCTCGCTGGCCACGATCGCCGAGGGAATCGTGCGGTGATAGAGCAGCGAGGAGTCGGAGGTGAACCCCTCCTCTCCCATGAGCTCCTCGTATCGGAGCGCACCCGCGTCATCGCGAAACTGCGTGTGCCGCTTGCCCGGTACCTCCCCCACGCGTCGGTAGTACGCCATACCTCACCTCGTCGCTCGACAGATAATGTCCGATAAACGGTCACTATGTAACCTATTATCGACCATAATGCGCTACAGTGTGACCCATGTCAATCCCGAACGTATTTGCCGCCCTCGTCGACGACGCCGCGATCTTTCCGCCGGGATCACTGCCGCTGCCCGAGGCCGTCACCGCCCATGCCGCACACCGGAATTCGCGTCTGCGCGCGCTGGTCGGCCCATTCGTACTCGGGACCGGTGATATCGCCGCAGCCGCGCGGCTGGCAACGGCCGAGTTGTTCTCCGAGCCCCTGCCGGTCAGCATCGTGGTCCCGACCCCGGACGCCGTCGCCGAAACGATCGAGACGGCCGGGGGTCATCGGGTGGCAGTGCAGGCACTGGAGGTCAAACTCGACCGGGCCCAGCCACTGACTCCGCAGGTCACCGCTATCGCGAACCACGATCGCCGAGGCATCACCACCTACGTCGAAGTTCCGCGCCCGGGTCACCCGGAGTGGCCCGAGGTACTCGCCGCCGTCGCCGCCAACGGTCTGCGGTTGAAATTCCGCACCGGCGGAACGCAGGCGGACGCGTTCCCGGACGAGACCGAACTCGCGACCTGGATCGCCGACGCCGCACGCCGATCCACACCGTTCAAATGCACTGCGGGACTGCACAATGCGCTCCGGCACACCGACGCGACAACAGGATTCGAGCACCATGGTTTCCTCAACGTCCTGTGCGCCGCGAAAGCCGCCCTCGAGAACGCCGGAAGCGACTCGCTCGCAATGTTTCTCGCCGAGCGGGACGCCACCGTCCTCGCCGCCGCACTCGGCGACACCACCCGGACGACGCCCAGAACACTGTTCGTCTCCTACGGCTCGTGCAGCATCGACGAGCCCTACGACGATCTGACCGCACTCGGACTACTGGACGACTGAACGTCCTCACCACGAGCGGACCACTCGGCAACCGAACGTCCCGGCAACGACCGAAGATCGCGTGCAGGAACGGAGAGAGAAGAATGACACCCGTGACACGCGCTGAAGCGAACGATGGTGCACAGACGCTGGAACGCGGCCTGGCGGTACTGGTCGAGCTGAGCCGTCATCCCGACGGCCTGACCACCGCGCAGGTCGTCACGGCGTGCGGACTGCACCGCTCCATCACCACGCGATTGCTGATCTCCTTGCAGCGCACCGGATTCGCCGTGCGAAACGATGCGGGGGCCTACCGGATCGGCCCGGCGGTATCGGATCTGCTCGGCCTGGCCGGTCCCCGACTTCGCGAGGTGGCCGAACCCGTGCTCGAACGTCTCGCGCGCACCGTCGACGCGACCGCGTCACTGGTAGAGGTGGTCGACGGATACGCGATCACGACCCTGGTCGCCGAACCGCCGAGCGACGGCCCGCGGTTCTCCTACCGGCTCGGCAACCGCGATCCCCTCGATCGCGGCGCGGGCGGCGTCGCCGCCCTCGCGGCGGGCCCGCCCCAACCCGGTGAACCCGATCGGGTCGCGACGGCACGAGCGCAGGGATTCATCACCACCCACGGCGAACTCAACGCCGGAGCGCACGCCATCGCCGCGCCGCTGCCCGGATGGGGTGGGCTCGCGGCGATCAACATCGTCACCAACCGCGAGGCCACCGTCGAGAACGCACGCCATCCGCTGCTGGACGCCGTCCGCCAAATCGGCACGTTCACCGGGTAACACAGCAAGTCAACCCCGAGAGCTGCCGGACGTGATCCGCGAAAACGGCACGCTCACAAAGCAATACGACGGCGCGGGACCGGACGCCCCTCATCGGCGTCCGGTCCCGGCCATCGGCGTACTCAGTCGGTCGACAACTCGATTCCCTTGGTCTCGCGGACGAACAGCGCCGCGATGAGCGTGAGCACCCCGCAGAAGACGAAGTAGCCCGCTGGGGCCAGGTTGTTGCGCGTGACATCGATCAGCCACGTCGCGATGAACGGCGCGGTACCGCCCAGCAGCATGTTCGTGATGTTGTTCCCCAAGGCCAGGCCGCTGTAGCGGACCGACGCCTTGAGCATCTCGACGTAGCTGACGTAGGACGCGGCGTTGACCACCGACACCGCGATGAACAGCACCGACTGCCCGAAAACCGCCTGCCACACACTGCCGCCCGCCATCAGCATGAACATCGGCACCCCGAGGACGACCCCAGCCACGCTGCCGCCGATCAGCACGGGCCGGCGACCGTAGCGGTCGGCCGCGGCCCCGGCGATGGGCAGCGTCGCGACACCCAGAACCAGCGCCAGCGAGGTGGACAGGAAGGCGACCGAGGACGACTGGTGGCCGCTCTTCTGCAGATACGTCGCGGCGTACACGGATGCGATGTAGTAACCGCCGGTGATGAAGGCGCCCAGGAAGACGATCTTCAGCAGCGGCCCGCCGGAACTGCGCAGCAGCTCCATGATCGGCATCTTCTTGGTCTCGCCCTTCTTGGACAGCTCGTCGAACTGCGGTGTCTCCTCCATGCTGTTGCGGATCCAGATGCCCACGCCGCCGATGACCAGGCTGAGCAGGAACGGGATTCGCCACGCCCAGTGCAGGATCTCGTCCTTGGTGAACAGCGAGGTCATCGCGAGCGCGATCAGCGATGCGACGAGCGATCCGAGGTAGGTCCCGGAGTTGACCATCGCGGTGTAGGTCGCGCGCCGGTGGGTCGGCGCGGATTCGGAGACGAAGGCGTTCGCTCCGCCGAGTTCGCCGCCCGCGGCGAAACCCTGTAGGCAGCGCGCCAGGACGAGGGCTGCGGTGGCCCAGATGCCCAGCGTCAGATAGGTGGGCATCAGTCCCATCACCACGGTGGCGGCCACCATCAGCAGGATGGTCCAGGACAGCGCGCGTTTGCGCCCGTAGCGGTCGCCGACGTGACCGAAGACGATGCCGCCCGGCACCCGCAGGAAGAAGGCCACCGCGAAAGTCGCGAAAGTGCCCAGCAGCGCCGCGGTGTCATCGCCCTTGGCGAAGAACAGCGCGGCGATAGTGGTCGCCATATAGCCGTAGATACCGAAGTCGTAGTACTCGACGATAGTGCCGACCACGGCCGCGCGAACAACCTTGGCGATCGACTTGCCTTGTCCGGCAGTGGATTCGGCGTCCGACGACGATGTGGGGGTGTCGATTCCGTGCATGAGATATTCCTTGTTGCCATCGGGACCGGCCCGATGCGATTCCAGGTCAGACTCCGGCCGGTGCCCGGCCCGCGGAGGTCCCGCGCCGCGCGAGCCGCGCGGCGTTGCGACCGGCGATCCGGCCCATGGTGAGCGCGTTGGCGACGGCGTTGCCGCCGCCGACGTAGCGTTGTCCGAGCACCCCGGCCCCGGCCTCCCCCGCCGCGAACAGGCCGGGCACCGGATTTCCATTTTGGTCCAGAACCATTGCGGCACTGTCGATTTCCATACCCGCGTGGGTGCACACGAGTTCGGCGGGCAGCATTCGCACCGTGTAGTAGGGCGGCTGCGCGATCGGATCGGGGTTGGTGGACGAGCCCTTGTTCGCCAGGGTGCGATGCCGGAGGAATTCCTCGTCGTCGCCGCCGGGGAGCTGGTCGTTCCAGCGCGTCACGGTTTGTGTCAATGCCTCGGCGGGCACGCCCATGCGGTCGGCGAGTTCGGTGAGCGTCGCCGCCCGCAATGTCCGACCGGCGTCCGCCTCCGCGGCGACGCGCTCGGGAATCCAGTCGGTGTATCCGGACGGCAGGCCCAGCCGCGCGGTCTCGTCGAATACCGCCCACACCTGGCCGGGCTGGGCGGCCATGATGCCGGTCGAGACCGCGTAGGAGGCGTCCTCGTCCATGAACCGGCGGCCCAGACCGTTGACGTAGACCCGGGACTTCGGCGGAAATCCCGAGGTCCAATGGTGATGACGCTGGAAGTAGGCGGTCGGCAGCAGCAGCCCCCAGCCCTGCCCGGTCACCGACGACTCGATGTCCTCGGCGAACCGGATGTGGTCGCCGCGGCTGCCGGGAGCCGCGACCACGAACAGCGACTCCCCGGCGGCCTGCGCGGCCGGAAAATACCGATCGACCAGCGACGCGTCCTGTGCGAAGCCGCCGCTGGCGACGACCACCGCACTCGCGCGCACGTCGACGTCATCGGCGACGACCCCGACGATCCGCCCATCTTCGCGGATCAGCGACTGCGCCCGGGTCGCCAGCACGGTCTCGATACCGTGCGCCCGGCGCGCTTTGTCCAGGACCTGAATCAGGCCGTACCCCTGATCCTTCGGCACGTGCCCGCGCCAGACGTCCTCCACACCGGCCTGGCTCAGGCCGGGCATGTGGGCATTGGAGGAGATCCGGGCCGGAATCTCGACGCCCAGGCCGATCAGCCATTCCAGGGTCGGCCCGGACTGCTCGCAGAAGGTGCGGATCAGACCCGGTTTGAGCATCCAGTGGTTGAGGTCCATGTAGTGCTGGAAGAACCGATCGGCGTCGTCCTCGATGCCGAGGGCACGCTGCACGCTGGTCGCGGCGGCGGTGAACAGGCCCGCCGACAGTTGCGTCGACCCGCCCAGTTCGGTCTCCGATTCCAGCAGCAGCACCGTCGCGCCCTGCTCGGCGGCGGTGACGGCGGCGGCCAGTCCGGCCCCGCCGCCGCCGATCACGATGACGTCCCAGGAGTCCTCGCTCATATCAGTGTCCTTCCGCATCCGCGAGCACGCGGTGATACAGGCCGTTGGAGATCAGCCCGCCGTCCACGGTGACCTCGGTACCGGTGATGTAGCCGGAGCGATCCGAGAGCAGGAACAGCACCGCATCGGTGATCTCGTCCAGGCTCGCCTTGCGGCCCGCCGGAATGCTCCGCAGCGAGGCCGCGACGAATTCGTCCGCACCGCGCACCAGGTCAGTGCCTACCAGGCCCGGATGCACCGAGTTCACCCGGATCCCCCACTTCGCGAGGTTCCCGGCCGCCGATTTCGACAGACCCGTCAGTCCCCATTTGCTCGACGAGTAGGCCGGTGAGAAATATCCGATCAGGCCCGCGATGGAGGAGATGTTGACGATCGCGCCGCCGCCGCTGTCTCGCATCAGCGGCGCGGCGGCCTTGATTCCGTAGAACGGGCCGAACAGGTTGATCCGCATGGTCTGCTCCCAGATCTCGTCCGGGGTGTCCATGAATTCCAGGCGGCGCGAGATACCGGCGTTGTTGATCAGACCGCCGAGAGATCCTGGGCCGGAACGGATCTCGTCGATCGTGCGAGACCAGGCCGCCGGATCGGCGACGTCGAGGTGGTGCGCCGACGCGGTGCCACCGGCACGCCGGATCTCGTCGATCACCTCGGAGGTGTCGATGATGTCGGCGACGCAGACGTGCACACCGCGCGCCGCGAGGGCCCGCGCGTGGTTGGCGCCCATACCCCGGGCCGCGCCGGTGATCAGGACGACGTCGGGATACGTTTCGGTGCTCGGCGACTCAGACATGCCGGGACCCGCCGTCCACGGCGATGGAATGTCCCGTGACGTATCGGGCGCTGTCCGACAGCAGGAACAGCAGCGGGCCCAGGACCTCCTCGGGCGAGCCGAGCCGATGCAGCGGAACGACGTCGAGCGCGTGGGCGAGCGCGGCCGGGTCCTCCCGCACCCATCGGGTCATCTCGGTGTCGATGTAGCCGGGGGCGATCGAGTTGACTCGAATTCCCTTGTCCCCCAACTCCACCGCGAGCGATTCGGTCAGATGCGCGACGGCCGCCTTGGACGTGCAGTACGCGCCCCGGCCACGGCGCACCCGCACCGCCGACACCGAGGACATGTTGACGATGGCGCCGCCGGGGCGCATATGCCGTGCGGCGGCCTGGGCGCCGAACAGCACGCCCTCCACGTTGACGTCCAGCACCGCGGAGATCTGCTCGGGCGAGATGTCCGCCGCCTCGGCGAACGGGAAGATGCCCGCGTTGTTGATCCAGAAATCCAGTCGACCGAACTCGGCGAGGGCGCGCTGTGCCAGCGCCTCGTGCTCATCGGCCGAGGTCACATCCACGCGAGCGGCGACAACGCGACCCGGTTTCGCCACATCCGAGCCCGCGAGTTCGGCATTGATCCGCGCGGCGGTGGCGGTCATCTGCTCGTCGTTGATGTCCGCGCCCAGCACGTCCACGCCGCGGGCGGCGAGTCCGGCCGCGAAGACCGCGCCCATACCGCGCGCCGCGCCGGTCACGACCGCCGCCTTGCCCACCATGTCGGGATGGACGACCTCGATGCGATCGTGCTCGACCCGGCCCGGGTTCGATGTTGCTGCCGTCATAGCTGATTTCTCCTTCGAATGTTCGGGGGGCAGAGGGGTTTTCAACGCGGCGCGTCGTCGCGCTCGACCACGCGGCGGGTGATCGACCAGTCGTCGCCGTGGCGGGTGAGCCGGTCGTCGATCGTGGTGAAACGCACGAGTCGGGACTCGCCTCCGATGCGGGTGGCGAGCACTTGCAGATAGCCGCTGACCGCGAGGGTGTCCGCGTCGACGCGCTCGACGAGAAGGTTGCTCAGCACATGCCTCCGGCGCTCGTCGGCCGCGCGGGCCGCGCGATCGAATTCGGCCGCGAACTCGGTCAGCGCGGCGGTGCCGACAACCGGCTCCGGGTAGGTCGGCGAGTGGAATTCGCCGTCCGCGGTGAAGGTCTGGGCCCACTCCTGGGCAGCGCCGGAGTCGATTGCCCGGCTCTGCCGGGCATAGAGCTGGTGAATGGCCGCGACCGTGCCTGCGTCGACGACGGTAATTGGTGACATGACTTTCCAGAAATTCGAAAGTGTGCGATAATCGCACGCAGCGTGTTATATGTGAACACTGTAGGTGCTTCAGGTCACAACGGTCAAGGAGTTCAGCTATGCCTCAGTTACGGCTGCCCACAGAATCGGCGGTGACCAGCGGCGATGTCGGGTCGGATATGTCCAAGACGCTGCACAACGGATTGCAGATCCTCGAACTGCTCGCGCGCAGAACCGAGGGCGTCTCGGTCACCGAGATCGCGGACCAGGTCGGGGTGCATCGCACGGTCGCGCATCGGCTCGTGCGCACCCTCGAATATCACCACCTGTGCCGGCGCGACGATTTCAAGCGCGTCTTCCTCGGTCTGGGCCTGGTGCGGCTGGCCGAACCGGTGGAACAGGATCTGCGCACCCTGGCCAGGCCCGTGCTGGAGGAACTGGCCGACAGCGCGCAGGCCACCGCCCATCTGGTCGTGCGGGAAAGCGATACCGAGGTGCGGGCCCTCATCGTCGTCGAACCTCGCCACGCCCGGATCCACGTCGCCTTCCAGGCCGGGCAGATCGATCCGATCGACCGCGGTTCGGCGGGGCTGGCGATCCTGGCCGCGTTTCCCGCCGTCCCCGGCGAACGCGAGGAGATCACCCGGGCCCGCGAGCGCGGTTACGCGGTGACCCACGGAGAACTGGTCCCCTCCGTGGGCGGCGTCTCGGCCGCGGTTCCCGGCCGCGGTTCGGCGGCCGTCGCGAGCATCGGCGTCTCCCCGCTCGACATCGGCCCCGAGGACGAAGAGACTTTCGGCGCCGCCGTCCGGGACGCCGCGCAGCGCCTGAGCTCCATCCTGCTGCGCTAGGTCGGACAAGGCCCTTGAGCTGCCAAACGACCGCCATTACCACACGCAGCCCTATCAGCGCGAGAACCCCTGCCGTACAGTCTGTTTGGGGTCCTCGGAGAGTGGCCGCGGGGCCCCGGCACGATAAACTCGAACGACCGCCGCCCGCGCATACCCACTCGAGTTCCGGCAAGGGGATGATCATGACCGACGACCGGATTGCGGTGAACGAGACGATTCCGTTGCCCGACGTTCTACGGGCGCTCACCCGGGATCTCACCGCCATGACAGTCGATCGCACGAGCGGATTCGAGGCGCGCGCAGCCGAATTGACGGTGCGGCTGCTGATCGACACCGATGCGGGCGAGCCCCGCTTCCGCGTGGTCGGCCCGCAGACCCCGGAGACCGCCGAAACCACCACGCACACGCTGAAACTCACGCTGCAGCCGCTCGTGGGCGAGCCGACACAGGGCGTGTTCGCACCGGAGCCGCAGAGCGAGGAGAGTGCCGACGCCCTGCGGATTCCGTTCGCGGACACCATCGCGCAATCGGCGGAAACGCTGCACGAGAACGTCCCCGAACCTGCGCACATCCCCGATGCGGAATCGGCTGAGCCGCAGCAGGACAACTACTCGGCAGACTTCGAGCACACCTGGACCGACCCGATTTCCGATGCCACATCGGCAACCCGAGCCGCGGAATCCGCGGGCGATGCCGAATCGGCATCGACGAACGCTTTCGGTGACGAGCGCTTCGAATCGACGGAAACTGCTGCTGAACAGCGAGATTCGCGCGATACCGATTCGCAGCTGAATCATACGGACACCTCACAATCGAGCGCGGCGCTCGGCAACGGCCAGGTGGAACAGGCCGACTACGACCGCGAAGGCATCGTGCCAGGGGACTCCCGGAACGACGCCGCCTCGGTGGAATCCGGCTACGACAACACCCTCGTCGAAACGCCGGACGAGACGCATCCCGAGGCGGGCGAACTCGTCCAGGCCACCACTGCCGAATCGCCGCAACCGCGCCATCTCACGGTTGTCGAGTCCGACACCGAATCCGAGCACGCGTCCGTATCACCGGCCGATCCCGCCGGGCCCGATGGCGATGCGGCGGCCGAATCACCTGATCCACACCGCGCGACCGATGCCGATTCCATCGCGGCATCCGAGTACGCCGACACGGTCCGACCCGAAACCCCGCACCACGAGACGAAAACCGAACCCGCCGAGGCCCCTGCGGCCGAATCACCAGAGCCACACCGCGGGACCGGTCCCGACCCCGTCGCGGCATCCGAGTACACCGACGCGGTCCAGCCCGAAACACCGGACTACGACACGGATATCGAACCCGCCCTCTCTGCTGCCGAGTCGTCGGAGTCACACAACTTCAGCGCTGGCGAGACCACTGCGGCCTCCGATGCGACCGGGACCCCAAGCGCCGAAACGTATTCCGAACCCCTCGGGCTCGTCGACGACGCTGCGGCCGGGTCGGAGAACTCTCCCGAAGTCACCGCTGGTGAGACTGCCGCAGAATACGATCGCACCGATACCACCCCGTCCGGAACATCACGCAACGACGCCGATCGCGAACCCATAGATGCCCCGGTAGCCGACGCGCCGCAGTCGCCCAGTCACGCCGGCGGTGTGTCCATCCAGGGCGACTCAACGGAACCACCGATAACGATCACGGACGAATCCGCCGAGCCCGTCGACGACAGTCCGGAGCCAGCACAACCGACCGACACAGCCCGCACGCCAGTGGATTCCACAGTCGAACCGGAATCTCCTCAGGACGCCGTCACCGGGGCTACGGGCCCGGAGGACACCCCGACCTCTCCCATCCCGAGAACACCCGAGCAGTCGAACCCGACGCAGGACCGAATCGGCACGGGCAGTGCGTATTCGGATCTGGACGACGAGCACGCCGAGGTGATCGCGCGGTACGAGAAGATCTTGGTCGACCGGGAACGGGCGATGGGTCCGCTGCATCGGCACACGCTGATCTCCGCCGGGAATCTGGCCCGCGCGTACCGGGAGGCCGGTCGGTCCTCCCAGGCGATCGATGTGTACGAGCGGGTGCTCACCGACAGCGAGAGCACCTTCGGCCCACAGGATCTCGACACGTTGATCTTCCGCGGCAGTCTCGCGCGCTGCTACCGCGAAGCCGGACGCATGGTGGAGGCCATCGATCTGTACGAGCGCACCCTCGCGGACAGCGAACAGGGCTTCGGCCCCGACCACAAGAACACCCTCACCGCCCGCCACAATCTCGCCCTGGCCTACCGCGAGGACGGGCGGCTGGACGACGCGATCGCGCTCTACCGCACCTGCCTGGCGGACAGTGAGCGACTGCTCGGCTCCAATCATCGCGACACCCTGATCACCTGTGACTCCCTTGCCTCCTGCCTGCGCGAGGCCGGGAAGGTGAGCAAGGCGACCGCGCTGGACGAACGCCTGTTGTCCGCCCGGCGACGCGTGCTGGGCCCGGACCATCCGGATACGCTGCACTCCACGATCAACCTGGCCTCGGACCGCGCCGCGGCGAATCGCGCGGGCGACGCCGCCGACCTCTACGAACAGGCATCGAACACCAGTGAGCGGGTGCTCGGCCCGGACCACCCGATCTCCGAGCGCGCCCGCATCGGCCTGGCCCACGCGTACGCGGAAGTCGGTCGCGCGAGCGAGGCGGCCGAGTTGTTCGAACGCCTGCTCGCCGACTGCGAACGCCAGCTGGGCCCCGACCACCGCCACACCCTCATCGCCCGAAACAACCTCGCGGTCGCCTATCACGACGCGGGCCGCTTCTCCGAAGCGATCGAGGCGCACACCCGAACCGCCGAGGACCGCGAACGCCTGCTCGGCCCCGACCACCCCGACACCCTCAAGTCCCGCGAACACCTCGCCTACAGCTACGAAGCCCAACTCCTGGCCCGCACCTCGGGCCCGCAAATCCCTGTGCCACAGGAGTAATCGCACCGGGCCGGTCGTCTCCGGCCCCCGGCGGCCACACCGCCACCCACCACACACGCCCGCGCACCGCCACCGTGATCACCCCGCATCAGGCACCCCCGATCCGCGTACCGATAGCGCCTCCGGCTCACCGCGTCGGCTCCAGCTCGGCATCCGGAATTCATGATCAGCCCACAGCGACCGATCCGAGGCGACATCGGGAAAACCACGGCGCCCCAACAGGTCCGGATGCCGTAGACCGTAATGCGAGCAATCGGCTCGGTCATGAGGACCGCGAACCCGAGTGCGTGCGCTGGGCTACCTCAGGGATTCAGCCGGAACTCGACTATCGAGCGTGTCCCGCCGGGTACGACCTCGCCGAGGCGCAGGCCGGCCGGGGCGGCGAGGTCGGCCAGTTGTTCCAGAGTGCGCTCCCGGCCATTGACATAGCAGAGCATGCGCAGATCGCCCTCGGTGTCCGGGATGCCGCCGCGGGAGGTGTCGATATTGTCCACGACCAGGACCCTGCCGGTCGGGGCCGCGGCCTCGGCGCATCGTTGGAGAACGCGCGCGGCGTGCGGGTCGTCCCAGTCGTGCAGGACGCCGGACAGGACATAGCCGCCCGCACCGCTCGGCAGGGGGTCGAAGAAGCTGCCCGCCCGCGCGTCGGCCCGATGACCCAGACCGGCCGCCGCGATGGTCTCGGCGGCGCGGGCGACCGGTCCGGACAGGTCGACGACCGTTCCGCGCAGGTCGTCGTGGGCGCGCAGCAGCGCGATCAGCAGGCTGGCGTTGCCGCCGCCCACATCGACGACGTGTCCCAGATCGCCCCACGGATACGCGGCGGCGACCAGGTCCGCGTCCGCGACCAGCCGCGCGCCCATGACCGCGTCGAAGGATGCGGCACGGGCGGGGTCGGCCGCGAGATCGTCCCAGAACGGCCGCCCGAACTGCCGCGGAAATGCGGGCTCACCGGTGCGGACGGTGTGCAGCAGCTGGACGAAGCACAGATCGGCGCGGCCGATCGCACCCTCCAGGTCAAGCCACGGCCGCAGGCCCTGCGGATCGTCGTCGCGCAGGTGCTCACCGAGCGGCGTGAGGTCGAATTCACCGGTCTCGGTACGGACCAGGACACCGGCGGTCACCAGATGTGCGAGCACCCGGCTCAGCGCGTCACGATCGGCGCGTACGACCGCGGCCAGGGCGTCGGCCGTGCGCGTGCCCGCGACGATGTGATCGGCCAGCCGCAGGGTCGCGGCCACCCGGATCGACATCGGCGTCACCAGATCGGCCGCCGCCCACAGACCCCCGCCCCACCCGGTCGTCTCCTCGGTCACCGCGCCTCCTCGATCGACGGTCTCCCGGCCGCACGTTCAATCTATCCCCGCAGGCAGCCGGGCCGAGCCGCGATGGCACGTCCCAACCGCGCGATCGCCGATCCGGGCCGGACTTCGCGATCAGGACCGCACGTCGATCCGATCCCGCACCCCCTCGGCGAAGGTGCGCGCGGCGCTCAGGTCATCGGCGTCCGGCCGTCCCTTGCGGATGCCGCCGACGGGTTTGAACGGCAGATAGGTGTCGAACGCCCGGCACGAGAACGTCCCGGCGACCTCGAAGCCCTTCCGCTCGAGCGCCCCGACCAGCGGCCGGGTGAACGGCTGGAACCGTGCCTCGGGAAATCCACTGGTGGCGAAGACGAATGCGCTGCCTCGCGATTCGACCGCGAGCCCCTCGACGAAGTCGCGCAGCCGAGGATGGAAGGCGCGCAGGAAGATTCCCGACCCGAACCCCACCAGATCGCATGCGGCCAACTCCGCCGGGTCGACCTGCTCCGGCTCGACGACCCGGGCCCGCAGCACCTCCCCCATGACATCGGCGACCTTCTTCGTATTGCCGTGCGACACCGACGCGCACACGATCATGACCTTCATGAGATGCTCCCCTCTCTCCGTACGATGATCCGGACACCATGCAGACCCCGCCCGAACCGCGGTTGTGACACCCGTGGTCTGTGCCGATCGTCACACCCCGCGCCGTGAGAGCCGCAGTTGCAGCACGGTCAGCGCCAGCAGCAGCGCGAAGATCACCCAGGCCAGCGCGGCCGCATAGCCGACCTGGTAGAAGCGGAAAGCGTTCTGGAACAGCATGATTCCCAGTACGTAGGTGCCGGTCTCGGGTCCGCCGTTGCCGTCGGTCAGCGCATAGGCCTGATCGAACGCCTGCACCGTATTGATCACGGTGATCACGACGACGAACGACAACGCCCCGCGCAGCAGCGGAAGGGTGATCGACCGGAATCGCCGCCACGGCCCCGCCCCGTCGATGGTCGCGGCCTCGTACAGATCTTCGGGAATCGCCTGCATCGCGGCGAGCAGGATGACGGTCGCGAACGGCACGCCCTTCCACACCGTGACGATGCTCAGCGAGAGCAGCGCCCACCCCGGATCGCTGAGCCAGGGCACAGGTGGCACGCCGAACCATCCGAGCACGGTGTTCAACAGGCCGTCGTTCGAGGTGAACATGAACCGCCACACCACCGCCATGGCGACCGTCGAGGCCACCAGCGGCAGGAACACCACGATGCGGAACAGCGCTATTCCCTTCAGTTTCCGGTTCAGCGCGGCGGCAACACCGAGGCTGATCACGACCGTCGGCACCAGCGTCAGCGTCGTGAAGACCGCGGTATTGCGCAGCGCGATATAGAACAGCGGATCGTCGAAAAGCTGCCGGTAATTGGACAGTCCGGCGAACCGCATGGGCCGGAACAGGTCCCATGAGTGGAAGCTCAGATACAGCGAGAAGCCCAGGGGAAACAGCATGAACAGCGCGACCGCCGCCAGATTCGGTGCGACGAAGGATATTCCGGCTCGCGATCGCCGCCGGTCCAGCCCCGATCGACGAGGCCGTGCCGATCGGGACACAGTATGCGTATCCGATCGTTCCTCGACGGTTGTCGTCCCGTCCGGCAATGATTTCAGTGAATGTCCGCTCACGTCGGGGCACGCAGCGCCGCGTCGATGTCCCCCGCCATCGAACCCAGCGAATCCGCCTGCGCCGCACCGCGTAACACCCGATTGCAGCCCCGCGACATCAGCGATTCGACCTTCCCCCACGCCGGGGTCGTGACCATCGTGCGTGAGACGGTGGGCCCGCCGGTGAACACCTCGAGATTGGCGACCCGGGTGTGCGCCGCGGCGAATCCCGGTGAGCCCATTGCCGAATGCAACACCGGAACGAACAGACCCGATTCGGCGATTATCGCCTGACCGATCGGCCCGGTCGCGAATTTCACGAACTCCCATGCCTGTTCACGTCGCGGACTGTGCGCGGCGATCGCCAGACCCGTACAGCCGACATTGGTTATCGCGCCCGGCCCGCCGTGCGGGCCCACCGGCAGCACGGTGACGTCGAAATCCAGATCGTCCTGTTCGATGAATTCCGAATAGAGCCAATGCCCGCCGAGCAGCATGGCCGCCCGGCCGCCGGCGAACAGATCCGCGGCCGAATCCGACAATCGATCCGCCACGCTCGGCGCGACCCCGTGCCGCACCGCGAGATCGGCGTAGAACTGCAATCCCGCGGCGAAACGCGGATCCCCGATATCGGTGCGGGTCGGCGCTTTCGGCGGACTGAACCACTGCGCGCCGTTGTTCATCCCGAAACAGGCCGCCGAATAGTACGGCACCCAGGCATCGGCGAAACCCCACTGCCGGACCCGTCCGCGACCGTCGCGATGGGTCAAAGCCCTTGCCGCGGCCAGGAATTGCTCGAAACTCCACGCCTGCGACCAGCGGACCGGCGGGTGAATTCCGGCCTCGGCCAACATTTTCCGGTTGTAGTAGAGGAACACCCCGGACCACTGCTCGGGCAGCGCGTACTGCCCGCCGCCGTAGTCGAACGTCTCGTACAGGCTCGGATAGCTGTCCGCCCGCAGGCTCGCGGCGTATCCCGGATCGCGGTCCAGCATCGTGCGCAGGTTCAGCAGCACCCCGCGATCGGCCAGGCCCGCGAACAGCAGTTCCCAGGCCATCAGCACGTCCGGGCATTTGCCCCCGGCACAGTAGGTCAGCATCTGCTGCAACGGATCCGGGCTGGACATGACGGTCCGAATCCGGATTTCGGGATGATGTTCGTTGAAGGCCGCGATGATCCGCATCCGGGCCCGGGCCTCCTGCGGCCGCGCCTGGAAGAAGAAGGTCACCGCGTCGTCGGCGGCACCGCTGCAACCAGCCAGGATCGGTGCGGCCAGCATCGATCCGAGCAGGGTTCGGCGGCGCACCGGAATCACGGACCTCCTCCTCGGCCCGATCGGAGTCGCCGTAGTCGGCACGCCAAACGCACCCGATCAGGCAAAGCATCAGCAATCAATAGAACAGCACGCGCAGCTTACGTTTGGCGCAGCGGAATTCGAAGCAGCACACGCATGGACAACGTTACCCGCACCGGATCCGTTCGTTCTCGCCCCGACCTGTCGGTCCACCGTGGCAAACTGCCCCTGTCGGACAATCCGGGCCGAACCTGCGAATCCGCAAGTCCGGCTCGGTAGTGTCCGATCGCGCAAGACCCGCACAGGAACACGGGAGAGCTACTCGCATGGCGACGATCGAATACCTCCGGACCGACCCCGACCTACCCCCGGTCGGGGTCGTGGACCGCGCACCCATCAGCCCGGCGAAGAAGGCGATATTCCTCGTCATCGCCATCCTCGGCGCCGTCGGCTGGGCGGTGCTGGGCATCAGCCGGGGCGAGGACGTCAACGCGGTGTGGATCGTGGTGGCCGCGGTCTGCACCTACATCATCGCCTACCAGTTCTACTCCCGGCTGATCGCGGACCGGATCACCCAGCCGCGCGACGATGTCGCCACGCCCGCCGAGGAATTGGAGAACGGCACCGACTACATGCCGATGGACCGGCGGGTGCTGTTCGGCCACCATTTCGCCGCCATCGCCGGTGCGGGCCCGCTGGTCGGGCCGGTGCTCGCCGCCCAGATGGGTTATCTGCCCGGCACGCTGTGGATCGTGGTCGGCGTCGTGCTGGCCGGTGCGGTGCAGGACTACCTGGTGCTGTGGGCATCGGTCAAGCGCCGCGGCCGCAGTCTCGGGCAGATGGCCCGCGACGAGCTCGGCGTCGTCGGCGGCATCGCGGCGCTGGTCGCGGTGCTCGCCATCATGGTGATCCTGCTGGCCGTGCTGGGCATCGTCGTGGTGAACGCCCTGGCCGCCACCAAGGGCGCGGACGGGCAGTTGCACGGCGGCAGCCCGTGGGGCGTGTTCTCGATCTCGATGACGGTCCCGATCGCCGTGCTGATGGGCCTGTATCTGCGCTATGTGCGGCCGGGCAAGGTCGGCGAGATCTCCATCGTCGGTTTCGTCCTGCTGCTGTTCGCCATCGTGGCCGGTAAGTGGGTCGGCGATTCCGGCTGGGGCCGTTCGGCTTTCACGATGGACGGCACCACGATCTCCTGGATGCTGATCATCTACGGCTTCATCGCCTCGGTGCTGCCGGTGTGGCTGCTGCTGGCGCCGCGCGACTATCTGTCCACGTTCATGAAGGTCGGCACCATCGTGCTGCTGGCGGTCGGCGTGCTGATCACCATGCCGGTCCTGAAGGCCCCCGCGATCTCCCAGTTCGCCGGCAACAGCCACGGTCCGGCCTTCGCGGGCAACCTGTTCCCGTTCCTGTTCATCACCATCGCCTGCGGCGCGCTGTCCGGATTCCACGCGCTGGTGTCCTCGGGCACCACGCCGAAACTTCTGGAGAAGCAGTCCCAGGCGCGCATGATCGGCTACGGCGGCATGCTGATGGAGTCGTTCGTCGCGGTGATGGCGATCATCGCGGCCAGCATCATCGATCAGCACGTGTTCTTCGCGATCAACACCGGCGGCCTGACCGCCACCCCGCCCGGCCTGCCCGCCGGGGCCTCGCCCGCGCAGATCGCGCAGGCCACCGCCGATGCCGCGGCCAAGAAGATCAACGGGATGAATCTGGGCGGCACGCCCGTCACCGGAACCGACCTGATCAACGAGGCCAGGAGCGTCGACGAGAGTTCACTGCTGTCCAAGACCGGTGGCGCGCCGACGCTCGCGGTGGGCATGTCCCATGTGCTGCAAGGGTTTCTGGGCGGGTCCTCGCTCAAGGCGTTCTGGTATCACTTCGCGATCATGTTCGAGGCGCTGTTCATCCTCACCACGATCGACGCCGGTACCCGTGTCGCGCGATTCATGCTCTCGGACACTCTGGGCAACCTGGGCGGCCCGGCCCGCAAGTTCTCCGATCCGTCGTGGCGGCCGGGCGCATGGCTCTGCTCCGCGCTCGTCGTCGCTGGCTGGGGTTCGGTGCTGCTGATGGGCGTGACGGATCCGCTCGGCGGCATCTACACGCTGTATCCGCTGTTCGGCATCGCCAATCAACTGCTCGCCGCGATCGCGCTCACCGTGGTGATGGTCATCGTGGTGAAGAAAGGCCTGGTCAAGTGGGCCTGGATACCCGCGCTGCCGCTGATCTGGGATCTGGTCGTGACGATGACCGCGTCGTGGCAGAAAATCTTCTCCGCCGACAAGAATCTGGGCTACTTCAAGCAGCACAGCATCTACAGCTCGGCCCGCGACGCCGGCAAGGTGCTGTCCCCGGCGAAGAACATGCACGATATGGACAAGGTGATCCGCAACAGCTTCATCCAGGGCACGCTGTCGATCGTGTTCGCGGTGCTCGTACTGATCGTCGCGGTGATCGGCGCGCTGGTGTGCATCCGCGCCCTGCGGCGCGGCGGGAGCGAGACCACCGAGACGCCGGAGGTGCCCTCGAAGATCTTCGGGCCCAGCGGATTCCTGACCACCAAGGCCGAACGGGAGGTGCAGCGGGAATGGGACGAGTTGGTGAAGTCGGGAAAGGCCACCGTGCCCGGCGCCGCCCATGCGGTGTCCACGGAATGAGCGCCATGAGACCGGTCCGGGCCACGGGACGGTCCGCGACGAGTGCCCGCGGGATCCGGCCGTGATCTCCGAGGAACAGGCAACCCGGCGGCGTGGGCGGAACGCGATCGGCCTAATGCTGCGCGCGGGCCGTACCGTCGCCGGGTACGTCAATGCGGTTCTGGGCGGCCGCGATTACGCGCGTTACGTGGAACATCTGCGGCGCAAACATCCCGGATGCCCGATCCCGACCGAGCGCGATTACTGGCGCGAGCGCTATGCCGCGGCCGATCGCAACCCCGCTACGCGCTGTTGCTGAGGGCGGCGCATTGCGCCTCGGCATTGGACGATCGTACGACCGCGGGCGACCTCGCCGGGTAGATGTCCCATTCCCGCTAGCGCGGTGACGTGCAGCCTGACAGGGTGGACTGCGTGAGTGCACACGGTCTCGAGTTCGAGCGCTGTTATCGCGCGGTCACGACCCGCGACGCCCGTTTCGACGGGCAGTTCGTGACCGCCGTCCGCACGACCGGAATCTATTGCCGCCCATCGTGTCCGGCCATCACCCCCAAACGCGCGAACGTGACGTTCCTGCCGACGGCCGCGGCCGCGCAGCAGTCCGGATTCCGGGCCTGCCGCCGCTGTCTGCCCGATGCCGCACCCGGCTCGCCGCTGTGGAACACCCGCGCCGATCTGGCCGCTCGGGCCATGCGCCTGATCGCCGACGGGGTGATCGAGCGCGGCGGCGTGCCCGCGCTGGCCGGGTCGCTCGGCTATTCCCAGCGTCAGCTGACCAGGGTGCTGACCACGGAACTGGGCGCGGGGCCGCTGGCGCTGGCACGGGCGCATCGCGCGCACACCGCCAGGCTGTTGATCCAGACCACGCGAATGCCGATGTCCGACATCGCTTTCGCCGCCGGATTCGCCAGTATCCGTCAGTTCAACGACACCGTGCGCGAGGTGTTCGCGGTCAGCCCGACGACGCTGCGGGATGAGTCGCGGCGGCTGCGCGGAGACACCCTGCCCGCGACGAACGGCATGCTCACCCTGCGGCTGCCCTATCGCCAGCCGCTCGATGCGGGCTGGCTGACCTGGTTCCTGTCCTCGCACGCGGTGCCCGGCCTGGACCTGTGGGAGGACGGCCACTACACCCGCGGCCTGCGCACACCGCACGGACATGCCACGGTGCGCCTGAATGTGCAGCCCGGACATGTGCGGGCGGGCCTGGCCCTGCACGACATGCGCGATCTCGCCCCGACCGTCGCGCGGTTGCGGCACCTGCTGGATCTGGACGCCGACCCGGTCGGCATCGATGAGGCGCTCACCTCGAGCGCCGAGAAGTCCGGGCGCCGGGCGGTGTTCAGTCCCGGCATTCGCGTCCCCGGCTGTCTAGACGGCCCGGAACTGTTGTTGCGCACCATGATCGGTCAGCAGATCTCGGTCGCCGCGGCCGCCACGCACACCGCTCGTCTGGTCGAGGCGCTGGGCGAGGATATCGGCGGGCCGGTGCCTCGACTGTTCCCGACTCCGGCGGCGATCGCCGAGCACGGTACCGAGGTGCTGACCGGACCCGCCCGGCGCACGGCGTCCATCGTGTCGGCGGCGCGCGCGCTGGCGTCCGGGGATCTGCGACTGCACACCGGCCGCACCGCAACCGACCTGCGCCGCGATCTGCTCGCGCTGGACGGGGTCGGGCCGTGGACAGCGGATTACGTGACCATGCGGCTGCTGGCCGATCCGGACGTGCTGATGCACACCGATCTGGTGGTCCGGCGCGGTGCGACGCTGCTGGGCATCGACCTCACCGATACCGCGCGATGGTCGCCGTGGCGGTCCTATCTGTCCATGCATCTGTGGAAACAGGCCCTCGCCGCCCGGCCCGCACCGGCGAAAGTAGGTGCAGCACAATGAGTACCGCCGAATTCACCACGACCTCGACACCACTCGGTCCGTTCACCACGGTGGTCGATGCGGATGGGGCGGTCTTGGCCGCCGGATGGACCGCCGATTCCGACGAACTGCGCCGACTCGTACATCCCAGCCTGCGCCCCGATGCACTGCGGCAACGCAATTCACTCGGCGAGGTGACCAGTGCGGTCGAAAAGTACCACGCCGGTGAGGTTTTCGCGATCGACCACATCCCGGTGCGCCAGATCTCCGGGCCCTTCCTGCAACACGCCTGGGATGTACTGCGCACCGTCCCCGCCGGAGATCCGATCACCTACACGGCATTCGCCGCCCTGTCCGGCCGCCCCGAAGCCGTCCGCGCCGCCTCCAACGCCTGCGCCCGCAACGCCGCCGCCCTCTTCGTCCCCTGCCACCGCATCCTGCGCACCGACGGAACTCTCGGCGGATTCCGCTGGGGGCTGGAGGTGAAGAAATGGCTGCTGCGCCACGAACGTGCCGAAGCGGGTGAAAACCGCGCGGACCACCGGGGCACGGCGCTGATCGTCGACCTGCGCGGTCGGCTGATCGAGACACTCGACGACTTCTGGGACGCGGTGAAAGAGCCGTGCGGGTTGCCGGACTGGTTCGGCCGGAACTTGGACGCGTGGTCGGACACCATTGAGACGCGGGGTATCTCTGAGGTGATCGACAGCCATGACGTCCTGGTCGTGCACGTCGACCAGAGGGGATTGTTCGACGGGCATCGGCAGGAGGCCGGTATCCTGGCCGGACTCTTCGACGAAGAGCGGAACCGGCTCGTCGTCCACCGGCTGGCCTGATGAACCCTGTGGCCGCCTGACTCAGCACCGGGCCCAGACGAGAATGGCGGCAAGGTGCAGGTGCGGCCTGGTAAGCGATGGCGAGTTCGTCCGTGCGCATGGCGAGGCCGCGCCACTGCTCGAGTCGGGCGGTGCACCGCTCGAGTACGCGTGAGTCCGAGTCCGAGTCCGAGTCCGAGTCCGAGTCCGAGTGCGAGCGCTTCGAATTCACAGAACGTCATTCGAGAGGTCGTATGTGCTTACGCGACAATCGTTTTCAGGTGAGAGCCGGTGGGCTGGCGGATGACGTGGAGGCGGCTGGGGATGCGTTGGCGCATCTCGTCGACGTGGCTGACTATGCCGACCACGCGTCCGCCGGAACGCAGGTCGTCCAGGACGCCCATGACCGCGTCGAGGGTGTCGGCGTCGAGGCTGCCGAAACCCTCGTCGATGAACAGGGTGTCCATGACCAGGCCGCCGGATTCGGCGGCCACCACATCGGCCAGGCCGAGCGCCAGAGCCAGTGAGGCCATGAAGGTTTCGCCGCCGGAGAGGGTTTTGGCCGGGCGGATCGCGCCGGTGTAGTCGTCGCGGATGTCCAGCCCCAGGCCGCCGCGCCGGCCGTTCCGGCCCGCGACGTCGGTGTGGACGAATTCGTAACGGCCACCGGACATTCGGCGCAACCGCACCGAACCCGCGATGGCCACCTCCTCGAGCCGGGCCGCCAGCACGTACGAACGCAGCGACATGCGGCGGTTGTTCTCGCCGCGACCGGCCACCACATCGGCGAGCCCGGCCAGTTCGTCGTAGGCGCGCTGCATCGGGGTGATCCGATCCACCGCGGCCCACAGTTGCGTGCCCAACTCCTCGAGCTGCTGCACCCGGTGTTCGGCCTGTGCATGGGCGGCCACGGCCGCGTCCAGCGCGGTACGTGCCTGCGCCACCCGGGTTTCCAGCTCCTGCGGATCATCGAGTTCGACATCGGCGGCGGCCCGGATATCGGGTTCGGCCAGAACGGCCTCGGCGTGCGCGCGAATGCTGTCCGCTTCGGTCAGCTCATCCTCGATCTTGCTCTGCTCCCGCGGGCTGCGTGCGGCGGCGGCGACGACCTTCGCATAGGCCGCCAGCACGCCGTAGTCCGGCTCCGAACCGCGTTCGGGCACAACCACATCCGCGAGCGTGACCAACTCGGCCGCGCGGGCCAGCTGCTCTACGCGGCGTGCCAGCGTGGTGACCTGTTCGCGGGCGGCATCCGCTTCGGTTCGGGCCGTGCGGAGTTCGGTGGCATCGCGCACGAGGGCGTCCAGGCGGGCCCGGCGGCGATCCACCGTGCCGTCGGCTCCGGCGGCGGTGCGCAGACGGTCGGTGAGTTCGGCCATCCGGCGGTCGGCGGCGATGATGCGTTCGACCACGGCACTGTTGCGGACATCGAGTTCGCGCAATTCGTTCTGCAGGCGCGTTTCGTCGGCGCGCAGCCTGTTCAGCTCGGTGGTGAGCTCCTCGACGCGGGCACCGGCGCGGCGGGCGGATTTGAAGCGTTCGGTGACGACGTTGAGTTCCGCGGACAATTCGGCCCGGTCGCCCTCGCCGCCGCGAGCGACGAGCACCGCGATGTCGTTCTCCAGTTCGGACAGGCGGGATTTCGTACGGTCACGGACGGATTCGGCAGTTCGTTCGGCAGCGACCGCACGTTCCTCGTCGGCCTTGGACGCGGCGGTCGCGGTCGGCTGGGCGGGGGCCGGATGGTCGGCGGAACCACACACACTGCACGGCTGCCCGTCGGCCAGCGCACCCGCCAACTCGGCGGCCATTCCGGCCAGCCGACGTTCCCGGATCGCGAGCGTGTGCTCGCGAGCATCGACGTGTGCTTCCCGTGCCGACTCGAATGCGGTTGTGGCCCGGGCGAGTTCGGTGCGCCGGGCAGCGAGTTCGGTCGCCGCTTCCGAGGCCGTGCGCAGCCGTTCGCATTCCGCCTGCAATCCGGCCAGTCCGGCCGCCGCCTGCTCCGCCTCGCGCACCCGGACATCCAGTGCGGCAATCGTTTCCGGCATCGCGGCACGGGTGGCGGCCAATTTGTCCATGCCTGATCGCAGGGACGACTGCTCCTTGCGCAGCCTCGCGAGTTCGACGCTCACCCGCTGCGCCGATTCCGCATCGGCCCGCACCTCGTCCAACGCACCGATCTGCGCCGACCACCGCTGAATCGCCGCATCGATACCGGTCGACTCGATCTCGGAATCATCGTCCCGGAACGTATCCCGCACATCGGAATCCGCGTCCGCACCACCGCCCGACCGATCCGCGATCGGCCCGTCACTCGAATCAGCAACTGCCGCAGCGGATTCACCGCCTCGATCAACGTTGTCCGAACTCACCTCTTCCGAATGCTCAGCTTCGAATTCGCCTGTACCCCTGCCGATTTCATCCGCTGGCACCCCCGCCCCGTTCGAATCACCAGACCCGAAAGCATCCGCCGCAGGCGGCGACTCCACCGAGAACAACCCCGGCTCACCATCATCCGCAGCCCAGCCGACCGCCGAGTCCACCACACGCAGCGGCCGATCCCCCGCAACGGTCTTCGCCGTCTTGCGCACCCCACTCCCCCGCCGCGCAGCCCCCTCACTCGCCCCCCGCCGCCGTCCGGCCACTTCCCCACTTCCGGACGAATTCCGCTCCCCCGCCACATCCGCACCGGTCACCGCGCTCCCCGGCACCGGATCGACCGAGAACAACTCGAGCTCGACATAATCGACCGACGCCCGCTCCGCCGCCGACTCCTCTCGATCCCCCGATTCAAGCCCCCTGGCACCCGTCGATGCACGCCGTCCGCGACTCGACGCGCCATCACCATCAACGCTCGACTCCAGACCTACCCCAGCGCTGTCCCGCGCAGAGCCACTCGCGCCGTATCCAGCGGCACCGGCCCCACCCGTCGATGCACCTTCGCGCCCCAGCGCAGCACCGCCATCGACACTCGACTCGCCCCCTACCCCGGCACTATCTCGCGCAGAGCCACTCGCGCCGTGAGCAGCCGCACCAGACCCACCCGCCGAAGCACGCCGTCCGCGCCCCGGCGCGCCATCACCGTCAACGCTCGACTCGAAACCGGCACCGACGCTGCCCGGTGCGGAGTCGCTCGCGCCGTGAGCGGGCGCACCAGACCCATCGGCCGACCGTGAGTCCGCGCGATCGTCCGTAGTCGTTGGCACCCCGGCGTTCTCACCTCGGACCGAGGAGGTACGGCCGGGGGGATCATCGAAAGTCGTTGCCGCACTGCGGTTCTGCTCCGGAACCGGGGCGATGGCGGCTAGCTCGGCGGCAAGGTCGGTGTCGGCGAGTTCGGCGGCGGCGAGATCGGTTGCTGCCCAGATGGTTCCGGGGAGTTCGGCGCTGGGGGGTTCGAGCAGGCGGGTGGCGAGACGTTCGGCGAGGGCGCGGGATTCGGCGGTGCGGCTGCGGAGAACTTTCGCCGCCGTGCGGGCCTCGTCCAGGGCGGAGGCGACCGGTTCGACGCGACGGGACTGATCCAGTTCGATGCGGCGGCGGGCGCGCAGTTCCGCGGTGGAGGCGTACTCGTCCAGTTGTGCGCGGGCCGCGGTCAGGCGGCGATGCAGGTCGTGCAGACGGCGCTGCTGCTCGGCCTCGGCGTGGGCGCGGGTCGAATCCGCTTGGCGCTGTGCGAGTTCGGCCTTCGTGGTCACCGCAGCGGCGCGGGCGGTGGTGAGGAGTTGCTGCGACCATTGCGTCGCGTCCAGGGTGTCGACGGTCTCGGTCGCGCCGACCCCGGCGGAGACGACCACCTGACCGATGAGCCGGTCGATACTCTGCCGGTGCGTATCGAGTTCCGCGCCACTGTCCCGGCGACGCTGCGTCAGCCATTGTTCGGCGCTGCCGAATCGCTCTGTGTCGAAGAGCTTTTCGAGCAGCTTCTCGCGATCCTCGTTCTCCGAGCGCAGAAATCGGGCGAAATCGCCCTGCGGCAGCAGGACCACCTGGAAGAACTGATCGGCGCTCATCCCGAGCAGCCGGATCACCTCGTCGCCGATATCGGGTATACGAGAGAGATTCTGGCCGCGGCCGTCCAGCCATTCCAAGGTGGCCTTGGCCTTCTCGTCCGCCCAGCCCTCGCCACCCCGCTTCTTGGGCCGCCGGAATTCCGGCGAGCGGGTCAGCCGCAGCCGACGCCCACCCAACGTCGCCTCGAGCACCACCCGCGGCGGCGTCTGCGGATCCGCGTGATCCGAGTGCAGCCGCTTGCTGTCCCCCCGCGCCCCCGGCACCCTCCCGTACAGCGCGAACGCGATCGCGTCCAGCACCGTCGTCTTCCCCGCCCCGGTCTGCCCGTGCAGCAGGAACAGGCCGTCACCCCCGAGTACATCGAAATCCACCACCGCGGTGTCGGCGAACGGCCCGAACGCCGTCAACTCCAACCGATGCAGCCTCATCCGATCAGCCTCCCACGACCCCGATCACTCATCCCAGTCACCTCCGCGCACGTCCGCTCGCACGGTTCCCGACAGAGTGCGTGCAGTCCCACTGGCGGTAGCGCCCCACCGGCACCGACAGCGGCGGGTGTACCGATCCGCGACACGAAGGGCCGCAACGCTCCACCGCATCTCCAGACCCGAACCGCTGTCCCGATGCCAGACGACACGGCCGGCACCGGACAGGAACGCCCGGCCGGTATCCCCGAAGCCGGCCGTTCGTCCGGTACACGGAACTCGCCGAGGTCGGACTCGGCTGCGGTACCCCGGCCGTACAGCATGGGCATGGCGTGCGGCCGAAGCATCCGCAGCAAGGTTGACTGCCGCCCGCGGCCCGGATCGCTCATGCCGTGCGCTCCCCCGCATCGACCGGCTGCGCTTCGGCCACCTCGCGTTCGGCGGTCGCGGCGGCCAAGGCGCGTGTCAGCCAAGCCATTTCGGTATCGGTGGGTTCGCGGCGCACGTCGGCGAGGAAGCTGTGCGCTACTTCGGTGTCGCGGCGGCCGTGCACCCGTTCACGGTAGCGCAGGTCCGGATTGCCTTCGGGGCGAATCCATTCCACATGTACCGCGTGCGGGAAACGCTGGCGCAGCCGACGCAGGGCATCGACCGGGCGGGCGTGGTCGGTGAGGTTGGCCGAGACGTAGTGTTCCTCGGCCTCGGCGTGCGCGGGATCGTCGAGAAGTTCCTCGAGCTCGCCGGTCAACTGGGTGAGTCCGCGCACCCGCGGGAGGTCGTGCCGCTCGACGCCGGTGAGCCCCTCGGGGCCCAGATCGGCGATCCATACCGCCTTGCGATGGGAACGCTCGGCGAACGAATACGGCAGCGGCGAACCGGAATACCGGATCGATTCGGACAGCGTCTGCGGCGAGTGCAGATGCCCGAGAGCCACGTAATCGATCCCCTCGAACGCGCCCATCGGCACCGTCTCGACCCCACCGACGGAGATCGACCGCTCCGAGCCGGTCGCCTCCCCGCCGACGACGAAGGCGTGCGCGAGCACCACCGAGCGCACCCCGCCGCGCGACTCGAGATCGGCGCGCACCCGGCTCATCGCCGCGTCCAGGATCTCCGCGTGCGAACGCGCCTGTGGCACACCCAGTTCCACGCGGGTGATCTCCGGTTCCAGATACGGGATGCCGTAGCAGGCGATCTCGCCGTACTCGTCGCCCAGCACAACCGGACGCCGGAGATCCGCCACGGACGTGCGCAGATGCAGTCCGCCCGCCGCCGCGAAACTGCCGAGCGCGCCGAGCCGGGTCGGCGAATCGTGATTGCCGGAGGTGGCCACGATCACCGCGCCCGCTGCCCGGATCGCCTCGAATCCCCGGTTGCACACCGCGATCGCATCGGCGCTGGGTATCGATCGGTCGTAGACGTCACCGGGCAGCAGCACCACGTCCACCCGCTGCTCGGCCACGATCTCGGCCAGCGATTCGAGCGAACGTGCCTGATCCGCCAGCAGATCCACACCGTGGAAGGTCCGCCCGATGTGCCAGTCGGAGGTGTGCAGCAGCCGCATGCCGCGAAACCGTAGGCGATGGCACCGACAGATTCGCAATCGCCACCCCGAGACCGCCGCAAAAAATTCCCGTCTCGATCGGCCGGAACCGAGCCGGCACGAGCCACCGAGCAAGTGCTGGGCGTTAGCCACTGTGCCGAACTTGTCGGTGGCATACGGCACTATCTGCTGTCATGACCGCACCGACGCTGTTAGCGATGCTCGTGGTGTTCTGTACCGGGCTGGGCCTGGGCTGGCTCGGTCATCTCGCGCGGGCCGGGCGGGCCGAGGCGCAGCTGGCCGCCCTGCGCGACAACGAACGTCTGCTGCGGCATTCCCTCGGCGCGGCGAACGAGGATGCCGCACAGCGCAATTCACAGGCCCTGGGCACGCTGGTGGCACCGCTGCGCGAGGCGGTCGGCGCATTGAATCAGCAGCTGGCCAAGGTGGAGCACAACCGCATCGATGCCTATGCGGGCCTGCGCGAACAGGTCGCGGGCATGCAGCGGCTGTCCCATCAGCTGGCCACGCAGACCGGGCAACTGGTCTCGGCCCTGCGCGCGCCGCAGGTCCGCGGACGCTGGGGTGAGATCCAACTCGAGCGCGTGGTGGAGCTGGCCGGAATGTCGCGGCATTGCGATTTCGACACCCAGGTCACCCGTGCGGGCCGGGACGGCGCGGTGCGACCCGATCTGGTGGTGCGGCTGGCCGGTGACCGCCACATCGTCGTGGACGCGAAGGCCCCGCTGACGGCCTACCTCGACGCCACCGCCCAGGACGACCCCCGCGCGCGAGCCGAACATCTGGTTCGCCACGCCAGACATCTGCGCACTCATATCGATCAGCTATCCGACAAGGCGTACTGGGCGGCCTTCGATCCCGCACCCGAATTCGTGGTCCTGTTCGTGCCCGGCGAGACGTTCCTGGACGCCGCGCTGAACGCCGATGCGGGTCTGCTGGAGTACGCATTCGGCCGGAACGTGATCCTCGCAACGCCGACGACACTCGTCGCACTGCTTCGGACGGTCGCCCACGGCTGGCGACAGGACGCTATCTCGAAAGAGGTAGCAACAGTTCAGCAATTGGGTCGGGAGCTGTACGCGCGGCTGGGTGTCGTCGGCGGGCACCTGGACCGGCTGGGGGGCCAACTGGCAAAGGCGGTAGACGCTTTCAACCAGACAGTGGGCTCGGTGGAGTCGCGTGTACTGGTGACCGCGCGGCGGCTGCACGAGTTGGACATCGGCGATCGGGAGGTTCCGGCAATCCGCTACATCGAGTCGCGACCGCGTGTCGCGGGCTTCTCAGACATCAACGAGTAACCGTTTCATCCGCCCAGCCTCGGTACACGTTCCGGTTGCGACAGATAGTGTGCTTTACGTGGCAGCTACCCAACGCGACCGATCCGAGGTGCCCGCACCGCACCGCTCGATCATCCCGTCGGTGCCCGGCATCCCGGCCGGCGCGGCGGTGTTGATCGCGGTGGCGTGCACTCTTATCGGGTTTTTCATCGACGCAAGCGGCGGTGGCAGAGATCTGACTCACGTGTTCGCCGGCGCCTACATCATCGGTTGTGCGCTGGCCGCGCTCGCGGTTCGCTACCGCGGCCTGTTCACCACGATGGTCATCCCGCCGCTGCTGCTGTTCATCGCCGTACCCGTCGCCTATGGGCAGTTGCTGGACCATACGTCGTCCTCGGTGAAGGACATCCTGCTCAACCAGGGCATCCCGCTGGTGAACCGCTTCCCGGTGATGGCCATCGCCACCGTGATCGTGCTGGCGATCGGTCTGGGCCGCCTGGTGCTGCAACGCCGCCTGGAGGAGGCCGAACCACGCGCGCGGGGTAGTCGGACGCGCAGGGGCGATTCCTGGGGTCCACGGGCGGGTTCCAGCCGTTCGCGCCGCAGCCGGGGCACCAGGTCCTCGGACACCCTCCGCAGCCGCGCTCGCGCACAGTCCGCCACCGACGAGAAGGACGCCACGAAACCCACTCGCGGAAGCCGCAAGACCACCGGACGGGTCGCCGAGCGCCCGCCGCGGGTCTCGGCCGCCCAGGGCTCCCGCACC
>NZ_BDBQ01000030.1 GCF_001613065.1 Nocardia miyunensis NBRC 108239
CACCTCACGAGAAGGTCTTGTGACGGTGCCCGAGACGAGGTGCGCGTACGGTCCCGCGACGAGCGAGGCCACCGACAAGCTGTCGGAGCTGGATGCCCGGCTGCTGGGGCTGGACCCCGATCTCGAGGAGTTGTTCGCCGAGATCGACGAGGTCCTGTGCCAGGCCCGCGACCGGTGGGCATCCCCACCGCCACGCGAACGCGGGACACCCTGGCCACGGCTCGACCCGCGGCGGCGGCCCGTCCGCCCCCACGGACGTCGGCCCGGCCCCACGGACCCCCGGGGGCGTGGCCCGCCCCAGGGCGCACAGGCCGGCTCGACGCGACATCCGATGACCAGTGAGAGCGAGGTGATGCCTGTCGCAGCCATCGACAACACCGCAGACCACACGAAATGTTCTCCCACACAACTGTTCTCGCGACCACGGGGCGGCGTCCGGCCCGATCACCCATCCCGGCACGGTCCACCCGGACCTGTGGCTGTCCGGCACGTGCACGGCCACTATCGGTGGCATCAACCCCGGGCACGGATCACCGCCCTCCCCCGCGCGAACAGCCCCGAAGAGGACGTTCGAATCCGTTCCGTCCACGGGTGGGCCCGGTCAGCTTCGGGTCTTCCGGGCTCACCCGGCCCTTCCGCCGCATCGACGCTCGCGGCGGACATCGAGCAGGGACCGCTATGACCAGCATCAGGACCTTCGTCCCGGCAGGCAGTGACTTCGACCGCGCTCAACAGCGCAGTCTCGTCCGTGAGCGCGACCGCGAGCCCGGGCTGGACACGACCACGCTGGGCCGCTCCCACACGCCGTAACCCAGCCCAACAGGCCCCGGGGAAGCGTGCTCTCCCGGCATAACCAGCGCACCGAGCAGCAACCGCACAAGGACCACCGTGGACCCCCGATCACATCTCGACCCAGCCGACCAAAACCCCGAACTGAACCACACCCACACGGCCGCAACCAATTCCGCCGATCGACCGGTAGTGCATTGGCCCGACCCCAGTCTCCTGGAGCGCTGGTGGACCGAGGTCATGGACGGCGCCCGCACCCCGGTCTCTGCACCCCCGGCGGGGTGATGAGATCCATGCTCACCCTGCTCGCTCTGCTGGTGACCGTTCCCTCCCTCGCCGCACTCGCCGGCTGGACGTGCGTGGCCGCAACCTGCTGGCACGAAATCCGCAACCACTACCGGCAGCCACCGTCCGACCAACCCGCAGCCCGCACCGGCAGAACCGCACCGGCCTGGACAACGCACTGACCGCGGTCACCTCCGCCGCGGCGGCGGTCACCGGGCGGCAAGTGGTACCGACCACGACGAAGTTCGACCGGTTCGCCCGCAACACGGCCGAGGCCGGCGAGATCCTCAACCTGAACAATCTGCGGCCCGCGAGGGCATGGCCGAAGCCCGTGCGAAGAGCCTGCCGACAGGCCCGGTCCGCGCGCGGCGGGATCAGGCCTCGAGCTTGTAGCCCAAGCCGCGAACGGTGACCAGATGTTCCGGTTTGGCCGGATCCATCTCGATCTTCGAACGCAATCGCTTGACGTGCACGTCCAGGGTTTTGGTGTCGCCGACGTAATCCGCGCCCCAGACCCGATCGATGAGCTGCCCGCGGGTGAGCACGCGACCGGAATTGCGGAGCAGATACTCCAGCAGATCGAATTCCTTGAGCGGCAGGGTCACCGGCTTGCCGTTGACCTGGACCGTGTGCCGGTCCACGTCCATGCGCACCGGGCCCGCCTCCAGCACGGCGTTCTCACTGCCGCCGTCCATCTCCTCGCCCGCGCCGCGCCGCAGCACGGCACGGATCCGGGCGATCAGCTCCCGGGACGAATACGGCTTGGTCACATAGTCGTCGGCGCCCAGCTCGAGGCCGACCACCTTGTCGATCTCGCTGTCCCGCGCGGTCACCATGATCACCGGCACACTGCTGCGGATGCGCAGCTGCTTGCAGACGTCGGTGCCACTCATTCCGGGCAGCATCAGGTCCAGCAGGACGATGTCCGCACCGGAACGGTCGAACTCGGCCAGCGCGGAAGGTCCGTCGCCGACGACCGTGACCTCGAACCCCTCCTTGCGCAGCAGAAAGGCGAGCGGATCGGCCAGCGACTCCTCGTCCTCGACGATCAGCACACTCGTCATCGGGTTGCCTCCACACCGTTTGGTCTGGCTCGCCCCGGGGGGCGTGAGCCGGTTTCCTTCTTGCCCGCCGGAGTTCCAGCGGGTGTTCTCTTGTCCGCGGCGACGCCCGCACCGGCGCCGCCGCGGGCACTGTGATCCTCGGTCTCGACCGCGGGAATGCGCAGCGTGAACGTGGAACCCGTGCCCAGCTTGCTCCACAGGGTGATCTCGCCGTTGTGATTGGCCGCCACGTGCTTGACGATAGCCAGTCCCAGCCCGGTGCCGCCCGTGGCGCGCGAGCGGGCCTTGTCGGCGCGGAAGAACCGCTCGAAGACCCGTTCCTGATCCTCCTTGGCGATGCCGATACCACGGTCGGTGACCGCGATGTTGACATGGCCGTTGCGTATCGCGCGGCTCACGGACACGTGCGAGCCGCGCGGGGAGTAGTTGATGGCGTTCTCCACCAGATTCGACAGCGCCGTGACCAGCAGCGGTTCGTCGCCGAAGATCTCCAGCCCGCTGTTGGAGTCGGTGCTGACGGTGATTCCGGCGGCCTCGGCGGCGGTGCGGGAACGTTCGATCGCGGCGTTCACCACGATGTCCACCTCGACGGCCTCGAGCTGCGGCAGCTTCTCCGCGCCCTGCAACCGCGACAGCGCGATCAGCTCGGTCACCATCTTGCCCATCCGGCCGGACTCGGCCAGCAGCCGATTGCCGAAGTGCCGCACCGAATCCGGATCGTCGGCCGATTCCAGCAACGCCTCGGCGAGCAGGCTCATCGCGCCGACGGGCGTTTTGAGTTCATGGCTCACATTGGCCACGAAATCGCGGCGGGTGGCCTCCATGCGGGCGGTCTCGGAATCGTCGTCGGCGAACAGCACGACGAAATTGGATTCCCCGCGCGAGAGCGGGCGGGCCATGCCGCGCACGGCGATGCGGCCGCGGCCGGGCACCGGATTCTTCAGCGTGAGGTCGAATTCGACATCCTCGCCCTCGGCGATGACCTTCTCCACCGCCGCCCAGGCGCGCTCGTCCAGCAGGCGATTGCGGACCACGCCCAATTCCTCGGCGCGCGGATTGACCAGAACCACGTCGCGATATTCGTCGACGACCGCGATACCGCTCTCGGAGGTGAGCACGATCAGGTCGAGCACCTGGGACATGGTCAGGCCGCTCTCGGCCTCGCGGCGCTGCGCCTGGCGAGCATTCACATACGGAATGAGCAGCCCGCCCACGGCCAGCCCGACGATGGCCGCGAGAACTGCCAGCAGCACGGCCTGGGGAACGCTCACACGTGAATCGTACGATCGCGGACCGACACGGCGAGTGCCGGTCGGCGAAGTTTCACGCAGGTCGCAGGGCATTATGACGGCGTTAGCCAGTCGTTCACGCGGTGTTTATCGGCGAGTCGGGGATCACCGGACGGGCCGAGTCCCGCGCGCCCTCAACGGTCCCCCGGGGACATTGCGTTGCGGCACCGCGCATCTGGAGAATGCGCGAAGCACACGTGAACTCGTCCGGCGTCGCGCGTCGTTGCCGTGCGGAGTTCGGCGGGTTCCACGGTTTGTGAAGTTGGCCTCTTTTATCACCGGAGCGGATCGCGATGCGACATCGCGCGGGGAGCACTACCCGGGCGCACCAGCCGTCAGGTGCGCCCGGGAGCCGGGCTCACCAGCCGTCGTCTCCGCGAACCGGGACGTTCACGAAACTCGGATCCCGCGGATCGAGCTGCACATGTTCGGGCTTCAGGCCGGTGTCGACCAGCATCGGCATGATCGGCAGGCCCTTCGGGAAGTTCCCGGCGAACACGTCCACCCGCAGGCGATGGCCCGGGGCCAGCACCGCGCGGGTGGCGGGCAGCGCGATGTCGAGGGTGGTCGGCACGCCCGGCACGGTCGGCTGACGCCGGTCCAGCGAGGTGTAGGGGCGCGGATCGGTGTAGTCGCCGCCGGCCGAACGCGAACTGCGCGCCTCGTCGATCTGCCGCAGCGACGCCATCAGCTGCCCCGAGGACAGCACCGTCGACTGCCCGTCCGGGGCGACGTCGTTCAGCGTCGCCACCCAGTATCCGTCCGCGGCGTCCTGCACGGTCTCGAGATGCACCGCGATCGGACCGGAGATCGTGGTCGCGCCGGGCACCGGCGCACTGGTGAAGGTCAGCGCGTTGGTCTCGGCGATCCGGGCGTCCGCACCGCAGGCATTGATCACCGCGAACACACCCGCGGTGGCCTGCGCGGCGTCGTTGGAACACAGCGTGCTCAGGCCGGGCGCGACGGTCAGCCGCGCGGACTCATCGCTCCGCGCGGCGCTCAGCGATCCGTCCCACACGCTGGACGCGGTACCACTTCTATTGGCGGACAGGTACATTCGGCGATACTTCGCGGCCTCCTCGGCCGGGGACGACGGACCGAAACCGCCCTGGGTGACCCAGCCGCCGCCCTGTTCGCGCAACGTCACCGGGCCGTACCGATCGATGCCGTTGTCGATTCCCTTGAGCCACTTGTCGAACCACGCGCGCTGCAACACGTCCAGGCGCGGCGGCAGGCCCGGCCTACCGGATTCGCTGCCCGAGTTGAGGTGATAGGTGTTGCCCATCAGCAGCTGCTTGTGCCCCGGCGCGAGCGGAATCTCGTTGTAGATCTTGGATTCCGAATACGTGAACAGATCGTGCCAGCCGCCCGTGACGAAGGTCGGGATCGTGATCCGGCTCGGATCACCCAGCCACGCTTTGCGTTCGGTGGACATGTCGGTGAGCATCCGGCGCACACGGGGATCCAGATCCTGCATGCGCGTTCGGGTGTAGGCGTTGATCAGCACGTCCATGTAGGTGAACGGATCGTTCACGCGGTCGCCGAGCCACGTCGTGTCGAACTTCCCGGTGACCAGCGATTGCACATCCGGAACCCATTTGAGGGTGTTGATCGCGGTGAGCCACAACGGAATGAAGTTGAACCCGAAGCCGCCGCCGGGCGCGAGGACGTCGTTCACCAGATCACTGCCGGGCACCACCGGGAAGATCGCCTTCAGCGCGGGCGGATGCAACTGCGCGGCCTGCACCTGGTTGATGCCGGAATAGGACAGGCCGTTCATGCCGACCTTGCCGTCGGACCAGGGCTGGCGCGCGGCCCAATCGATCGTCTCGACGGTGTCCTGCTGCTCGCGCTGCCGCAGCATGTCCCAATCCCCCTGGGAGAAGCCGGTTCCGCGCACGTCGACCACGACCTGCGTGTATCCGCTCTCCACCAGTTGACGGTCCACCGCGAAGTTGCGCAGCGCGCCGCCGCCCAAAGCCTTTGTCAGATCAGTGATTCCGGACAGCGGGGTGCCGGACAGATCGATCTGCCGGGCCAGGTTCAGCAGAGCGTCGGACAGTCCGGGAACCGAACCCGCGTGATCGGCCAGATTCGACACCAACTTGGTGTACGGAGTCATGTTGAGCACGACCGGTGTTCGCGCATCGATCGGATGCCCGGCCGGATCGGCAGGACGATACACGTTGCCCTTCAGCACCGTGCCGTCGCTCATGGTGATCGGCACATCCCAGTCGATGTGGATGTTCGGATACCGCTGCGGACCGTCCTCGGCGGCCGCCCAGGCGGCGCCCGCGGCGCCACCATCGGGCCCGGTCGGCTCGGGGGCCGCCGAGGACGTTCCGGCGAAGAAGGGAAGGACAAGGGTCGTCGCGGTCAATATTGCCGCGGCGCGGAACGCGTACTGCATCGGACGTGATCCACCTCTCGTTCGGAAGAAACGAACGAGAGTTTAGCTACCGGTGAGTAAGTTGTGAACCACCGGTAACTTCTATTTGCTGCCGCCCTGGCCGGCCACCGCCGCCGCACCCGCCGCGGCCGCCTCCGGATCCAGGTACTCACCCGGGCCGATCGGACGCAGGTTCTCGTCCAGCTCGTACCGCAGCGGGATGCCGGTCGGGATGTTCAGCCCGGCGATGTCCTCGTCCGAGATGTCCTCCAGGTGCTTGACCAGCGCGCGCAGCGAATTGCCGTGTGCGGCAACGAGAACCGTCTTGCCGGTGCGCAGCCGCGGGGCGATGTCCGACTCCCAGTAGGGCACCATCCGGGCCACGACGTCCTTCAGGCATTCGGTGGCCGGAGCCTCGATACCGGCATAGCGCGGATCGCCGTCCTGGCTGAATTCGCTGCCCGCGTCGATCGGCGGCGGCGGGGTGTCGTAACTGCGCCGCCACAGCATGAACTGATCGTCGCCGTACTTGTCCCGGATCTCGGCCTTGTTCTTGCCCTGCAACGCGCCGTAGTGCCGCTCGTTGAGCCGCCAGTCCCGGATCACCGGAATCCAGTGCCGATCGGCCGCGTCCAGCGCCAGATTCGCGGTGCTGATCGCCCGCCGCAGCAGTGAGGTGAACACGATGTCGGGCAGGATCCCCTGCTCGGCCAGCAGTTCCCCGGCCCGCTTGCCCTCGGCGATTCCCTTGTCGGTGAGATGAACATCCACCCAGCCGGTGAACAGATTCAGGGCATTCCATTCGCTCTCGCCGTGGCGCAGCAGCACGAGGGTGTACGTCATGCGGCCATCGTAACGGGCCCCGTCGAGCGGTCACTATGCCTGTTCGGCCTCGTACTCGGTCGCCAGCACGGCCGCGCCCACCAGGGTTGCGCCGTGGTCTATCTGGGAGGGGACCACGCGCAGGTCGTGCAGGAAGCCGAGGCGAGCGTGTTCGGCGATGGCGGCGCGCATCGGATTCCACAGCGGCTCACCGGATTCGGCGAAACCGCCGCCGATGACGACACGATCAATGTCCAGCAGGGCGGCGGCGGACGAAATCGCTTGTCCCAGAGCGGTTCCGGCGCGTTCGAGGGCCGCGAGGGCGATCGCGTCACCGCCGTGCGCGGCCTGGGCGAGTTCGATGCCCGAGCGGCCGGTCCAGCCGTGGTCGCGGGCCCAGCGCACCGAGGACATGCCGCTGGCGACGGCCTCGACACAGCCGATACCGCCGCAGCCGCAGTGGTCGCGGGAGCCGGGGACCACGATATGGCCGACGTGCCCGGCGTTCCCGGTGCGCCCGAGCGCGACCTTCCCGTCGGAGATGATCCCGCCGCCGATCCCCGAGGACACCGTCATCGCCAGCCCGTCACGAACCCCGCGCAACCCGCCGATGTGATATTCCGCGAGCGCCAGGCACGCACCGTCCACCGCGAGCCGGACCACGGCCCCCGGGAACAGCTCCCGCACCGCGTCCACCAGGGCGAATCCCGAACTCCACTCGGGGATGTTCAACGGCGAGGTCGTCCCGGACCGCGCATCCACCGGCCCCGCGGCCCCGATCCCGACCGCCGTGACCGGGTCGTGGCCCGTCACCCCGAGCAGCAGTTCCCGGCACGCGTCCCAGACCCCCTCCTTCGGCACGGCGATCTGCCGCACATTCCGAACCTGCCGCCCCACACCCACGATCCCGGCGGCGAACTTCGTCGCCCCGATATCCAAAGCCACACACGTCACAGCCCGAGATCCTCGCACCCCGGGCCCGCTCCCGGCAGCGAAATTACGTCGTTTCAGGGCCTGGCCCGCACCGCAACGCGCCCCGAACGCATCAGGCCGCATATCGGCATCGGGCCCGCCCGGTCGCGGTCCCAACCGGGACCGACCCCGCATCGGACGGTCGCGAGCGGCTCGCGCCGACGAGGACCGACCGCGTTCGGCATTGCGGCACAACGCCTTTCGACTCACCCGGGAAGAGAACCGACACCATGCCGGTCGAGGCATCGTGGATCACCGGCGAAGCGTCACGGTACGCGTTCGCGTCGCAGCACACCCCCTCCGGTCCGCGCCCGGAACGGAACCGGCACCACACCACCAGCAAGGCGTCGCATATCACCGGCGAGGCATCGCGGATCAGGCGGTGAAACCCGGGCCGTCGAAGCGGTCGACAGTGGTGAAGTCCTCGACGGCGGCACGGCGGAGTTTGGTGGGGCGGCGGACCGGATGGCCCAGGACCAGTGCCGCGGCTACCGCGTATTCGCCGGGTACGCCGAGCAGGGCGCGGACCTGGGCCTCCTGGCGGGTGAGCATGGTGGTCATCACGCCACCGAGGCCGCGGTCGCGGGCGGCCAGCAGGATGTTCCAGGCGAAGGGATAGACCGATGCGCCGCCGACCAGCGTGTACCGGTCCAGATCGCGGTCCGAGGCGGCGAGGGCGCGCAGATCGGCCAGCAGCACGATCAGCACGGGTACCTCGTGCAGATGTCCGGCCAGCCCACCCCGCACCGCCTTGCCGGCGGCCGCTTCACGAAGTGCCCGCGCCTCGGCCTCGCGATCGGTGATCGGAGCCCACGGCACCAGCCCGGCCCGTCCCATGGCCAGGTATTCGTCCCACCCCGGCAGATACAGATCCCGCAGCCCGAGCCGCACCTCGGGATCGCGCACCACGACCGCGCGCCACCCCTGCCGATTACCGCCGCTGGGCGCGAATCGGGCGTCGTCGAGGATCTCGTAGACCGTACGATCGTCTACCGCCTCGTCGGTGAATTCCCGGATCGCTCCCGTGGTCCGCATCGCATCGCTCAGCTCCATGCGGCCATTGTCGATCGTGGAGGGTCGCGAGCGACCGACCGCCCCTCGGGACAACGCGCTGCCCGGCCCGGCCGGTGCCACCGCACGCGGTCGAGCCCGTCGAGTGACAGTGCGCCAGCGCGAGTGGCGCCGGAACATCGGCCGCGCCACGGATTTCCGGCTCAATCGCGCGAAAACGCCGCAGCCGCAGCCATTTCCAGATCCTGGTAGGGCTTGCCGCTCACGTCCTCGATGACCTGGCGCAAGGTTCCTCCGGTGAACGGGAACGGTGATCGGTAGCGCGCGGAAACGGACTGGCCGTTGTCGCGGCCGACACGGATTCCCTCCCCGACACCCGAGAACACGATGGGCTGGGTCCGCATGTCGTCGAACGAGCCGACCGGGGTCCGATCGATGTACAGGACGGCCTCACCGGTGGGCGTGAAGTTGTCGGCGCGGGTTCCGCGACGTTCGTACCGGACCCCGAGGATGTGATCGCCCAGCGGCACCGTGCGATCGGAGACGATGGTCTGTTCTTCCTCACCGAGGAAGTTGTAGGTGTAGTAGAGGTGGCCGTCCTCGACGTACAGGGTGTGTCCGCCGAGCCGGCCGCCGTGGGCGAACAGCACCCCCTCCGCCTCGGCACTCTCGATCGACGTCTCCGCGAGCAACGCGAACGATCGTCCCCGGATCTCCAGCGCCGCACCGGGTCCCACCTCCGCGATGTCCGGATAGTAGACGGCGCTGTCCCGCTTCGCGGCGTACGTCGGGCGGTAGCGGGTCAGGGCGGAGATGAAGTCGAGATCGTTGAGCGGCATGCCGTTGTACTTCTCGGCCTCCGAGAACCACAGCGCCTTCATCTCCTCGAGCGTCTCGGGATGAACGTCGGCGAGGTCGTGCATCTGGCTGCGGTCCTGCTCGATATGGAACAGCTCCCAGCGGTCCTGGTCGAAATGCCCCCAGCCGGACGGGCATGCGGCGTGGATGGTGTCGGCGAACCACCCGCGATGCCAGATCCCGCGCGTGCCCAGCATCGAATAGAACTGCGTGTGCTTGCCGACATCCGCGTTCGCGTCATCGAACAGCGCCCGGAAATTGGTCCCCTCCAGGGGACGCTGCCGCACGTTCCGCACCGTGTCCGGGGGTGTGATGCCGAGCAGGTTGTAGACGGTCGGGGTGATGTCGCAGACGTTGAGGTACTGGTGACGCAGCTCGCCGCGGGCCGCGATCCCGGCCGGCCACGACATGACGCACGGGTCGGCGATGCCGCCTTCGTGCGAGGCGTATCGCTTGTACAGCTTGTAGGGGGTGTTGAACGCCATCGCCCACCCGATGCAGTAGTGGTTGTAGGTGGTCGGGGACCCCAGCTCGTCGAGCTTGGCCAGACTGTCGGCGATGGTGTCGATGTAGCCGTTGAAGAACTTCATCTCGTTGGCCGAGCCGTTCGGGCCGCCCTCGCCGCTGGCGCCGTTGTCCGAGAAGGCGACGATGACGGTGTTGTCCAGCTGGCCGCTCTCTTCCAGATAGTCCAGCAGGCGGCCGATCTGCGCGTCGGTGTAGGACAGGAATCCCGCGAAGACCTCCGCCTGCCGGCGGAACAGCCGCTTCTCGTCCTCCGACAGCGAATCCCACTCTCGCACGGTGTCCTGCACCGGCCACGGCTTGCCGTCCGCGCTGGTGACGTTCGCGTACGGGTTCATGGGTGAGAGTTCGGTGTTCTCCGGCACCAGACCCATCCGCTTCTGGTTCTCCAGCACGATCTCGCGGTACTTCTCATAGCCCATGTCGAACCGGCCGCGGTACTTGTCGGCCCATTCCCGCGGCACGTGATGCGGCGCATGCCCGGCCCCCGGGCACAGGTAGGTGAACCACGGCTTGTCGGGCGCGATCACCTTCGCGTCGCGAATGAACTCGATCGCCTTGTCGGCCAGATCCTTCGACAGGTGATACCCGTCCTCCGGTGCGTACGGCTGCGAGATCGGGTGGTTGTCGTACACCAGATTCGGATACCACTGGTCGGCCTCCCCGCCCAGGAACCCGTAGAAGCGATCGAACCCGCGCGCCAACGGCCAATGCCGCTTCGACGCGGCCAGATTCTCCTCTTCCAGCGGTGTCATATGCCATTTTCCGACCGCGTACGTATTCCATCCCCGCTCGGCGAGGACCTCCGAGCACAGCGCGGTTTCCTGCGGTATGCGACCGCACATGCTCGGGAATCCGTCGGTGAACTCCTCGATGGTCGCCATGCCGACGGAGGTCGCGTTTCTGCCGGTCAGGAGCGAGGCACGAGTCGGCGAACACAGTGCGGTGGTGTGGAACTGGGTGAATTGCAGACCCTGATCGGCGATCCGGCGCATATTCGGCATCTCGACCAGACCGCCGTAACAGTCCCAGGTCCCGATCCCGATGTCGTCCCACACCAGATACAGGACGTTCGGCGCGCCGCGCGGTGCGGTCGGTTCCGCGAAAGGCCGCCAGTCCGGCTCCGAATCACGGGTGTCGAGCGCGATTTTCCCCTCGAAATTCCTGACCATCGAACACCTCCGGTGAGGAGAACTGTGCGTGTCTGATCAGCAGCTTCGGTATTCAGTGAGGGTACGGCGTCGCACCGCCGCGTGTCACCACCGACTTGTGCGCTCGAGCGGTAGGCGGGCCCGGAACCGGCTCAGGACTCCTCGGCGTCCACGAGATGCTCGAAGGCACGCAGATTCTTCAGCGACTCCCCCCGCGACACACGCCACTTCCATTCGCGCCGAATGGATTCCGCGAAACCGAGTTCGAGCAGGACGTTGAAGTCCCCGTCGACGGCCTCGAGGATCTGGCCGAAGATCCGGTCCAGTTCGTCCTCGGTGACCGCGTGGGTGGCGATGCGGCCGACCAGGTAGATGTCGCCCACCCGGTCCAGGGTGTAGGCGACGCCGTACAGGCGGCGGTTGCGGCGCAGCAGGAATTTGTAGACGCCTTCGAAGTTCTCGTCCGGTTTGCGGCAGACGAAGGATTCGATGCGCACCCCGTGCCGGCCGACGGTCAGCATGACGGCGGTCTTCAGCTTGCGCTCGCCGGGCAGCACCACGACGAACGTGTGCTCGTCGTTGCGGGTGTACTCCACCTCGCGATCGCGCAGAGTCCGCTCGATCAGTTCCGCGGTCTGCGCCTCG
The DNA here is from genome assembly GCF_001613065.1 of Nocardia miyunensis NBRC 108239. Classification (GTDB taxonomy): domain Bacteria; phylum Actinomycetota; class Actinomycetes; order Mycobacteriales; family Mycobacteriaceae; genus Nocardia; species Nocardia miyunensis. The sequence goes on from NZ_BDBQ01000030.1 coordinate 11,801, forward strand.
CTCACCGCACGTCCGCTCACCTGTGCACCACTCCCATCCGTCGCCGCCACAGCACCCGCGACCTGGTCTGATAGCCGTCGGTGAGCACGCTACCCGCCAGCCGCGAGCGCACGCCCCGATGGCTCGACAGCGCCTCGGCATAACTGTCCAGCAGCCCCTCGGCGGTGTGCTCCCAGGAGAATTCGGCGGCGTGCTCGGCGGCCGCGACGCCCATCGTGCGCAGCCGCCGCGGATCGCCCAGCATCGAGCGCAATGACCCGGCCCAGTCGTCGATCCGGTGACCGGATACCAGCAGACCCGAAACCCCGTCGCGCACAGCGGTTCCCAGACCGCCGACCTGCGCGGCGAGCACCGGCGTACCGCTGGCCTGCGCCTCGATCGCGACCAGGCCGAACGATTCGTTGTGACTGGGCACCGCGACCACGTCCGCGGCCCGGTACACCTGCACCAGCCGCTGCGGGGCCTGCGGCGGCAGGAAGGTCACCCGGTCGGCGATGCCCAGCGAGGCGGCGAGTTCGATCAACGCGTCGGGACGTTCGAGTCCGGTTCCGGACGGGCCGCCCACGATCAGTACCCGCAGCGCGCGGCCGGGTTCCTCGCGCAACACCCGGGCGGCCGCGCGCACCAGCACGTCGGGGGCCTTGAGCGGCTGAATCCGGCCGACGAAGGCGACCACCTGCTCGTCGGGTGAAATACCCAGCTCCGCGCGCGCGGCGGCCTTGTCGCCGGGACGATAACGCGCCAGATCCGCACCCGGCAGCACCACATCGATGCGTTCGGAGTCCGCGCCGTACAGCTCGACCAGCTGCCGGGCCTCCTCGGCGGTGTTGGCGATCAGCCGATCGGTCTCCTCGACGAGCTGACGCTCACCGATCTCCCGGGCCTTCGGTTCGGGTGCGTCGCCCTCGGCGAGATACGCGTTCTTCACCGCGGCGAGGGTGTGCGCGGTGTGCACCTGCGGCACCCGCCAGCGATCCCGGGCCAGCCAGCCGACCTGCCCGGACAGCCAGTAGTGCGAGTGGATGAGGTCGTAGTGACCGGGCAGTTGCCGGGCCTCCTGCCGCAGCACCTCGGCCGCGAACGGGCACAGCTGTGTGGGCAGATCGTGTTTGTCCAGGCCCTCGAACGGCCCCGCCACCACATTGCGCACCAGCACGCCGGGCGCGGCCTCGACCACCGGTGCGTCGCTCGAGGAGGTAGCCCGGGTGAAGATCTCCACCTCGACCCCGCGCCGGGCCAGCTGAATCGCGGTCTGCAACACGTAGACGTTCATCCCGCCCGCGTCCCCGGTGCCCGGCTGCGCCAGCGGCGAGGTATGCACCGACAACACGGCAATCCGATTCGGCCGTACGTCCGCGCGTTGACTCACCACCTTTCCAGTGTGCACGGCCCGCCCCGGCCGTCGACGCGACCCGGACCACCAAGTGAGAGTCATCACAATGCGCTTCCAGCCATTTCGCGTCCGGCGAACACGTTCGCGCGCCCTGGGCGAAATCTCCTTCGTGCCACGAAAAACGCAGCGGCACAATCAATTTTCGAATCAGAAGCCGGAAGTATCGATGGCCAGCGCGAAAGGATCCGGGAGCGGAATCGGCTCGCCGAACGGCCGCGGGCCGTCCGTACGGCCATACCCGAGATCGTGCGGGTCCCGGAACAGAGTCCACACGCGTTCCCGGCGGTCGACCAGCAGATAGAGCGGCGCTCCGTACTGCGCATACCGGAGGCGTCTGGTGGAGCGATCGTTCTCCAAGGTCGAGTCCGAGGTCACCTCGACTATCAGTAGCGTCTGGTCCGGCAGCAGCGCCCCGGTCACCTTGGCGAGGCCGTCCGGTATGACCGCCAGGTCCGGGACGTACCAGTTCGGCGAGCCCGGAAGGTCCAGGTTGCCCGAACCGGTCAGGCAGTCGAGTTCATCGACTCGCGCGTCGAGTTGACGCCGTATGCGCGCGATGATCCTCTCGTGGTCCCACATCGGTGACACCAGTACGATGCGCCCCTCGATCACTTCAGCACTTCGGCCCTCGACGTGCTGCACCGCGTACTCGAGGGCCGCTTCGTGATTCACGTCGTCATAGGCGAACACCGGATGTGCCACGACCCGCCCGCCACCTTCCGTCCGCCCCCGACAATCTGCCCACCCTGGTCACATGTTTCTACCCAGATCAGGGTAGCTGCCATCCCGTGAGACCGGTGCACACCCGTGAACATCACACCTGGCTGCCATATGAGATCAGCTGCGGCGGTTGAGGTTCAGTCGAGTGCGGTGATGAAATCGGTGACCTCGGCGACGAAACGGTCCGGGTCCTCGATGAACAGGCCGTGCTGGGCGCCGTCCCAGTAGGAGGTGCGCACATCCGGGGCGGCTTCGGCGATGTAGCGGCCGTTGTCGATGGGGACCACCGGGTCGGCGGTGCCGTGCAGGACCAGGACCGGGACGTCCAGGGTGCGCAGCATCGCGGTGTTGTCGACGGTGCGGTAGAACAGGGCCTTGCGCACCCTCGGCGGGGTGGACAGGCTGCCGCCGAACAGGCGTTGGGCATCGCCGCCCTTGTCCCGCGCGGCGCCGGTGTTCGCACTGCCGAAGGCCGCGAAACCGCGCATCGCCCTACCCGGACTCTCCTCGAACACGTCGGGAATGGCCTTCTGCATCGCCGGACCGGGTTCCGCGCCGGGCACCCCGCGCCCGATCCCGGCCTGCGAACTGGAATACACCACGCCCGCGACCGCGCCCGTGCCGTGCACCGCGAGATAGTCGCTGAGCACGATCCCGCCGTAGGACCACCCCAGCAGCACCGCCCCGGTCTCGACCCCCTCCGCGGCCAGCACCGCCGCGACATCCGCGGCCCAGTTCTCCGGATCGTCGTAGCCATCCTCCGGCGCATCGGAATACCCGTGCCCCCGCAGATCGACGGAGATCACCCGGAACCGCCGCCCCAACTCCTCCCCCGCCCTCCCCCAGTTCCGCAAGTTCCCCGCCCACCCGTGCAACAACACCAGCGGCCGCCCCTGCACCGGCCCACTCACCCGATAGACGATCCCGGTCCCGTCCGCACTGACCACTTCCCGAATACCCATACCCGCGAGGCTAGCCAGCTTGCCGACGCCTGGACTTCTCGGTTGCGGCGCTCTTCTTCACCTTCCTCGACTTCGCGGCAACCCCCGCGCCCGTGCGTCCGGATTCGAGGATCTGCTGTGCGCGCTGAAACGAAACACCCATGAGCGCGCCGATATCACGTACGGTCGCGCCCTCGGACTGCAAGGCGGCGGCAGCATCGAGGCGCGCCCGGGTCGCACGTGCGGCGGCCTGCTCGGCATCCACACCGGCAGCACGGTATGCGTCGAGTGATGCCGCAATGTGTGCGGGCCACTCGATTACGAGGTCGAACGAGTCGGGTTCAGTGCCGGTCATGATGGCGATGAGGTCGCGGGCCATCTCCTCGACCTGGCGCAAGTTCAATGCCTGGGTGACCCGATCGATCTCGGGAACCTCGATCATCCAGGCATCTTCGTCACGGATGACCCGCGCGGTGTAGGTGCTCACTTCCACCAGTCCTCTCCCAGCTTCGCCGCGGCCTGTTTGTAGATGCTGCGGGCCGTCAGTTCACGGACCTCGTTGTGTCGCGGCACGGGGATCTTCATCCCATCCAGTTCAATGATGGTGTGGTTACCACCTTCGGTGATCTCGACAGCGAGGTCTCGTTCATCGGCAGCATTCCGGATCGCCTTGATGATGTCCCTGCGCTTTGTCATGGTTAGTATGTCTAGTACCCCTAGACATATCAAGTCGAATCAGGCTAGACAATTATCGCAGCGCGAATATGTGGCGGTGGTCGCGCTGCTGGGCAAACCGGGGGCACATAAGCTTCGGGTATGAGTACTCGTAGTGCTGTTGTTACCGGGGCCAGTTCGGGGATCGGCGAGGCTACCGCGCGTGAGCTGGCGAAACAGGGGTACCACGTGTATGTGGGGGCGCGGCGGGTGGATCGGCTCGAGCAGCTCGCGCAGGAGATCGGCGGGACGGCGCTGGCGTTGGACGTGACCGACGACGAGTCGGTGCGGGCGTTCTGCGACGCGGTGGAACGGGTCGACGTGCTGGTGAACAACGCGGGTGGGGCCAAGGGGCTGGCCACGGTGGCCGAGGCGGATCTGGACGACTGGCGGTGGATGTGGGAGACCAACGTCCTGGGCACGTTGCGGCTGACCAAAGCGCTGCTGCCGAAGCTGATCGACTCGGGTGACGGGCTGATCGTCACCGTCACCTCGATCGCCGCCTTCGACACCTACGACAACGGCTCCGGCTACACCTCGGCCAAACACGCGCAGGGCGTCCTGCACCGCACCCTCCGCGGCGAACTGCTCGGCCAGCCCGTCCGGCTCACCGAAATCGCCCCGGGCGCAGTCGAAACCGAATTCTCCCTGGTCCGCTTCGACGGAGACGCCGACCGCGCCGCCAAGGTCTACGAGGGCATCGATCCCCTACTCGCCCAGGACATCGCCGAAATCATCGCCTTCGCCGCCAGCCGCCCACCCCACGTCGACCTGGACACCATCGTCGTCAAACCCCGCGACCAGGCAGGCCCCGGCCGCTTCTCCCGCCGCTCCTGAAACCCCGAGGCGTTTCGTCATCCCGCGGCCGAATATTGTTGGCGCGCAGCAGCTGTCGGCGACATCACCGGGCCGCTCCGGGACTCAGTTGCCCCCGGGCGGCCCGGGGGCGATCGGCGTAGCCGAGACGACGGGCGCGGGCTGGCCGTGCAGGGCCGACATGGTCTGCCACTTGTCCCAGTCGATGGTCCAGTCGTAGATGTCGCCGTCGGCGGCGGACAGGGCGATGGAGGTGCCGGTGACCTCGACGGGGTCGCCGTAGAGGGCGGTCGGGAAGTACTTCTGCGCGTCGGCCGTGCTGAGGTTGATGCATCCGTTGGTGACATTCGAATTGCCTTGCGCCCCAGCGGACATCGGGTTGGCGTGAATGAATTCGCCGTTGTTCGAGATGCGTACGGCCCAGCGCTCGCGGGCGTTGGTGTAGAACGGCGGATTCGACATCGTGAAATCCTCGTACTTCTCGGTCACCACGTGGATGCCCGAGCGGGTCACGTTGCGCTTCTCATTGCCCTCGCCGTAGCTGCACGCGAAATCGAACAGCGTCGAACCATCGCGGATCACCTGAACGCGGTGCGTATCCGCGGCGCCCTTGACGATCTGACTGCGACCGATCTTGAACGAGGAGGTCAGATCCGAGTCGCCGAAGTTGCCGCCGCCCATGTCCAGCCCGTACAGCTTGGCCACGAAATCGACGGTCGTGCCGGGCGCCCAGTACTCCTTGGGCCGCCAGTGCGCCCGCGAACCGCCGTTGTCGTCGGGCAACCACGCCCAGCCACCCTCGGTGGGCGGATTGGTGGTGACGGTGAACGACTTCTCCGTGGCGGCCTTGTCCTCCACATGGCTCTTGAACTGCAGCATGATCGGCGCGGCGATGCCGACCTCCTGGCCGTCGCCGACGTTCACCGTCGCGGGCACGGTCTGCTTCGGCGACAACGTGGTGAACTTGCCGTCGATCGCGACGGACTTTCCGTCCGTGCCGACCGCGGTGCCCGACCAGGTGTAGGTCGCGTCGTAGCCGAGCGGTTCGCTCACCTTGTAACTGGTCTTGTCCGGCGAGAGCGTGCCGTTGACCTGCTTACCGCCGGCATTGCTCAGCGCGATCTGCTCGAGCGTGCCGTTGGCGACCTTGACCGAGATCGGCGCGACCGGGTTCACATCGGCGGCGCCCGCGCCCGGCTCGAAGGTCACCTTCGCGACCGGAGCCTTCTGCTGCGGAGAACCGCCGCCGCCGCTCGAACATCCGGCCACGAACGCGGCCGCCGCCAGCTGTGCCATCCCCGCGATCGCGGCGCGGCGGCTGGTAACTCTTCGAATGCTCACTTCCGCGAATCTACCGGCTGAGTTTTCCGGCTCCGACCGAGTTCCGCGTGGTTCACGCCACCCGCTCAGAGTGCCGAGCCCACGATCACCGGCTCGGGTTCCAGGCGGATCCCGAAGCGTTCCGCGACGCCGTCACGCACGGTCCGGGCCAACTCGAGCAGGTCCGCCGCACTCGCCTCACCCCTGTTGGTCAGTGCCAACGTGTGTTTGGTGGACAGTCGGGCACGGGCATTGTTCCCCGGATATCCCTTGCCGAAACCGGCTCTTTCGATCAGCCAGCCCGCGGAGAACTTCACCCCTGCTACCGACGGGTAGGCAGGCACTGTGATATCTCCCACATGACTCGCGATGGCCGCGCGCACCTCGGCCTCCCGTTCGGGCGGCACCACCGGATTGGTGAAGAACGACCCGGCACTCCAGGTGTCGTGATCCGCGGCGTCGAGCACCATGCCCTTGCCCGCGCGCAATCGCAGCACCGCCTCGCGCACCTGCCCGGCCGGACGGGTTTCGCCCTCGGCGGCGTCCAGCGCGACGGCCAGCTCGCGATAGTTCAGCGGTGCGCTGCGTCCCTCGGGATCTAGGGCGAACTCGACGGCCAGCACCACCGACCGGTCGCTGCGCTTGAGCACCGAGGTCCGATATCCGAAACCGAGCTCGTCCGGTGCGGCCCAACGGATCTCACCGGACGCGCGATCCAGCAACCGCACCCGCCGCAGCAGCTGCGCCACCTCCACGCCGTACGCGCCGACGTTCTGCACCGGCGTCGCACCCGCCGAACCGGGAATCCCGGACAGGCATTCCAGCCCGCCGAATCCGGCCGCGACGCTCGCCGCGACCACCTCGTCCCACTCCGCGCCCGCCTCGGCAACCACCCCATCCGCGCCGAATGCGATTCCGCACGTGGCGATCCGGACCACGACCCCGCCGAATCCGGCGTCGGCGACCAGCAGATTCGATCCGCCCGCCAGCAGCAGGACCGGAATTCCGGCCGCGTCCAGGGTGCGCACCGTCGCGACCAGCGCCTCGACGCTCTCGCACTCCGCGACCGTCGCCGGGCCGCCGACCCGCAGCGTGGTCAGCCCGGCCAGCGGGACCGAATTGCGCACCCGCGCACCGGTTGCGGCCAGCACTTCGGTCACGTCCTCGAACGGCACCACCTGAGATGTACGCACAGCCACAGACGGTAGCCTGTTCGACCATGGCGACACCTCTGGCCTTCACCGCGAACTACCGATTTTCGACCGCGGCCGTACGCGCGGCGTTCGCGGACGAACAGTACTGGAAGGACCGCCTCGCCGAGGTCGGCGGCCCGGACGCGCGCCTGGAATCGTTCCAGTACGACGGCGAGCAACTGCGGGTCGCGATGGTGCAGTCCATTCCCGAGGCCGAGCTGCCCAGCGCGCTGACCTCGGTCCGCCCCGGCAATCTGGTCATCCCGCGCACCGAGACCTACTCCGAATCCCAGGAGGCCGGCGTTTTCGAGGCCCATGTGGAGGGCGCGCCCGCGGAGGTGCGCGGCACGGTCACCCTCACCGGTGACGACACTCATGTGCGGGCCGTCGTCGAGGGCACCGTCGCGGTGAGCGTCCCGCTGTTCGGCAAAAAGATCGAGGCAGTGGTAGCCGAGAAGTTGCTGGAGCTGCTCGAGTCGGAGGCCGAATTCACCAACACCTGGATCGCGAACCGCTGAGCGACCAGTAACCTAACTCCCCATGCCCCGTCGACTCGCCTACTCAGCCCGTTATCCGCTGCACACCACCAAGGAGGTGTACGCGGCGCTGTCCGACCGTGCCTACTGGGATGCGCGGATGGCGAAGATGCGCGAGTACTCACCCAACGAGGTGATCTCGCTGGAGGCGGGCGACGGCGGTATCGAGGTGGTGCTCGAGCACGTCCTACCGCGCGGCATGCTGCCCGACCTGGCGCAGACGGTGATGCGCAAGGACATGATCATCACCCGCACCGAGACCTACGCACCGTACGGCCCCGAGGTCACCGGCCAGTTCGACGCGACGATCCCGTCCGCACCCGGCTCCCTGACCGGCAAGATGCACCTGTTCCCCACCGACACCGGCTGCACCCTGCGCACCACGCCGACGGCGCGAGTGACCATCCCGCTGCTCGGACCCAGACTCGAACAGTTGATGTTGATCAACCTGATCGATCTGCTGCGCGCCGAGGCCGAATTCACGACGCAATGGTTGGAAGAGCAGAACCCGACGAGCTGAGAGGCGCCGGATCGGACAGCCCGCTCATCCACCGCAGCCCGCTCAGCACATCCGGCGAACCGCTCAGCACGTCCGATGAGTCAGCCGATGTATCCGGCAAGCCGCTCGCCGCATCGAGCAAACCGCTCGGTACGCCCGATAAATCCGCCAACGCATCCAGCAAACCGCTCGCCGCATCCAGCAAGCCGCTCGGTACCTGCGATAAGTCGACCGGCGCGTCCGGCAAGCCGCTCGGCAGGCCCGGCAAACCGCCCGGTGCATCCGGTAAGCCGCTCGGCTCGATCACCCGGGGAACGACCGGAATCAATCGCTTGCGGCGCAGCGACCGCTGGCTGATCCACGACGAGTTGGTCCGCGGCCGGGTGCGCGAGGCCGCCGATCCGCTCGTGGTCGACCTCGGTTACGGCGCGAGCCCGGTGACGACCCTGGAACTGGCCGCGCGGCTGCGCCGGGTGCGCCCCGACGTGCGGGTGGTCGGCCTCGAGATCGATCCAGAACGCGTCGTCCCCGGCCGCGACGGGGTCCGGTTCGCCCGCGGCGGATTCGAACTCGCGGGTCTGCGCCCGGTGCTGGTGCGCGCGTTCAACGTGCTGCGGCAGTATCCGGAGGAGGCCGTCACGTCGGCGTGGGCCACGGTGCTGGACGGCCTGGCACCCGGCGGACTGCTGCTGGAGGGGACCTGCGACGAGCTCGGCCGCCGCTGCGCCTGGGTCCTGCTGGACCGATCCGGTCCGCTGTCGCTGACCCTGGCCTGGGATCCGTTCACCGTCGACCGCCCCTCGGACGTGGCCGAACGCCTCCCGAAGGCCCTGATCCACCGCAACGTCCCCGGCGAACCGATCCACACCCTGCTCACCGCGGCCGACCGCGCCTGGGCCCACGCCGCCCCACTCGCCCCCTACGGCCCCCGCGCCCGCTGGCGACGCACCGCGGAAATCCTGCGCGACAACGGTTTCCCGGTCCGCCCCTACCGCCGCCGCATGCGCGACTGCGTCCTGTCGATACCGTGGGACATCGTCGCACCCGTAAAACCCTGAGCCACAGTGTTATTCACGCCCAGACGATCGACATCCGGACTCATCGAAAGCTACCGCGCCCGCGCCCGATCCGGCCCCGAGCGCGGTAGCTCCCGCAAAGCTCTGAACCACAGCGATATCCACGCTCGATGCACCGATCACCCGAAGTCACGCGACTGCAGGCGAAAGGCTCGCCATTTCCAACGCCGCGCGACGTGTAGCGGGCCGCGAACCCGATGAAACACAGGTCCGGTCAGCAGGCCCCCGAGCCGCAGCAATACTCACACTGGTTCACCGGCCACCGGAATCGTGCGGCGGGCGTGGACAGGCGACGGCCTGCGTGGATCGGTGCGGCGGGACACGACAGGGGCGGTAAAGCTCTGAACTGCAACGTCATTCAGGACCGATCCACCGAGCGGCGCAGGCGGGTGGCGGCGTGGGGTGGCAAAGTGCCTGCGGCGGTGTGGATTTCGTCGCCGTCGCAGCGGTCGATGGCGACCGCGTCGGCTACCACCTCGTCCAGGGCTATCTGGCCGATACCCGATTCGGCCAGGTCCAGGATGGTTCGCAGCGGGGTGGTCACCAGAAACGCGCCCGCCGATTCGACGTCGGTGCGGCGCAGTGTCCGGCGCAGCACGACCAGTCCGGCGGAGTTGGGCAGTCGGCCGCCGCTGGCGGACATGTGCACGAATCGCGGACGCAGCCGGCCGATACCGTGCAGTTCGGCCGCGCTGTGGTGGGAGACCGCGGCCGCGCCGTCGAACCAGGCCGACCACATCGCATAGTCGTCCAGCGGACCCCGCGGCCAATCGCCCAGCCGCATCAGCCCGACCCCGACCCGGACCACCCGGCCCTCGTTCACCGCCGAGCGGATCAGCTCCTCGCATCCGGCCCGGACCACCGTGCGAGTGGTGAAATATCCGGCGTACCGCCCCGCGAGACGCCGCAGCACCGACCATGCCTGTTCCGGATCGCGCAGCCGTCCGGCCACCCCGGTCTGCCGACGTTCGCGGGGCCCGCCGTTGTTGCGCGGATTACGGCTTCCGGGCCCGCTGCTGGCGGCGCCGGCTTCCCTGGACATGCGATCCAGGCTACGCCCGGAGCGTGTGCGGTATGTCACAATCGGGCACGACTCGCAATCGGTCCTTCAACCGTTCCACAGAACGACCTCAGAAATTTCGGGAAGAATCGCAGCCATGAGCCTTCCAGATACCGCGACCGCCGCGCCGCGCCGCGGCCGGAACGTGCGCCGAATTGTGCTGATCGTCGGAATCGTGATCGTGCTGGCCGTCGTCGGCACCGCGGTCGGCTTCGAAACCTATGCCCGCAAACACTTTTCACAGTGCATCGCCACCCAGCTCGAAAAGAGCCTGGGCAGCAAGGTTTCGGTGAGTTTCGGCGCGAAACCCCTGCTGTTCACCTACGTCGACCACAAGGTCGGCTCGGTCACGGTGACCAGTGACGACGCCCAGTTCGGCCCGGCCGTGGGCATGAAGGTGCGCGCCACGCTGCACGACATCACCACGAACGGTAACAATGCCACCGTCGGCAGCTCCGATGCCGAGGCCACCTGGAGCGACGACGGGATCGCCCAGACGCTGCAGGGCCTGGTCTCGGGCGTGACGTCGGATCCGAGTTCCAACAGCCTGGATGTGAAGGTGCTCGGCGGGCTGGCGGATCTGCAGGTGACCCCGCACATCGTGGGCGACAAGATCCAGGTCGACACCAACAAGGCGACACTGCTCGGCGTGATCGGCATCCCCAACGATCTGGTCGACAACATCGTGAAGTCGATGACCCAGAGTCTGCAGAGTTATCCGCTCGACATGCATCCGAGTCAGCTGACCGTCACCGATACCGGTATCCAGGTGAAGCTCACCGGCGGCGCGAGCACCTTGCAGGGCCCCGAGAACCAGAACCAGGTCAGTTGCTGAGCGGGATGGCCTATTCCGGAAATCCTTGCAGCACAACGCGAGACGCGGACATGCCCAGTCTGGTCGCCCCCGCGGCGATCAGCTCGGCCGCGAATTCGGCGGTGCGAATGCCGCCGCTGGCCTTGATTCCCAGCCGCCCGCCGACGGTGTCGGCCATGATCCGGACCGCACGCACCTCGGCGCCGCCCGCGGGATGAAATCCGGTGGACGTCTTCACGAAATCGGCGCCGGCGCGTTCGGCGGTGCGGCACACCTCGGCGATCGCCGCATCGGGCAGGGCCGCGGATTCGATGATCACCTTCAGCACCGTGTCGTCCCCGACGGCCTCCCGCACGGTGACGATATCGGCGAGGACCGCGTTGTAGTCACCCGCCAGCGCCGCGCCGACGTCGATGACCATGTCGACCTCGGCCGCGCCCTGTTCCACCGCCAAGCGCGCCTCACTGCCCTTGATCAGCGAATGATGTTTGCCCGAAGGGAATCCCGCGACGGTGGCGACGACGAGTCCGGGCGCGCGGACCGGCAGCATCGACGGCGACAGGCATACCGCGTAGACGCCCAGTTCCCGCGCCTGTTCGATGGTCGCGGCGACGTCGTCGGCGGTGGCGCCCGGGGCGAGCAGAGTGTGGTCGATCATCGCGGCCACCTCCCGACGGGTGAGCGCGCGATCTCCGGTCTGCGGCGAGGTATCGGCCATGGGCACAGAGTCTGGCACATCGGTCCCAGCGCATTCGGCCGGTGCGGTGCGATCGAGGCCGGGCGGCCGTTGGTGCCTGCGGCGGAACGAATTTCGTTGCGTTCGGACCTGTTCGTCCCGCACACTCGTGATCGCCGGTCGTGCGGGCAGCAGTCGTATCACCACGAATGCGACCGGGTTCAGTCGAAGGGGAGGAGACGGTCACCGTGCTGATCCGTCGTGAACGGGCCGGCGACATCCCCGCGATCGATGCGGTGCATCGAGCCGCGTTCGCGCGGTCCGAGACAGACGGCGACCCCGCCGAAGTCGGTCTGGTCCATCGCTTGCGCACCGATTCCGCGTGGATACCGACGCTGTCGCTGGTCGCGGAGGTCATCGACCGGGTGGTCGGCCACGTCTGCCTCACCCGCGCGGGTGTGGGCCCGTTTCCGGTGCTGGCTCTCGGCCCGATCGGCGTCCTGCCCGAACGTCAGCGCGCCGGTGTCGGCTCGGCCCTCGTGCACGCCGCCCTCGGTGCGGCCGACGCCCTCGACGAACCCCTCGTCGGCCTGCTCGGCAGCCTGGAGTACTACCCCCGCTTCGGTTTTCAGCCCGGCTCCCGCCTCGGCATCGTCCCGAACGAACCCGCCTGGAACTCCCATTTCCAGGTCCGCCCCCTCACGGCCTACGAACCCGGCATCACCGGCGAATTCCACTATCCGGAGCCGTTCTACGCACTCTGAGCCCCGAGGGGCCTTCGCCACCTGCGAGGATGGCGATATGAGCGAGTGTCTGAGTCAACCGCCGAGACAATGGGCGCACGTCGGCCCCCGAAACCCGACGCACCAGCGGTCGGCGCGGCGGGTGCTCGCCGGAGCCGAGCGCGCGGACCGATCGCGTGAGCCATCGATCCGAAGCGACATCATGGATTCATCCACATGTGCACAGTCGGCACTGCGAGCGCGGATCGGAGCCGGGCGTACGGACAGCGCGGGTGAATCGGCGGCGATCACGGTTGCGCGCACGTCCGCGCCCGGCGCTCGGATGGTCACCGCATGAGCGCGGCGGGTGACGATCGGCGGTTCGTGTTGACGCTCGGGTGTCCGGACCGGCCGGGGATCATCGCGCGGATCACCTCGTTCATCGCGGGGTTCGGCGGATCGATCATGGAGGCCGGATATCACTCGGATATCGACTCCGGGTGGTTCTTCACGCGGCAGGCGATCACCGCGGCGACCGTGCCGTTCGGGCTGGACGAGTTGCGGGCGCGATTCGGGGAGGTCGCGACGGAATTCGGGCCGGAGACCGACTGGCAGCTGCTCGATTCGGGGGTGCGCAGGCGCGCGGTGCTGCTGGTCAGCCGGGATGCGCACTGCCTGCACGATCTGCTGGGCCGCGCCGCGATCGGCGAGCTGCCCGCGACCATCGAGGCGGTGATCGGCAACCATCCCGATCTGGCGGACCTGACCCGGGCGCACGGCGTGGAATTCCACTACGTGCCGTTCCCGAAGGATCCGGCCGAACGCGGCCCGGCCTTCGCCCGGGTGCGCGAACTGGTCGACGCCCACGACCCGCACGCGGTGGTGCTGGCCAGATTCATGCAGGTCATGCCGCCGGAACTGTGTGAGCACTGGGCGGGCCGCGCGATCAACATCCACCACAGCTTCCTGCCCTCGTTCGTCGGCGCCCGCCCCTACCACCAGGCCTTCGCCCGCGGCGTCAAACTGATCGGCGCGACCTGCCACTACGTCACCGCCGAACTCGACGCGGGCCCGATCATCGAACAGGACGTCATCCGCATCGACCACGCCGACGAGGTCCGCGACATGGTCCGCCAGGGCCGCGACATCGAACGCGTCGTCCTGGCCCGCGGCCTGCGCTGGCACCTGGAAGGCCGCGTCCTGGTCCACGGCCGAAGAACGGTCGTGTTCAACTGAATACACCGAAGCCCAACGGCCCCAACGGTTCCGCCCGTACACCTATATCAACCTGGAACACACCCGGCGACCGAGCATCTCCGCATCCTGGGCACCCAACGCCCCACCTCCGACGTGC